>NZ_JALJRK010000004.1:41472-190769 GCF_024519725.1 Microvirga sp. Mcv34 | reverse complement strand
CGGCTCGCCGGCCGAGACGCATTTGCGCAGGGACGAGATGTCATAGCCTTCGAGCTTCGACAGCATCGCCCGGTAGGCGGTGGGCGCCGTGAAGCAGATGGTCGCCCTGTACTGCATGATGGCGGGCAAGAGATCGTCGGGCCCGGCCTTCTCCAGTAGCACGGTCGAAGCGCCGACGCGCATGGGGAATAGCACAATTCCGCCGAGACCGAACGTGAAAGCGAGCGGCGGCGAACCGATGAAGCGGTCGCTCGGCTCGGGCCGCAGCACGTTCCGCCCATAGCCGTCGCAGATCGCCAGCATGTCCCGGTGGAAATGCATGGTGCCCTTGGGCTCGCCGGTCGTGCCGGAGGTGAAGCCGATCAGGCAGACATCGTCGGCCGCCGTATCGACGGCAGCAAATTCCGGCGACGCCTCGGCGATCAGCGCCTCGAGGCTGTCGGGCTTGCCCGATCCCCAATAGACCACATGCTGCAGCCCGACCGCCATCGCCCTCGCCCTCTCCATCTCGTCCGCGAGACGGTGGTCGCACAGCGCGACGGTGATCTGCGCCTTGTTCAACGGATAGGCGATCTCCTTGGCGCGCAGCAGCGGCATGGTGGCAACGACGACGCCGCCGGCCTTGAGGACCGCCAGATAGGCGGCCACCATCATGGGATTGTTGGCCGAGCGCAGCAGGACGCGGTTGCCCGGCACGAAGCCGAGCTTGTGGACCAGCACGTTGCAGATGCGGTTCACCCGCTCCTGGAGGGCGCGATAAGTCAGCGTCTCCGTAGGGCTGATGATGCAGGGCTCTTCGCCCCTCCCCTCGTCGACCCAGCGGTCGAGGAAGGCCACGGCGCAGTTGAGCCGGTCGGGATACTGAAGCTCGGGACGGGTGAACTTGAATGTCGGCCATTGGTCCCGAGGCGGAAGATTGTCCCTCGCAAAGGTATCCACATGCGCCGTGTCCGCCATCGTCCGCTCCTCTGTTTTATTGTGCGTCAGGAGAACGGAGCGCTGTCGCCTTGGCCGGTTCGGGAGCAGGTCATCGGAGGCCGCGCCATGGCGAACCCCGTATCGCTGCCCGTCGCCGCCCATCACGCGCTCGTCATTTCGCCTGCCTTCCTCTGCGAAACAATCCGCTTGAAGAACCGGAAAAATATTTTAATCTTAAAATAATCCTTGGCAATCCCAAAGATTGGGCAAAGACTGGGGATGCCGGTGACAAAGCTCCGACAAAGGGAGTGTTCGGCCGAAAGGTTTTACGGCAGAGTATCGCCGACTTGTCCGTCGAGGCGTCGCACGTCCCGCCGGAAACAATCATGCAGCACAGCCAATGTGCGCAGGGAACAGCCACTCGGGAGACTATGATGAAGGTGACGATCAAAACCCTTGGCCTTGCAGCGGCCGTCGGCCTGGCCGCGGCTCCGGCCATGGCGCAGGAGAAGCTGAAGGTCGGGCTGCTGCTGACCCTCTCCGGCCCGTCGGCCGTGCTCGGCCAGCATGCCCGCGACGGCTTCCAGCTCGCCGTGAAGGATCTCGGTGGCAAGCTCGGCGGACGGGATGTGGAAGTCATCGTCGTCGACGACGAGCTGAAGCCCGACGTGGCGGTGACGAAGGTGAAGGGCCTGCTCGAGCGCGACAAGGTCGATTTCGTCGTCGGCCCGATCTTCTCCAACGTGGCGGTCGCCACGCAGAAGCCCATCGTCGACGCCAAGACCTTCTACATCAGCGTGAATGCCGGCCCGTCGAACCTCGCGGGCAAGAGCTGCAGCCCCTATTTCTTCGCCACCTCCTACCAGAACGACCAGAACCACGAGGTTCTCGGCAAGGTCGCGCAGGACCGCGGCTACAAGAAGGTCTATCTGCTGGCGCCGAACTACCAGGCCGGCAAGGACGCGCTCGCCGGGTTCAAGCGCCACTACAAGGGTGAGATCGTCGAGGAATCCTACATCCCGCTCAACACGCTCGACTTCCAGTCCGAGCTGGCGAAGATCGCCTCCATGCAGCCGGATGCGATCTTCACCTTCATGCCGGGCGGCATGGGCGTGAACCTCGTCAAGCAGTACCGCGCCGCCGGCCTTGCCGACCGCATTCCGTTCCTCTCCGCCTTCACAGTCGACGAGACGAACTTGCCCGCGCAGCAGGATGCCGCCATCGGTATGCTCAGCGGCTCGAACTGGGCTCCGAACATGGACAATCCGGCGAACAAGAAGTTCGTCGCGGCCTACGAGGCGGCCTATAACACCGTGCCCGCCTCCTATGCCATGCATTCCTACGACGCGGCCCTGCTGATCGACTCGGCGCTCAAGGCGACCGGCGGCAAGACCGACGACAAGGAAGCCCTGCGCGCCGCCATCAAGAAAGCGGACTTCAAGTCGCTCCGCGGCGACTTCAAGTTCGGCGCCAACGGCTTCCCGATCCAGGACTTCTACCTCGTGAAGGCGGCCAAGCGCGCCGACGGCAAGCTGGAGACGGAGATCGTCGAGAAGGTGTTCGACGATTACGCCGACGCCTATGCCAAGGAATGCACCGCCACGAACTAAGGCGCTCCGCATAGGGATCGATCTGCCAGACCAGGCAGATCGATCCTTTTTCTTGACGCCATCATCATGGTGCTTTCACACGAGGGCGCCCGAGCAGGCCTGCTGCCAGTGACGTGCCGATGAACGCAACACTCCTCTTCGTCCAGGCTCTGAACGGCCTTCAGTTCGGCCTCATCCTTTTTCTCATCGCCGCCGGGCTCACGCTGGTGTTCGGGGTGATGGACTTCATCAATCTCGCCCACGGCGTGCAGTATATGGTCGGCGCCTATCTAGTGGCAGCGTTCAGCGCCTGGACGGGCAGCTTCGGTTGGGCGCTTCTGCTCGCCCTGCCCTCCGCGCTGGCCTTCGGCCTCCTGCTCGAAGTGCTGGTCTTCCGGCATCTCTACGACCGCGATCACCTGGACCAGGTGCTCGCCACGTTCGGCGTAATCCTGTTCCTGAACCAGGGCGTCAAGTTCGTCTGGGGCGCGGCTCCCCTCAGCGTTCCCGTCCCCGACCTCCTGTCGGGTTCCGTGGAGATCGCAAGCGGTCTCCTCTATCCCGTCTATCGCCTCGCGATCATCGCGGCGGGGCTCGTGGTCGCCGCCCTGCTCTATGTGCTCGTCAACCACACGCGCGTCGGCATGCTGGTCCGCGCCGGCGCCAGCAACGCCGCCATGGTGTCGGCACTCGGCGTCAACATCCAGAGACTGTTCATGATCGTGTTCGGCTTCGGCGCCATGCTGGCGGGCTTCGCGGGCGCGATGGTGGCGCCGATCCTGTCCGTCGAGCCGGGCATGGGCGACAACATTCTGATCCTCGCCTTCGTGGTGATCGTGATCGGCGGCATCGGATCGATCCGCGGAGCGTTCCTCGCCGCCCTCCTGATCGGCCTCGTGGACACGGTTGGGCGCAGCTTCGCGCCGAACCTGCTGCGCCTCGTTCTCGACCCTGCCGCCGCGAGCCAGACCGGCCGCGCCATCGCCCCGATGCTGATCTACATCTTCATGGCCGCCGTGCTGTTCTTCCGCCCCTCCGGCCTGTTCCCCGTGAAGCGCTAGGGTGCGACATGACCGAAATCGCTGAAACGCCCTCCGCCCCCATGCCATCGCTCTCCACACGGTTCGAGATCGTCCCCATCGTTCTCTTCGCGGCCTTCGCGGCGGCTCCGCTCCTCGCGGCCTATTCGGGTGCCGAGGGCTATGTCCTGTCCCTGCTGACGCGGGTGATGATCTTCGGCATCGCCGCCATGGCGCTCGATCTCATCCTCGGCTACGGGGCGCTCGTGAGCTTCGGTCACGCGGCCTTCCTGGGACTCGGGGGCTATGCGGTCGGCATCCTGGCGAGCCACGGCATCGAGGACGCCCTCGTGCAGATTCCCGTGGCGCTCGCCGCCTCGGCGCTCTTCGCACTGGTCACGGGGGCGATCTCGCTGCGGACCAAGGGTGTCTACTTCATCATGATCACCCTGGCCTTCGGGCAGATGCTGTACTTCCTCGCCACGTCGCTCGCGGCCTATGGCGGCGACGACGGCATGACCCTGTCGTCGCGCAGCCTCCTGGCCGGAACCGGCGTCCTGAAGAACGACTTCACCTTCTACTGGGTCTGCCTTCTCTGCCTTCTCGGGGCCTATGCGTTCTCGCGCTCCGTCGTCGCCTCCCGGTTCGGGCGCGTGCTGCGCGGCACGCGGGAGAACTCCATCCGCATGGAGGCGATCGGCTTCCAGCCCTTCCGGTTTCAGCTCGCCGCCTATGTGCTCAGCGGCATGCTGGCGGGGCTCGCCGGTTGCCTGCTGGCGAACCAGGCGGAATTCGTCAGCCCGGCCTTCATGACATGGCAGCGCTCCGGCGAGCTGATCTTCATGGTCGTGCTCGGCGGGCTCGGCTCCCTGCATGGCGCCGTCATCGGCGCTGCCGCCTTCCTGCTGCTGGAGGAGTTCCTGCCGGAGATCCTGCATTCCTTGAGCTTCTTCCTGAGCGAGGAAGCCCGGTCCCACCTCGCCGAGAACTGGAAGATGGTGTTCGGTCCCCTTCTCATCCTGATCGTCCTTTTCGTCAGAGGCGGCATCATGGGCCTGCTGCGGAGGCCGCACCATGGCTGAGCCGCTTCTCGAACTGCGCAACCTGCGCAAGGCCTATGGCGCCCTCGTCGTCACCGACGACGTCAGCCTGTCCGTGCGACCGGGCGAGCTGCACGCCATCATCGGCCCCAACGGGGCGGGCAAGACGACGCTGATCCACCAGATCTCCGGCACCCTGGCGTCGAATTCCGGATCCGTCCTGTTCGGCGGCGAGGACGTGACGCAGCTCTCGATGCCGCAGCGGGTCCGACGCGGCTTGGCACGCTCGTTCCAGATCACCTCGATCCTCCCGGGCTTCTCCGCCCTGGAGAACGTGGCGCTCGCCGTCCAGGCGCGCTCGGGATCGAGCTTCCGCCTCTTCGGCCAGGCCTCGCAGGAGAAAGCCCTGAACGAGCCCGCCATGGAATGCCTCGCGCAGGTCAACCTCGCGGCGCGCGCGCATGTCCCGGCGGGCCTGTTGTCCCATGGCGAGAAGCGCCAGCTCGAACTCGCCATCGGACTTGCGACAGCGCCCAGGCTGCTGCTGCTCGACGAACCGCTGGCAGGCACCGGCCATGAGGAATCCCAGCGCGTCGTCGAGACCCTGCGGCGCCTCAAGGAGCGCCTCACCATCGTGCTGATCGAGCACGACATGGATGCGGTGTTCTCCCTCGCCGACCGCGTCTCCGTGCTCGTCTACGGGCGCGTGATCGCCACCGACACGCCTGCACGCATCCGGGAGAACCCCGAGGTCCGCGCCGCCTATCTCGGCGAAGAGGAGATGGTCTGATGCTCTCCGTCCGACAGCTCCAGGCATCCTACGGCGCCGCGCAGGTGCTCTTCGACGTCTCGCTCGAGGTCAATGCCGGCGAGGTGGTGACGCTTATCGGCCGCAACGGCATGGGCAAGACGACCACCATCCGGTCCATCATGGGCCTGCTGCGCCCACGCGGCGGCGAGGTGCGCTTCGACGGCGCGGCCGTCACGGGGCTTGCGCCCTATCGCATCGCGAAGACCGGGATCGGCCTCGTGCCAGAAGGCCGGCAGATCTTCCCGACGCTCACCGTGGAGGAGAACCTCGTCGCCACAGCGTCGAACCGGACCGGCTCCGGCCGCTGGACGCTCGATGCGGTCTACGACCTGTTCCCGCGCCTCAAGGAGCGCCGCAGCAACCTGGGCACGCAGCTCTCCGGCGGCGAGCAGCAGATGCTGGCCGTCGGCCGGGCGCTCATGACCAATCCAAAGCTGCTCATCCTCGACGAGGCCACGGAAGGGCTGGCGCCGCTGATCCGCGCGGAGATCTGGACCTGCCTCAAGCGCCTCAAGGGCGAGCGCCAGTCGATTCTCGTGATCGACAAGAACATCGGCGCGCTGGCGAGCTTCGCCGACCGGCACGTGATCATCGAGAAGGGGCGCTCGGTCTGGACGGGAACGAGCGATGAGCTCATGAGCGACACGAGCCTCAAGGACCGCTACCTCCACGTTTAAGGACAACCGCGATGGGCGCAGAAGACCTCGACCTGGAGGCCGAGTACAACAACCGGGCGCGCGTACCCGACCACCCGGTCCATATCGCAGGCTGGCAGCGGGATTCCGCCGCCTATCGCGCCAGCGCGAACTGCAAACTGGATCTCGCCTACGGCCGGGGCGAACGAAATCGGCTCGATCTTTTCTACCCGCAGGACGGCGATGCCGACGGCCCGGTGATGCTGTTCATCCACGGCGGCTATTGGCAGTCACTCGACAAGTCCACGTCGAGCCATCTGGCGCGTGGCGCCAACGAGCGCGGGCTGACGGTGGCGATCCCGAGCTATACGCTCGCGCCCGCCGCCACGCTGGCTGACATCGTGTCCGAGATCGAGGCCGCGGCCAATTTCGTCATCGAGCGCCTGGGCCGCCCCCTCGTCGTGAGCGGCCATTCGGCCGGCGGGCATCTGACCGCGTGCCTCATGGCCCGGCCCGATGCCCTGCGAAGGCCTGTCCGCGCCGCCATGCCGATCTCCGGCCTGTTCGACCTGCCGCCGCTGGTCCCGACCTCGATCAACAAGGCTCTCGGCCTCACCGTCGAGGAGGCGCACGCCCTGAGCCCTCTGGAGTGGGCTCCTCCCGGGAGCGGACGCCTCATCGCCGTCGTGGGCGGGGCGGAGAGCAGCGAGTTCCTGCGCCAGTCCCGCGCCATCGTCGAGCGATGGGGACAGGGCGGCGTCGCGACCCGCTACCACGAGGTACCGGGAGCGCATCACTTCGACGTCATCGCCGGTCTGGCGCATCCGAGCGATCCGCTCGTGGATATGCTCGTGGAGCTGTCGGCGGAAGCCTGAAATCTATCGGCTTGAATCAGGAGCCCGCGCCTCCGCATGGGCGGAGAGGTCAGCTGTCCCTTGTCAGCTGCTCGACGACGCCCTGGCTCATGTAGGGATGGCCAGCCTCGTTGAGCGCCCGGTCCAAGGCTTCGATGGCGACGAGGATCTTCGTAAGCTCCTCGGCCAGATCAACGGAAGGCAGCGGAGCCTCGGAAATCTGCCGCGTCATCTCCCTGCGCCGTTTCACGAGGCTTTCGCGTGCGGCGTTCAGCTCCTGGATTTCCTCGGACGTCATAGGCTCCTCACGATCAACATTGTCATCAGTGTCAAGTTCTGTAGGCCAAATCAGTTCACGGCACACGGGCGATAGCGGCTGGTCCAAGCCCGGCTCATCGCGACAGCGTATCCAGCAGCGCGATGACTGCCTCATGACGTTCATCGGCCTGCTCGCTCGAGGTCGCGCAGACCAGGCGCTCCTTGTTCCAATGCAGCGCTCCCTGCGAGGCGTCGATCTTCGCCTGCAGAGAGAGCGTCTCCGCCGAGCCGGGCCGGAAAGTCAGGGCGATGGCCTGCGGCCCTGCATCGATGCGGGCGATCCCTAAGTGCCGGCACAGCTGGCGCAGATGCGCAAGCTTCAAAAGGTTCTGCACCGACTCGGGAATGGCGCCGAAGCGATCCTCGATCTCCGCTTCCAGTTCATCGATACTCTCGGACGGTTCGAACCGGGCGATGCGGGCATGGAGATTGATCCGCATCTCGGGCTCGTTCACGTAAGCGTCCGGAATGGCGCCGGACAGGCCGATATTGAGTTCGGGCGTCCAGTTGTCGTCAAGGCTCTCGCCGCGCAGGGCACGCGCGAGCATATGCTGGTAAAGGTCGGTTCCAATCAGCTTGACGTGGCCGGCCTGCTCCTCGCCGAGCAGCGCTCCCGCCCCACGCTGATCGAGATCCTGGGCGCTGATCGCGAAACCCGCTCCCAGCCTGTCGAGGGCCGTCAGAGTCCGCAAGCGCTTTTCCGTCGCTTTCGGAAGATCCTGACCCGGCTCCGTCAGCAAATAGGCCGTTCCCCGCACGCGTCCTCGTCCGACGCGCCCACGGAGCTGATGCAACTGCGCCATGCCGAAGCGATCCGCGCGCCACACCAGCATGGTGTTGGCGCGGGGAACGTCGAGCCCGCTCTCGATGATGTTGGTGGCGAGAAGCACGTCGCCTTCGCCGTCGGCGAAGCGCACCATCACATCATCCGTCTCGGCGGGCGGCATCTGCCCGTGAGCTACCATGAGGTCCAGCTCCGGGACGAGCTTTGCCAGTCGCTCGCGCATCGGCTCGATATCCTCGACCCGGGAGCAGACGACGAAGCTCTGGCCCCGCCGACGCCGCTCGCGCATGAGCGCATCGCGCACGCTGGCAGGATCGAAAGGCGTCAGGAACGTGCGGATCGGCTGGCGGCGCGCCGGCGGCGTCGCGATGATGCTCAGCTCCTGCAATCCGACCAGCGCGGATTGCATGGTCCGGGGAATGGGCGTCGCGGTCAGCGTCAGCACATGAGCTTGCGCCGATAATTCTCTGAGCTTGTTCTTGTGCGCCGTGCCGAACCGCTGCTCCTCGTCGATGACGACGAGCCCGAGATCCTTGAACGCCACGCCTTTCGCGGCGAGCGCATGGGTCCCGATGACGATGCGGATCGATCCATCGGCCAATCCCTTCTTCACCGCCCGCGCGTCGGCCGGCGACACGAGACGGGAGAGATGCGCGATCTCGATACCCAGACCTGCGAAACGCCTCTCGAAACTCCGCACGTGCTGGCGCGCCAGGACGGTCGTCGGAGCGACGACGGCCACCTGCTTACCCGACAGCGCAACTGCGGCGGCGGCACGCAGAGCGATTTCCGTCTTGCCGAACCCGACATCGCCGCAGATCAAGCGGTCCATCGCTCGGCCCGACGAAAGATCTTCGAGAACCGCCTCGATGGCGTTGATCTGGTCGGCGGTCTCGGAGAACGGAAAGCGGGCAACGAAGCGCTCGTAGTCGCGGCTTGGCGGGACGAGAGACTCCAGCTTTCTTGCCTTGCGATCATCGACGAGGCCGATCAGGTGCTTGGCGGTTTCCGCGATCTCGGTTTCGATCTTCTCGCGGCGCACCCGCCATGCATCGCCTTTCAGCCTGTCCAGCGAAAGAGCGTCCGACATCGCTCCATAGCGCCACACACGGTCCATCTCCGTTGCCGGAACCAGGAGCGTCGTATCGGCCGCGTAACCGAGCCTGACCGCTTCACCCTCGCCCGCATCACCGGCCGTGATTGTCTCGATGCCCTGGAGCACGCCGATCCCGTGATCGATGTGAACGACGGCGTCGCCGATCTGGAATCCCGTGTCCGTGAAGCTCGTCGCGGCGGCACTGACATCAGTTTCGACGCTGGTGCGAACGCGGCTCCCCAGAACGTCGAAGGCGGTGATCAGCGCGATGCCGTCGCGCTCATCGACGAATCCCCGCTTGATGTCGGCCTGCAGAGCGAACCAGCCTTTGGACGGGCCATCCACAACGCCATCCCAGTCATCCACTTCATCGGGCCATCCGACGGATTGAACCCTTCGCCGTAGCCGGCCCAGGTCCGAGCGGACCGCCGCAACGACGACGATCTTTCGTCCCGCATCCGATTGGGCGCGCAGGAAATCCAAAAGCGCCTTGGAAGGTCTGGACGAGATCGCGAAATTCGGCACCGCATTCCGCGAGGATTCATCAGGCGGGATCGCATGGATGTAGATCGTGCGGCGCTTCGACATGGCGTCCGCCCATTCGTCGTCCTGAATGAAGAGCCGCTCGGGCGCGGCAGTGGAAGCCGCAGGCCTGCCCTGCGCACGCAAGTTCATCCGGTTGTCATAGGCATCAACGGCCTGCTCCATCACGAGCTGCCGCCTCTCCTCGAATTTGGCATCCAGGACGATGGTCGCATCCGGCCAGTAATCGAAGATAGTCTCCAGGTGCGGATAGAATTCCGGCAGCCGATGCTCCATGCCGTCGCTGCGCTCGACCGGCGCCTCGCCATCGCCTGTCTCCTGCAGGACGACCTCCGAAGCCGGGCCGATCACGAGATGATCGACTTCTGCTTCCGTCAATTGTGAGATCGGGTCGTAGGAGCGAATGGCCGCGATGGTCTCTCCATCGTGCTCGGCCCGATAGGGCAACGGGCTGTCGGCCGGAAAGAGATCGATCACCTGACCACGGATCGCCACCTCGCCCGGCTCATCCACCCGCTCATCCAGGATGTACCCCGCTCGATGCAGATATTCTTTCAGGGCATCGGCGGAGAACCCCTCGCCCGCGCGAAGAGAGAAGGACGTCGTCTTCACCATGTCGCGCGGCGGCACCCGTTGGACGATCGCGGCAGCGCTCGTGATCAGGACGCGCGGAGCCGTGCCAGGTTCGCTCATCCGCCGCAGGACCGACATGCGACGCCCCATGGCGTCCCGTGAGGGCGAAGCGCTGTCATAGGGGAGACAATCCCACGGTGGCAGCAGACAGATGTCGAGACCGGGCGCCAAGCCGCGCATCGCTTGCGCCATCTGCTCGGCCCAGCGCTCTCCCCCTGCGACATAAACGACACCTGATGGCCCAGCCTGCTTCACATGCTCGAGTAATCGGACGGCATGGAGCCCCACGGACGACGGCAAAGGCAGATCGATCCGCCTGATATCCTGAGGGGGAAGAGACTTGGCACGCATGGAACACTCGTGGGACGGGATTGGCGACCGAGGACAACGTCCTTGCTCTGTCGCAGTTGCAGGCTCTCGCGGTCACCCTCCCGTTACAGGATTTTGTAAACCAAGATCACCCATAGTCGCCGCATGACCTATGGGAATACACGTCGTCTCTGCTTTGGGCTTGCCCTGCTCCTGAGCTCCACCGTCTGGAGCCCTCCAGGCGCCTTCGCGGCTGCCGGGAATCTGTCTTCGGACACCCCGGCGCGGACTTTGCCAAGCGAGTCGGTGCCCCCCGCCGGGGGTGTCATTCCGCCGCCCAAGGTAAGCGCGCCGGCGCCAGCGAAGCCGCCCGAGAAAGCGGCGCCCATGCCTGTGGCGACGATCTCGCAGGATTCCCGCCCGACCCTGGACGCCAGCACCTTCATCAATACGATGCGGGCCGCCTGGACCTATAAGCGAATCGCCGAGGCGGGAGGATGGCCCAGCCTCCCGACGGGCACGGTTCTGAAGACCGGCGACAAGGGCGCGCTCGTCGCGACCCTTCGGCGCCGCCTCGCCCTGGAGGGCGACCTCCCGGACAATGCCACGACGAACACGGTTTTCGACGCGGAGCTCATCAGCGCGGTCAAGCGGTTCCAGGCCCGGCACGGCCTGCCGGAATCCGGCGCGGTGCGGGCGCGAACCCTGGAGGCATTGAACGTCCCGGCTCTCGCGCGCCATCGACAGCTCACGGCTTCCGCCCAGAGGCTGGCAGGCTCCACCTTCGCCTTCGGCGACCGTTACGTGGTGGTGAACATTCCCTCGGCCGCCGTCGAAGCGGTGGAGCGCGGACAGGTAGCGCGCCGCTTCGTCGCCATCGCGGGCAAGGTGGATCGCCCCTCGCCCACCGTCGAAACCCGTGTTACCGCCGTCAACATCAACCCCACATGGACGGTGCCGGTCTCCCTGATCAAGAAGGATATCATTCCCCATGTGCGGAAGGATCCCGCCTATCTGGAGAAGATGAAGATCCGCATTCTTGACGCGAAGGGCCAGGAGGTCGATCCCAAGACCCTCGACTGGTCGACCGAGAAGGCGGTGAACTATACCCTGCGTCAGGACCCCGGCGCGATCAACTCGCTTGGGCAGATCCGCATCGACATGCCCAACAAGCATGCCGTCTACATGCACGATACGCCCAAGAAGCAGCTTTTCGCGCAGGATGCCCGCTTCCACTCCTCGGGCTGCGTGCGTGTCGCCGATGTCGCCGACTTCGCCGAATGGCTCCTGCGCGGCACCAACGGCCAGGCGGGCGCATGGACACGCGACGGGATCGCCACGGCCATCGCCGGCGCGACCCGTCAGGACATCCGCCTCGACAAGCCCGTCCCGGTCGCCTGGGTCTATCTCACCGGCTATGCCACGGCGGACGGCGCGGTGCATTTCCGCGACGATGTCTACGGTCTCGATACCCCGAAGAGCGATCCTCTGCCGGAGCCTAAGGTTATCGACGTGCCCGCGACGGCATCGATCAAGCCCAAGCCCCTGGCGGACGGCGCAAAGATGACGACGCGCTAAAGGCTCTTTCTGCGCAGCAGGCGTCCCGACGACGGCACATCGGTGCGAGCCCTGTGCCATTCGAAGGCGGCATCCTGGAACAGGTCGATCGCGGCGACGGCTTGGGCCCGCACAGCTGCAATCAAAGCCGGGTCGCGCTGCGCGAAACGATCCGCCGCATTAGCCAGCTGCCGGCACCGCTCCTCGACCAGGCGCCGCGCCTCCCGCAAGCGGGGGTTCGGCTCCTCGGACCGGATCATTCCATCGCAGAAGCTGAGCACGTCCCGGGTGAGGTTCTCGCCCGAGTAGAGACCGGAATAATGATCGATCATGCCGCGGACATAACCAAGAGAATGGCGGATCTCTTGCCGCAAAAGCACCTCGCTGCTCATCACACCTTCCCGCAATAGGACTTATGTCACCGCCTCACCGGCAGTGCTGTTGTATGAACTGGAGAGTTCTAAAAAGGCGTTAGCCGGGCTCTGCCGTCTTGGGAGTGGCCGGAACCCTGGGCGGAAGCGGAAGAGGCGTCTCGTTGTTCTGTGTCACCGTAAGGCGCGACGACCAGATTCTCTCAAGGACGGGACCGGCAATGATCCCGGCTACGAACGCAAAGGCCACGACGATCAGACCGATCCGGCCGCAAAGGCTCAGCATATCTTTGAATGCCATAAACCTTCCTCCCGTCTTCCTTAACGAGAGAATCCTAGGGGAGCTTTTCGCCGTAGCCAATAGACGAAAGCATAAATTGCCGCACCGCCAGCGCGACTGTGCTTGAACAACGGACGGCAACTTAAGGAAATGGAAAGCGTTTTCTGAATCAGGTGCCGCGTAATATTTTAGTTGGCTTCAAGTGCATGATCTTCTTCATGCCATATCGTAACATGGTCGAGCGCTCTATTTGAGTTGCAACGTTTCATGGCCAGGCAGACAAGGCTTTGATCAGGCCTCGGACTTGGCTGCGGCTTGATCCATCGCGACAATTCTGAACATTTCGGACGCCTTGGAATTGAACCCGAGTTCATCGGATCTCACACATGCCCGCCTCTGCCGCCTATCGCGCCTCGACACGCCACCGGGACCTCGGTTCCGATTTCTACGACCTCGTCCGGCCGGCGGAGTTTCCGCAGCATATCCTGCGCTACCGCAACCAGCGCTGGGCCGAGCGCATGGGGCTCGGGTCTCTCAGCTATGAAGAATGGATCGATCATTTCGGACGGTTCACGCCGCTCCCGGGTGGTTTCGAGCAACCCCTCGCCCTGCGCTACCACGGGCACCAGTTCAGAACCTATAATCCGCACCTGGGGGACGGCCGCGGTTTTCTATTCGCGCAACTTCACGATGCGCAGGACGGCAGGCTTCTCGATCTCGGCACGAAAGGCAGCGGGCAGACGCCCTGGTCACGCCATGCGGATGGCCGCCTCACCCTGAAGGGCGGCGTGCGGGAAATCCTCGCGACGGAGATGCTCGAAGCGCTCGGCGTCGAGACGTCCAAGTCGTTCAGCGTGATCGAGACCGGCGAGGAGCTCGAGCGCGGCGACGAGCCCTCGCCCACGCGCTCCTCGGTGCTGGTGCGTCTCAGCCATTCGCACATCCGCATCGGAACATTCCAGCGCCTGCGCTACCTCGACGAGACCGACAATCTCCGCACGCTCCTCGACTACACGATCCGCACCTACATGCCGCAGACTTGGCGCGACGATGAGCCAGGCCGGGCCGTTGCATTTCTGGAAGAGGTGTGCCGACGCGTGGCCCGTATGGGCGCGCAATGGATGGCGGCGGGCTTCGTGCATGGTGTGCTCAACACCGATAACGTCAACGTCACGGGCGAGAGCTTCGATTACGGTCCCTGGCGCTTCCTGTCTGTCTACGAGCCCAGCTTCACGGCCGCCTATTTCGACGAGACGGGCCTCTACGCCTTCGGTCGGCAGCCCGACACGCTCCTGTGGAATCTCTATCGCCTTGCGGAGTGCCTGATGCCCCTGGCGCCGCAGGCCGAGCTCGAGCAAGCCCTCGCCACTTTCGAGCCTGCGCTGCATCGGGAGTTCCCGAGCGCCATCCTGCGTCGCCTGGGCCTGCAATCGAAAAGCTTCGAGCAGGACGGCGCTCTCGCCAAGGCGCTATGGACATTCCTGCACGAGAGCAAAGCGCCGTTCGAGCAGACGTTCTTCGATTGGTATGGTGGGCTTCTAAGCACGCATCGTGCGGAGAAAAGCCCCTCCGCGCCATTCTACGCGCAACAATCCTTCGGGCCTGTGCGCGCGGCTCTCGCGAACTTCGAGCCGACACCTCAGGCGCGACGCGATCATCCCTACTTCACACGCTCTGGACCCTGCACCATGCTGATCGACGAGGTCGAGGCGCTCTGGGCTCCGATCGCGGCCGAGGACGACTGGTCGGCGTTCACATCGAAGCTCGCCGAGATCCGCGGCATGGCCGAAGCCTATGGCGCGGATCCCGCCGGGTAGACGATGCCTCAGCCGAGCGCGATGACGATGCCCGTGACCGTCACCGCCGCTCCGGCAAGGCGCAGGATGCCGGCGCGGCCGAGGGTGAGCCGCCCGGCGGCGATCCCTGCGCCATGCAGGAGAGCGGTCGCGAGGGCGAAACCAAAGCTATAGAGCACGGCATCGGCCCCGGCCGGAAGCTCCGCGCCGTGAGCATAACCGTGGAACACCGCGAAGACGCCTACGAGCGCAGAGGCTGCCTGAATTGGCCATTGCCGCCCCCATGTCACGATGGCGCCCAGGACCACGATCGACAATGCGATCCCGAACTCGACAGCAGGAACCGTGACGCCGGTCATTCCCAGCGCACCGCCCACCAGCATCATCCCGACGAAGCTCATGGGAAGCGCCCACAGGGCGCGTCCTCCGAGCACGGCCGCGAAGAGGCCGACACTCACCATGGCGAGCACGTGATCGAGGCCACCCATCGGGTGCGCCATTCCGGCAAGGAGGCCGAAAGCGGTATCGTGTCCTGTATGGGCCAGGGCTGGCGTGGCCGCCACCAGCAGCAGCGTGGTCGCAATGGAACGTGTGAACATGGCGCGTTTCTCCTTCAGGCCGCTGCGGACAGGCCGCCGGCCTGTTCGATAAAAGCCGCGATGGCGTCGACCCCAATGCCGTCGCGGATGTTGCTGAACACGTAAGGACGCTGGCCGCGCATGCGCTTCGTGTCCTCCTCCATGATCGCCAGATCGGCGCCCACATGGGGCGCGAGGTCGATCTTGTTGACCACGAGGAGATCGGAGCGCGTGATGCCGGGGCCGCCCTTGCGCGGGATCTTCTCGCCGCCGGCGACGTCGATGACGTAGATCGTCAGATCGGCAAGCTCGGGCGAGAAGGTCGCAGCCAGGTTGTCGCCGCCGGATTCAACCAGCACGATGTCGAGGTCCGGAAAGCGCTTGCGCATGGTGGCGATGGCCGCGAGGTTGATGGATGCGTCCTCGCGAATGGCCGTGTGCGGACATCCGCCCGTTTCCACGCCCATGATGCGCTCCACCGGAAGCGCACCCGCCACGGTCAGGAGGCGCGCATCCTCCTTGGTGTAGATATCGTTGGTGATCGCGCAGATGTCGTAGCGCTCGCGGAACGTCTTGCAGAGCGCTTCCATCAAGGCCGTCTTGCCGGAGCCGACCGGCCCGCCGATGCCGACGCGAAGGGGTCCCGTGTGAGATGTCATGAGCGGAAAAGCCTCGAATATTGGTTTTCGTGATGGAAGGAGCCGAGATCGGCCCGGAAGGTCGAGCCGCCGATGTCGTCGAGCGCAAGTGCCATTCCCTGGTGGGCGATCTCCTGTACGCGGCTGGCCAGCGCGGCAGACACGCGGATGCCCGCGGTCTGTCCGATGGGCGCGAGGCGGATCGCGGCGGAGACGAGCGTCTGCACGAGTCCGAAGAGATAGGCCTGCGCGGTGATCGCCAGCGGAATGCCATGGGCCGCAGCGGCCATGCCGACCGCCACGGGAAAGGCCACGTCCCCCTCGAGACGGAGCAGGCGCGGCGAAGGCCACGCGGCGAGCGTCGCATCGAGGAAGCTGCGCCCTTGCTGGCTGGTTTCGAGATAGAGCTCGGCGGAGGGCGCGAGGGCGAGCGCGAGTTCGTTGACGGCCGCGAGGGCCTCCTCATCGCCCTGCTCCACGGCCCCGTAGGCGTGGCTCAGGAGAATGGCATCGTTGCGCCCGAGCCCGAGCGCGAGCAGGTCCGTAAGCCATGCCACGAGACTTGCCTCGTCGGTGACGTCGCCCGCTTCCGTGGCCCATTCCAGGCTGTGCGAATAGGCATAGCAGCCGACCGGATAGGATGGCGAGAGCCAGGCGAAAAGCGGCAGGATCGCCGCCTCGCCTCCCCGCGCCAGCGCTGTCGGCGAGCCGTCATCCATGGCCGTGACCGTGATGATGGGCATGTGCGCCATGCTCGTGATGGTGATAGGCGCCGCGCACGGGCCGGAAGGGACGCTCGACGATCTCGACCTTGGCGCCCAAGCCCAGCAGCATGTCGACCAGCACGTGGTCGTAGCCGATATAAATCGCCTCGCGGGTGATCTCCGCCGGCACGTGCCGGTTGCCGATATGCCAAGCCAGGGTCAGGAGATCGAGCGGATCCTCCGTGGTGATCTCCACGAGCTTTTCCGGCGCGGCCCTGACCTCGACGAGCCAGCCGCTTTCCAGCCGGATGGCGTCTCCGTCCTCCAGCACGTCGGCCCTGTCGAGATCGAGCAGGAAGGCGGTTCCGCCATCGGCATCGAGCCTGATGCGGCGGCGATGCCTGTCGCCGTGGTCGAGGGTGATGACGTCGACGATGCGGTCCTGCTCGACGGCGTCGCGGCGGATGATGGATGTGGCGCGGATCATGTCAGAACAGGAAATAGCGTTGGGCCATGGGAAGAACCTTCGCGGGCTCGCAGTCGAGCAATTTGCCGTCGGCACGGACATCGTAGGTTTCGGGATCGACCTCGATCACGGGCGTCGCATCGTTGAGCACCATGTCCTTCTTGCCGATCCCGCCGCGCACGTTCTCGACGGCGACGAGCTTCTTCTGCACGCCGAGCTTGGCCGCAAGGCCGTTCTCCACGGCGGCCTTCGACACGAAGGTGAGCGAGGTCGTGGAGAGCGCCCGGCCGTAGGCGCCGAACATCGGCCGGTAGTGCACCGGCTGCGGCGTGGGGATCGAGGCGTTAGGATCGCCCATGAGGGCTGCCGCAATGGCGCCACCCTTGAGCACGAGATCGGGCTTCACGCCGAAGAAGGCCGGCGACCAGACCACGAGATCGGCGAGCTTGCCGACCTCGACGGAGCCGATATGCCGGGACACTCCATGGGCGATGGCAGGGTTGATCGTGTACTTCGCCACATAGCGGCGGACACGCAGATTGTCGTTGCCTCCGGTCTCGCCGGGCAGCGCGCCGCGCTGCACCTTCATCTTGTGCGCGGTCTGCCACGTGCGGATGATGACCTCGCCCACGCGGCCCATGGCCTGGCTGTCGGAGGACATCATCGAGAGCGCCCCGAGATCGTGCAGGATGTCTTCCGCCGCGATGGTCTCCTTGCGGATGCGGCTCTCCGCGAAGGCGAGATCCTCCGGGATCGACGGGGAGAGATGGTGGCAGACCATGAGCATGTCGAGATGCTCGTCAATGGTGTTCACCGTATAGGGCCGCGTCGGATTGGTGGAGGACGGCAGCACGTTGGGCAGCCCTGCCACCTTGATGATGTCCGGCGCGTGGCCTCCACCTGCCCCCTCCGTATGGAAGGCGTGGATCGTCCGCCCCTTGAACGCCGCGATGGTATCCTCGACGAAGCCGGATTCGTTGAGCGTGTCGGTGTGGATCATCACCTGCACGTCATAGGCATCGGCGACGGACAGGCAGCAATCGATGGCCGCTGGGGTCGTGCCCCAATCCTCGTGCAGCTTCAGCGCGCAGGCCCCGGCCTCGATCATCTCCTCCAGGGCGCCCGGCTTCGAGGCATTGCCCTTGCCCGTGAAGGCGAGGTTCATCGGGAAGGCGTCGGCCGCTTCGATCATGCGGGCGATGTGCCACGGCCCCGGCGTGCAGGTGGTGGCGAAGGTGCCCGTCGCAGGGCCCGTGCCGCCGCCCAGCATCGTGGTGATGCCGGACATGAGCGCCTCTTCGATCTGCTGCGGGCAGATGAAGTGGATATGCGAGTCGAAGCCACCGGCCGTGATGATCTTGCCCTCGCCGGCGATGATCTCCGTGCCCGGTCCGATGACGATGTCCACGTTGGGCTGTACGTCCGGATTGCCGGCCTTGCCGATGGCGGCGATCAGTCCGCCCCTGATGCCGAGATCGGCCTTCACGATGCCCCAATGGTCGAGGATCACCGCATTGGTGATGACCGTGTCAACGGCGCCCTCGGCGCGGATGGTCTGGGCCTGTCCCATGCCGTCGCGGATCACCTTGCCGCCGCCGAACTTCACCTCCTCGCCATAGGTGGTGAAGTCCTTCTCCACTTCGATCACGAGAGCCGTATCGGCCAAGCGAACGCGATCGCCCTTGGTCGGGCCGAACATGTCCGCATAACCGGAACGCGGCAGGGAGGCCGGCTTTCTTACATTCGACATCACAGCGCTCCCATCACGCCCTGGCGGAACCCGTAGACCTCGCGTCTGCCGGAAAGCGGCACCAGCACGACCTCGCGCGTGGCGCCGGGCTCGAAGCGAACCGCCGTGCCGGGCACGATGTCGAGACGCATGCCGCGGGCCTTCTCACGGTCGAAGGACATGGCCGGATTGGTCTCGAAGAAGTGGTAATGGCTGCCGACCTGGATCGGCCGGTCGCCCGTATTGGCAACGGTGAGAACGATGCGCTTGGCCCCTTCGTTGAAGACGATCTCGCCCTCCTGCGCGGTGACTTCGCCGGGCACGTCCCTGGAGGCCGCGCCACGGATCGGATGATGCACGGTGACGAGCTTGGTCCCGTCGGGGAAGGTCGCCTCCACCTGCACGTCATGGATCATCTCCGCGATGCCTTCCATCACCTGATCGGCGGTGATCACATGCGCTCCCGCCTCCATCAGTTCGGCGACGGAGCGTCCATCGCGCGCGCCTTCAACGACCGTGTCGGTGATGAGGGCGATGGCTTCCGGGTGGTTCAGCTTCACGCCGCGCTCCAGCCGGCGTCGTGCGACGGTGGCCGCCATGGCGATCAGGAGCTTGTCTTTTTCACGGGGAGTGAGTTGCATGGTTCGACCCTAGCTGAGCCAGACACGAGGAAGGGGCTCACCGCGGAAGGCGAGCAGGAACGGGACTGCGGCGGCACGCAGCGATTCGATCTTCATCGCGCAGAAGCGGACGGCGAGAAGGCCATTCCACGCACTGGCCGCGGCATCGCAGCCCCCGATGGAGGCGAGATGCTCTCGTGCCGCGTCGAGGCGCGCTTCCGCGTCCGGCGCTGCGTGGATCAATGTGGCGAAAGCGCGGGCACCCCTGCCGACGACCGGCTTCCGCAGAAGGTCGTCGATCGGGCCGTCGAGCCGCAGCGTATCGGCATAGACGAGGCGCCCTCCGCGCCGGATGCGCCAACGATCCTCGAACAGGCCCTCCTGGATGCGCTCCGCCCGCGCCTCGCGCCCGAACACGACGGCCTCGAACACGGTCAGGCTCGCATTCTCGGTCATTTCGGCAGAAAGGCTCCGGCGAAGGCGCGCCTTGTCGAACAGGATCGTTTCCTGCGGCAGCCAATCGATCCTCGCTTCGGCCGCCACCTTGAGATCGACCGCGAGCTCGGCAACCGGACCATCCGAGCGATAGACTTTCTCGGCTGCCGGGGTCGCCACCGTCACCGCGGCACCGGAATGTGCTTCGACCTGCACGGAAAAGCGGTCGCCGCAGGCGATCCCGCCGGCCGTGTTGACGAGAACCGCATCGAGCCCTTTCCCGCCGCCTTTCGGGAGCCTGATCCGCATGGACCCGCTCTCCTCGATCCGCATGGGCCGGGTGCGGCCGTCCAGGCCGGCCGCGCCGAACGCAACCCGCCCGACGGCTCTCTGGCGCCGGTGAGTTTCGGATGGGGGAACGCCATCAAATGGCCAAGCGCTGACGGACATCGTCTCCCTCGAGCGCCGAGCGGTCGCCGTGCTGGACGATCTCGCCGCGTTCCATCACCACGAACCGGTCGGCAAGATCGCGGGCGAAGTCGAAATATTGCTCAACCAGGAGGATCGCCATGTCCTTCCGCCCGCGCAGATAGGCGATAGCCCGGCCGATATCCTTGATGATGGATGGCTGGATGCCCTCCGTCGGTTCGTCGAGCACGAGCAGGCGCGGACGGGTGACCAGGGCTCGCCCGATAGCCAGTTGCTGCTGCTGCCCGCCGGAGAGATCGCCCCCGCGCCGGCCCAGCATGGATTTCAGCACCGGAAACAGCTCGAAGACCTCCTCGGGGATCGTCTTCTCGCCGCGCTTCAAGGGCGCAAACCCCGTCTCGAGGTTCTCCTTGACAGTCAGGAGCGGAAAGATCTCGCGGCCCTGCGGGACATAGGCGATCCCGAGCGCCGCACGCTCGAAGGGCTTGAGGCGCGCGATGTCGCGACCATCGAAACGGATGCTGCCGCCCGCGATCGGACGATGCCCGGCAATGGCGCGCAGCAACGACGTCTTGCCGACGCCATTCCGGCCGAGCACGCAGGTGACCTCGCCAATGGAGGCGCTGACAGAGACGCCGCGCAGGGCCTGAGCGGCACCGTAATAGAGGGAGAGGTTCTCAACAGAGAGCATCGTCATCGTCCCAGATAAACCTCGACGACCCGCTCGTTCGCGCTCACCGCGTCGAGCGTCCCCTCGGCGAGCACGGAGCCTTCGTGAAGGCAGGTGACCTTAACGTCGAGGTCGCGCACGAAGGTCATGTCGTGCTCCACCACGACGACCGCCTGCGTCTTGGCGATGTCGCGCAGGAGATCGGCCGTTTCGGCGGTTTCCTGATCGGTCATGCCTGCGGCCGGCTCGTCGATCAGCAGGAGCTTCGGCTGCTGCGCCAGCAGCATGCCGATCTCAAGCCATTGCTTCTGGCCGTGGGACAGTTCTCCCGCCTTGCGGTGACGGTGCGCCGTCAGGCGCACCCGCTCCAGAAGCGCATCGATGCGCTCGCGCTCCCGAGCGCTGCGCCGCGACAGCAGCGTGGCGAAGGGCGAGCGATTCTCCTTGAGGGCGAGCAGGATGTTGTCCTCGACGCTGTGCATCTCGAACACGGTCGGCGTCTGGAACTTGCGGCCGATGCCGAGTTCGGCGATCGCCGCCTCGTCGAGAGCCGTCAGGTCGTGCGTGCCCTCGAACAGGGCCGTGCCCTCATTTGGGCGGGTCTTGCCGGTGATCACGTCCATCATCGTGGTCTTGCCCGCGCCGTTGGGACCGATGATGGCGCGCATCTCCGCATGATCGATGGCGAGCGACAGGGCATTCAAGGCCCGGAATCCGTCGAAGGACACGGAGACGTTGTCGAGGTAGAGAAGCGTCGGGGTGAGGGGTGCCGTCATGGTCTATTCCGCCGCCTGCGAGACCGTCTCGGGCACGGGCCGGGACTTGATCCTCCGGGCGCCGCCGGCCCAGAGATCCGTGGCGGCGCCGAGGATGCCACGTGGCATCAGGAGCGTCACGAAGACGAAGAGGCCCCCGAGCGCGAAAAGCCAGAATTCCGGCAGGACGCCCGTGAACCAGGTCTTGCCCGCATTCACCAGGAACGCGCCGAGAATGGGCCCGGCCAGCGTTCCGCGACCGCCGACCGCCACCCAGATGACGAGTTCGATGGAATTGGCAGGCGCGAACTCGCTCGGATTGATGATGCCGACCTGCGGCACGTAGAGCGCGCCCGCAACACCCGCCAGCATGGCGGAGAGCGTGAAGACGGCAAGCTTGTAATGCTCGACGCGATATCCGAGGAAGCGCGTGCGGCTCTCCGCGTCGCGGATGGCCACGAGCACCTTCCCGAACTTCGAATTGACCACCCAACGGCACAGCAGATAGCCGCCGGCGAGCGCCGCGACAGACAGGACGAAGAGCACGATGCGTGTCGAGGCGGATTGGATCGGAAAGCCGACGATATCCTTGAAGTCCGTCAATCCATTATTGCCGCCGAAGCCCATGTCATTGCGAAAGAAGGCGAGCATGAGGGCGAAGGTCATGGCCTGCGTGATGATGGACAGATAGACGCCCGTCACCCGCGAGCGGAAGGCGAACCAGCCGAACACCAAGGCGAGAACGCCCGGCACGACGAGCACCATGAGGGCCGCGAACGGGAGCCAGTCGATCCCGTGCCAGAACCAGGGCAGCTCCTTCCAGTTCAGGAACACCATGAAATCGGGCAGGACCGGATCCGCATAGACCCCGCGCGGTCCGATCTGGCGCATGAGATACATGCCCATTGCATAGCCGCCGAGCGCGAAGAACGCGCCGTGCCCGAGCGAGAGAATGCCGCAGAAGCCCCAGATCAAGTCGACCGAGAGCGCCAGCAACGCGAAGCAGACATACTTGCCGATGAGCGGCACGAGATGGTCGGACAGGTGGAGCGGCGATCCCGGAGCGACCGCCATATTCAGGACCGGCACCAGAATGGCCGCCGCTCCCAGCAGGGCAAGAACGATGATGCTCTGACGATCGAGCGCCGATTGCGTTGTCATGCTTCGACCGCCCTGCCTTTGAGCGCGAAGAGACCGCGCGGACGCCTCTGGATGAAGAGAATGATCGCGATGAGCAGCACGATCTTGCCGAGCACCGCGCCCGCATAGGGTTCGAGCAACTTGTTGGCCACGCCAAGCGTCATGGCGCCGACCAGCGTGCCCCATAGGTTTCCGACGCCGCCGAACACGACCACCATGAAGCTGTCGATGATGTAGCCCTGCCCGAGATTGGGACTGACATTGTCGATCTGGGAGAGCGCCACGCCGGCAATTCCGGCGACGCCCGATCCGAGCCCGAAGGCCAGGGCGTCGATGCGGTTGGTTCGGATGCCCATGGAACCCGCCATGCGCCGGTTCTGCGTGACGGCGCGGACGTAGAGGCCGAGCGAGGTGTAGCGCAGCACGAGGAGCAGCGCCGCAAAGACCGCGAAGGCGAAGACCACGATGGCGATCCGGTTATAGGTGAGGCTTAAGCCCCCGATCTCCAGCGCCCCGCTCATCCAGGCGGGCGTACCGACCTCGCGATTGGTGGGGCCGAAGATCGTGCGCACGGCCTGCTGCAGAATGAGCGACAGACCCCATGTGGCGAGAAGCGTCTCAAGCGGTCGGCCGTACAGGAAGCGGATCACCGTCCGTTCGATGAGGATGCCGATTGACCCGGCCACCAGAAAGGCGAGCGGCAACGCGATGAACAGCGAAGCGCCGAACAGACCGGGAGCGTATGTCCGGATCGCCTCCTGCACGAGGAACGTCGTGTAGGCTCCGATCATGACCATCTCGCCATGGGCCATGTTGATGACGCCCATGGTGCCGAAGGTGATGGACAGGCCGATGGCCGCCAGCAGCAGGACCGACCCGAGGGAGATCCCGTACCAAATGTTCTGCACGCCGCTCCAGAGCGCGAGCCGCGAGCGAATGCCGCCGGCGGCCTTGCTCGCGGCTTCGGACACCTCGGCAGGAGTTCCATTCGGCAACGAGGACAGGAGACCCAGTGCATCCTGATCGCCACGGGCACGCAGAGTTTCGACGGCAGCGATCTTTTCCGCTGGTGAGGCGTCTTGCTTCGTGAGGAGAATGGCGGCGCGAGCGCTTTCGAGCGCCATCTTCACGCCGGCGTCGCTCTCCTGGGCGATGGCCTGCTCGAGGGTGGCAAGCGCCGCTGCATCGCGCGAGCGGAAGACAGCGCGGGCGGCATCGAGGCGTGTTTCGACCTGCGGGCTGAGCAACGTCATGCTGCCGAGCGCGGCTTCGACGGCGCGCCGGACGCGGTTGTTGACGCGAACGGGCTTTGCTCCTGCGGGAGGTTCGACCGCACGTCCCGTGGCGGCGTCGACGAACGGGCCCGCCGCGTCGCGGATATAGACCCGGCCTGCAGCGGCCATCAGCCGTCCGTCACGCAGGGCTTCGACAAGATTCATGGCCTGCGCGTGGCCGCTGCCCGCAACAGCGGCGATGGCCGCCTCGGTGTCGGCGTAGCTGTCCGCCGCGAGTTTCGGCAAGGCTTCCTCATAGGGCCCGGCCATAGCGGCTGAGATCGTTCCGATGAGCAGAACGAAGGCCTGCAGAATGCTGCGCAATCTGGTCATGCAATCAACTTCGGACGGTGGATCGGGCGAGGACGGCCGGTGGGCCGCCCTCGTTGCATTGCGTGCCTAGATCAGGCGCCGCACTTCTTCGTGACGGTGTTGTAATTGCCGCACTTGAGATCCTTCCAGTCGGCGATCAGGTCCTTCGAGCCTTCGAGGTACTTGGACCAGGCGTCGCCAGGAACGAGCGCATCCGTCTGCGAGACGGTTTCAAACTGCCCGTCCTCCTTGATCTCGCCGATGAGAACCGGCTTGGTGATGTGGTGGTTCGGGAGCATCTTGGAGACACCGCCGGTCAGGTTCGGCACCTCGACGCCCACGATCGCATCGATAACCTTATCGGGATCCGTGCTGCCGGCCTTCTCAACGGCCTTGACCCACATGTTGAATCCGATCACGTGCGCTTCCATCGGGTCGTTGGTGACGCGCTTGTCGTTCTTGGTGAAGGCTTTCCATTTATCGATGAAGGCCTTGTTGTCGGGCGTGTCGACGGACTGGAAGTAATTCCAGGCGGCCAGGTGCCCGACGAGCGGCTTCGTGTCGATGCCTGCAAGCTCCTCCTCGCCGACGGAGAAGGCCACGACCGGAATGTCCGTCGCCTTCACGCCCTGGTTGGCGAGTTCCTTGTAGAACGGTACGTTGGCGTCGCCGTTGATGGTGGAAACGACGGCGGTCTTTTTGCCGGCCGAGCCGAACTTCTTAATGTCGGCCACGATGGTCTGCCAATCGGAATGCCCGAAGGGCGTGTAGTTGATCATGATGTCCTCGGACTTCACGCCCTTGGACTTCAGGTAGGCCTCGAGGATCTTGTTGGTCGTGCGCGGATAGACGTAGTCGGTGCCGGCAAGCACCCAGCGCTCGACCTTTTCTTCGTTGGCGAGGTAGTCGACGGCCGGAATCGCCTGTTGGTTCGGCGCGGCGCCCGTGTAGAACACGTTCCGCTCGCTTTCCTCGCCCTCGTATTGCACGGGATAGAACAGGATGCTGTTGAGCTCCTTGAACACCGGCAGAACGGATTTGCGCGACACGGAGGTCCAGCATCCGAAAACGGCCGCGACCTTGTTCTGGCTGATCAGCTCGCGTGCCTTCTCGGCAAAGAGAGGCCAGTTGGAGGCAGGATCGACGACCACCGCCTCGAGCTTCTTGCCGAGCAGACCGCCCTTCTTGTTCTGCTCATCGATGAGCATCAGCATGACGTCCTTCAGTGTCGTCTCGCTGATCGCCATGGTGCCGGACAGAGAGTGCAGAACACCGACCTTGATGGTCTCCTGCGCTTGCGCCGTTCCCATGACAGCGCCGGAGACCAGCGCGGCGGACGCCAGCGCCATCAGGTGTCTGCGGGTCATCTTCAACATCGACATAGGTCCTCTCCCTTGGCCGCCCTGTTTCAGGTGCAACGCCGGGCGATTACGCAAGAACCATGCCAGTTCGAAGAACGCCTTATGCTTCAGGTCCCGAGAATTTCTCCTCAGTCGGTGACAGGAATCCGGTCATATGGTCCATGCCCGAAAAAACGGCAGAGGCTCAAGAATGAGGCTGCAACATCATGTCGGCTTCGTCCATTCGTCGATCAGGATGAACGAAAAATGGGCTGAACATCGGTCAGCCCATCGTCTCTCTGCGATCACTTGCGGAAGGAGTTATGCGAGCGCCGTCCGGCAGGCGCGCTCGTAGACCTCCTGGTAGCGCGACGCAGATCGGTCCCAGCCGTGCGGCCGGCTCATGGCGGCGCGTCGCATGGCCGTGAGGCGCGGACGCGACCGGAAGGTTTCTAGACCTCGCCGGATGGCATCCATGAAGCGGTTGAGCGAAGGCTCGCCGAAGAGGAACCCGTTTATTCCGTCTTCGATCGTATCCGCAAGGCCGCCCGTTCGATGGGCGATCGGCAGGGAGCCGAAACGCTGCGCATACATCTGACTCAGGCCGCAGGGCTCGAAGCGCGACGGCATGAGCAAGAAATCGCTGCCGGCATACATCCGACGGGCATCGCCCTCGTCATAGCCGATCTTCACGCCGACGGAACCCGGATGGCGGCTTGCGAGCGCCTGCAGCTCGGATTCGAAGCGCGGCTCGCCTTGGCCGATGACAGCGATCTGCCCGCCCTGCGACACGATGGTCTCCGCCGCCGAGATGGCGAGATCTACGCCCTTCTGGTGGACCAGGCGCGAGACGACTGCGAAGAGCGGCCCGTTAGACAGGGCGAGCCCGAAATTCTCGCGCACATTGGCGGCATTGATGCTTTTCCCGCCCCAGTTCTCCGCCGAGAAAGGGCTCACCAGATAAGGGTCCCGGCTCGGATCCCAGCTCTCGTCGATGCCGTTGATGATGCCGTCCAGCCGCCCCTGCTCGGCGCAGGTCCGCAGCAGCCCGTCGAGACCGCAGCCGAATTCCGGCCGCGTGATCTCATGGGCATAGGTGGAGCTGACCGTCGTGATGTGGGACGAGTAGTAGATCCCCGCCTTCAGGAAGGAGACCTTGCCGTAGAACTCGACGCCGTTGATCTGGAACGCCGCGTCGGGAATGCCGAGATGCGACAGGCGGCTGCGATCGAAATTGCCCTGATAGGCAAGGTTGTGAATGGTCAGGATGGTCGGAATATGCTGTCCGCGCCAAGCCAGATAGGCCGATGCGAGACCAGACGGCCAGTCGTTGAGATGCATGAGATCGGCGCGCCACAGGGGATCGCCGCTGCCGCAGGCGATGTCCGCCGCCGCAAGGCCGAGACGCGCGAAACGGATGTCGTTGTCGGCCCAGTCCATGCCGAAGCTATCGACATAAGGTGAGCCGTCGCGGTCGTAGAGTTCGGGGCAGAGCAGAACGTAGACCGTCAGGCCGTCCTCGGTCGTGCCGCGCCCCAGGCCACAGGCGGGAATGCCGAATGAAGCCGGCAAACGGGCGATTTCCTCCACCGGGCCAATCTGCGACAGAACCTGGCGATAACCCGGGATGAGAATGCGCACGTCGTATTGGCGCCGGAGCGCGCGCGGAAGCGCGGCGGATACTTCGCCCAGACCACCAGCCTTGATGTAGTCGGCGATCTCGGATGTGACGAAAAGGATGGACTGACGCCGTTTAACGGAAACGGACGGTGGCACGATGTCCTGCAATTCGGCATGCGCCGTTGTCGGGAGAGCCGCATCGGCTTCCAGTTGAAAAGATTCCAGCATGTTCGCTCAGCGGCGCGATCCCCAGCGACCCCCGCGCCATAAGGCAGTCGCGCTGTTAAACTCATTGACCCCGAGATGGGTTCCGAAGAAATTTCAGAAAATTTTCGGGTACCCCGATCCGGGATAAATGCCGAGCTTATGTCACCTTGAGCATTAGATGGAATCCGAGCTTGGAAGCCGAGCTTGGCTGTTTTTTTGATGCTGGCTGGAACATTGCCTTAAGATGCTCGTTCGCAAGTGCTTTCCATGAAGAGATTCCGGGGATTCGATGCGGCGCGTTCACTCCATGCCCTTCGGGGCAGAGATAACCTCCGATGGCACTCGCTTTGCCTTGTGGGCGCCGACGGCGCGCGAGGTGAACCTTGTGCTCGACGACACGGAGCATCCGCTGACGGCGGATGCCGAGGGATGGTACCGCCATGTCTCCGAGCAGGCGCGCGCCGGAAGCCGCTATGGCTACAGGATCGACGGCGATCTCGTTGTGCCCGACCCGGCGTCCCGCTTCCAGCCCGACGACGTCCATGGATTAAGCCTCGTGGTTGATCCGCAATCCTACGATTGGTCGGACATGTCCTGGACGGGCCGCCCATGGGAGGAGACCGTTCTCTACGAGGTTCATGTCGCAACGGCCACGCCGGAAGGGACCTATGCAGGCCTCATGGGCAAGCTCGAGGCCTTGAAGGACCTTGGCGTGACGGCCATCGAACTCATGCCGATCGGCGACTTCCCGGGGCGACGCAACTGGGGCTATGACGGCGTCCTGCCCTATGCGCCGGACGCGGCCTATGGAAGCCCGGAGGATCTCAAGCGCCTCGTAGAGCGTGCGCACGAGCTCGGCCTCATGATGTTCCTCGATGTGGTCTACAACCATTTCGGGCCATCCGGAAATTATCTCCATGCCTATGCCAAGAGCTTCTTCACAGAACGCCACCCGACGCCCTGGGGCGCGGGGATCAACGTGGATGACGAAGGCAGCCGCGTCGTGCGCGACTTCTTCTTCCACAATGCGCTCTACTGGCTGGAGGAGTTCCATTTCGATGGGCTTCGCTTCGACGCGGTCCACGCCATCGTCGACGATGGAGAAAAACATTTTATCGAGGAGCTGGCGGACCGCATCAGGCAGGCGATCCCCGAGCGGCATGTTCACCTGGTGCTCGAGAACGAGGCCAATCAGGCGCGCTGGCTCAATCGCGACGAGGAGCGCCGGCCAAAGCTTCATACGGCCCAATGGGCGGATGACATCCACAATGCCTGGCACGCGCTCCTGACCGGGGAGAACGAGGGCTATTACGAGGATTACGCCGACAAGCCGCTTCAGCACCTGGGCCGGTCCCTGGCGGAAGGCTTCGCCTATCAGGGCGATCCGTCGCCGCACAAAAGCGGTTTCGTTCGCGGCGAGCCCTCGGGACATCTGCCGCCGAGCGCCTTCGTGGCCTTCCTCCAGAACCACGACCAGGTCGGCAACCGCGCCTTCGGCGAGCGCCTTGCCCATCTGATCGCACCGGAGCGCCTCGAACTCGCGCAGGCGATCTTTCTTCTCTCGCCGCAGATCCCGCTTCTGTTCATGGGCGAGGAATGGGCGGCATCGACTCCGTTCCAGTTCTTCGTCGACTTCGAAAACGAACCGGATCTGGCCAAGGCGGTCCGGGACGGACGGCGCGGCGAGTTCAAGCGCTTCAAGGCCTTCGCGGATCCGGACATGTCGCAGAGGATCCCCGACCCGACGGATCGAGCGACTTTTGATAATTCCCGGATCGACTGGTCGGAAGCGGAACGTTCCCCGCATCGAGAGGTTCTGTCACGGACCCGTCATCTCCTCGACATCCGGCGGACGGAGATCGTTCCGCTTCTCAAGAGCGATTATCGCGGCTCGCGTTACACGGTGTCGCCGGAGAACATTCTCGATGTGAGCTGGCGCTTCTCCGATAGCACGCTCCGCCTGCTTGTGAATTTCGGCGGCGCTCCCGCTGACATGAACATCGAGAACGGCGCCCATGCGCTCTGGGCGAGCCCTGGGATCGACACGAGCCGCAGCAATCTACAACTCGCGCCCTGGACGGGCATCATCTTGAAAGGACAATCGGCATGAGCAAGCTGGACGCTCTCCTGGAGCGCATGGCCGCCCTTGTCGGTATTTCTTCGGACTACACCGATGCATTCGGGAACAGCGTCGAGACCAGCCAGCCAACCCGGCAGGCGCTGCTGACCGCCCTTGGGCTCGACATCTCCTCCGAGACCGGCGCCCGCGAGAGCCTGACGCGGTTGGAGCGCCTGAAGAAAGGTCCGGTCCCGGCTGTCATCACGATCGAAGCGGATACGCCTTCGACGGTACAATTCAGCGCCGCGCCCGAGCCGCAGGCGTGGATCCTGATCGAAGAGAACGGTGCGGTCCACGAGGGACGGCTCGCCAGGGACGAGGACAGCCTGGACATTCCGGCGTTGCAGCCAGGGTATCACCGCCTCCGCTTCGGAGACAGGGAGACGACCATCGTCGCCGCCCCGCCCCGGTGCTGGGAGCCGGATGCCTTCCAGGGAGAGGCGCGGCTCTGGGGCGCCGTCGCCCAGATCTACTCCCTGCGTTCCGAGCGGGATTTCGGCATCGGCGACTATTCGGACGTGGCGCTGGCGGCGGAGAGCGTCGGACGCCTCGGCGGGGCCTTCCTGGGGCTCAGCCCGGCCCACGCGCTCTTCGCTTCGGACCGCTTGAAGATCTCACCCTATTCTCCCTCCTCGCGGCTCTTCCTCGAGTCCATCTATATCGATCCCACAGCGGTCGCGGGGTTTGCCGGGAGCAGCGCCGAGAGGCTTCTCGGCGAGCTGGACGCCCAGGCGCGCCTCGCCCGGCTTCGAAGCGCCCAACTCATCGATTATGCCGAGGTCTGGGCTCTCAAGCGCCCGCTCCTCGACGCCCTCTGGACCACCTTCCGGCAATCGGGCGATCATGCCACGTTCGAGGCCTTCCGGCGCGCCGGCGGCGAAGCCCTGGAGGCCCATGCCACCTTCGAGGCTCTTGCCGAGCATTTTCGCGAGCAGGGCCGGTTCTGGAGCGGCGATTGGCCGGAGGAATATCGTTCCGTCCATTCCGTCGCCGTCAGGCGGTTCCGCATGGATCACGCAGAACGCGTGGCCTTCCATGCCTGGCTGCAATGGCTGGCCGATAATCAGCTTACGCAGGCGGCGGAACGGGCCCGGGCCGCAGGGCTTCCCATCGGTCTCTACCGGGACCTCGCGGTCGGCGCGGATGGTGGCGGCTCCGAGATCTGGGCGACGCCCGAGCGTTATGCGCCCGGCCTCTCCATCGGGGCGCCCCCGGATCCGCTCGGGCCCCAGGGGCAGGATTGGGGTTTGCCGCCCTTCAATCCGCTCACCCTGGAGGAGCAGGGACTGGCTGCGTTCCGCGACCTCGTCTCGGCCAATATGCGCCACGCCGGGGCGATCCGGATCGACCATGCGTTCCAGCTCCAGCGTCTGTTCCTCATCCCGTCCGGCGCCCCGGCGTCCCAGGGAGCCTATGTGGATTATCCGTTCGAGGCGATGCTGGCGGTGCTGCGCGTGGAGAGCCACCGCGCCCAATGTCTCGTGATCGCCGAGGACCTCGGCACGGCTCCCGAGGGCTTCTCCGACGCCATCATGGCATCGGGCGTCCTCAGCTACCGGGTGTTGCCCTTCGAGCGGGACGGATCGGCCTTCAAGACGCCAGACGAGTATCCCCGCTCGGCCATGGCGGTCATCACCACCCATGACCTGCCGACCTTCACCGGCTGGTGGCGCGGCCTCGACATCGACCTTCGTCAGACGCTCGGCATCTTCGATCCCACCAAGGCGGCCGACGAGCGCCGCGCCCGCGCCGCCGACAAGCGGCACCTGACGGAAGCCCTGGCCGCGGAGAGCCTCCTGCCCTCATCCGATCTTCCGGAGGAGCCGCCTCTCGAGGAGACCATCCGCTATCTCGGCCGCACGTCGGCCGTGCTCACGGCCCTGCAGATCGAGGACGCCTCTGGCGAACTGAACCAGCCCAACATGCCGGGTATGGATGCGGGACACCCCAATTGGCGCCGCCGCCTGTCGAACACCATCGAAACCATTGCCTCGCCGGGAAACCTGATGCCCAAGCTCGCCGTCGCCCTGGCGGAGGAAGGACGAGACGCCCGTGCACGGCGCAATGCCCTCGCCTCGCCTCCGCCTCGCGCCACCTACCGCCTGCAGTTCCACAAGGACTTCACCTTCGACGATGCGGTGGCCATCGTCCCGTATCTGGCGAAGCTCGGCATCAGCCATGTCTATTCCTCGCCGATCCAGACGGCCGCGCCCGGATCGACACACGGCTATGACATCGTCGACCATTCGACCATCAATCCCGAACTCGGCGGCGAGGAGGGCTTCCGCCGCCTCTCGGCCGCTCTGAAGGAGCATGGCCTCAAGCTCCTCCTCGACATCGTTCCGAACCACATGGGCGTGGGCGGGAAGGACAATGGCTGGTGGCTCTCGGTTCTGGAATGGGGCCGGCTCTCGCCCGTCGCCAAAGCCTTCGACATCGACTGGGAGCGGCCCGGTGCCGCCGGCAAGCTGATCGTTCCATCGCTGGGCGGTCTTTACGGGGAAGTGCTGGAGAAGGGAGAACTCCAGCTGAAATTCGACCCTGACGAAGGCTCCTTCAGCGTCTGGCATTGGGAGCACCGGTTCCCGCTCCGCCCGACGACCTACCCGGTCGTGCTCGATCTCGCGCTTGCCGCCCTTGCCGACCCAACGAAGGCCGGTGAATTGCGCAGCTCGACCGAACGCTTGAAGGCGTTGGAGGAAAGCGAATCCTCGCCGGAGGAAGCCGAGGCGCTGAAGCGCGAACTGGCCCAAGCGGTCGCGGCCTCGCCAGCCTTGCGGAAGGCCATCGACAGCGCGGTCGCGGTCGTCAACGGCACCGCCGGTCATCCGGAAAGCTTCAACACCCTGCACCGCCTCCTGGAGGAACAGGCCTATCGGCTCTCCTACTGGCGGGTGGCATCGAGCGACATCAACTACCGCCGCTTCTTCGACATCAACACCCTGGCGGGCATCCGGGTCGAGATCCCCGAGATCTTCGAGAAGACGCACGAACTCATCCTCCGCCTCGTGGACGAGGGCCACGTCCACGGCCTGCGGATCGACCACATCGACGGTCTCGCCGATCCGGAGGGCTATACCCGCGCCCTTCAGCGGAAGGTGGGGCCGGGCTTCTTCGTGGCGGTCGAGAAGATCCTGGAGCCCGGCGAGGCGCTGCGCCCCTGGCCGGTCGCGGGAACATCGGGCTACGACGTGCTCAATGTGATCGACGGCGTTCTCGTGAACGACGAGGCCGGCGACGCGTTCGAGCGCATCTACCGCGATGCCTCTGGCCTTCAGGGCTCCTATGACGACCTGCTTAAACAGGCCAAGGTCGAGATCACCGAGAAGAATTTCGCCAGCGAGCTGGAGGTTCTGGTCTCCGACATCAAGGCCATCGCGGATGCCGACCGGCGCACGCGGGACTACACGGCTTTCTCTGTGCGCCAAGCCCTCATCGAAATCATCGCGGCCTTCCCGGTCTATCGCAGCTATCTCGGCGAGGCAGAACCGGCGGAGGAGGACGTGCGGTTGATCGGGGACACGATCCGTGAGGCGCAACACGCGAGCGCCTTGCCTGATCGCAGCGTGCACGATTTCATTGCCTCCGCGCTTCTCGGCAGGGCTAAGGCGGATCCATCCGATATACGCCGCTTCCGGCGCCGGTTCCAACAGCTCACGGGCCCCGTCATGGCCAAGAGCCTGGAGGACACCCTGTTCTATCGCTATGGCCGCCTGATCGCCCTCAACGAAGTCGGCGGCGATCCGGGCCATTTCGGCCTCTCTCCGCAAGCGTTCCACCAGTCGAATGCGGATCGCGCCCGCGACTGGCCGCACGCCATGATCGCCACCGCGACGCACGACACGAAGCGTGGCGAGGATGCGCGAGCCCGCCTGCTTGCGCTTTCGGAGATGCCGGACGAATGGGCGCGGTCGCTCGATCTGTGGCGGGAGGTTGCCGCGCCTCACCTGTCCGAGGTGAACGGCGCACCGGCGCCGGACGCCAATGATCAGGTGATCCTGCTGCAGGCGCTCCTCGGCGCATGGCCGTTGGAGCTTCTGGAGAGCACCGACGCCATTGCCGCCTTCCAGGAGCGGATGGACGGCTATCTCACCAAGGCCCTCCGGGAAGCCAAGCGGCATACGAGCTGGGTTGCCCCGAACGAGGCCTATGAGGGAGCGGCCCTCGAACTCCTCCATGCCGTGCTTGATCCGAAGAACCGCATCCTCGACCGCCTTCAGCCCCTGGCCCGGCGCCTGTCTCGCCTGGGCATGCTGAACGGGCTCTCGCGGACCATCCTGAAGATGACCCTGCCGGGCATTCCCGATATCTACCAGGGCACCGAGTTCTGGGACTTCTCCCTGGTCGACCCCGACAACCGGCGGCCGGTGAATTACAAAACGCGAATCGCGGCGCTCGCCATGAACGAGCCGGTTGCGACGGTGAAAAACTGGTCCGACGGTCGGATCAAGCAGCGTATCCTCACGCGACTACTTGACGATCGAGCGGCATCCCCAGACCTCTACGCGGAGGGCGATTATCGGCCCCTGTCGGTCGAAGGCGGGCTTTCGGCCCATCTGCTCGGCTATCTCAGGCAGCATGGCGAGACGGCGCTTGCCGTCATCGTGCCGCGGCTCTGGAATGGTTTGACGGACAGCGAGGGCCATCTCTCTGGTCAGACGGCCTGGGGTGATGCGACCATCTCTCTGCCCCAAAGTCGCTGGCGGAACGTCCTGACGGGAGAGGATATTCTCATCGGTTCGGATCATCAGAAGGTCGCGTCGCTCATGGGCGCCCTGCCCTTTGTCGTTCTCAAGCACGATGGAGACGACGGTACCCCGCATTAACAAAGATTCGCGCGGCCCCCTTTAGGAGCCGCGCCGCTTCTGGTCCAAACCAGCGCCTGCTCCATAATGGAATCTCTCGCAGGGGCCGGCCTCGCATGCCGGTCCGGGAGCACCTATGGGACAGCCGATGAAGGGGGACAACCGAATGGATCAGCACCGTCGTGGATCGCAGAGCGCAGCGCCGCGCCCGGCCGAGCCGCCATCGGTTGCCGAGATCGTCAACTCGGGCGATCCCTTCTCGGTGCTCGGGCCTCATGAGGTGTCCCCCGGCCAATGGGAGATCCGCGCCATCGTGCCGGATGTCGACGCCGTGACGGTTGTCGACCGCGATGGACAGACCGTTCTGGCCCCGATGGAGCGGATGCCTCCGGACGGTCTTCTCGTCGCCTCGTTCAGCGCCCCCGACCGACCTGATTACAGGCTGCGGATCGAGCGGCACGGCAGCGTCGAAACCTGGCACGATCCCTACAGCTTCGGCACCTTCCTGTCCCACGACGATCTCGTCCGGATCGGCGATCCGACGAGCGATGCGGTCTATACGAAGCTCGGGGCGCATTTTCTGGATCTCGGAGGCATTCAAGGTTTCCTGTTCACCGTCTGGGCGCCCAATGCCCGCCGGGTGAGCGTGGTTGGCGACTTCAATGCCTGGGACGGGCGTCGCCACCTCATGCGCCGCCGTCATGAAGGCGGGATCTGGGAATTGTTCATTCCGGACGTCACGCCGGAGCAGCGCTACAAGTTCGAGATCATCGGCCTGCACGGCAATCTCCTCGCCCAGAAGGCCGATCCCATCGCCTTCGCGGCGGAGCATCCACCGGAAACGGCTTCCATCGCCAAAAACGTTCCGAGCTTCGATTGGCAGGATTCGGAGTGGATGAAATCGCGCGCCGCGCAGAACCACCGCAAGGCGCCAATGTCGATCTACGAGTGCCATCTCGGCTCGTGGGCGCGCGTCCCCGAGGAGGGCAACCGCTATCTGACCTACCGCGAATTGGCCGTGCGGCTTATCCCTTACGTGAAGGATCTCGGCTTCACGCATATCGAGCTTCTGCCGATCACCGAATATCCGTTCGACGGCTCATGGGGCTATCAGCCGATCTCGCTCTATGCGCCGACGAGCCGTTTCGGCACGCCGGAAGATTTCGCCGCTTTCGTCGAGGCGGCACACGCGGCGGGCATCGGCATCATTCTCGATTGGGTGCCGGCGCACTTCCCGAACGATCCGCACGGGCTATCCTATTTCGACGGCACGCATCTCTACGAACATGCCGATCCGCGTCTGGGCTTCCACCAGGATTGGGGCACCTACATCTATAATTTCGAGCGCCAGGAGGTGATGAGCTTCCTCGTGGCGAATGCCCGCTTCTGGCTGGAGCGGTACCATCTGGACGGACTGCGCGTCGATGCGGTCGCGTCCATGCTCTACCTCGATTATTCGCGAAAAGCCGGAGAGTGGATTCCCAACCGCTACGGCGGCAACGAGAACCTCGGCGCCATCGACTTCATCCGCAAGATGAATGAGGTCGCCTATGCCACCTCGCCGGGCGCCGTCACCATCGCGGAGGAATCGACCGCATGGCCGGGCGTGTCCCAGCCTACCTACGCAGGAGGGCTTGGCTTCGGGTTCAAATGGAATATGGGCTGGATGCACGATACCTTGCGCTACATCAGCAAGGATCCCGTCTTCCGCCGGTACCATCATCACGATCTCACCTTCGGGCTGCTCTACGCCTTCTCCGAGAATTTCATCCTGCCCCTGAGCCATGACGAGGTGGTTCACGGCAAGGGATCGCTCCTCGGCAAGATGCCGGGCGACCAATGGCAGCGTTTCGCCAATCTGCGCGCCTATTTCGGCTTCATGTGGGGCCATCCCGGCAAGAAGCTCCTGTTCATGGGCGGGGAAATCGCGCAGGAACGGGAGTGGAACCACGACACGAGTCTCGACTGGCATCTCCTTGACAGCTCCTATCACAAGGGCATGCAGTCGCTGATCAGAGACCTCAACCACGCGTACGGCTCCATTCCCGCTCTGCACGAGCGCGATTGCGAGGCGAAGGGATTCGAGTGGCTGGTGTCCGACGACCATGGCAACAGCGTCATCGCCTGGATGCGGCGCGGCGACGACGAGACCTCGGTCGCCGTCGTGGTGTCGAACTTCACGCCGGTCGCGCGGGAAGCCTATCGCATCGGCGTTCCGCTGCCGGGCTTCTATCGCGAGGCGGTCAACACGGATGCGGGACAGTATGGCGGCGGCAACGTGGGCAATCTCGGCGGCGTGACGGCCGAGGCCGTTCCGAGCCATGGCCGGCCCTGCTCCCTGAGCCTGACGATTCCGCCTTTGGCGACGCTCATTCTCGTCCTCGATCCCGAAGGCTCCGGACCCAAGATATAGTTCAGCTTGCCCGGGACCTCGTGCAGGCTTGTGCGTTGTCGAAATGAAGGTTTTGCTCCGCTTGTTTTCCGAGATCCCCGATGAACGAAAAAGTCGATACCCGTGAGCTTCCGTCAGCTCAGATCGTTGCCCCGAATGTGAGGCGCACGTCCCGCGTGCGCGAAGGATTGCCTTATCCTCTCGGAGCGACCTGGGACGGGCTGGGGGTCAATTTCGCGATCTTCTCCGCCAACGCCACCAAGGTCGAGCTCTGCCTGTTCGATCTCGACGGCGTCACGGAGCTCGAGCGGGTGGAGCTGCCGGAATACACCGACGAGGTCTGGCACGGCTACCTGCCCGATGCGCGGCCCGGCACCACCTACGGCTATCGCGTTCACGGTCCATATGATCCCAAGGAAGGCCATAGGTTCAACCCGAACAAGCTCCTGCTCGACCCTTACGCCCGCCAGCTCATCGGCGACCTGACCTGGGACCCGGCCCTTTTCGGCTACACCATCGGCTCGCCGGATGCCGACCTGTCCTTCGACAAACGAGACAGCGCGCGGTTCATGCCCAAATGCCGCGTCGTGGAATCGGCCTTCACCTGGGGGCGCGTGCGCCGGCCGCAGATCCCGTGGGAGCGGACGATCGTCTACGAGACGCATCTGCGCGGCTTCACGATGCAGCATCCGGCCGTTCCGAAAGAGCTGCGGGGGACCTTCTCGGGGCTCATGCAGCATGAGGTGATCGAGTACATCCGCAATCTCGGCGTCACCGCCGTGGAATTGCTCCCGATCCACGCCTTCGTGGACGACAGTTATCTCATCGACAAGGGCTTGCGGAACTACTGGGGCTACAACTCGATCGGCTTCTTCGCGCCGCAGCCGCGCTACCTCGCGACGCCCTTCGTGAACGAGGTGAAGGAGATGGTGAGCCATCTCCACGACGCCGGGATCGAAGTCATTCTCGACGTGGTCTACAACCACACCGCCGAGGGCAACGAACTCGGACCGACGCTGTCGTTCAAGGGCATCGACAACGCATCCTATTACCGGCTCGCGCCCGACAAGCGCTACTACATCAACGACACCGGCACGGGAAACACGGTCAATCTCAGCCATTCCCGCGTTCTTCAGATGGTCACCGACTCCCTGCGCTATTGGGCGCAGGAAGTGCAGATCGACGGTTTCCGGTTCGATCTCGCGACGATCCTGGGCCGGGAGCCGCACGGTTTCGAGGAGGACGGGCGCTTCCTCGATACCTGCCGACAGGACCCTGCTCTCAGCCAAGTCAAGCTCATCGCCGAACCTTGGGATTGCGGCCCGGGCGGCTATCAGGTCGGGCGCTTCTCGCCCGGATGGGCGGAATGGAACGACCGGTATCGCGATACGGTGCGCGCCTATTGGAAAGGCGAGGAAGGCAAGCTGCCTGAACTCGCCTCGCGTCTCACCGCATCGTCCGACATCTTCAACAAGCGCGGACGCCGCCCCTGGGCTTCGGTTAATTTCATCACCGCCCATGACGGCTTCACGCTAAACGACCTCGTGTCCTACAACGACAAGCACAACGAGGCGAACGGCGAGGACAACAAGGACGGGCACGACCACAACCTGTCATCCAATTACGGCGTCGAGGGTCCGACCGACGATCAGGAGATCCGCACGCTCCGGCTGCGCCAGATGCGCAACATGCTCGCCACCCTGCTTTTCTCGCAAGGAACGCCGATGCTGCTCGCGGGCGACGAGTTCGCGCGCACCCAGCGGGGTAACAATAACGCCTATTGCCAGGACAATGAGATTTCCTGGATCGACTGGGAAGGGATAGACGACGACGGCATCGAGCTTCTCGAATTCACCCGCAAGCTCATCCAGCTGCGCCAGGACCTGCCGATCCTGCGCCGGGGTCGCTTCCTGTCAGGCGTCTACAACGAGGAGCTCGACGTCAAGGATGTGACATGGCTCACGCCTGCCGGTGACGAGATGACGCCGGAGCTTTGGCAGGACCCGAATGCACGCTGCATCAGCATCCTGCTCGACGGCCGCGCCCAGCCGACCGGCATCCGCCGGCGCGGCACGGACGTGACCCTGCTGCTGATTCTGAATGCGCATCACGACGTGGTGAAATGCACCTTGCCCGAGGTAGTAGGGGGCGAGGCCTGGATGTGCCACATCGACACCAACCAGCCCGATCTGGAAGCGCCGACCGAATTCCGGTTCGGCAAGGAATACACCGTCACCGCCCACTCCCTGCTCCTGTTCCAGCTGAAGCCGGAGAAGCAGCGCAAGGCGGAGAAGAAGAGGAACGGCTGATTGGGAACAGGTGTGAGCACCGGCCCTTTGCTCATTGACCCCATGACGTCATCACCGGACTTGTCCCGGCCATCTCGATACGGTGAGGCTCTGCGCTTCATGTAATAGAGCTCACCGGCACAACGCCGGTGATGACCTGTAAGGGCACGCTTCTGCGAATTTTCCCTCGTTACCCTCGAACACCACGATACAGATTGGCGTATTGGCGCGCCGGGCGGTGCCAGCTCAGGTCGGCCGCCATACCGTTCAGCTGCAGGCGCTGCCAGCTATCCTTGTCGCGCCACAGGGCCTTCACCCGGTCGATGACATCCAGGGTTGCGCCGAACGTGGTGGGCCCGAACTGGAAGCCCGTCCCGGCCCCGGTGGCGATGGCCATCTCGTTGGCGTCGATGATCGTGTCGGCCAGTCCGCCCACGCGCGACACGACCGGGAGGCTCCCGTAGCGCATGGCGCAGAGCTGCGTCAGGCCGCAGGGCTCGAACCGCGACGGCACGAGAAGCGCGTCGCTTCCACCCTGAATCTGGTGAGCCAGCTTCTCGTCGTAGCCAATGACGCATCCGACCTGACCGGGATAGACGATGCGCGCCGTCTGGAAGCTTTCTTCCAGGGCGCGATCCCCTGCGCCCAGCAGAGCCAGCTGCGCGCCCTCGGTGAGCAGGCGGGAGAGGCCGGCAAGCACGAGGTCGAGGCCCTTCTGTTCCGACAGGCGGCTGACGACCCCGAACAGCAGCGCATCGGGATCGGGCTTCAGACCGAGCCTTTCCTGGAGCGCCCGCTTGTTGGCCGCGCGCCGTTCCAGGCTGTCGCGGTCATAGGTGAGCGCCAGGTGCTGGTCGGTCGCGGGATCCCAAACCTTGTCGTCGATGCCGTTGAGAATGCCGGACACGACGCCCGCCCGCGCACGCAGCAACCCGTCGAGCCCCATCCCACCCTCCGGCGTCTGGATCTCCTTGGCGTAGGTCGGCGATACGGTGGTGATCCGATCCGCGAGCTGCAGACCGCCCTTCAGGAACCCGATCTGCCCGTAATATTCGACGCCATCGACCGTGAACACGCTCGCGGGCAGACCGACCTCGAACAGGAGATCGGCCGGAAAGATGCCCTGGAAGGCGATGTTGTGGATCGTGACGACCGTACCGGGACGAGGTTGGCCGGTGAGGCTCAGATAGACGGGCACGAGACCCGCCTGCCAGTCGTGGGCATGAACGACGTCGGGCACGAAGGCGGGAGCAAGCCCCTGCCCGATATCGGCGGCGGCCCGGGCGAGCGCCGCGAAACGCCGGGCATTGTCCGGCCAGTCGCGGCCGTTCGGCGCGAGATACGGCGAGCCCGGACGCTCGAAGAGATGGGGCGCATCGATGACGAAGAGATCGAGCCCGGCCGCCCGGCCGGACAGGAGACGTGCCGCTCCGCCGAAGAAGGCGGGATACTGATGCACGACTTCCGTGCTCTCCAAAGCTTTCAGAACCGCGGGATAACCCGGCATGAGCGTGACGACGGTCACGCCCTCCTCGGCAAGCGCGGACGGCAGGGCGCCGGCCACATCGGCCAATCCGCCTGTCTTGATGATGGGAAAGACCTCCGACGCGACCGACAGAACGTTCAGAGGCTTCATCCCGACAATCTCTCGATCATCGGCTTGGTGATGAGACACACGCCCTTCTCTGTGCGGCGGAAGCGTCGGGCATCCAGCTCGGGCTCCTCGCCGACCACCAGCCCATCGGGAATGCGGACACCGCGATCGATGACCACGTTCTTCAACCGCGCGCCGCGGCCGATCTCCACGAAGGGAAGAATGACCGCGCCCTCCACGTCGGCATGGGAATGCATGTGGACGGCCGTGAAGACGAGAGACCGGCGCAGGGCGGCACCGGACACGATGCAGCCGCTGGACACCAGCGAGTTGATGGCATGACCGCGCCGGCCGTCCTCGTCGTGAACGAATTTCGCCGGTGGCCATGTCTCAGAGAAGGTTGAGATCGGCCAGTCGCGATCGTAGAGATCGAGCGACGGGACGATGGCCGTGAGGTCGATATTGGCTTCCCAATAAGCATCGACCGTGCCGACATCGCGCCAATAGGATTCCGCATCGCTCCCGCCTGCTTCGGCGCCGGAGCGGACGCAGGATGTCGTGAAGCGATGGGCCACGGCTTTTCCATGCTGGACCAGGTAGGGGATGATGTCCTTGCCGAAATCTCGGTTCGAGCCGGGCGCTTCCACGTCCCGCCGCAGCTGCTCGAAGAGGAAGCGGGTGTTGAAGACGTAGATGCCCATGCTGGCCAGCGCCATGTCGGGCTTATCCGGCATGCCCGGAGGATCGGCGGGCTTTTCCAGGAATGAGATGATGCGGTCCGTCTCGTCGACGGCCATCACGCCGAAGCCGACCGCCTCCATACGCGGCACTTCGAGACAGCCAACGGTGACGTCGGCTCCCGAATCGACGTGCTGCCGCAGCATGATCTCGTAATCCATCTTGTAGACGTGGTCGCCTGCAAGAATGATGATGTATTCCGGGTCGATGCTCGAGATGATGTCGATGTTCTGGTACACCGCATCGGCCGTGCCCTCGTACCACATGGTCTCCGAGACGCGCTGGCTGGCCGGCAGGATGTCGAAGCTCTCGTTCCGTTCGGCACGGAAGAAGTTCCAACCGCGCTGGAGATGGCGGATGAGGCTGTGCGCCTTGTACTGGGTGGCCACACCGATGCGCCTGATGCCGGAATTGAGGGCATTGGACAGGGCGAAGTCGATGATCCGCGTATTGCCGCCGAAATAAACGGCGGGCTTGGCGCGGATGTCGGTCAACTCCATCAGGCGGCTGCCGCGTCCGCCGGCGAGAATGTAAGCCATCGCATGGCGGGCGAGAGGGGCATTCGAAACGCTGGAAATAGGCAAGACCGGGTCCTCACATCAACGGCAGCTACCTGCCCCGCTCTATAGACGCTGAAACCGCCCGCAAGTTCTTCGCTTGTCGATACGGGCCTCAGTTTTCCTCTTGCCCCTCGAGCCCCCGGCCGCATCGGTCGAAGGCTCATGTCGTGTCAGACCTCAGGTCGCGCGCGTCGAACGCCTGCGCTTCGGCGCAGCTACGGGCGTCTCGCCTCCATCCGCGACAGGCGCCATGGGAACCGCGGTCGCAGGAGTGCGCTTCTTGCGGGTCTTCGGCGCCGCCGGGCTCACCAGCTCTTCATCCGCCGTCATGCTCGTCATGCCCAATGGCGCCGGGTCGATGATCGGCGCCTTCGTGCCTTCCGTCTCGCTCCCCTCACCGAGAAGCTCGCGCTCGGCCTGATACCAAAACTCGTCCGCCTTACCGTGAATGCTGCCGTGCCGCATCCAGAGCTCATATGCCCTCTCACGGATTCTTTCTTCGATTTGCTTGTCCATGACCGCCTTCGTCCTGATGCTCTTCCTTGCCCGGATGCCGCGCCAAGAGACTGGGGGTACCCTCCAGTCACAAGGTTGAGCGCTCATCGGAAATTGAACTATGTAAATTATTAGGCAGTTCCGGCGAATGGCAACGGCTACCGGCTGATTCAGGGGCAAATGTTTGCTCGAACTTGATGCGCATTCGGATGAAGTTTTCGGCGGACGCGATCACGCCCCTCCGGAACGCGGTCGGCCCGGCTCTGCCGACGAACGTTGATCGTCCTGGTACTCGCCGCCTCTATCCCCGATGCAGCGCCCGATCCCTGCCTGTATCCATCCGGAACCTTGGCTTCAGTCCCGAGTTGGCAAGTCACTCCGTTCATGATCGTGGCTGACGTGCAACTTTTAGAAGAAGAGACAAGCAGGCAGGTCCTCGACAGGGTTCCGGCGGCGGTGACACCGCCTGCGGGCCCAATCCTGCGTCCGGGGCAGAATTGCTGGCGCGTGGCCGAGGCCGATCGGGCGAGCGTCCTGATCGACGGCGCCGCCTATTTCGCCAGTCTTGAAGCCGCCCTGCGAAAGGCCCGCCGCTCGATCATCATCATCGGTTGGGATTTCGACGGCAGCATCCGCCTGCGGCCCGATCTCGCCGCCGAGGAATCGCCGCCGCTCGGTCCGCTGCTCCGCTCGCTCGTCGAGGCGCAGCCTGAGCTCGAGGTCAGAATCCTCGTCTGGAGCATCGCGGTCGTTCATGCCCCGGGAGCGCCGGGTCCGCTGATCTTCGGCGCCGATTGGCAGAACCACCCGCGCCTGCAGCTCAAGCTCGACACCCATCACCCCCTCTACGCCGCCCATCACCAAAAGATCGTCTGCATCGACGACACTCTGGCCTTCATCGGCGGCATGGACCTGACCGTCGAGCGTTGGGACACCTGCCGCCATGCCTGCGACGACCCGATCCGGCTGAAGGACGACGGGACCATCTACGAACCCGTTCACGATCTCCAGATGGCGGTCGATGGGGAAGCCGCGCGCGCGATCGCCGAGGTGGCCTACGGGCGCTGGAAGTTCGCCACCGGCCAAGAGCTTGCCCCAGCTCCGGCCAGTGCGGATCCCTGGCCTGACGGGCTCGCGGCCGATTTCCGCCGCGCCCCGGTCGCCATCGCCCGGACCTATCCGGCCTGGGGCGAGCAGCCTGCCGCCAACGAGGCCGCGGCGCTCACCCTGGATGCGCTCTCGGCCGCGAAAGAGGCGATTTACATCGAAGCACAGTACATGACGGCCCCCTATGTGGGCGACGTGCTGGAGCGGCTTCTCGCCGATCCCGACGGCCCCGAGATCGTCGTCATCCAGACCCACGAGTCCCACGGTTGGGCCGAGGAGTTGGTCATGGGGACCAACCGGGACCGGCTGATCCGTCGCCTGCGCCAATGTGACCGCCATGGCCGCCTGCGGGTCTATTACCCGGTCATCCCCAACGGGAAAGGCGGGGAATGCCAGGTCCTGATCCATTCCAAGCTCATCATCGTGGATGACGTCTTCGTCCGCATCGGTTCCTCGAACCTGAACAACCGCTCCATCGGCCTCGACAGCGAATGCGATGCCGCTATCGAGGCTACGACGGAGGAGATGCGCCGGACCATCGTGGCGCTTCGCAACCGCCTCCTCGCGGAGCATCTGGATGTGGATCCCGAGACACTCAGCAGGGCTCTCGATGCCAATGGCGGATCCCTCATCGCGGCCGTCGAGCAGCTCAACACGAACATTCGTGGGCTTCGTGCCTTCCAGGCCATGACGGATGATGGCCCGGCCGTGCCGGCTACGGGCACAGGGCTCCTCGATCCGCTCGAACCCTTCGAGCCCCTGTCCCTGTTCAAACGCCTCCGGGAATAGGCCTCACGCCTCCGCGCCGACCCCGTCGCCCACATAGGCATTGCCCTTGCGGCGGTAGACGAGCTCCGTGACGGCGAACAGGATGCCGCCGAGGACGAGCGGCACGAGGAAGTAGACGAACCGAAACACGAGAAGCGGTCCGATCAGGTCTTTCTGCGGCAGCAGATACATGACAACGCTCTCGATGACCCCCAGGCCGCCGGGAACATGGCTGACCAGGGCCGTCGCGTTGGCGATCACATAGACCGATGCCACGCCCAGATAGGCGACATCGGCTACGGCCGCGAGCGCCTGATGAAGGCAGGCCACTACGAATGCGAAGTTCACGGAGCCGACAACGACCTGCCCGATGGCGAGCTTGAGGGGCGGCATCTCGAGCGACCAGCGCCGGATCGTCAGAGGCTTTCGGACGAAGGCCGACAGGACGAGGTACAGGCCGGGAAGCGCGAGGCAGCCCGCCCCGAGGGCGAGGACGACCAGCCGGGTCAGTCCCGTGATCTCCACCGCCAGCCCGGAGCGCAACAGGAGCGCCGCTCCTCCCAAGACCAGAAGGCCCAGCCCGACCGTGATCCCGCAGAAGACGATCACCTTGGCGACCTCGCCCGTCTTCAGGCCCCAGCGGTTGTAGAAGCGGTAGCGCACTGCGCCGCTGCTCAAGGCGGCCAGCCCGATATTGTGCCCGAGGGACAGGGCCGTGAAAGAGGCCAGGGCCGCCTTACGATATGGCAGCGGCCGTTTCACGTAATGCAGGGCCAGATAATCGAAGAAGGTCAGGGACAGGTAGCTCGCGGCGGCGAAGCCTGCCGCTCCCAGAAGCCGGGGGGCAGGCACGGCCGTCACGGCGGCGACCAGCTGGTCCAGGCTGTAGCGGCTGAGGGTGCGGTAGAGAAGGAAAGCCGCAAGGCCGACGGCCGCCGCAGCAATCACGTATTTCCAGTTCCGCATCCGCACTCCTCGACCTGTTAGGGCGAGCCTCCGAAACGGCTCCGCTCCGTGGAGCTAAACGCGGCGGAGCGCGGTGCGATCCGTCACAGATGCCTCCGGTCTCACTTATTCCTGTGCATGAGCGAGGTCGTGCCTGTGCGCCTTGCCCTGGGCGACCTGGAACTCGACCAGGAGCGGCAGGTGATCCGAGGCGACGCGAGCGAGCGGCGTCCGCACGGTCTCGACCCGCAGGACACGCACCGAGCGGCTGACGAAGGCATGGTCGATGCGCAGCACCGGCAGCCGGGAGGGAAAGGTTGCCTTGGGGCGAGGGAGCGGGGCCTGCGCCTGCGCATCCCACAGGTGCGAGGCCAGCCGCCGATAGGCTCTGGAGCTGGGCGTGGCGTTGAGATCGCCGACGAGGATCACCGGCTCCCGGCAGGACGGATGCCCGAGCCATTGCGGACCCAGCAGGGCGTCCACCTGAGCCAACCGCTCATGGCGGCGCAGGCCCAGATGGGTGTTGATCACCTGAACGTCGATGCCGCCGATCTGAACGCAGGCCCAGATTCCCCCTCGCGGCTCCAGGCCGGGCTTGCGGGCCCAACCCGGAAGCGCGGCAGCCTTCATCAGCCGTGAAGGCCTGTGGGTCAGGATTGCATTGCCGTATTCCTCCTCGAGCACCTTCAGGCTGGCATGGAAATGCACGTGCATCCCGAGCGCTTGCGCGATCGCATGGGCCTGATCGATCCCGCCCGTGCGGAGGCGTCCCACATCGAGTTCCTGAAGGGCAACCACATCCGGCTCACAGGCGGCGATCACGTCGGCGATCCGCGTGGGGGACAGCCGCCCGTCCGTCCCGATGCAGCGATGTACGTTGTAGGTCAGGATTCGCGGCACTTGCCCCCCCTGTCTCGCCCCTTCCTGCGCGACCAGGCGGGCTCATCGGATCCGGTTTGAAGCCAAACTCGGATCGACAGGGGTTGGATCCCGCCAAGCCTGACTATTCAGGCAGGGCCGGTCCGAAGGCCCGCCATCACTCCATCGGGTTTGGCGGAACAGGACGGAGGGTCAAAAGCGCCGCCGCCAGGGAAACGGCGGCGATCCACCAGCCCTGCCAGGCGCCATGGCTGACGAGGGCGATGGCGCTGGCCGTCATGAGGGTCATCAGGCCGACGCGGCGGATGTCGGGCGGCGCGCCCGAGAGGCATCTCAGAACCCACAGGATGAGCGCGGACAAAAGCACCGCGCCGACGGCTCCCAACTCGACCCAGACCTGCAGGAAGGCATTGTGAGGATGGCCGATTCTGAGCATCGCACGATAGGCAGGGTCGATGGCCGCCGCAACCGGATGGCGGCCCATATGCGGCGAGGACGAGAAGCCCGTTCCGAGAACCGGGAAATGGTGTGTAACGTCGCTGAAGGCCTGCCAGAGGGCGATGCGCTCGCGCGAGTGTCCTGCCTCGGTGGCTCGGACCACGATGTCGGGCAGGTTTCGCATGGCGCTGCCGAAAAATGGCTGCATCCAGATCAATCCGAGAAGGACGACGGTCAGCAGGCGCTTTACCCAAAGAAAGGGAACGTAGCTCAGCGCGAAAGTCCCGGTGGCAACCAGCAATCCGAGCTTCGCGGCTTCGCTGTCTGCGAGCAGGATCGTCCCCAAGCCGAGGACAAGCAGCCCCAGGAAGAGCGCAGGCTGCCGGCGGAAGCCGACCAGGACGAGGACCGGCGCCAGCAGGAGCAGGAGGGTCACCACCGTCCGGTTGTAAAGGAAGCCATCGACGGCTCGATCGGTTAGAAGCCGCCTCAACGGAAACCCGAGCAGAATCTCACCCAGGATCACGCCCGCAGCGACCAGCATCGCCCCTGCGAGAGCTACGCCCATCCAACGCGGCGGAGGAGCGGCCCGCCAGCTCATGATCAGGAGGGCGCTCGACAGGGCGGGCAGCACGGCCTCTCCCCAGGAGAACAGGCCTGTAGCCGGCCCTATCGCCCAGCTGAGGGAGATCAGCGGATAGGCAACCCCGCAGAGAACGAGGACCAGGATGCTCGCCCGTACCCCCCTGAGCGCCGAACGATCCAGACGGATGGCCCCGGAAGCGATACGCGAAGCAAGCACGAAGAAGGCGGCGCAGGCCAGAAACAAAGGAGAGGATCGATTAGCGACCACCATCGCCATCGGCAGAAGAACGATCAGCCCATGACCAATATTGTCAAGCTTAGAACTGATTTTTCCTCGTTTGCCAGGAGTCGAGCTGGGAGTTTTTTCTTGCAATTTTACGGTCTTCTGCGGATCGCCAGCATGTTTTTGCCCGAGCCTCTCTTTAGCATCCGCAACCATGCGCCTTCTCGCCATTCGAAATCATGAAACCCGGAGAACGGATCTTTTACGAGCACCGAGTCGGCGCGCAGCCGCATGATTAGTCGATACGAAACAACATTGATAGCCCGGATAGGTTGGAATGCCGCTCGAACGACGGAATGTCGCTCCCTCGGTGGATCTGACAGCCAAGCTCGGGAGCATTCTATCGGCAACATCTCATGGTAACCGATAGGTCGAGTTCTAAGCAACGGGAGATTGCCCAAGGAGACCTAGAGCATAGAACGCGAACGTAGACCTGTTTCTAAGGCCGGATGGGCTCGGCGCCTCCTCGGCTTGGCTAAGTTTGCAGTGGAGGCGCCGGTGGCCTTCCAAAAAGAAACAGGAGCCGTGCGTACATCCGGCACCGGCTCCCATCTCCCTGACCGGCTGCCGCTGCACCCGGATTGACTCATCATAACCCGGACCAACCTGATGGGGACGGTGCATTAGGGGTACAGGCGTCCTCCAACCGAGGGTGCCCTGTCCGGCCGAGCATGGGCGCGATGCGCCGAAAGGGGCTTGCATGCCCGCCTCCGCGCGGTATGCCATGCCCGCACATGGCGAATTGGAGCTGACATGTCCGAGATGTTCTCTCTTCAGAAAGACAAGATCCGCGTTCTCCTGCTCGAAGGCGTGAACGACAGTGCGGTCGAACTGATCAGAGGCGCCGGCTACACCAACCTGACGCATCTCAAGACGGCCCTCGACGAAGCCGAGCTGATCGAAGCCCTCCAGGGCGTCCATCTGCTGGGCATTCGCTCCCGGACGCAGCTGACGGGCAAGGTCCTGCAGGCGGCCAACCGGCTGATCGCCGTCGGCTGCTTCAGCGTCGGCACCAACCAGGTCGATCTGGAAGCCGCCCGGCATGCGGGCATTCCGGTCTTCAACGCCCCCTTCTCGAACACCCGCAGCGTGGCCGAACTGGTGATCGGCGAGATCGTCATGCTGCTACGGCGGACATTCCCCAAATCCACCGCGGCCCATGCCGGGGAATGGGACAAGTCCGCCATCGACAGCCACGAGGTCCGCGGCAAGACCCTCGGCATCGTCGGCTACGGCAATATCGGCTCGCAGCTCTCCTACTTGGCCGAGGCCATGGGCATGCGGGTCATCTTCTTCGACCAGACGGATAAGCTCCGCCACGGCAATACGGAGCCGGCCGACAGCCTGAATGCCCTGTTGGGCCAGAGCGACGTGGTCAGCCTGCACGTTCCCGAGACGCCGGCCACACACGGCATGATGGGCAAGGCCGAGATCGCCGCCATGAAGAAGGGCGCCTATCTCATCAACAACAGCCGCGGCACGGTCGTCGATCTCGATGCGCTGGCCCAGGCCCTGCGAAGCGGCCATCTGCGTGGCGCTGCCGTGGACGTGTTCCCCGTCGAGCCCGCCTCGAACAAGGAACCCTTCGTCACGCCGCTGCAGGGCCTATCCAACGTTATTCTGACACCACATATCGGCGGATCGACGGAAGAGGCGCAGGAACGGATCGGCGCCGAGGTCGCGAAGAAGCTCGTCGAGTATTCCGATGTCGGCACCACGGTCGGAGCCGTCAATTTCCCGCAGGTTCAGCTCCCCTCTCGGGCGACGGGAACACGCTACATCCATGTGCACCGCAACGTGCCCGGCATTCTTGGACGGCTCAACAACGTCTTCTCGCAGCGTGGCCTCAACATCACGGGCCAGCATCTGCAGACGGACGGCGAGATCGGCTACGTGGTGATCGAGGCGGAGGGGCTGCCGGGGCAAAGTCGCGAGACCCTCAACGAGATCCGCACCCTCGACGGAACCATCCGGGCGCGACTGCTCTACGCCAGAGGCTGAGCGGCACCGTTTCGCAGGAAGCTTCCTTGAAGCATTCGTGTTGAAGTCATGCTACCGTCGGTAGGGCCATCCTCACCAGGAGACGAGAGTGCAGGTTGGCGGAGCAGGCGTGAGACCGTGATTTCCGATGTTCGAGTAAAGTTGCGCGGTTTCCTGCGGCAGGTTGCGTCCAGCCTCCTCCGTACGAAAAGCTGGCCCGCACTTGCGGACGCGTCCGAAGCCGCCCGTGGCCGGCCCGCTTCCACGAAGGTCTATGCTCGCCCGGATGATGCGGATCGCGTATCATCCACGCTTCACTCCGTCGGCGCGTCGCTTCGGCACCACGTGGCCGACGACTTCACCCCTCCGCCCCGCTCTGGCATCGAAGACTTGGGACGCTCAATCGACATGAACGCCGCCTCCGTGGATACCCTGGCCGAACAGATGCTGACTCTCGTGGACATCGTCTCGGCCCAGGAAAGGGACATCAAGGCGCTCAAGGAGCAATGCCGCAAGCTCGAAGAGCACGATCAGGCCATCGCGGTCGCCTTCTCGACCTTCTTCCACGTCCTCTCGGCGGGGCGCGTCGCCAAGCTGAGCGAGATCGCCCACATCCTGAACAACATCATCAAGATCGCCGAGCAGGAAGGCCGCCCGCCTGCCTCCATCAAGTTCCTGCAGGATCTCGCCGGCATGCTCCCGGACGATCAACGCTGAGAAGCGGTGAAGGCAGGCCGCGAGGCCTCGGAGCATCTTCCTAAAAGACAGGGGATCCACCCGCCGATTAACCATCCGTTAACCACGTTCCTTCACGTTGAGGAAACCTTGAGCGTGGAGCGGCCGCGCTTCGGGCTCCAAAGGCAAAGGAAGCCAGTGATGTCGACGGAACGCGCTGAAGCGGCGGTGGAAATTGCGATCGCCCGGCATGTGGCCGTTTCCTTTCAGCGAAGCGTCCGGAGCACGGATGTCACCATCGCGGCCCGGACCCGCAACCACATCACAGACCGCTTTCGGCACGGCGCATTCGAGACGGATCAGGACAACCGGCCGCCCGCGCTCGTCGCGTTCTATCGCAGGATCACCGCAGCTTTCGCGCCGGTGGCGAGCGAGCCCCATCCCGCGGAACGCGCATTGCACTTGAGCGAAATCAAAGGCTCGCTCGAAACCCTGCGGGGTGGGCTTTCCACCGTCTCGCAGAAATCGAGAATGGATGATGCCAGGTTCCAGCTTCTGATTGAGCGGCAGCAATTGCTGGTGAAGAATCAACTCACCGAAGGCTTCGGGCGGATCGAGTCCTGGATTCTCTCGCTGTCGTTTCTAGGCCTCGTTCTCCTGAATGCCGTCAGCCTTCTCTGGGCCCTGCCCTTCCTAGGCTTCAGCATCGGCAGGGCCTGGTATCTCGACAGGACCTGCAAGCGCCGCGTCGAAAAGATTTCCGACATCGACGCCCTGATCGGCCGCATCGAGCGGGCGTCCTGATGCGCGTCACGGCTGCTTCAGGACAGCAGACGCGATGGCGATATCCTGGGCGGCCAGCCCCGAGAATGTCGAAACGGTGATCTGGTCCGCCCTCTCTCGCCCTGTCGCTTTGCCCATGATGATCTCGCCGATCTCCACCACGGCCTTCATTGCCGCCGGATCGCCCCCATAGGCACGCCCCAATTCGCCTCGCGACAGAGCCTGGCCCCTGCTGTCCGTGACGACGATATCGGCGTTGTGAATAATGGCTTCATCCAGCTCCTGCTTATCGGCGCTGTCGGCCCCGATGGCGGTGATGTGTGTGCCCGGGTGGAGATCGCTCCATCGCAGCAGCGGCGACGGGCTGGCGGTCGCGGTGATGATCAACCGGCACCGGGATGCGACCTCCGCCGGCGACGATGCGACCTCGACGGAAAAATCGTTCTCCCGCATCCGCCGCGCATAAGCCGATGCCCGCTCAGAGTTGCGTCCCCAGACGACGATGGTGCGGCAGGGACGAACGGATTGCAGCAATCGCACCTGAAGCTCCGCCTGGATGCCACAGCCGAGCACGCCGATTGCCTCGATTTTTTCCGGCGCCAAATGCTTGGCCGCGACCGCACCGGCGGCGGCCGTGCGAAGGTCCGTCAGCCGACCGCGATCGTTCAGCACCGCCGCCAGCTCTCCCGTGTCCTTCCTGAAGACAAGCAGAAGCCCGTCGCTGCTGCTGAGGCCTCGCGCGGGATTGTTCCAGAACCCCGAGGCGATCTTGATCACATAGGTGTCGCCGCTGGTCAGATACCCATACTTGATGTGAACTTCGCCGGGCGGATCCTGGAGCAGCAACTCGCCCGGCATCGGCACCACGGCCTCGCCACGGGAGAAGGCCGCGAAGGCCTCTTCCATCAGGCCGATCGGATCGAGACCTTTCAGGCGTTCTTCAATCTGCGGAAGATCGAGAAAGGTGATGGACGACAGCTGCATGGCGGTTGCGGCCCTAACCGTTGAGAAGGGAGAAGATCTTGTCGCGGTCGAAATTGGCTCCGCACAGGACGATGACGTTCCGCTGCCCCCTGCAGCTTTCAGCAACCTTCAGGAATCCGGCGAGCGCGAGGGCCGCTGCGCCCTCGACGATCTGGTTTTCCTTGAAGGCCAGATCCTTGAGAGCGTCCGCGATCTCGGCCTCCGTACAGGTGACGACCTCGTCGATGACCGACATGGCCAGCGGCAGGGTCATGCTGTCCTCGTCCATGCCACCGGCAACACCGTCGGCGAGCGTATCGAGATGCTCGGTCTCGACCACACGCCCTGCCGCCATCGCGGCGGCAAGAGCCGCCGAATTCTGCGCCGCCACGCCAAAGACCCGCGTTTGCGGGCTGAAGCTCTTGAGCACGGCGCCGATGCCACCGATCAGTCCCCCGCCACCCATGGCGACGAAGACATTGTCGATGCTCTCTGCCTGTTCCAGCAGTTCGAGTCCAATGGTTCCTTGCCCCGCCACGATCTCGGGATCGTTGTAGGGAGAGACATAGACAAGGCCGCGCGAAGCCGCTTCCTGCTGGGCATAAAGTTCCGCGAGCCCGCTCTCGGCGCCGTGCAGGATCACGTCGACATTGAACGAACGGATCCGTTCGAGCTTCGCCGGCGCGACGGTTTCAGGCAGCACGACGGTCAAGGCCTGGCCGATGGAGCTCGCCGCCTGCGCGGAGGCGATTCCGTGGTTGCCGGAGGATGCGGTGATGACCGCGCGGTCGAGGCCGAGCGCCGTCATCTTGCTCGCGGCTCCCCTGATCTTGAAGGAGCCGGTGAGCTGAAAGTTTTCGGCCTTGAAGAAAACGGACGATCCCCTCTCGCGGCCGATCCGGCGGGACGGCAGCAGGGGCGTCTCATAGATATGCGGGCGAATGCGCCGACGCGCCTGAACCGACCGCGCTGCGGCCTCGACAACGATGCTGTTCATGGCGTCCCTCCATGCGTTGAGGAAGTCCCGAAAGACCCGATTCCGTTCGCGCGCTCGGAGAGCCTCTGAAAGATCTCTGCCGAACAGGCGATCATCGCCTCGAATTGCGCGACGATGATGTTCTCGTTCGGCGAGTGGAGCATGGCTCCGTGATGCGTGAGACCGATGCCGGCGATGCTAGCACCGAGCTGGTCGACGAAGGGGTGAGACGTGCCGGACGCGGGCGAGCTCGGCTGCACGATGACAGGCCGGCCGAAATGCCGCTCCAGATGCTCCTTCGCATCCTGAATGAACCAGTGATCCGTTGACGATCGGACAGGCTTCACGTTGGCATCGTGAACGATGAGCTCGATATCCTCGAAGCCGTGCCGGTCAAGATGGGCGCGAAGGAGGCTGACGACGTGCTGCGGATCCTGATCGGGCACGAGGCGGAAATCGATCTTGACCGCTCCCTCCGCCGGCAGCACGGTCTTGGCGCCCTCGCCCGCATAGCCGCCGGAGAAGCCGTTGACGTTCATGCATGGCGCGAAGTTCATCGCCGCATAGAAATTATCTGGGTCTATTCCGTCCAGAACCCGCTGGCCTCCCGTGGCCTGAACCAGACTGCTGAACGAGAAGGGAGGCTCAGCGGCGAGATCCTGCTCCGGCTGCGTGGGCTGGCGCACCGTGTCATAGAAGCCGTCGATCAGCACGCGGCCGGATCCGTCACGCAAGGAAGCGGTGGCGGCCGCGAGCCTCCACAGCGGATTGTCGAATGCCGCGCCCAGGCTCGAATGCAGATCCGCTCTCGCCATCCTGCAACGCAGCTCGACGGCCATCACGCCCTTGAAGCCGCAGAGGATGATCGGGCGACCGCTCGAGTCGATCTCGCCGTATTCCCACCAGCAGATGTCGGCCTTCACGCCGGAGAAGCGTGTCTTCAGGAAGGTTTCGAGAGACGGGCTGCCGATCTCCTCCTCGCCGTCCACGAGCCAGATGAGCCGGAAGGGCAAGGGTCTCGGGTTCCGCTCGCGGAACAGGCGCCAGCCTTCGAGGCGGCTGACGAACTCGCCCTTGTCATCGGCGACACCGCGTCCGTACCAGCGCCCGTCGCGCTCGCTCATGTCGAACGGGGCGCTGTGCCAAAGGTCCACCGGCTCCTCAGGCTGCACGTCGTAATGGTTGTACACGACGACAGTCAGAGGACCATCGCCGATCTCGCCCACGACGAAAGGCCCGATTTCACCGGTATGGATCTCCGTTTCGAAGCCGGCCTCGGTGAGCAGGCTGCGCACGGCCCGGGCGCATTCAGAAAGGCCCTGTCCGCGCGCACTCACGGACGGGATAGCGACGAGGCGCCTCAGATCCTCTCGCGCACGCTGAAGGGTCTCTTTCGGCAGCATCGCTTATGCCTTCTAGGCGAGGCCGTGACGGGACAGGAACGTATCGAGACGGGCCAGCCCCTCGACCAGATGCTCGGTCTTCACACCGATGCCGATGCGGATGTGGCTCTCGATCCCGAACCAGCTTCCGGCAACGACGAACACGCTCTCCTCTTCCCGCAGCCGGTTCGACAGATCTTCGGAGGACATGTCGAAATCATAATGCAGGAACGCCATGCCGCCGGCGGCGGGGCGCTGCCACGACCACCGGTTCCGCTTCTCGACCCAGCGCTCGACGATGTCGGCATTCTCGCTCAGAAGGGCGCGACCGCGCGCCAGGATGCGCTCGCGGTTCTGCGGCTCCATGACCGCCGCGCCGAGGATCTGGCTGAGAATCCCGCTGCCGATGGTGGTGTAATCCTGCCGCTTGGCGGCCTCTTCGACCACGTCTTGCGGTCCGACGATCCAACCGAGACGCAGGCCCGGACATGCGAAGGATTTCGACAGGCTGCTCGTGACGATGACGCGCGGATACTGACCGTAGAACGTCTCCGTCTCGGCACCGTCGATCTCGCCTCCGCGATAGATCTCGTCGACCAGAAGCCAGGCACCGGCCTTGCGCGCCCCGTCGAGCAGCGCCTCGCGGCTCCTGCGGGACAGGACGGTGCCCGTCGGATTGCCGGGATTGGTGACCGCGATCAGCTTCACGCCATCCATCGCCTTCGCCAGCGCGTCCGGATCCACCTGCCAGCCCTGGTCGGCCAAGAGAGGGAGGCGCCGGACGTTCATGCCGAGGGCGCGCCCGAGACCGTCCACCTGCATGAAGTTCGGAACCGCGAAGAGCACCTTGTCGCCGGAATCGATCATCGCCATCAGGGTGATCATCGTTGCCTCGGAGGAGCCGTTCGTCACCAGCACGTTGGCCGCGGACGCGCCCGGATACCAGCTCGCGATGCCGTCTCTGAGATCGGGATGCCCGTCCGTCCAGCCATAGCCGAGCGGCTGGCGCAGCAGCGCCTGGGCCTCGTCCGAGGGCAGGATCTCCTCGATGGTGCATGGATGCACGCCACTCTCGGTCAGGTTGATCTCGACGCCGTTCTCGAACAGCGTCTGGTTCCGTTCCATCAGGAAAGTATCGAACTGCACCCAAAGGCTCCAATCGGAAAGGGGGTCGAGGCAAAGATCAAAACACAGCCGCGCCCACGTATGACATGGGCAAACGGCAGGGGCGGACCATGGCAGGCCGGCAATTGAACCGTCAAGTCTAATTTGGACTATGAAGTCTATTTTCACGGTGCTAAGACCCGCGTGAATCATTTGCCTTGCGGGGATTGCCATGAAGATCGAAGAGTTCACGCTCGAGCGCATTCAGTCGCTCTATGAGAACACGGTTGAGTACAACCTGTCCGATAGCGGCGTGCATCCCTATTCCCTGCGTGAGCTTCTGACGCCCGAACAGCAGAGCCGGGTGCTCGACGTTGAGCTCGGCTACGGCTGGACCAACGGTCGCGTGGAATTGCGCCAAGCTATCGCGAACCTGCATCCCGGTCGCACACCGGACCACGTGATGGTCACCAACGGATCGGCCGAGGCGAATTTTCTTCTCGTGATGTCGCTTCTCGAGCCCGGCGACGAGCTCGTGGTTTTCGTACCGAACTATCTGCAGATCTGGGGCTGGGCCCGGGCCATCGGCGTCACCGTGAAGGAGGTGCTGCTGCGCGAGGAGCTCGGGTGGACGCCCGATCTCGACGACGTGCGCAAGGCGGTCACAAGCCGCACGAAGATGATGACGATCTGCAACCCTAACAACCCGACCGGTGCCGTCCTGTCGCGCGAGACGATGGACGGCCTCGTGGCCATCGCCCGCGAGCACGGCATCTACCTCCACGCGGACGAGGTCTATAAGGGGGCGGAACTTGACCAGGACGAGCCTCCGAGCTTCGCCGATCTCTACGAGAAAGCTATCGTGACGAACGGCCTGTCGAAGGCCATGGCGCTGCCCGGCCTGCGCATCGGCTGGCTCGTGGGTCCGGTCGATGAGATCTACACGTCCTGGCAGCGCAAGGACTATACCTCGATCACGACGGGCGCGATCAGCGAGTTCGTTGCGGAGATCGCCGTGCAGCCGGCCAAGCGGCAGGAGATCCTGTCCCGAAGCAAGCGCATCCTGCGCGAGAACCTCGCCGTGCTGCAGCACTGGGTCGATGCCAACGGCGACTTGTTCTCCTTCGTGCCGCCCAAGGCCGGCGGCATGGCTTTCATCCGCTACGCCATGCCAATGAACTCGACCGAACTGGTGCACCGCCTGCGCGAGGAGCGCGGCGTCATGCTGCTGCCGGGCGACGTCTACGGCATGGATCGCTATATCCGGATCGGCATCGGTGCCCCCGCGCACCATCTCGAAGCGGGCTTGGAGCGTCTCGCCGCCTTCATGCGTGCGCAGGCCGCATGAACCGGACGCGCAAAACGCGTGTGAAGACGGCGCTCTCGCCTGAACTCGCGAGCTATGCGCCCGTCTGCGACGCCATTGCGCTGCTGTTCCAGCCCTACGCGGAAGTGGTGCTCCACGATCTCGCCACCGAGACCGTGGTGCATCTCTCCAATCCCTTCTCCAAGCGCGAACTCGGCGAGCCGTCCCTTCTGCACGAGATAGATTTCAAGCCGTCCGACATCATCATCGGGCCCTATGAGAAGGTGAACTGGGACGGTCGGCGCATCAAGTCGGTCAGCGCCGTCCTGCGCACGCCCGAGAAAGCCATCGGCATTCTCTGCATCAATGTGGACGTGTCGCACTTCCATGCCGTCATGCAGACGCTGACCGCGCTCGTCGCCGTGCCGCAATCGCCGGAGAAGCCTGCTTCGCTGTTCAAGGAAGACTGGCACGAGCGCATCAACGAATACATCCAGTCCTGGACCCGCGAGCGCGGCCTGACCATCGCCGAGATGAGCCGCGCGCAGAAGCAGCAGCTCGTCACGGATCTCGCCGGGGACGGCGCCTTCGGCGGGCGTAATGCCGCCGCCTATATTTCGCGCGTGCTGGGACTGGGACGGGCGACGGTGTACAACTACCTCAAGAAGGATCAGGCCTGAGGCAGCAGCGCGTCGCGCAACGCCTGCCAGCTCTCCTTGTCCGGCGCGCTGATGAGGCCGCCGCCGCGATTGACGGGGCGATACGGCGAGCCGTCGAAATGCGCCGTGTACCCGCCAGCCTCGCGGTGGATCAGCCAGCCGGCCGCGTGATCCCAGGGCATCACGCTCGACGAGAACGAGAAATGCATGTGCCCGGCTGCCGTCTGGCGGTAGGTATGCGCCGCGCAGCGCAGGTCCGCCGCCATGGCGACTTTGGGAAGGTTGCCCGTCACCACGGGACGAAGGTCTTCCGGCAGGTAGCGCCATGACACGTTGCCCGCCATCTGCGACAGGGGCGCCTTCGCCGCAACCTGGAGCGAGCTCGTGCTGCCGTCGGTGCGCTGGATCCATGCGCCCTCACCGCGGACGGCCACGGCCCAGTCGTCTGAAATCGGGTCCAGGATCACACCGCCGACGATCTCGCCCCTGACCAGAACCGCCGCCATCACGCCGAAGAGCGGAAGCCCCGAGGCGAAGTTCAAGGTGCCGTCGACCGGATCGAGAACGAAGGCGAGATCGGCCTGGCCGAGGCCATCGAGCAGGCGCGCATCCCGGCTGACGCCCTCCTCGCCGACGACGAGCGCTCCCGGAAAGCGGCGCAGGAGCTCGGCCTCGATGACGCGCTCGGCGGCCTCGTCCGCATCAGTCACAAGATCGAGCTGCGAGGTTTTCGTCCGGATCGCGTCGTCCGACAGGTTGCGGAACCGCGGCAGGATCTCGGCTTGAGCCGTGGTCCTGAGGATCTCCGCAACGGCGAGTGCATCGGCTCTGGTGAAGGTCATGAGCTTGTCGTATCCTGCTTTCGCGGTAAAGGGTCAGATCATTTCGAGCGGGCGCTTGCGCCGGGGCGGTGGAAACTCTGAATCGATGGCCTCAAGATCGTCGCTATCCAGCCGGATCTCAAGCGCTCGATGGTTGTCCCGCACATGCTCCGCGCTCGAGGCCTTCGGGATCGCGATCATGCCGGGCTGGTGAAGGAGCCAAGCCAGGGCAATCTGGAACGGGCTCGCTCCATGTTTCCGTCCGATGCTCTCCAGGATGCCGCTCGCCGGGAGCCTGCCCTGTTCGATCGGACTGTAGGCCATGAGCGGGATGCGATGGTTCTGCATCCAGGGTATGAGATCGAATTCCGGTCCTCTCCGGTTCACGTTGTAGAGCACCTGATTGGTCGCGCAGTTCGTCCCTTGAGGAATCCTAAGCAGCTCCTTCATGTCGTCGGTGTCGAAGTTGCTGACGCCCCAGTGCCGGATCTTGCCGGCACGGCGCAGGTCCTCGAAACCGGCAACGGTTTCCGCGAGCGGCACGCCGCCGCGCCAATGCAGGAGGTAGAGATCGAGCCGATCCGTCTTCAAACGCCTCAGGCTGCGCTCGCAGGCCTGCACCACGCCCTGGCGGCTCGCATTGTGGGGATAGACCTTGCTGACGAGGAAGAGCCGATCCCGCTGTCCGGCGAGCGCCTCTGCGACGAGCTGTTCCGCGGCGCCCTCACCGTACATCTCGGCCGTGTCGATAAGCGTCATGCCGAGCTCGACGCCGAGGCGGAGCGCATCGATCTCCCGCGCCCGGCGGCTTCCCGTCTCCGCCATCTGCCAGGTTCCCTGCCCGAGAGACGGAACGGATTCGCCGCCCGGCAGCATCACTTCAAGGTCCATGTCTCAATCTCCGCATAGGGCGATCGTCGCTCGAAGATGGCTTAAAGGCTCGTGAGAGCGGTTCAGCGCCGGGCAGATGCCGTGGCGCCCGGACGATCACTGTAGGCGCGGTCCCTTCATGAAACGCCCCCGGTCGGCGGACCGGACCGTCACGTCGAACGTGTCCCCTTCCCGCTCGAGCGTGAGCGGGACATCAACGCCTGCAGCCCCCAGGGCCCAGATCGCGCGGTAGAACTCCGCCAGCGAGGTTACCGTTTGGCCGGCCACCGCGTGGATCTGATCTCCGGCCCTCAAGCCTGCCCGCTGCGCCGGCGCGTCGCCGGCGAGACCGATGACCGTGATCTGATCGTCCTCGGCCTCCGCGACATAGAATCCAAGCCAAGGTCGCGGCTTGCTCTTGGTTCGCCCGAGGGTCAGAAGATCGTCCAGGATCGGCTTCAGAAGATCGATCGGTACGCTCATGTTGAGAGGCACCACGGCGCCGCCGGAGGCCTGATGCTGGAGCTGGAGCGAGCCGATCCCGACCAAGTCGCCCCGGGGGCCGATCAGCGCCGTGCCGCCCCAATTGGGATGGGCCGGCGCGGTGAAGATGGCCGGATCGATGAGATATTCCCAGTATCCGGCGAATTCCTGGCAGGCGACTACCTGCGCCGCGAGGGAATGGCTCGGCCCTCCGCTCCCGCCGATGACCACCTGATCCCCAGGCTTCAGATGACGTGAGTCACCCAGCGCCAGCACCGGCACCCCGAGTGGCTCCAGCGCCTGCACCAATCCGAAGCCGCTCTCGTAATCGTAGGCGAGCACATCGGCCCGAACGACCCGTCCCTTGTTAGTGGTGAGCCAGACCTCCTCGGCCTCGGCGATCAGATAGCCGATGGTGACGACAAGGCCGTCATCCCGAATGACGACGCCCTGCCCGGCGCGCTCCGTCCCGAGGGTTTCCGCCGTGAAAGCATCATCGGGAACGCGCGCCCTCAGTGAAACGACGGCCGCCAGAGCATCCTTGAGATCATAACCGAGCGTTTTCGGATCGGGTTGGTATTCTGGAGGGATTTCCCATTCGTCGGGTGATTGCATGCAAAGCTCCCCAGACCCTCTGCAGAGGGTCTGCACCCTGTAAAAATGGCGGCGCCTGCGGCGCCTTCAACGGGCCTCCCCCATTTGACGCACAAAAAGCCGTGATGTGAGAGAGCATCAGGCCCATCTGACGTGCGCCATCCGGGAATCTCGGAGGCGACGGTTCGCCAGAGCATTTTCGGTGAAGGGGATCCGTTTCACTGTCGAGGAAGGCGGCACAGCTCTAGGCCGCTTCGAGAACGTCCGCCGAGGCCATGATGGGAGCCTCGCTCCAGATCTGTTCTTGCCTCTTCTCCAGCATGCTCAGGGCCTGCCGGGCATAGAGCCGGAATTCGTGTTGCAGGAGCCGCGATGCGGTCTCCCAGATTCCGCCTTCATGCCGTGCGATAAAGAATGCGCGAGCGATCTGCTCGATTTCCTGGTCCGTCTGATCCACCTGTGCCCCCACACAGGAGCCCTCGCGGCTCCGGCAGCTGCGCCAGAGGCAAATCCGGCGGCAACTGTCGGCAAGGTGTCTGATTTGCGGACTCGTGTCTGTACCCAAAAAGACACGATTCGGCCACAAATCGCCGCGGTCAGTCGCGCAGGTGTCAGGCGGCCCTGGCGGTTGCGAGAAACCGGTCGATGTCCTGTCTCAGGCGTTGAAGCTGCTGGTCCAAGGTGTGCTTGGCGCTGGACACGTCCTGCGCGGCAGCGGCCGCTGAGGCCGTCGACCCGGTCAGCGCCTCGATGCTCCTCACGACCGCATGCGTATGGTCTGTCGTCTGGTTGACGTTGACGGAAATTTCCGACGTGACTGCTGCCTGCTCCTCGACGGCGGCCGCAATGGCCGTGGCTATGCCGCTCAGCTCTTCCATGATGCGGCCGATATTGTCGATGTCGGACACGCTGCGCTGCGTCGCCTCCTGAATCGCACCGATGCGCGAGCCGATCTCCGTCGTCGCCCGGGCGGTCTGGTTGGCGAGGGTCTTGACCTCCTGGGCCACGACGGCGAAGCCCTTCCCCATCTCCCCCGCGCGGGCCGCCTCGATGGTGGCGTTCAGGGCGAGCAGGTTGGTTTGCGCCGCAATCCGCTCGATCAGGTCGACGACGTCGCCGATTTCCTTCGCCTGCTCGGCCAGGCCATTGACGGTTTCCTTCGTCCGCTGGGAGCTCTCCAGGGCATGGCGCGCCACATCGGCCGAGCGGCTGGCCTGCTGACCGATCTCGCGGACGGAGGATGCGAGCTGCTCCGTGGCCGCCGCCCCCGATTGCATGTTGGATGCGGTCTGCTCGGCCGCCGTCGTGACCTGAACGGCCAGGCTCCGGGCGCTTCCGGTCGCCTCGTCGAGAACCGTAGCGCTTTCGGAGAGAGCGCTGCTCGCCTGCCCGGAGATCTCCAGACTCTCCTGGACGGCATCGGAGAAGGATGCGACGGCCAGCGACAAGTCCTCCCCTTTCCTCTGACGATCCTGAACGAAGGCGTCCTGGTACACGGAGATGGCGAAGTCCATGTCGAGCATGACCGCCTGGTTCACCGCCGCCAGCTTGCGGGCCAGCGCCCCTGCGCTGAAACGATGCTTCCTGGACAGGACACGGATCAGCTCGTTGAGGATGAAGGCATAGCCTCCGATGTACCAGCGCGGCTCGAGGCCGATCTTGTTATGGATGAGACCGATGCGGCGGATCCCCTCCACATAGGCATCGTCGAAAGCGCCGCTGAAGAGCCTGCCCCAATGTTGCATCTGGGCGGAGACGAGCCGGGATTGCTGCGTGCCGATCAGCCGGGACAGCTGCGGCTGCCGATGCATGTGGGCGTAGAAGCGTTCGAGGATCTTCGGCAATTCGGGGGAGATGTCCTGCCAGACCCCGCGAAGCTCCCGGCAGACGTCGTCATCGATGCCCAGGAATGCCAGCCGCTCGGCAAGAAAAAGGTCGTTTTGCAAAATTTTTCCTCAAGCCACGTCTTTCGGGCAGATCTAATGCTGCAGGCTTGGCCGAAGCTTGCTCCGCTCGGCCAAGCCTGCGGCAGTTTGCACCACCTGCCCGTGAAACCCGATGGTAACCCACGCGTTAACCTACGCAGTTTCACGGGGCTCAACGATGCTTGATAACATTGTAAATGATCCCAATTTCGCCCAATCGTCTTCCATGGCGCTGCCCGTCCGCCATAACGTGCCGCCTCTCCCCCACTCGGTCCAGGAGCATCTCGGACGGCTGCTGAGGGCTGATTATTACGAGTTGGCCGACAAGCCGCGCTATCTGGGCGATCCCGCGCTCCCGCTGGAATTCGACCCCTATCTCTACCGCCTCGAGCAGAAAGAACGGACCCTTCGGATCATGCGGGTCCGGGAAAAGGGCACACAGGCGGTGGCCGAAGCCCTCGCGGGCTTTACCTGCTAGATCCGGCGGAAAGGGCGGCCTTCAGCCCGTGTTCACGGTCCCGCGTACGCAACGGCACATCATGAGGGAACCCCTCTCGGTGGCGGATACTTCGAAGGTTATGGGACACCAAAGCGGACGAGCCGTCTTGAGGCAGGCGTTCAAGCGCCTGGAGCATGAGGTGCCGGGCAAGGTTGCCCGCGTGCTTCGCAGCCTTCGCCACCCGAACTCGCGGTGGATCAGGATCCCCGCAGGCCTGCTTCTCATCCTGGGGGGAATCTTCTCGATCCTGCCCTTCCTTGGGATCTGGATGTTGCCTTTGGGTCTTCTGCTGATCGCCCGGGACGTCCCCATCCTGCAGAGACCCATAGGCCGGTTCACCCTCTGGGCGATCCAGAAATGGGCGTCGCTCAGGCAACGGTTCTTCCCGGAGCGCCCCCGAAGCTAAGTTCCTATCCGGATCCCGGTCAGGTCGGAACGACGCCGCCGAGTTCGTCCTCGACATAGATGGAGATGATCTCGTCGAAGCTGGACTCCGCGTGGAAGCCCAGGCTTTCGGCGCGGCTTGCATCGAAACGGCGGGGCCATCCTTCTACGAAACGGATGATGGTCGGATCGAGTTCGTGGCGGATGCGGGCGACGGCCTGCTCGCCGGCAACACGCCGAAGCGCTTCGATCTGCTCGCCGACGGTCACCGACACGCTCGGCATCGTCAGGTTGCGCCGCGGACCGATCTTCGACGTGTCCATGCTCGCCGCATGGATGAGGAAGCCGACGGCGGATCGTGGCGAGGCATGGGCGTGGCGGACATCCAGCGAAACCGGCAGGACGGTTTCGTGACCGTTGAGCGGCTCGCGGATGATGCTCGAGAAGAAGCCCGACGCCGCCTTGTTGGGCTTGCCCGGACGGACGCAGATCGTGGGAAGCCGGATCCCGACGCCGTCGAAGAACCCACGCCGGGTGTAATCGGCGAGCAGCAGCTCGCCCATCGCCTTCTGGGCTCCGTAGCTCGTGAGCGGCGTGAGGAAGAACTCGTCCCCGATCGCATCCGGGAAAGGTGCCCCGAACACCGCGATGGACGACGTGAAGACGAGGCGTGGCTTGTAGCCGTCCCCGATGGTGCGAACCGCATCGAACAGGAAGCGTGTCCCGTCGAGATTGATTCGATAGCCCTTGTCGAAATCCGCCTCCGCCTCGCCCGACACGATGGCGGCGAGGTGGAAGATCACGTCGGGACGGCTCGCCACGAGCTTTTCCGCCTCTCCGGGCAGCGAGAAATCGGACGTCAGCGTGTCGACGGCAAAGGACGCCTGTGGCCGCGGAGGCTCGACGACATCGTGCAGTACGAGACGCGTGATCGCCTCTCCTCCCAGTCGGCCTTCCTTGACCAGGCGTTCCGTGAGCTTGCGGCCGACCATTCCGGCCGCCCCGAGAATGAGGATCTGCATCGATCGGGGTCTTTTCAAATCGGCCCGACGACCGCAACGGCGGTTCAGGCTTGTGGGAAATGTATGGGCGCCGCCGTTCGGTGCGCGAAGGCTCCGGACGGCGGCGATCGGATTTCTATGACAAGCTTACTTCTTGCGGACCTTGTCCAGCTCCGCCTGCATCATCTTCACCGTCTCAGGCCCGATGGTCGCGGCGTGCTTCTCCCAGACCGACTTCGCCTGCTCGCGCATGCGGTTGGCTTCCTGCTCGTTCAGCTCGTTGACGATGATGCCCGCGCCCTTGATCTTGTTCAACGAGGCTTCCGACAGCTCGCGGGACACCTTGCGCTGCTCGTCGCGCGAGACGGCGGCGCATTCGCGCAGAGCGGCCTGTTCATCCTTCGACAGACCGTCCCACAGCTTCTTGGAATAGAGCACGAGGAACGGCGTGTAGGCGTGACGCGTCACGGACAGGTACTTCTGCACCTCGTAGAACTTCGACGTGTCGATGGTCACGAATGGATTTTCCTGGCCGTCGATGGCCTTCGTCTCCAGAGCCGTGAAGACTTCGCCGAACGCCATCGGCACCGCGTTGGCACCCATGTTCTTGAACGTGTCGAGGAACACGTTGTTCTGCATGACACGGACTTTCAGGCCCTTGAAGTCCTCCCACTTCTCGACCGGACGGCGCGAGTTGGTGAGGTTACGGAAGCCGTTCTCCCAATAGGCCAGATTGACGAGGCCGACCGTTTCGAGCTTGCCGTCGATGTATTTGCCGAACTCGCCGTCGAGGACGGAATCGGCCTCCTTGTTGCTGGCGAACAGGAACGGCAGATCGAACACGCCGAGATCCGGCAGGATGCCGATGAGCGGCGAGCTCGACGTGACGACCATCTCCTGTGTGCCGGAGCGCAGCGCCTGCGTGGCCTGGAGATCGCCACCGAGGGCGTTGCCCCAGAAGCCCTGCACCTTGATCTTGCCGCCCGACTTGTCGGTCAGGCAGGCCTGGAACTTCTCGACGCCCTTGCCGTTCGGGTGATCCTCGTTCACGCCGTTGGACAGGCGGATGTTGCGCTCCGTGAACTGCGCATTGGCCGGAACGGCCGCCAGGATAGTCGCGGCCACGCCGGCGGCGAGTGCGTATTTGAGTGCTTTCATGGTCGTTTCCTCTCTCTTTTGGTTTTCAACGGATCTGCCGTCTCAGCGTCCCCTGAGCCAGGCCAGGGGTACCATGACCAGGTCGGGGAAGACGATGAGCAGGACAAGCACGACGAGCTGGGCCATCAGGAACGGGTTGACCCCGCGGATGACCGCGCCCATGGGTACGCGGGCGACGCCGCTCACCACGTTCAGCACGATGCCGACCGGGGGCGTGATCAACCCGATGGCGTTATTGATGATGAACAGCACGCCGAAATAGACCGGATCGATGCCGGCCTGTTTCACGATCGGCATGAGCACCGGCGTCAAGATCAGAACCGTCGGCGAGAAATCCAGCGCGGTTCCGACGATGACGACGAGGAACATGAGGGCGAACATGAGCAGGGTCTTGTTGCCCATGAGAGGCTGGATGAGCCCGCTGATCTCCCCCGGAATGTTCGCCTGGGTGATGAGCCATGCGGAGACGAGCGCCGCCGCGACCAGGAACATCACCACGGCGGTCGTCTTCGCGGCCGTGAGGAAGACGCCATAGAGCATCGATGGCTTCAGCTCGCGATAGACGAACATGCCGATGATGAGCGCATAGACGGCGGCGAGAACTGCGGCCTCCGTCGGCGTGACGATGCCCCATTTGATGCCGCCCAGGATCATCACGGGCATGAGAAGGGCATAGAAGCCGTCGACGAAGGCCTTGCCCCTCTCGCGCATGGAAGCACGAGGCGCCGTCTTCATCTTGTCCTTCCGGCTGACGATGGCCCAAGCGACGACAAGCGCCACGCCCATCATCACACCAGGCACGACGCCGGCGAGAAAGAGCTGTGAGATCGACACATTGGCCGCGACGCCGAAGACGATGAAGCCGATGGACGGCGGGATCACCGGCGCGATGATGCCGCCGGCTGCGATGAGCCCGGCCGCACGCGGAATGTCGTATCCGGCATTGCGCATCATCGGGATCAGGATGGCCGCCAGCGCCGCCGTGTCGGCCGCCGCAGATCCCGACAGCGCCGCGAGGATGAGCGCCGCCACGATGGCCACGTAACCGAGGCCGCCATGGATGTGCCCCAGGCAGGCCAGGGCGAAATTGACGATGCGCTTCGACAGGCCGCCGACATTCATCAGCTCTCCGGCCAGCAGGAAGAATGGGACTGCCAGGAGCTGAAAGTTGTCGGCCCCGATGATCATGTTCTGGGCCACGATCTGGCTGTCGAAATTGCCGAGCCAGAGCATGAGCGCGAGGGCGCAGACGATCAGCGAGAAGGCAATCGGCATTCCGAGTGCCATGGATCCGAGAAGCGAGACGAGAAAGACGAGAATGGTCACTCGAGGCGCTCCCTCAGGGCATGGGCTTCGTCGCCGCTGTAGTCGCCGGCGAATATCTTGAGTTCATGCTCGCTGATCCGTCCGGTCGCGACACGCACGATCCGGAGCAGCGCCATCAATCCCAGGCCGATGCTCGTGAAATATCCGATCCCGTAGACCCATAGCATCGAGATCTCGGTGATGGGTGCGTAGTTCGTGGCATTGATCTCGGCCTGCTGCCATGTTCCCCAGAAGAAGACCGCGCAGCAACCGATGATGAAGAGGTCGGACAGGACCATGCAGACCTTACGGCCGTTATCGCCGAGGCGTGCCACCAGGGTCTCGACACCCAGATGCGCATTCTCACGCCCGACGACGACGGCGCCGATGAAAGTCAGCCAGACGAAGAAGAAGCGGGACAGTTCTTCCGAGACGTCGATGCCCGTATCGAAGAGATAGCGCAGCACGACATTGCCGAAGACCATGACGACCATGGCGGCCAGCAGAAGAACCAGCAGTCCTTCCAAGCCTTTGAAAAAGATGGCGATTACCCTGCTCACACGTTCTCCCTGCCTCTGGAACCCGCTTCAGCGCTCATGATTCTGTTCCGCCCCGAGCATGCTTCAAGCCTCGGGAGCGACAAACATGTCAGTCGATCTAAGGCGCAGTGGCAGGGAGTGTCAATTCAGCCGATGGAGCGGTTTCGCGAGTAAATGGCGATGCAGGACAACGGGCTTTTCCCCGTCACGTCTCATTCTCACGCTTTTTCACCTGCGGCAGCATCCAAGCCTGTATTGGAGAAATCAGCCGCCCGATTCTCAGAGACAAGCGAGAAAGTTTGCAAATTGCATCTTTGTTGCAGATTAGACTTATGAATACCTGCTCGCGCGGAGCATTTCGGTGGATATCATGGGAGCGGCGGCTTCCATCCCATCCGCAGGCGGCATCAAACCTTTCGCCTCTTCCGATCGCCGCGCAAGCGCAGCCCCACGAGGATCCCATGAAGATCACAGGCGTCGAAACAATCCGTCTCCAGGAATTCGCAAACATCGTCTGGATTCGCCTGCACACGGACGAGGGGCTGATCGGCCTCGGTGAAACCTTCATGGGGGCTGCAGCGGTCGAGGCATATATTCACGAGACGGTCGCGGCCAAGCTGATCGGGCGCGATCCCCTGCAGATCGAAGGGATCAACCGCGACCTTCAGAACTACCTTGGATGGCGCTCGGCCGGCGTGGAAACGCGTGGCAACTCCGCAGTCGACATCGCCCTGTGGGATCTCTTCGGCAAGGCGCACGGCAAACCCGTCTGCGATATGCTGGGAGGCCGCTCCCGCGACAGAATCCGGGTCTACAACACCTGTGCGGGCTACCGTTACATTCGCGACAGCCGTGCGCAGAAGGTCGCCAATTGGGGCGTCGGCGGGGTGGAAGGCGCCTACGAGGATCTGGACGCATTCCTGCACCGCGCGGATGATCTCGCCCATTCGCTGCTCGAACAGGGCATTACGGGCATGAAAATCTGGCCCTTCGATATGGCGGCCGAACGCAGCCACGGCTACGACATCTCGCCGGAGGAATTGCGGACGGCGCTCGAACCCTTCGCCAAGATCCGCAAGGCCGTGGGCGACAAGATGGACATCATGGTCGAGTTCCACTCCCTGTGGAGCCTTCCGATGGCCAAGAAGCTCGCTTCAGCGCTAGCCGAATTCGACACTTACTGGCACGAGGACCCGTTCCGTCTCGACAATATCGGCGACCTCAAGGAATATGCGCAGCATTCGAAGGCCTGGGTCTGCGCGTCGGAGACCCTGTCCTACACGCACGCGTTCCGGGAATATCTGGAAACCGGCGTCGCGGGCGTCGCCATGCTCGACCTGTCCTGGTGCGGCGGTTTGACGGAGGCGCGCAAGATCGCCGCGCTCGCGGAAGCCTGGCACGTGCCGGTCGCGCCGCACGACTGCACGGGCCCGGTGGTGTACGCCGCGTCCTGCCACTTTTCGCTTCATGCGCGCAACGCTCTGATCCAGGAAAGCGTTCGCGCCTTTTATACGGGCTGGTACACGGAGCTCGTAACGGAACTGCCGATCGTCACCAAAGGCGAAGTCACGGTGAACATGCAGCCGGGACTCGGCCTCGAATTGCTGCCGGAACTCTGGCAGCGACCGGATGCCATCGTGCGGCTGACGGATAAACTCTAGTGCCCGATGGCCAGGTGCGAATTGTCCGTTCGCGCCAGGAGCGCTTCTGATTTCGAGTGAGACCACGATGAGCCAAGTAATCGATGCCCTCGTTGCGGCCTTGGGATCGCGGATCCGGGTCGGGACCGACATTCCCTCCCGCAATCACGCCGATGCCGGCGGCCTGCCACCCGTCGCGCCGCAGGCCTTGATCCTGCCGCAGACCACGGAGGATGTTTCGACGGCCCTGAGGATCTGCCGCGAGCACCGCCAGCCTGTCGTCACGCAGGGCGGGCTGACCGGCCTTGCGGGCGGCGCGCACCCGCAGGCGGGAGAGATCGCCCTGTCGCTGGAGCGCATGAACGCCATTGAAGAGATCGACGCGGCGAGCGCCACGCTGACCGCTCTGGCCGGCACGCCGCTCGCGGTCATACAGCAGGCGGCGGACGAGGCCGGCTTCCTGTGCGGGATCGATCTCGGCGCGCGTGGAACTTGCACGATCGGCGGCAACATCGCGACCAATGCCGGCGGCAACCAAGTGCTGCGTTACGGCATGACCCGGCGCAACGTTCTCGGTCTCGAAATCGTTCTGGCGGATGGCACTGTGGTCCGATCTCTCAATAAGATGTTGAAGAACAATGCCGGATACGATTGGACGCAGCTCTTCATCGGCAGCGAGGGAACGCTCGGCGTCGTGACGCGGGCGGTGATCGGCCTGCATCCCAAGCCTCAAGGGTTGCAGACGGCCCTCTGCGCGGTCGGCAGCTTCGAGGATGCCCTCGTGGTCCTGCGCCGGTTCCAGCAGGCTCATCCGGGACGCCTGCTGGTCTTCGAGGCAATGTGGCGGGAATTCATGACCGTCGCTACCGAGATCTGCGGCCTTGCGCCGGCCTTCGAGGCGGAACACGACGTGACGCTCCTGATCGAGGCCGATATGGGAGTCGATCCGGCGGGAACGGAAGCCTTTTCCATGCTCCTCGGCGAGTTCTACGAGCAGGGGCTGATACAAGACGCCGTGGTGGCGCAGTCCCGCGCCGACCGGAACCGCTTCTGGGCATACCGAGAAACACCCTACGAATACGGCCGCTTCCTGCCGGAGGAAATCCGCTTCGACGTCAGCGTGCCGCTCAACCGCATGACGGAGGCGGTCGCGCATCTGCGCCAGGAAATGCCAAGGCAGTGGCCGGATGCCGTCTATGTCGTGTTCGGTCATGTGGCCGACAGCAACATCCATATCAATGTCGCCCATCGCGACATGGACGATGCAATCAAGAAGGGCGTACAGGGTCTCGTCTACGAGCTCGTTTCCCGCCTCGGCGGCTCGATCTCGGCGGAGCACGGCATCGGGCGCATCAAGCGCCCCTATCTTCCCCTGAGCCGCACGGAGCCCGAACTCGCCCTGATGAGGCAGATGAAGCAGACGCTCGATCCGGCCGGCATCCTCAATCCCGGCCGCATTCTCTGAGAGCGGTCGGGCTCACGCGAGACCTGGAATGAACATGAACATTGCGAACCTGTTCGACCTGTCGGGCCGCGTCGCGCTCGTGACGGGATCGAGCGCGGGCATCGGCCTTGCGCTCGCCCGGGGCCTCGGAGGCGCCGGCGCGCGCGTCATCCTCAACGGACGCCATCCGGACAAGGTTGCGGAAGCGGCCCGACTGCTACGCGACGAAGGCTCGTCCGTGTTCGAAATGCCCTTCGACGTAACGGACAGCGGCGCCGTCCGGACGGCCATCGACCGGACCGAAGCCGAGATCGGGCCCATCGGCATCCTGATCAACAATGCGGGCATGCAGCGGCGCGGCCCTCTGGAGGATTATCCGGAGGAGACATGGCACGCGCTGATGACCACGAATGTGGACAGCGTCTTCTATGTGAGCCAGGCGGTCGCCAGGAAAATGATCCCGCGCGGCCGGGGGAAGATCATCAATATCTGCTCGGTCCAGAGCGAGCTCGGTCGCCCCTCGATCGCGCCCTACACGGCCACCAAGGGAGCCGTGAAGATGCTCACGAAGGGCATGGCCATCGATTGGGGCAGGCATGGCCTGCAAGTGAACGGCATCGGGCCCGGCTATTTCAAGACGGAACTCAACCAGGCCCTGGTCGACGACAAGGCCTTCTCCGACTGGCTCATCGGCCGTACACCCTCCCGGCGCTGGGGCGAATTGGAGGACCTGATCGGCGCCGCCGTCTTCCTCGCATCCGACGCGTCCAACTTCGTCAACGGCCAGATCATCTATGTCGACGGAGGCGTGACCGCCTCGCTCTGACGCGCCGGGAAACCCATCCTTAATGTTTGGGATCGTAAACCGTCATTCCCGGTTGCCATATCCGTTCAGGATGGTTAGCAACGGCACCTGTATTTTGCGAAGCATCGGACCCGAAGGTGGATCCACTCTCGGGGTCGACCCGATGCTGTTTGATTGAAACAGCGCATCACTCAGAGCGGCCCTAGAGTGCCGCACGATGCGCCGGAAGAGCGACTTGGGAGGTGCTTCATGCCCCACGGAGCGTATTGCGTTGCATTCAAGCACGATCGTTGGACGGTTTCTCAATTCGGCCGGGATCTTGGTTCGTTTTATTTTCGCGCCAAAGCACTGAAATTCGCCGTCGAGGCCGCCTGCTGGTCGGCCGTGTCGAACAATCCGACGGTATTCGTTCTCGACCGGACAGGCGATTTCTACACCGCCTGGCGCGGCGACCGGGACAGTCTGTCGGCCGAGTTCTGAAAGTCTGCCTCAAAGACAAACCGGGAAGGAACATTCCTGCCAGACGGATGCGCCATCCCGGCTCGGTTATCGCGCCAAAGCTGGAGCTGTCTCCACCGGCGTGGAATCAGCTCCAGCCCTTGCCGAGTGGCATCGCTCGAGAGTGAGCCGGCCCCACTTCACCGTACAAAGCTCTAGGCGACGGCGGCCGCAGCCCGGCGCATGGCCGTGTTCTCCAAGGGGACATTCTCCGGAGAATTCATCAGCGATTGCAGCTTCTCCGCCAGGTCGCTCGCTCTGTAGGGCTTGTAGAGAAGATTGAGATCTTCGAGCTTTTCCTCACCGTCGAAATAGCCGGTGGTCAGGAGAACCTGCACGTCCGGCTGTTCCTTCTGAATCAGGCGGGCCAAGTCTATGCCGCTGAGAGCCCCCGGCATCCTGACGTCGGAGAGAACAAGCTTGATGTCGTTCTTCGATCGCAGGAGCCGAGCGGCTTCGTCCCCGGTCTCGGCCTCCATCACCTTGAAACCGAGCGAATGAAGGGTGGACAGCGCCACCTGGCGCACGGCGGGATTGTCCTCCACGACGAGCACCGTGCGGCCATCCCCGAAAGGGTGGGCCATGGCCGATTGGCTGTCTTCGTGCCTTTCCGCCGCATCGTGCGAGCGGGGCAGGAAGATGCGGATCGTCGTGCCGACATTCGGCTCGCTCTCGACCTCCACGTGGCCGTGGCATTGCTGAACGAAGCCGTAGACCATGCTCAGGCCGAGGCCCGTGCCCTTCCCGCTTTCCTTCGTGGTGAAGAACGGCTCGAACACCTTTTCCAGGACCTCGGGCGGCATTCCGATGCCTGTATCGCTCACGGAGATCACGACGAACTCGCCACCCGGAGCGGACTTCCCCTCCTCCACCATCTGGTTCTTGACGCAGATCGTGAGATCGCCCCCATGGGGCATGGCATCGCGGGCGTTGACGGCGAGGTTCAGGAGCGCCGCCTCGAACTGGGCGCGATCGACCTGGATCGGCCAGATCCCGTCGTCCAGATGCAGGCTCGCATTGACGTGCTCGCCCAACGTCCTGCGCATCAATTCCAACAGGCTGGGCATCAGGCTCGCGACGTCGATGGTCGAGACCTGCAGAGCCTGACGCCGCGAGAAGGTCAGGAGCCTGTAGGTGAGATCGGCGCAATGCTGGGCGCTTTCCAACGCCATGCGCACCCGGCGCTCGGCCTTCTCGTTACCCTGAATGGATTTCTTCAGGAGATCGAGATTGCCGATCACGACGCTCAGCATATTGTTGAAATCGTGTGCGATCCCACCCGTCAGGCGGCCGACCGCCTCGAGCTTGCTGGCATGGAGCAGGTTCTGCTCCATCTGTTTGCTTTCCGTGATGTCGAACCACATGCCGAAGAATTCGCGCGGCTGGCCGTCTTCGTCGCGCATGAGGACCGTCTGGTCGAGAAAGTGCCGTTCCACGTCATCGGCGCAGCGCCAGCGATATTCGAGATTGACGGAACCCTCCTCTCCCAGACGCTTCAGCTGGGCCAGAACACGCTCCTGGTCCTCCGGATTGATGCGGGAGGACCAGAAATCCGGCCGTTCGAGGAAAGCCTCCGGCCGGAATCCGGTGATGCGCTCGATGCTCTCGTTGGTGAAATGAAGGCGCCGATGATCCTCCTCGACCGAGGCCGTATAGAGCGCGATGGGCAGAGATTGCAGGACGATCGATTGATGTTCCTCGCGGCGGCGCAGGGCCTGCTCCGCCTTCAGCTTCTCGCTGCGCACACGAAGGTTGTCCATCAGCAGGCGCCGCTCCTGCTCGGCCTGCCGGCGGATCTCTTCCGTCTTGCGATAAAGGTCGACGAAGATCTCGACCTTGGAGCGGAGGATCAGCGGCTCGATGGGTTTGAAGACATAGTCGACGGCCCCGGCCGAATATCCCTTGAAGACATGCATGTCGTCCTTGTTGAAGGCCGTCAGGAACAGGATCGGGACGCGCGAGGAGCGCGGCCGGTTCCTGATCAGGCTCGCAACCTCGTAGCCGTCGAGCCGGGGCATCTGCACGTCGAGCAGGATAACCGCGAAGTCGTCCTTCAGGACATGGCGCAGCGCGCCCTCGCCGGAATCGGCGGTGACGATCTCCACACCGGGAGACCGGAGCACCTCCTCGACGGCGATCAGGTTCCGCGGGTCGTCGTCGACCACCAGGATCTTGGCCGGAATCGGATCTGACGGAGGGCGGACCGAGACCAGATGTAACTCATCCGGGCTCTGGCTCAGCTCCCCGCGCCGTACGTCGTCCGTCATGAGTTCAACCCGGTCTCTGCCGCACCATTGGGAGCCATCGTTCCGCCCGGGATATATGTGCTCCGACTGAGTTGAACGCGCAAGACGGCGAGAAGTTGATCCACATCCACCGGCTTCGACACGTAATCCGTCGCCCCGGCCTCGAGGCACTTCTCCCGGTCGCCCTTCATGGCCTTCGCCGTCACCGCCACGAGCGGAAGGTCGCGGTACCGCGGGATGTTGCGGATCTCGCGCATGGTCTCGTAACCGTCCATCTCGGGCATCATGATGTCGACCAGGGCGACGTCCACGTCCGGGTTGGCCTGGAGCTTCTCGATGCCTTCCAGGCCGTTCTCGGCGAAGACGACCGAGATCCCGTGCTGCTCGAGCGCGCTCGTCAGCGAGAAGATGTTGCGCATGTCGTCATCGATGATCAGCACCTTCCGGCCATCGAGCGAATTGTCGGTTCGGTGCTGGACGACGATGTGCTTTTCTTCCGGGATCGCGCTGATCGCCCGGTGCAGGAAGAGAGCCGTGTCGTTGAGCAGGCGCTCGGACGAGCCCTCGCCCTTCACGATGAGCGTGGCCGCCATGCCCTGCAGGTGACGCTCCTCGGTCGTGGTTAGGTCCTGGCCGGTATAGATGACGATCGGCAGGTCCTCTCCGCCCTTCGTCTTACGGATGCGCTCGATGAGTTCCGCTCCCGGGAGATCCGGCAAGCCCAGATCGACGACCGCGCAATCGAACTGCCGCACCTGGATCGCCTCCAGGGCCGTCTCGGCCGTTCCCACGGCGGTCACGTCGACCTGCTCGCTCTTCATGAGCTCCGACAGGCTCATGCGCTGAATGTCGTCATCTTCGACGAGAAGCAGATTCTTCACGGGACGGTCGATGAACTCCTTCGTGCGGTTGAGCGCCCCCATGAGCGCATCCCGGTCGACGGGCTTCTCCAGGAAGCCGAAGGCACCAGCCTTCAGGCCGCGCTTCTTCTGGTCGTCGACGGAGATCACATGGATCGGCACGTGCCGCGTGCGCGGATCGTGCTTGAGAAGATCGAGCAGCGCCCAGCCGTCCATGTCGGGCAAGCCGATGTCGAGTGTGATCGCATGGGGCTTGTAGCGATGCGCCAGCGCGAGCGCCGAGGCGCCGTCCATGGCGATCAATCCCCTGAAGCCCTCCTCGCGGGCAAGCTCCAGCAGCACCGAGGCGAACATGGCGTCGTCCTCGACGATGAGGACGACACGGTCCCCGCTCGTGATCGCATGGCGGTCGTCGAGCGAGGCGGAGAGCGCCATGGCGGCCGACGGCTGGCGGATCAGAGTTCCCGCCGCCTCGTCCGTCGTCGCGGTCGATTGAGCGGCTCCATCGCCGTTCAGCCGCACGGAGGATGCCGCGCCGGCCGTTCCATGGCTGGCCGGCGGCTCTACGGGCACGAAGAGCGTGAAGGTCGAGCCGCTTCCCGGGGTGCTCGACACAACGATCTCGCCGCCGAGCAGACGGGCGATCTCGCGACTGATCGACAGGCCCAGCCCGGTGCCACCGTATTTCCGGCTCGTCGTGCCGTCCGCCTGCTGGAAGGCCTCGAAGATGATGCGCTGCTTCTCCTCCGGGATGCCGATGCCGGTATCCGTCACCGATATGGCGACCCACTGGCTGCCGGCCCTCAGCGGCGTTCCCTCGGCCGAGCCGATCTGCAGCGTCACGCCTCCGCGCTCCGTGAACTTGAAGGCGTTCGACAGGAGGTTGCGCAGCACCTGCTGCAGACGCTTGGAATCCGTCCTGATCGACGACGGCAGCTTCTGATCGACCTCCACGTGGAAATCGAGCTTCCGTTCCTCGGCCACCTGACGGAAGGTCCGTTCCATGTTGTCGACGAGATCCTTGAAGGCGACGCTCGACACTTCGAGGCTGACGGTACCGGACTCGATCTTCGACAGGTCCAGGATGTCGTTGATGAGCGAGAGCAGGTCGGATCCCGCCGCGTGGATGGTCTTGGCGAATTCCCTCTGCTTGTCGGTCAGGTTTCCGTCCGAGTTCTCGGTCAGGAGCTTCGAGAGGATGAGAAGCGAGTTCAGCGGCGTTCTCAATTCGTGGCTCATATTGGCCAGGAACTGCGACTTGTAGCGCGACGTGAGCGAGAGCTGCTCGGCCTTCTCCTCGAGGGCGGTCTTCGCGACGGAGACCTCCTGGTTCTTCGTCTCGACCTCGCGTTTCTGAAGTTCGAGCAGGCGCGCCTTGTCTTCGAGCTCTTCATTCGTCTTCTGCAGCGCTTCCTGCTGCTGCCGCAGGAGTTCCTCGGACTGGCGCAGGCTGGCGGCCTGCTGCTCCAGCCGGTCGTTGGTGTTTCTCAGCTCTTCCTGCTGGCTCTGCAGTTCGGAGGTGAGAAGCTGGGACTGCTTCAGCAGCCCTTCCGTCCGCATGTTCGCCGCAATGGTGTTCAGAACGATGCCGATCGATTCTGTGAGCTGCTCGAGGAAGGATTGATGCGTCTCCGAAAACCGGCTGAAGGAGGCAAGCTCGATCACGGCCTTCACCTCCTGCTCGAACAGGACAGGCAGCACGATGATGTTCAGCGGCGGCGCCTCGCCGAGAGCCGAGCTGATGGTGATGTAGTCGCCCGGCACATTGGTGAGGAGGATCCGCTTCTTCTCGTAGGCGACCTGCCCGACGAGGCCTTCGCGCAGGCGGAAGCGGTTGTTGAGATGCTTCCTCTCCGTGAAGGCGTAGGACGCCACCATGTCGAGGATCGGCCCGCTGCCATCGTTCCCCATCGTGTAGAACACGCCCTGCTGGGCGTTCACCAGCGGGGCAATCTCGGACAGGATCATGTTGGACACGGTGGTAAGATCGCGCTCGCCCTGCAGCATGCGGGTGAACTTGGCGAGGTTGGTCTTGAGCCAATCCTGCTCCGCGTTCTTGAGCGTCGTGTCGCGCAGATTGCGGATCATCTCGTTCACGTTGTCCTTGAGCGAGGCGAGCTCGCCCGAGGCTTCCACCGAGATCGACCGAGTAAGATCGCCCTTGGTCACGGCGGTGGCCACGTCCGCGATCGCGCGAACCTGCGTGGTCAGGTTGGCCGCGAGCTGGTTCACGTTATCGGTGAGATCGCGCCACAGGCCGGCAGCTCCCGGCACCCTCGCCTGCCCTCCCAGCTTGCCTTCCACACCCACTTCGCGGGCGACGTTCGTCACCTGGTCGGCGAAGGTCGCAAGGGTGTCGATCATTTCGTTGATGGTCTCGGCAAGCGCCGCGATCTCGCCCTTCGCATCTACGATGAGCTTGCGCTTGAGGTCGCCCTCGGCGACCGCCGTCACCACGCTGGCGATGCCGCGCACCTGACCGGTGAGGTTGTCGGCCATCATGTTGACGTTGTCGGTGAGATCCTTCCAGGTGCCGGCCACGCCCCGCACCTGCGCCTGTCCACCGAGCTTGCCTTCGATGCCCACCTCGCGGGCCACGCGGGTGACTTCGGACGCGAAGGAGTTCAGCTGATCGACCATGGTGTTGATGGTCGATTTCAGCTCGAGGATCTCACCACGCACGTCGACGGTGATTTTCTTGGACAGATCGCCGTTCGCGACCGCCGTGGTCACCTCGGCGATGTTGCGCACCTGTCCCGTCAGGTTCGCCGCCATCATGTTCACGTTCTCGGTCAGGTCCTTCCAGACGCCGCCGACGCCGCGAACCTGGGCCTGTCCGCCGAGCTTACCTTCCGTGCCCACTTCGCGCGCCACGCGCGTCACTTCGCCCGCGAAGGAGTTGAGCTGATCGACCATGGTGTTGATGGTCGATTTCAGCTCCAGAATCTCGCCTTCGACCGCGACGGTGATCTTCTTCGACAGGTCGCCGTTCGCCACGGCTGTGGTCACCTCGGCGATATTTCGCACCTGACCTGTGAGGTTGGCCGCCATCATGTTGACGTTGTCGGTCAGGTCCTTCCACACGCCGGCAACGCCGCGCACCTGCGCCTGCCCGCCAAGCTTGCCCTCGGTACCCACTTCACGCGCCACGCGGGTCACCTCGCCCGCGAAGGAATTGAGCTGGTCGACCATCGTATTGATGGTGGACTTGAGTTCCAAAATCTCACCGCGCACATCGACGGTGATTTTCTTGGACAGATCGCCGTTCGCGACGGCCGTCGTCACTTCCGCGATGTTACGTACCTGACCCGTCAGATTCGCCGCCATGAGGTTGACGTTATCGGTCAGGTCCTTCCAGATGCCGGCCACACCTTCCACGCGGGCCTGCCCACCGAGCTTGCCTTCCGAGCCGACCTCCTTGGCCACGCGGGTCACTTCTCCAGCGAAGGAGTTGAGCTGGTCCACCATGGTGTTGATGGTCGATTTCAGCTCGAGGATCTCACCGCGCACCTCCACGGTGATCTTCTTCGACAGGTCGCCATTAGCGACAGCGGTCGTGACTTCCGCGATGTTGCGCACCTGTCCCGTCAGGTTCGCCGCCATGAGGTTTACGTTGTCGGTGAGGTCCTTCCAGGTTCCGGCCACGCCCCGCACCTGCGCCTGACCGCCGAGCTTGCCTTCCGACCCGACTTCCTTCGCCACGCGGGTGACTTCGGACGCGAAGGAGTTGAGCTGGTCCACCATCGTGTTGATGGTGTTCTTCAGCTCGAGGATCTCGCCACGAACCTCCACGGTGATCTTCTTAGACAGGTCGCCGTTCGCCACGGCCGTGGTCACCTCGGCGATGTTACGAACCTGCGCGGTGAGGTTCGAACCCATCATGTTCACGTTCTCGGTGAGGTCTCGCCAGACGCCACCGACGCCCTCCACCTGCGCCTGCCCGCCGAGCTTGCCTTCCGAGCCGACCTCCTTCGCCACGCGCGTCACTTCCGAGGCGAAGGAGTTGAGCTGGTCCACCATGGTGTTGATGGTCGACTTGAGGGCGAGGATCTCGCCTTTCACGTCGACGGTGATCTTCTTCGACAGGTCGCCCCGGGCGACGGCCGTCGTGACCTCGGCGATGTTTCGCACCTGACCAGTGAGGTTGGCCGCCATCATGTTGACGTTGTCGGTGAGGTCCTTCCACACGCCGGCGACGCCGCGCACCTGGGCCTGCCCGCCGAGCTTGCCTTCGGTGCCGACCTCCTTCGCAACGCGCGTCACTTCGGACGCAAAGGAATTGAGCTGGTCCACCATCGTGTTGATGGTGTCCTTCAACTCGAGGATCTCGCCTTTCACATCGACGGTAATCTTCTTCGAGAGATCGCCGTTCGCCACCGCCGTCGTGACCTCGGCGATGTTACGCACCTGTCCGGTCAGATTGGCCGCCATCAGGTTCACGTTCTCGGTCAGGTCCTTCCAGGTGCCGGCCACGCCTTTGACCTTCGCCTGTCCGCCGAGCTTACCTTCCGAGCCCACCTCGCGCGCCACGCGGGTCACTTCGGAAGCGAAGCTGCCGAGCTGGCCAACCATGGTGTTGACCACTTTGCCGATGCGCAGGAATTCGCCGCGCAGGGGGCGCCCATCGGTCGCCAGGTCGATCGTCTGGCTCAGGTCGCCTTTTGCGACCGCGCCGATCACGCGCGCCACCTCGATCGTCGGCTGGACGATGTCGCCGATCATGGCGTTCACCGAATCGATGCACTCGCTCCAGCAGCCGGTCGCCCCCGCAAGGCGCCCGCGCTCCTCAATGCGTCCCTCCTTGCCGACGACCTTGGCGACGCGCTCCAGTTCCTGCGCGAGACCCTGGTTCAGGTCGGCAATGTCGTTGAAGGCCTCTGCGATCTCACCGTCGATGCCGGTCAAGTCCGACGGCAGGCGGGCGGAAAAGTCGCCTCTTCTCAAGGCGCGCAATGTCTTGAGGAGCAGCCTGGGATCAAGCTGCAAAGTGGTGGTTTCGACTTGTGACATAAGGCCCCCCGTTACGCTGTCCCAGGCTTAACCAACGCCTGGCCCCCTTCGCCGACATTCCAAAAGCTACTTTGTTCGTCTTCAGATGGAACTCGACCCCTCTTAACGTTTTTCAAGGACCGGAGTTCCATCGCTTCAGCAATTTTATGACAGCGTCTCGGAGTCGAAATTATGTTTCGCCTCTCGCGATACTGACGTTCTCTCTATTACCGTCATACGTCGCGCATTTTCCATACCTAGGAGTCTGCATGGGAGCGCGATGACCGCTATTTCCCCGCCATCATCGCACGTGCCTCAATGATGTCGACCGGGAGAGCGCGGCGCCTCGGACAATCTGGGTGGCAAGCACAAGGCGGGCCGTGACGTGAGAGGGTTCCATTCCAGAAGGACCCTGGCGGCGAGATCGGGAGAAGCGATTGGCGGCACCACACTATACCGCGAGTCGGCGATTGAGTTTTCCTGTCCCCGAAAGCAGAACGGGCCGCCGGCGCTCCCGCCGACGGCCCGATATCGATAGTCGATTGTCAGTCGCGGACAATTCTCTAGACAAAATCCTCACGCATCGGGGTGAAGACGTCGAGGAGCACGCCGGCTTCCACCGCGACGGCACCGTGCACGGCATCGGGAGGCACGAGGAAGCTGTCGCCCTGCTTGAGCCGCTCGGTCCGCCCGGCAATGGTCACGTCGAAGATCCCCGCCTCGACGAGGCTGCATTGGATATGCGGATGCGAATGCGGCGTGCCGACGGCTCCGGCCTGAAAATCCACGCGCACCATCATCACCTTCTCATTGTAGGTGAGGATCTTGCGGCGGATGCCCTGGCCTGCCGGCTCCCAGCCGATCTCGCCGTCGAAGGCGAAGGGTTCATTGATGCGGTTCATGGTTCCTCCAGAAGGTTCTCAGCGGGCGAGCCATCCGCCGTCCACCGGCAGAACGACGCCGTGAATGTAGTCTGCGGCCGGCGACGCCAGGAAGACGGCGGCGCCGCCGAGATCGGTCGGATCGCCCCATCGCCCGGCGGGGATGCGCGCGAGGATCTCGGCGCTGCGCTTCGGATCGTCGCGGAGCGCCTCCGTGTTGTTGGTCACGAAATAGCCCGGCGCGATGGCATTCACGTTGATGCCCTTCCCGGCCCATTCGCAGGCCAGGAGCCGCGTGAGCCCCGCCAGGCCGCTCTTGCTCGCGGTATAGGATGGGATGCGGATACCGCCCTGGAACGACAGGAGCGACGCGATGTTGATGATCTTGCCGCCGCGCCCGTCCGCCAGCATGGTGCGGGCCACCGCCTGGGACAGGAAGAAGGTGGATTTGAGATTGACGTTCATCACGTCGTCCCAATCCTTTTCCGTGAAGTTGATGGCGTCCGCACGGCGGATAATGCCGGCATTGTTGACGAGGACGTCGATCCGACCGCTGACCGAGGTCGCCTCGGCGACGATGCGCTCGATCGGCTCAAGGCTCGCGAGGTCCGCCCGCACGGCGTGAAAGCCTGCGCCCGCCTCTCGGCACAGGTGCTCGGTCTCGTCCATGGACGAACGGCCGACGGCCACGATGGACGCGCCCGCCTGGGCCAGCGCGACGGCAATGGCCTGACCGAGGCCGGTATTGGCCCCGGTCACGACCGCCGTCCTGCCGGCGAGGTCGAAGGGATATGTCATCGTCCGGTCCTCACCGCAGCGCGTCCATGGGCACCATGTCCATGTCGGTGAAATCCTGGTTGTCGCCGCCCATGGCCCACACGAAGGTGTAGTTGCTGGTGCCGACGCCGGAATGGATCGACCAGCCCGGGGAGAGAATCGCCTGCTCGTTGGCGACGACGAGGTGCTTCGTCTCGTCGGGCTCGCCCATGAAGTGGAACACGCGCGTGTCGGGCTGCATGTCGAAATAGACATAGACCTCGGAACGGCGGTCATGCAGATGCGCCGGCATGGTGTTCCACATGCTGCCGGGCTTCAGCTGCGTCATGCCGAGGACGAGCTGGGCCGAGCGGCACACCTCCGGATGGATCATCTGGAAGATCGTGCGGACATTGCCGTTCGCCGCATCGCCGAGATCGACCCGGCGCGCGCGGTCGAGGCCGATCTTCACGGTCTCGAAGCGGGCATGGGCCGGGGTGCTGACGAGATAGAACTTCGCCGGACGGCTCTCGTCGAGGCTCTCGAAGCGGACGTCCTTCGTGCCCATGGCGATGTAGAGTGCGTCGCGGGGTTCGAGATGATGGACCTCGCCGTCGGTATGCACGCGGCCTGCTCCACCGAGGTTGACGACGCCGAGCTCGCGTCGGTCGAGGAAGTTGGGCGAGCCGATCTGCTTGTGCGACTCGAGCCGGATCGCTCCCGTGGTCGGCGTCGCGCCGCCGACGACCAGCCGGTCGATATGGCTGTAGGTCAGCTTGACCTCGCCCGCAACGAACAGGGTCTCGATCAGGAAGTGCCGGCGCAGTTCGGCCGCGCTGAAATGGCGGACCGCCTCGGGATGGCATACCTGCCGGATGTCAATGGTCATCATTACCTCTCAGATGCGACGATTCAGCGGAACAGGGCCGGCAGCCAGAGCGACAGGCCGGGGATGTAGGTGACGAGCAGCAGCACGAAGACGCTGGCGCCCAGGAACGGCCAGATGGTCTTCATGGCTTCGCCGATGGTGATCTTGCCGACCGCGCATCCGACGAAGAGCACGGAGCCCACCGGCGGCGTGTTGAGGCCGATACCGGCGTTCAGAATCAGGATGACGCCGAAATGCACCGGATCGATTCCGAAGGCCTTGATCACCGGCAGGAAGATCGGCGTGCAGATGATGATCATCGGGGCCATGTCCATGAAGGTGCCGAGCACCAGCAGGATGACGTTGATGAGCAGCAGCAGCACGATGGGATTGTCCGACACGCTCTTCATCACCGCGATGGTGGCCTGCGGAACCTGCAGGAAGGCCATGAGCCAGCCGAAGGCGCTGGCCGTGCCGATGACGAGCAGGACCATGGCGGTGGTGCGCACGGCTCCGAGCGTCGCCTCGACGAAGCTCTCCCAGTTCATCTCGCGATAGACGAAGAGCGTGACGAGCAGCGCATAGACGACCGCGATGCACGAACTCTCCGTCGCGGTGAAGATGCCCGAGCGGACGCCGCCGAAGATGATGAAGATCAGAAGGATGCCCGGCACGGCCGAGACGAAGAAATAGGCCAGCATCCGGAAGCCCGGAAACGGATCGGCCGGGTATCCGCGACGGATCGCCACCACATAGGCGGTGATCATCAGGGCCATGGCCAGAAGGATGCCCGGCACCACGCCGGCGGTGAAGAGATCCGCCACCGAGATCGTGCCGCCGGCCGCGATCGAATAGATAATCATGTTGTGCGACGGTGGGATCATCAGGGCGATGATGGCGGAATTCACCGTCACGTTGACGGCGTAATCCTTGGCGTAGCCGCGCTTCTCCATCTGCGGGATCATGATGCCCCCGATGGCGGACGCATCGGCGACGGCCGAACCGGAAATGCCGCCGAAGAGCGTCGAAGCGACCACGTTCACCTGGCCCAGGCCGCCGCGCAGATGACCGACGAAACCCGCAGCCAGGCGGATCAGGCGGTCGGCGATGCCGCCGCGCATCATCAGGTCGCCCGCATAGATGAAGAACGGGATCGCCATCATGGCGAAGGCGTTCATGCCGGAATTGAGCTGCTGGAACACCACCACCGGCGGCAGCTGCATGTAGAGCACGGTCGCCAGTGACGCGATGCCGAGGCAGAATGCGACCGGCGTGCCGATGATGAGCAAAAGCGTGAAGACGCCGAAGAGAACCCACATCTCCATTGTCTCACTCCTTCACGGCGGCAAGGCGCGGCTCGTCCGCGCGCACCAGGGGCACGTCCTCTCCCGCGAGCAGGAGGCGGACGAGCTTTTCCAGGGAAAACAGGGCGATCAGCACGCCGCCGACCGCGAGCGGCACGTAGTCGAAGCCCTGCGGGATCGGCAGGCCCGGCATGAGGGCCGACCAGGTTTCCACCGCCAGCGCCGTGCCGTACCAGGCCATGGCGGCGCCGAAGAGCATCACCAGCACCTCGGTGACGGCCAGCATGATCTGGCGCAGCCCATACGGAGCGTAGTGAAGGGCGATCTCGAAGCCGAGATGGTTGCCCTCGCGCACGCCCACGGCGGAGCCGAGCAGGATGAACCAGCTCATGAGAAGCAGCGAGGCAGGCTCCGTCCAGCTCGGCGACTGGTTCAGCACATAGCGGCCGAACACCTGCCAGGCGACGAAAAGGGTCATTGCGACGAGGCCGATCCCGGCGATCCAGAGAGCCGCCCGGTTCACGACGGCAAGGATGCGGGACAGCGCGGCAAGTTCAGCGCGCATCGGTAATGGTCTCCGGTGAAGTAAAAGACGGGCCGGCCCTGGGCATCAGACCTGACAGTGGCATGCACTTTCAGGCTCCATGGAATGCTCCCGATCAAGAGGCGCATCGGGCGGAAAAAACTGGCTTCCACCTTTCCGCACGATGCGCCGGCCGGCCCGGCAGTGTCGGCAGAACGAGGCTCAGTTCATCGCCTGGATGCGGGAGACCAGCTCCTTCACCTTCGCGTCCTTCGCATATTTCTCGTAGACGGGCTTCATGGCGTCGATGAAGGGCTGCTTGTCGACATTATTGATCTGGCTGCCGCTCGCCCGGATCTTCTTCTCGGCTTCCTTCTCACGCGCTTCCCAGAGCTCGCGCATCTTCACGACGGATTCCTTCGCCGTCTCACGCACGGCCTTCTGGTCCTCCGGGGAGAGCTTGTCGAAGCTCTTCTTCGACATCACCAGCACTTCCGGCGACATGGAATGCTCGGTCAGCGAGTAGAACTTCGCCACTTCGAAGTGACGGAAGGAATCGTAGCTCGGCCAGTTGTTCTCGGCGCCGTCCACCACGCCGGTCTGGAGCGCGGAATAGACCTCGCCCGGAGGCATCGGCGTCGCGTTGGCGCCGAGCGCGTTCACCATGTCGAGGAAGAGATCCGACTGGATCACGCGCACCTTCATGCCCTTGAGATCGGCCGGCGTGTTGATGGCACGCTTGGAATTGTAGAACGAGCGGGCACCGGAATCGTAGAAGGCGAGCGCCACGAGCCCATGCGGCTCGAAGGCCTTCAGGATCTGGTCGCCGACCGGGCCGTCCATGGTCTTGCGCATGTGGTCGACCGAGCGGAAGATGAAGGGCAGCGACGGGACCAGCGTCTCAGGGATCAGGTTATTGAACGGCCCCATGTTGATCCGGTTCAGGTCGATCACGCCGAAACGGGTCTGCTCGATGGTGTCCTTTTCCTGGCCCAGCTGCGCCGAATGGAACACCTGCACCTTGTACCGGCCGTTGGTCTTCTTCTCGAGCAGGGAGCCGAAATACTTCACGGCTTCGACGGTGGGGTATCCGTCCGGGTGGATATCGGCGGAGCGCAGCGTCGTCTGGGCACCGGCCGTGCCGCTCATGAAAGCCGCCCACACGCCGAGCGCGGTGGCGGCAAGAGTTCTCCTGGTGAACATGATCTTCCTCCTTAGGGTTTCCTCGAATGCTTTATTGTTCCAGTCCAAGCCTTTGGCCGGCTTGCCCTGCGCCTCGAGCCCGTGCGACTCATCGAGCGGGACCGGGTACCGCTTGGCGCGGCTTACCTTGTCGACCATTGTATGGTAGTATGCACTTATATGTTACGCAACCCGCCAAAAGAATGAGATTGCCGTGAACACGCCCTTCCCTGTCGGCCAAGGCTCCGCAGCCCAGCGCATCGAGAACGAGCTGCGCCGCCTGATCATCGCTCTGGAGCTTCCGCCCGGAAGCCGGCTTTCCGAGCAGGACATCGCGGAGCGCCACGGGGTCTCACGCCAGCCGGTCCGCGAGGCGCTGATCGGCCTCGCCAGAACCCGCCTCGTGGAGATCCAGCCCCAGCGCGGTACGACTGTGGTGAAGATCTCCGTGCGCAAAATGATGGAGGCCCGGTTCGTCCGGGAGGCGATCGAGACGGCGGTCGTGCGCCGCGCCTGCTCATCCTTCGACCAGCAGAGCCGGGAGCGGATCGACGATCTCCTCGAGATGCAGGAACAGGCCGCCCGCCGGAACGATCACGATGCCTTTCAGCGCTACGACGAGCTGTTCCACATCGCGCTGGCCGAGGGCGCCGGATGCCCCCTCGCCTGGGAGGCCGTGCAGGACATCAAGGCCCATATGGACCGGGTGTGCCAGCTGACGCTGCCGAGCCCCGAGGCCATGCTGCCCCTGATCGACCAGCACCGCGCCATCGTGACGGCCATCGACAGCCGCGACGAGGACGCCGCCGCCGAAGCCATGCGCCGCCACCTCACCGAGATCCTGCGCGCCCTGCCCCGCGTTGAGGCCGAGAACCCGGAGCTGTTCAGTTCCTAGGTCCTTGGCTCATCCTCTGGCTATTCCCTGAGCCCTCATCCTGAGGAGGTCGCGCAGCGACCGTCTCGAGGTCCCGGACGATGTCCGGGCATGAGGGCGCCTCCCGTGCTCTTTGGACGATCCTTCGAGACGCAGACTGCGTCTGCTCCTCAGGATGAGGCCGAAGATAGACGAGCCTTCAATCCCGCCCTCCTCACGAGCGCAGCACGAAGGCCGTGGTGGATTTGATGCGCTCCATGGCGAAGCGGGAGGTGACGTTCTTGAGCGGGATGGCCTTGATCAGCTGCCTGTAGAAGTGGTCGTAGGCCGCCATGTCGGGTACGACCACGCGCAAGATGTAGTCCACGTCGCCGGCCATGCGGTAGATTTCCATCACCTCCGGGATGCCGGACACGAATTCCGCGAATTGCTGCATCCAGGCCTCGGAATGGTCGTAGGCCTCTACCGCCACGAAGGCTGTCAGGCTGAGGCCGATCTTGTCCGGATCGACGAGCGCGACCCGCCGCTTGATGATGCCCGAGGATTCGAGCCGCTGGATGCGCTTCCAGCAAGGGGTTTGGGACAGGTTCACGCGCTGGGCGAGCTCCGCCACGGAGATACTGGCGTCCTCCTGCAGGAACCTCAGGATTTTGGCATCGGTTGCGTCCATCGACTGTCCTACGCAGGGTTTCGCACCGCCATTTATGTTCGTTATATAGAACAAGGTCAACCTGCCTCAGATGCCGACCGTCGGCACATACGATCCTCCAGCCTCATCATAATGAGCCGAGAGAGCGCCATTTCCCGGAACACTCCGCCTAAGAAGTAATTTTATCCTGCCATCACCACAGAAGAGGAAAGTTTCTTCTTTACCTCCGCGTTCTAAAAAAAGAACAATCTAATTGACCCCGGCCCATTCGCCCGTCACCCTTCCTCAAGTCTCCGAAGCGCTCCATGGGCTGTCGGCATCAGCATAGGGAAGTATCTGCTCTCGACTGGCCAGATCTTCGAAGATGTCGAAGCCGATGATGCGGCATAACGAGGGCCACGATGCTTCGTGAACCATCGGGAGACAGGAAACCCGCTGTCTTTTTCTTTCAAATCCGAGGTCCGGTCTGATGCCGATCAAAGCCTTCTCCACCTTGAGCCGTCGCGGCTCACCCGTGAAGTCCCTCCCGCTCCTGGCCCTTCTCGCCGCCTCCGCCTGGGCTCTCGTCTCGGGCCCGGCTTTGGCGGAACCGCCCCTGAAGATCGGCATCAATTCGGGCCTCTCGGCCGACGCGGTCCACCAGGCGGCCAAGGAAGCCAAGGAGCAGGGGCTCGACGTAAAGGTGATCGAGTTCACCGACTGGATCACGCCCAATGCTGCCCTCGTGAACAAGGATATCGACGCCAATTACTTCCAGCACATCCCCTTCCTGGAGGATGCGAAGAAGGCGCGCGGCTATGATTTCGTGTCCGTCGGCGTGGGCACCATGTCGAAGGTCGGCCTCTATTCGAAGAAGTACAAGAGCATCGCGGATCTGCCCAACGGCGCGAAGGTCGCCATCGCCAACGATCCGGTGAACGGCGGGCGTGGGCTCGTCCTCCTGGAGCGAGTCGGCCTGATCAAGCTCAGGGAAGGCCTGGACTACAAAGCCACCGTGGCCGACATCGTGTCGAATCCGAGGAACATCAGGATCACCGAGCTCGTCGCGCAGCAACTGCCGACCGCCCTCGACGACGTGGATCTCGGACAGGGCTATCCCGCAACCCTCAAGCAATTCAACATCGATCCGAACTCGGCCCTGATCTTCGACAACGTCCAGAAGCGCTTCGCCATTCAGTGGGTGGTGCGCGCCGAGGATGCCGAAAATCCGCGGATCAAGAAGTTCGTCTCGATCTATCAGAACTCGCCCGAGGTCAGAGCGATCCTCAAGAAGCATTTCGGCGACATGACCGTTCCGGCCTGGGATCTCCCGCAGGAATCCGCCGCCAACCCGACGAACTAGAGCATCGGACGTGACTTCGAACTCACGTCCGATGCTCCAAGTTTTGTTTTCACGCATCTCTGCACGCAAAACCGGTTCCCACTTTTGCGTTCGATGCTCAACCATCAACCGAAGATCGAGCCGGGTGAGACCATGACCAAGAAGATCAACATCTATGCCTTCGACATGAACTGCGTGGGCCACATCAATCATGGAATGTGGACCCACCCGCGCGATCAGTCTCCATCCTATACGAGCCTAGACTACTGGGTGAACCTCGCGAAGATCGCCGAGCGCGGCAAGCTCGACGGGATTTTCCTCGCCGACATCGTGGGTGTCTACGACGTCTACAAAGGCGGGCCCGCAAGCGCCATCGCGGCCGGCGCGCAGGTGCCGGTCAACGACCCGATGCTCGTCGTGCCGGCCATGGCCCATGCCACGAAGCATCTCGGCTTCGGCGTGACCGTCAACACGACCTACGAGCAGCCCTATCTCCATGCCCGCCGCATGTCGACACTCGATCATCTCACGAACGGGCGCATCGGCTGGAACATCGTGACAGGCTATCTCGACAGCGCGGCGCGCGGCATGGGACTGCCCGAGCAGCTCGATCACGATCATCGCTACGACATCGCCGACGATTACCTCGACGTGCTCTACAAGCTCTGGGAAGGCAGCTGGGACGACGATGCGGTCGTCCGCGACCGCGCCAACGGGGTCTATGCGCGCCCGGACAAGGTCCGGGCCATCAGGCACGACGGTCCCTATTACCAGATCGACGCCATTCACCTGAGCGAACCGTCTCCTCAGCGCACGCCTGTCCTGTATCAGGCCGGCTCCTCGACGCGCGGACGCGAGTTCGCCGCAAGGCACGCCGAATGCGTGTTCACGGGCGGTCCCAACCCGGGTGTCGCGAAAGACGTCATCGCGGACATCAGAGCCCGCGCGGCAAGCCATGGCCGCAATCCTCTCGATGTGAAGGTCTTCGTCGGAATGAGCGTCGTGGTCGGCCGCACCGAGAAGGAAGCACAGGACAAGCTGGAGGAATATCGACGCCACGCGAGCGTCGAAGGCGCGCTGGCCCATTTCTCGAGCTCGTCGGGCGTGGACTTCGCGAAATACGATCTCGACGAGCCGATCCAGTACGAGAAGAACAACGCCAACAACTCGACGCTCGAGGCCATTACCACGCGCAGCGCCGGAACGGTCTGGACCGTTCGCAAACTGATCGACCAGATGATCCTCGGCAGCCGGCAGAAGCCGTTCGTCGGCACGCCCGAGCAGATCGCCGACCATATCGCCGCATGGGTCGAGACCGCCGATATCGACGGCATCAACCTGCCGCGCACGGTGGCGCCGGAAAGCCTCGCCGACTTCGTCGATCTCGTGGTTCCCGCGCTGCAGGAGCGGGGCCTGTTCAAGGCCGATTATGCGCAGGGGACGCTCCGCGAAAAGCTGTTCGGCGAAGGCCGCAGCCGCCTCCCGGCCGAGCATTGGGGTGCTCGCTACCGCGCCGGCGCGACACAGTCCGCACCGGCCCGGGAACTCGCCTGAACCCTTCCCTCCCTTTGAACGGAAACACCGATGTCAGCCGCCACGAGCCTTTTCATTCCGGACCCGCAGACCGGCGCGGGCAGCGCCCTGCACCGATCCGCGTCTCCACCCATTTCAGACGAAGAACTGGCGCAGCGCTTCCGCCCGATCTTCGAAAGGATCGCCGAGGGCGCCGTCGAGCGGGAGCAGTCGCGGAGTTTGGCCTTCGACGCCGTCGCCTGGCTGCGCGATGCGGGCTTCGGAGCCCTGCGCGTTCCGCAGGCCTATGGCGGTCTGGGCGCCAGCCTGCCCCAGACGTTCCGGCTTCTCGTCGAGCTGGGCGAGGCGGATTCCAACCTGCCCCAGATCTTCCGCGCCCATTTCGCCTTCGTCGAAGAGCGCCTGAACGGCAAGAATGAAGCCGACCGTCAGCGGTGGCTCTCCCTCATCGTCGACGGCGCCCTCTTCGGCGCCGCCATGGCGGAGAAGACCGAGGGAACCGAGACCACCGTGACCCTCACGAAGACCGGCGATCACTGGCTCCTCGACGGCTACAAGTTCTACAGCACCGGAACGATCTATGCCTCGTGGATCGTCGCGGTCGCCCTGGAGGGAACGGAGTATGTCTCCCTGGTTCTCCCCACCACGGCACCGGGCGTCACGATCGAGGACGATTGGGACGGCTTCGGACAGCGCCTGACCGGCAGCGGCACGACGCGCTTCGACAAGGTCGTGGTCCGCGACGATCAGATCCTGCGCCGGGTCTCCGTCGAGCAGCCGCCGAAGGCCTCGTATATCATCGCGTATTACCAGCTGTTCCATCTGGCGGCGCTGGCCGGCATCGCCCGGGCGGTCCTGAAGGATGCCATTGCGTTCACCCGCGCCAAGACCCGGACCTTCGCGGTTCCGGGCAAGTCGAGTCCGCGCCACGACCCTCTGGTCCAGAGCGTGATCGGGCGCCTCGCAAGCCTGTCGTTCACGGCCGACACGCTGGTAGACGCCGTTGCCGAGGCCATTGAGTCCTCCTATCAGGCGGCTACCAACGGCCAGGAGGAGACGCAGCTTTATACTTCGGCCAACATCAAGGCCTACCAGGCGCAGCAGATCGTGATCGAGCAGGTGCTCGAAGCGACGACGTCGCTCTTCGAGATCGGCGGCGCCTCGGCCACGAGCGAGACGCGCCGCCTCGACCGTTACTGGCGCAATGCCAGGGTTCTCGCCTCCCACAATCCCGCCATCCAGCGCCAACGCGCCATCGGCGATTACTGGCTGAACGGCACGCCGCCGGCGGGCGTCCTCCAGGCCGTCATCCAGAGCGAGGCCCAGGCGAAGAGTGCCGCTGCGGCGTCCTCATCGACTTCGTGAACGGAACGGGAGACCAGCCATGCCTACCAACTTCCTTCCCATGTTCTGGGAAGCCTTCCTCGAGAGCCTGACCATGGTCGGCGCTGCGGGCCTTTTCGCCTTTGCGGCCGGGATCCCGCTGGCTGTCGTCCTCGTCACCACCAGCCCCGGCGGCATCTACGAGATGCCGCGCCTCAACCGGGTTCTGGGCAGCGTCATCAACGGCTTCCGCTCGACGCCTTTCATCATCCTCCTGGTCGCCCTCATTCCCTTTACGCGCCTGATCGTGGGCACATCCATCGGCCTTTGGGCCGCGGTCGTGCCCCTGAGCATCGCGGCGACGCCGTTCTTCGCCCGCACCGCGGAGGTGAGCCTGCGGGAGGTCGATCACGGCCTCGTCGAGGCCGCGCAGGCCATGGGAGCGAGCCGCTTGCAGATCATCGTCCACGTGCTTTTGCCGGAAGCCCTGCCTGGCATCATCCGGGGCTTCACCATCACGCTGGTCTCGATGATCGGCTCCTCGGCCATGGCCGGCGCCGTGGGAGCCGGCGGCTTGGGCGACCTCGCCATGCGCTACGGCTACCAGCGCTTCGACACCACGGTCATGGTCAGCGTCATCGCGGTCCTGATCGTCATCGTCACGGTGGTCCAGTCCACAGGCGATCTCATCGCGAGCCGGTTCGACCGTCGGTAACGCGGAAGACGACCACCCTCAATACTCCATCTCGAAACCCAAACCCACGGAGCTGCCGCCCTCGGCGTTGATCTCGCCCTGGGCCTTCAGGCGCCGGGTCAGGTCGATATCGACCGTCACGCCGCTCTCCTCCGGTTGGGCGCCGGCCTTCACGCCCACCCGCACATTGTCGCTGATGTAGCGCGAGACACCCACGCCCGGCCCGCCGCCGGCGCCGACCGTGATGTCGAGGCTGTCGACGCCGAGCGAGCGGCGCAACTGCTCGAACGCGTCGCTGCCGGAGCCGCCCGAGAGCTGCGCCACGGCCTGCGCCAGTTGCAGCGCCTGCCCGGCCGAGAGGCCACCGGACGGGCGCTGGAACAGAATGCGGGAGAGCACCTCGTCCTGAGGCAGGTCCGGGCTGGAGCTGAAGGTGAATTCCGGGCTTGAGGCTGGGCCTGTCACGCCGATCCGCGCTGTCACGTCGCCCGCCTGCGTCTCCGCCAGGAAGTCGAGGGACGGGGTGAGATCGCCGGTGAAATCGAGCCTGCCGCGCACGAAATCGAGCCGCTTGCCCAGGATGTCGAAACGTCCGCGCCGGAGTTCGAAGGCCCCGATGGCAACGGGGTCCTGCGTCGTGCCCTGAAGCCGCAAGTCGCCGCCGAGTTCGGCATTGATGCCGCGCCCACGCACGAAGATCCGGTTCTGCGCCGTCAGCGTCAGGTCGAGCTCCGCCCGGAACGGGGTGCCCCGCGCAGACGCGGATTGCCGCCTTTGGGCGAGCGCAAGGCGCGCGGCGGCGGTCGGGGTCGGCCGCACGTGCTTGGTCCCGGGGAGCGGCCTCAGGGTGGTCGGAAGGCGGTCCGGCACGGAGACGTTCATCGAGATGATGTCGATGCGCCCCGCAGCCCGCGGCCGGCTCATGAGCGGGCCCGAGAGGGTCAGGTCCAAATCCGCCGTCGCGTCGACGGTCTCATTGGAGACGAGCTGGGCGCGGCTGCCAGTGATCCGGATCTCGCCGGGCAGGCCCGCGGCCGGATCGATGGTCACCTGCCCCCGGGCTGCAAGGGAGCCGCCGCTCGGGGTCTGGGCGGTCAGGCTCTCGATGGTCAGCACCTGCCCGCGCGCGACGAACCGCCCGGCGATGCCGGTCAGCCGAACGCCCTGCAGCGAGTCGGTGAAGCTGCCATTGGCGAGCGTGACGCTGCCCTCGATGCGGGGATCGGCGACAGGGCCGGCAATCGACAGGTCGAGATTGGCGGCGCCCGTCAGGCGTTGGCCGGATGTGGACAGGAAGGAATTAGCGATGGTCAGGTCGGTGCGACCCGACACCCGGAGCGCCAGCTCCTCGGCTGGGCTCAGCGGCACGCTGCCCGAAACCTGCACGGTGCCTCCTCGTCCGATGGCGATCCTCGCGTCGATTCCGGCCCGCTGGTCGGCCAGGCGTCCCTGCGCGTCGATGGTGAGCGCGGGCAGGCCCGCCCGTCGGGTCTCTGCTGTGGCAAGCCCTGAGACCGCGACGCGGTAGTTGCCGGTCGGGTTTGCCACCGTTCCGCCAATGGTCGCATTTCCATTGACCGTGCCGGCGAGACCGAGATTGGGCGCCACGATGTCGGCCGCTTGGAGCGGCAGGCTGCGCACATCAACGGTGAGATCGAGCCTGTCGGCGACGGTGCCGTTGACGGTGATCCGCCCCTGGTCCGCCGCGATCGCGAGATTGGACAGAGTGACGGCGCCATTCCGCAGCGTGATGGCTGTGGGCTGCGCCAGGGCCAGGCGGCGGTTGCCGCGGCGGGCCGTGAAGCTGGCAAGCTCGATCCGCGTCGTATCGCCCGGAACGACCCGTCCCTGCGCATCGAGATTGAAGCCCTGCCCCACCGCGGAGGCAGTGAATTGCGACGCGGCAGGCGTGCCGTTGGCCACGAAGCGCACGGTTCTGTAGGTCTGCCCCGCGGCGGTCAGCGATTCGGCGGAGACGTTGCCGTCAATCATCGGGCGGCGGTAGAGGTCTTGGAGGGTCAGCCTCGCATCGAAGTCCCGCACCGAAATATCCGACACGCTGAAGCGCGCGCCCCTGGCGGTGATGCGCACATCCTGGCCACCGTCACGGACGCTCAGCGAGACGACCGCGTCGAGCGCGCCATCGAGCTTGGTGAGCACGAGCGGCGAGAGATCGTCGAAATGGCTGCCCGACAGGGAAATCTCACCCTGCGCCAGCTGGTTGGCGTCGAGACGGAGATCGCCCTTCAACGCCACCGACCCGATATCGAGGGCGAGCCGATCCAGGAGCCACCCGCCATCCGCGGGTCTGGCGAGATGGAGAGAGCCGGTCGCGGGCTTTCCGTCCACCTGTCCGTCGAGGGCCAGCGCCGCGTCGAGCGCTCCCGTGACGTCCTTAGCATCGAGATTGATCGCGAGTCGAGGGATGGAGCGGTTGAGCGCCCGCACGTCGGTGAGCGTCGCCACGCCCTTCACGTCCGGCTTTTCGAGGGAGCCGCCCAGACGGGCCGTGACGTTCGCCCGACCTCCGGCGATGCGCGGATCGACGCGCCTCAACTCGTCGATGGTGATGTCGAGGCCGAGATCGGCCGCGAATTGGGTGGCCCGCCCGTCGATGCGGGCGTCGAGATGGGCGCCGTCCACACGGAAATTCTCGAACGCATAACCATTGGGGATGCGCCGCAGGGTGCCCGCCGCCGTGACGCTGCGCCCGAGGAGGCCGTCTACCGCCGGTGTTCCGGTCGAGAGTTCCCGCAAACGGGCATCGATCACCGCCGCCATGTCGTAGCGGCGCGGATTGCCGGACAATTGCGCCGTCAGGGTCGCGGAACCTTGCAGGGGCCTGCCCGCAAGGCCGGAGAAGGACGCCAGCGCCGGAATGCGGGCATCGAGCGTGCCGTCGAGAACGGTGGCGCCCACGCGTCCGGTGAAACTCGCCTGCGCGGTGGATGTCTCAATGCGAGCCGTCTCCACATTGGCGATGCCGTCGAGACCGAAGGATCCCCGAGACGTGATCGAGAGCGTAGTCCCGACCGCCCGGGCGAGCGCTCGATCGACGGGCCGGATTCCCGCTGCGTTGGCGTCGATGGCGAAGGAGAACTGGCTGGGCGGGGTGGCGCCGTCCGCTGGGTTCATGGCCACGCGCGCCGTCAGCGTGTCCAGGGAGCCCTCCGGCAGCCGGATCTCGGCGGCATCGAGCGAGCCGTTGATGCGCGGCGCCGTCAACGGCCCCTGCACCGTGCCGTCGAAATTGAACCGGGCGATCTCCGCTTCCCGGGCGCGCGTTTTCGTACCATCGGTCGGAAGGGCGCGGGCATTCAGGGTGAGATCGAGCACCTGGCCGGAGCTGACGGTTCCCGTCATGTCGAAGCGTGCCACATTCGACGTGATGCGCACCGGCTGTAACCGCAGGCTACTGTCGTCGCCTACAGTTACATTGCCGACGAGCTGGGTGGTGCCGCTGAAGACAGGAGCGGCCGGCGCGGGCAGCAGCCCTTCGATACGGGCCGCTAGATCCAGGTTCACGTCATAGGCGGCCGCGGCGCGCCGCACGGTTGCCGTCCCGGCGGCGCCGATGGTCGGGCCGGCGGTGAAATCGAGCCGGGCCGAGAAATCGCTCATGGGTCCCTGGCCGGTGAGCTTCAGGTCGACGGGCGGGAGGCCGGGCAGATCCATCAGCCGGGCCGCGATGCCGCCCGCGGGCTCCTGGTGCGTAAGGTCGAGGGCGAGCCTTTTCGTCTGCGGCACATAGGTGAGATCGATCGAAAGCTTGCCGGGAGCATCGAGGCGCTGCGCCTGGAAGTTCAGGTCGAGTCCTTCGGACGGATCACCCAGTTGCGCCGAACCCGCCGCCGAAAGCCGCGCCTCCGTGCCGAGCACCGGCTGGCCGAGAGCGAGTTCCTGCAGGGCGAAGCGGTCCACGACGACCTTGACCGGCAGTTCGGGCAGGACCGGCTCGTCGGAGACCGGCGCATCCTCCTCGGCAGGCAGCGGCCTGCGCGCGATCTGCAATTTGTCGATGGTGAGCTCATCGACCTGCAGGCGCCCGCGCAGCAGCGCCGTGCGGCTCCAGACCAGCCGGGCGCGATCAAGGTTGAGCCACACGCCGTCCCGGTCCGCGATGCGGATATCCCGGATCACCGCGTCCGATGTCAGAGCCCCCTCGATGCTGCCGATGGTGACGCGGGTGGTCGGCGTCGAGAGAAGACGCGAGATCAGGCTCGCCAGGATGCCCTGATCACTCTGAGCTTGGCTCGGACGGTCGCTCGCCAGCCAGAAGGCCGCGACGGCCAGGAGCACGACGGACATGAGGGTGAGGGAGCGGATTGGCTTGAACATCAGAAGGCCTGCCCAATTCCGACGTAGATGGCGTAGGACGGATCGCCCGGACCCGGATTGACCGGGATCGCGACGTCCAGGCGGATGGGCCCAACGGCCGTGTAGTAGCGCAGGCCGAGGCCCGCACCGACGCGGATGGTCTCGTCGAAGTTCGGGAAGCTCGAGTCGAAGGCCGTTCCCGCATCCACGAACGGCACGATGCCGATGGTGTTGGTGATCTTGATGCGCGCCTCGAGCGAGGCCTCGAGCAGGCTTCGGCCGCCGATCGGGTCGCCCAGGACGGTCGGGCTCAGCGAGCGGTAGCGGTAGCCGCGCACCGAACCGCCGCCGCCCGCGTAGAAGCGGCGATTGGCGGGAATTTCATCGAGATCCGCGCCAACGATGGAGCCGAGGCCGATGCGGCCGGCGAGAATGTAGCGGGCCTCCTCGTCGAGGGAGAAATAGGCCGAGGCGGTTCCTCTCGCGACTGTCATGGGCACCGACGAGCCGAGGAACTCCGGGTAAGGTGCCACGGAGGCGATCACCCTCATGCCCTTGGTGGGGTTGAGGGGGTTGTCGGTCGAGTCGTAACTGAGGGAGACTGGCAGGCCGACAAGGGTGTAGTCGATCTGGCCGAGAATGTCGGTGGCCTGTCCCTTCTCGTATTCGATGCCGCCCTGGATCGAGAAGGTTTCGCTGAAGCGGTGGCGGATGCCGGTGCTCGCATTCGCGAGACGGGCCGTATAGCCCTCCGTCCTGTCGCGCTCGACGAGCCCGTCGACCAGCCAGTCGTTGCGGGTTCCCCATAGGGCGGGCTTCAGGAAGCTGGCACGGAAGCGCCCGCCGAGATTGTCCCAGGAAAAATCCTGGCTCCGGTCGGGTTGGCCGCCATCCTCGGTGAGATAGAAGACGCTGCCTTCGAGCCGCAGCCGCTCGGCGCCGCCGAACAGGTTCCGGTGAGCCCAATAGGCCCGCACCGCCGGCCCGTCGGTCGTTGAATATTGCACCGAGGCTCCGATGACGCGTGGCGGGCGCTCGGTCAATTCCACGAAGAGAGGGAGGTTGCCGTAAGCATCCAGGGCCTCGCCCTCGCGGATGCGCACCGAAGACAGCGCCTCGATCTGCGAGATCGACTTGCGCATGGAAGCGAGTTCCGCAGGCGAATAAGGATCACCCGGCTCCGTGTAGATGAAGGAACGCACCACGGCCGGGTCGACGTTCTCCGCACCATGAAGCGAAATCGCCCCGATGCCCGCCTGAGGCCCGGGATCGACGCTCAGGCTCACGTCCATGGCCTGCGCTGGATGGATGACGACGGGATCCTGCCGCCGGATCTTGGCGAAGGGGTGAGACCGGGACCGGAAGTGATCGACGATACGCACCTCGGCGGCGACGATGTCGGCGGACCGCGCCGGGTCTCCGGGCTTGATCTGCACGATGCGAGGCGGAAGTTCCGCGGGCGGGAACGGACGCCCTGTCCTGGCGTCCAGGACCTCGACGTCCCTCAGGGCGAATTGCGTACCCGGATCAGCGACGATCTGAACGGGCACGAGCGCGCGTGCGAGATAGCCTGCGGCCGCGCGGGTTGCGGCATCCCTGCGGGAGGCCTGCAGGACCATGGGGACGCCCGCCACGTTGATCGTGACGCGGGCGTTGTAATAGCCGGCACCCCAAAGCGCATCGATCAGGCGAGGGAGGTCGGCCTCGGCACGGCTGGCCAGCGCCGCGGCGTCGGGCGGCGGATCCGATTGCAGGCTTTGAAGGGTCGAGGCGTCCTTCAGCACCTGCTTGAGATCGCTGTTGTCCCCGCTCACGACGATATCGAGGGAATACGGCAGGGCCTGCGGGCTCGGGGGCGGTGGCGCGTTGCCATCCCCACGAAGCCATCCGAAGAGATCGAGAGCAACGGCGGGCGCGAGCGGCATTCCACTCAACAGAACACCGACCACGACGGGAAACACGATCCGTCGGTTGTTACGCAGCCCTCGCACGTGAAGCATGGTCTCCCTGGCCAAACAGATCATCGTTCTTGGTCGCACCGATCTCGCCCGTCAGCGGACGGGATCCTGATCGGCTCGTTTTGTCGAGAGGCACCTAACCACAGTTTCCCTAGCGGAAAAACCCTGGCCGTGCGATTTTGACGGACAGTTGACCGAAGATCACAGGGAAGGACGAGGAAAATATACTGTCAATAGAAGGAATCCGGCTTCGAGGATGAGAAGCCTTCCTTGCGTATCGCGACAGCAAGGCCGTGAGATTGTAGTGCGCCCAGACCCGGCTCGACTGTCGATTTCTCACCTGTGCCAAATGTGGCGAAAATGAGAACCTTTCTGCCGCCCTGCCGAGGCAGGGTTAATCTATGCATAACAGCGGGCGGATAGCCAAGGCTCATTGACCTGTCGGGCCACCGGGTGTAGTTTTCACTTCCTATACTGGCTCAGACCAAGTTGCTCTCATGTAGAGTACACGACGGCAAGCCGGCATGGCCTGCATCCTCGTCTCGGTTGAAGTTCCTTCGCGAATTACTCAGCCGAAATTGATGTAATGGCGTACAAGAGTCATCGCCTTCTGCTTCAAATCCGAGGCCTCTCACGGCAAGGATGGGTCAGGAATGGCTGTAGCGCTCGTCTTGGTTCTGATCGCGGTCGGCTCGGTGCTCTTCCACCTCGTCAGCCCTTGGTGGTGGACCCCGATTGCTTCGAACTGGCGCTATATCGACAACACGATCATCATCACCTTCTGGATCACCGGCGCGGTCTTCGTCGCCGTCGTCCTGTTCATGGCCTATTGCGTTTATCGCTTCCGCCATCAGGCCGGTCGACAGGCCCATTACGAACCGGAGAACAAAAGGCTCGAATGGTGGCTGACCCTCGTCACGGCGGTCGGAGTCGCCGCCATGCTGGCTCCCGGTCTGTTCGTGTGGCGGCAGTTCATCACGGTTCCGGAGGATGCGACCGACATCGAGGTCGTGGGTCAGCAATGGCAATGGAGCTTCCGGCTGCCGGGGCCTGACGGAAAGCTCGCCACGTCCGACGCCCGCCTGATCAGCCCCGACAATCCGCTCGGGATCAACAAGGACGATCCGAAATCGCAGGATGACGTCGTCATTGAAGGCGGCGAACTGCACCTGCCGGTCGGCAAGCCCGTCAAGGCGCTGCTGCGTTCCGTCGACGTCATCCACGATTTCTACGTGCCGGAGCTGCGGGCCAAGATGGATCTGGTGCCGGGCCAGGTCTCCTACATCTGGTTCACGCCCACGCGGACGGGAAGCTTCGACATTCTCTGCGCGGAGCTCTGCGGCGTCGGTCATCCGCAGATGCGCGGAACGCTCGTGATCCAGGAGCAGAGCGATTATCAGGCATGGTTGCAGCATCAGGCCGCGCGAAGCTTCGCGCGCCTCTCGCCTGCGGGGAGCCAGTCTGACTGAAGGGATAAAGCGGAAACAGCCGGGGAGAGACTCCTGATGGTTGATGTCCCACTTGGTCCGGCCGGCGCGGTCGCACCCTCCGATCTCGACGATGTCGAGCTCTACCATCCTCACAGCTGGGTGACGAAATACGTCTTCAGCCAGGATGCGAAGGTCATCGCGATCCAGTACGCGTTCGTCGCACTCTCGGTCGGGCTCATCGCCCTCGTGCTGTCGTGGCTGATGCGGCTCCAGCTCGGCTTTCCGGGCGTCTTCGCCTTCATCGACGCCAGTGCCTATTACCAGTTCATCACCATGCACGGCATGATGATGGTGGTCTATGTCCTGACCGCCCTCTTTCTCGGCGGGTTCGGCAACTACCTCATTCCCTTGATGATCGGCGCGCGCGACATGGTCTTTCCCTATGTCAACATGCTGAGCTTCTGGGTCTATTTCCTGGCCGTGCTGGTGCTCGTCGCGAGCTTCTTCGCACCGGGCGGCCCCACCGGCGCCGGCTGGACCCTCTATCCACCGCAGGCCATACTGTCGGGCACGCCTGGCGGGCAGGATTGGGGCATCATCCTGATGCTCTCCTCCCTGATCATCTTCATCATCGGCTTCACCATGGGCGGCCTGAACTACGTGGTGACGGTGCTGCAGGCGCGCGCGCGCGGCATGACGCTGATGCGCATGCCGCTCACCGTCTGGGGGATCTTCACGGCGAGCTTCATGGCGCTGCTCGCCTTCCCGGCCCTGTTCGTCGGCGCCGTGATGATGCTCTTCGACCGGATCTTCGGAACGAGCTTCTTCGTGCCCGCCATCGTCGAGATGGGCCAGCCGCTGGACCGCAACGGTGGTTCCCCCCTGCTCTTCCAGCACCTGTTCTGGTTTTTCGGCCACCCGGAGGTCTACATCGTCGCCCTGCCCGCTTTCGGCATCGTGTCGGACCTGATCAGCACCCACGCGCGGCGCAACATCTTCGGCTACCGCATGATGGTCTGGGCCCTGCTCGCCATCGGGGCACTCAGCTTCGTGGTCTGGGCCCACCACATGTATGTGAGCGGAATGAATCCATACTTTGGTTTCTTCTTCGCCACCACGACGCTGATCATCGCCGTTCCGACGGCGATCAAGGTCTATAATTGGATCCTGACCCTCTGGCGCGGCAACATCCACCTGACCCTGCCCATGCTGTTCGCCCTCGCGTTCATCGTCACTTTCGTGAACGGCGGCCTCACGGGACTGTTCCTCGGCAACGTGGTGGTGGACGTTCCGCTCTCCGACACGATGTTCGTCGTGGCGCATTTCCACATGGTCATGGGCGTGGCGCCGATCCTCGTGATCTTCGGGGCGATCTATCACTGGTATCCGAAGGTGACCGGGCGCATGCTGAACGAGACGCTCGGCAGAATCCATTTCTGGGTCACGTTCCTCGGCGCCTACGCGATCTTCTTCCCGATGCATTATCTCGGATTGATGGGCATCCCGCGCCGGTATCACGACATCGGCGACATGGCCTTCGTCCCGCCCTCGGCCCACACGCTCAACGCCTTCATCACCATCGTGGCCCTAGTCGTCGGCGCGACGCAGCTGCTCTTCGTGTTCAATCTCTTCTGGAGCCTGCGCCACGGCAGGCTGGCCGGCGGCAATCCATGGCACGCGACGACGCTGGAATGGCAGACGCCCGAAACGCCGCCGCCGCACGGCAATTGGGGCAAGACCGTCCCGACGGTCTATCGCTGGGCCTACGATTACAGCGTCCCGGGAGCCGACCAGGATTTCCTGCCGCAGAACCAGCCCGGGATCACCAGCGTCGTGCCGGGGGCGTCCCATGGGTAGCATCCTCCTGTTCCTGGGCGGGCTTGCCGTCATCGGGACTTGGTGGCTTTCGCGGCAAGGGCTGGCCTCGAAGCCCTGGCTGGAACAGGGAGCGGAGGGGGCCCTGCCGGAAGAAGCGCCTGCGCCTCCCTACCGGGTCGGGCTCCTCATCCTTCTCGCGGTGATCGGCTCCCTGTTCGCGCTGTTCATCAGCGCCTATGCCATGCGCATGCAGCTGCCCGACTGGCGCAACCTGCCGGTGCCGCGCATTCTCTGGCTGAACACGACCATGCTCGCCCTGAGCAGCCTCGCCCTGCATGGCGCGAAGCGCGCGGCCGAGCGCGGAGAGATGCCGGAACTGAGAGCATACCTTCTCGCGGCCGGCATATCGGCCCTCGCTTTCCTGTCCGGCCAGCTTCTGGCCTGGAGACAGTTGAGCGGCGACGGCTATGCGCTGGCCGCCAACCCGGCCAATGCGTTCTTCTACATCCTCACAGGCCTGCACGGCCTCCACCTACTTGGCGGCCTGGTCGCCTTGGGCAGAACCACCGACAAGGCATGGCGCGAAACGACAACGGAGCGGCTGCGCCTGTCCGTGGAGCTCTGCGCCACGTACTGGCACTTCCTGTTCCTCGTCTGGCTGGTCTTCCTGAGCGTGCTGACCGGTTGGGCGGGCGGCTTCGTGGACATCTGTCGGCAATGGCTGACGTGAGAGGAGTGCGGCACATGGCGGAACAGGCCGCGACGGATTTGCGAGTGATCGACGCTGAGACTTCCGGCCTGCGCAGCATCGCGAGCGACTTCTCCTCCGATCGGCAGGCCTTCAGGAACGTGTCCTGGGGCAAGGCCATGATGTGGATCTTCCTCCTCAGCGATACCTTCGTCTTCAGCTGCTTCCTGATCTCCTACATGACGGCACGCATGTCCACGACCGTGCCGTGGCCCAACACGAGCGAGGTCTTCGCCCTGACCATCGGAGGCACGTCTCTTCCCCTGATCCTGATCGCCATCATGACCTTCGTCCTGATCAGCAGCAGCGGGACGATGGCGATGGCGGTGAATTTCGGCTATCGCCGCGACAGGAAGAGAACCGCCATTCTGATGCTGGCGACGGCGCTCCTCGGCGCCACCTTCGTCGGCATGCAGGCCTTCGAGTGGACCAAGCTGATCCACGAAGGCGTCCGCCCCTGGACCAATCCGTGGGGCGCGGCCCAGTTCGGCTCGTCGTTCTTCATGATCACCGGCTTTCACGGCACCCATGTGACCTTCGGCGTGATCTTCCTTCTCGTCATCGCCAGGAAGGTCTGGCGCGGCGATTTCGACCATGAGCGGCGCGGCTTCTTCACGAGTCGGAAGGGACGTTATGAATCCGTCGAGATCATGGGTCTCTACTGGCACTTCGTCGACCTCGTCTGGGTCTTCATCTTCGCCTTCTTCTATCTCTGGTGAGGGACGCGCCATGGCACAGGCAACCGCGCACGCACAGGGACAACAGCACCCGATCAAGCTCTATCTGGTCGTCTGGGCGTGGCTCTTCATCCTGAGCGCCTGCTCCTACTTCGTCGATTTCTTCCAGGTTCAGGGACTACTCCGCTATGCCCTGATCGTACTCTTCATGCTGCTGAAGGCGGGCCTCATCGTGGCGATCTTCATGCACATGGCTTGGGAGCGCCTGTCTCTGGTCTATGCCATCCTGGTGCCGATCAGCGCCGTGCTCGTGTTCGTCGCGATCATGACCCTGGAGGCGGATTACACGCTGCTGTCCCGGACGATCTTCTTCGGACCCGGTCCCTGAACGGCAGGAAGGCGGCCCGCTGAACGAGCCGCCTTAGCATCATCCTGTCACATGCAATTTATCGGATCGGATGAGCGTCGTCGGGATGCGGAGGCTCCACGACCCGGCGATAAAGATGCCATGTCGCGTGGCCCAGAACCGGCATCACGATGGCGAGGCCCACGAAGAGCGGGATCGAGCCGACGAGGAGAGCCGCGGCGACGATGAGGCCCCAAAGAGCCATGGTGAGCGGGTTCATCGCCACGGCCTTGACGGAGGTATAGACGGCGACCGCCGCGCCTACGTCCCGGTCGAGGAGAAGCGGAAACGAAATGACGCTGATGCTCAGCACTGCCACGGCGAAGACGAAGCCGAGGATGTTGCCCCAGAGGATCAACCGCATGCCCTCCGATGTGGTGAGAACCTGATTGATCAGCCCCGCATAGGTATCGGGCACCGCATAGCCGAAGATCGATTGGTAAAGAAGCCGCGCCGTCGTCAGCCAGGTCAGGAAGATGACCAGCAGGAGGACACCGAGCGCGATGATGGACGGAATCGACGGTGATTTGAGAACGTTGAAGGCATCCTGCCAGGAAGTCGTCAGACCGAGTTCGCGCCTCCGACTGATCTCGTAAAGACCGATGCCGGCAATCGGGCCGATCAGCGCGAAGCCGGAGGCCAAGGGATAGAGAAGCGGCAGCGCATCGTTGCTGAAGGTGAGCGCCGCGAGGCAGACGCCTACGACGGGATAGATCAGTCCCAGGAACACCAGATGCGACGGCATGGCCCAGAAATCATCGAACCCCTTTGCCAGGGCTTCCTTCAAATCGGCAGGTGTAATCTTTCTGACAACCGGATGCGCCGGAGCTTCACTTGCGCCGGCGACAATATGAAAATTGGCCATAATCGCTCCTCCAGGGATGAACCTTGGCAGTCGAGATCACGGCCTTGCGCGGATCGTCCAGGGTCACGCAGAACCGCAACCTATCTTTGCAAGTATACGCCGAAACATTATGGCTGTCGCGTCGGTTTTCGCCAATAAGGTCTTGCAGGACCATACGATCCCTTAAGTTTTGCCGCCGTTGCGGAGGGGGGCGGATGTCCGCAGGGCATAACAAGAACTTGGAGCCAGTCCGTTGGTCGATTGGGATGCGGGACAATACCTGAAATTCGAGGATGAGCGCACGCGCCCCTCGCTCGACCTGCTCAAGCGGGTGCCCCTGGACGCGCCGGCGAGTTGTGTCGATCTCGGATGCGGGCCCGGGAACAGCACGGAGCTGATCGCCCGACGCTATCCTGCGGCGCAGGTCGTCGGGCTCGACAGTTCGCCGGACATGCTCGCCAAGGCGAAGGCGCACCTGCCGGGGCTGCGCTTCGAGGAGGTGGACGTTGCGCGATGGGAGACGAGCGAGCGCTTCGACCTGATCTTCGCCAATGCCGTCCTGCAATGGCTTCCCGGCCATTCCGCCCTTCTCAGGCGTCTCGTTTCTTTGCTGAAGGACGGCGGATGTCTCGCCGTTCAGATGCCGAACAATCTGAACGAGCCATCCCATCGTCTCATGGCCAAGGTCGCGCAGGACGGCCCATGGGCGGAAAAGCTCGCCGCAGCGGCGGCGGCAAGGGAAAGGCTGGGATCCTTCGAAGATTATTACGCTTGGCTGCGGCAGGCAGGCTGCTCGGTCGATCTCTGGCAGACGACGTACGTGCATCCCCTCGATGGAGCCGCTTCCATCGTCGAATGGTTCAAGAGCACGGGCCTGAAACCCTATATCGACCCGCTTACGCCGGAGGAGCGCTCCGGCTTTCTGCACCGGTACGAAGCGGCCATCGCAGATGCTTATCCGGTCCAGCCCGATGGAAAGGTCCTGCTGCGCTTCCCGCGGCTATTCTTCGTCGCCCAGCGCGGATCAAATTGAAGCAGCTGGCCCAAGCCTCCGGGTTGCGCTTGGGCCGATGCTCAAGTTCACCGGCCGTCATGTGCCGGGAAACGGAAATGGCCGCGTTCAGGCACTCTGCTCTTCGGCCGTGCGTTCCACGCGCACCGAGCGTCTTCTTTCGCGCCGCAGCCGCTTCATCAGAGCGATCGATGCAACCATCGTCCGCTCGAGCTCCGACAGGATCGTGTTCGTTTCGACGGGAAGTGATAGGTTCTTTCGTTCCAACTTCATTGGCAACCTGTTTTGCTCTGCAACTCTACAAGTGAATGTAACTCAGCTAAGCGTCGCAGTGCGGCTGCAATGTGGCAAGTGAAGAGCAATAGCGGATCACCCGTCCATGCGATAACGTATTACTACCTGCCTTTATAAACGATATACCAATGCGAACTCTGACAATGCCAGGCGGTTACGCTCAGCCTATCTGCAAATGATCGTTCCACTCGGCACGATAAAGCCGAAAGTCTTTCGGCAATTGACGGGACGGAATTCCCTGCCACTGCTGATGAGATACGGCGCTTGATGATGTCAGCGCGAGCAGCGCCGCGCCGACGCTCGTGCCGGTGGAGCTGGCAACGGCGATGACCTGCCGGCCCGTGGCGCTCGACAGGGCCTCCGCATAAAGGGCGTTGCGCGCGAAGGGTCCCTCCACGATGATCGGCCCTGCCGCGCGGGTGAGATCCAGACAGACTTGCGTCATCAAGGCCGTGTAGAGAGAAGCCGCAACATAGGCGTCATCTTCAGTGAGGGCACCGGACCTGTTGACGAGACGATGGGCGGCGTCAGGGAACGGCCCGCATCCGGGCACGACGCTCGGTGTCAGGAGAATGCGCCGTTCCAATACGTGGCGGATCGCCTCCGGCGTCGCCATGCCCTGCCCTTTTGTCAGGATTTCGAATTCACGCCCGCCCATGAAGCGCGCGGAGGGCACCGCGCGGCCGAGGGCATCCACATTGGCGAGCGTGTCCCGCGCCGGATCGAGATGATCGAGGTCGCCGCCGACGGCGAAGATCACGACCCATGTTCCCGTCGAGACGACCGCGAACGGCGCCTCATGCAGGCCCAGATGCGGCAGAAGCGACGCGTTCGAGTCGTGAATGCCGCAATAGACGGGCACGGGCCGCGCAAGTCCGATCCTCGCACAGACTTCTTCCGTCACAGGCCCCAGACGGTCCGAGGGCTTTCGCACCGGAGCGAGCCTGTCGGCGATGTCGAGCCTGTCGACGAGCGACGAGAAGCGCCCTTCCTTCGGTCTCCAGAGATCGGTGTGGCAGCCGAGAGATGTGACTTCGGTTGCAGCCACTCCCGTCAGTCGCCAGCCCCAATATTGCGGGTAGGTAACGAAAGCCTGCATCCTGTGGAAGGCTTCAGGAAACGCTGTTTTCTGATAATGCAGTTGCGCCCCGAGATTGAGCCCGCCGGGCAACCGCGGCGAGAAGGTCTCCGAGAAATCCGGCCGGATCACGTCATAGGCCGCGTCGATCTCCGCCGGATAGCGGAACTCGTAATCGAGGACCGGAAGGGCGAGACCATCGGCGCCCAGAAGCGCCCCGCTGGCGCCATGAGCAGTGATCGAAATCGCGTCGAACCCATGTTCCGCGTGCAGCTCCTTCAGGGCTTGCAGGAAGAACGCGAAGATCCCATCCACGTCGAAATGCGGATAAGGCCCATTGGTCAGCACCCGGTTGGGTCGCGTGAGGGCGGCGATCTCGCGCCTCGCCTCGGCATCGACGATGACGGCCTTGACGTTGGTCTTGCCGACATCGAGCACTGCGACGTTCATCGGTTCATGCCATGTGGAAGATGGTGACGAGGGGCGTGTCGACTGGGGAATTGTCGGGCTTCGTCGCCATGATATCGGCCATGTGGGCCCACCACCGCTTCATGACCGGATGGCTCGGCAGATCCGCCATGCGGTGATCCACGCGCCGCCACAGAACGCCGAAGAGAATGCCGGTCTCACGGTCGAGATGGATCGAGTAATCCTCGATTCCGGCCTCCTTCAGAAGCTCCACCAGCTCCGGCCAGATCTCGTCATGGCGGCGGCGATACTCGTCCTCCATGCCAGGATTGAGCTGCATCTTGAAGGCGTATTTCTCTTTTCCGATCATATGATGGCCTTTGAGCGGAAGCGGCGGATGACGATCGGCAGCGCGATCACGAGGATCAGCAGCAGGCCGATGAAGATCGACATGACGATACCGGGGACGTTGAGGAGGCCGAGGCCGAAGGTGACGAGGCCCATGACGATGGCGGCCAGCACCACGCCCGGGATGGTCCCCGAGCCGCCGAGGATGCTTACCCCGCCGAGCACCGCCATGGTGACCACCTCGAGCTCCCATCCCGCCGCGATGGTGTGACGGGTCGAGCCCAGGCGCGATGTGAGGCAGACGGCCGCGAACCCGCTCATGAGGCCCGTCAGCAGGAAGAGCATGAACTTCGTACGCTGCACCGGGATGCCGGAGAACTGCGCGGCGAAGGCGTTATTGCCGATGGCATAGATCCGTCGCCCGAAAGCGGTCCAGTGAAGCAGCACTCCGAAGACGAGGGCGAGCATCACGAAGGCGACCATCTCGAAAGTGACGACGTCGAAACCGGGCAGCGTCGGCCACCAGGAAAAGTCGGCCATGTAGCCCTGGCCGAACCAGGCGAAATTCGCAGGGTAGCCGCCATAGGCCTGGTCGCCGAGCGCGATCTGGGCGATGCCGCGAAACAGGCTCATGGTGCCGATGGTTACAACGATGGACGGAAGCCCGATACGCGCCACCAGGAAACCGTTGAAGGCTCCGCAGAGCAGTCCCACGCCGAGTCCAATGCCCACGAGAGCCGGCGTCTGGAAACCGGCCTGTACGGCCGCCCCCATGGCGGTCGACGCCAAGGCGATGATGGCCGCGACGGACAGATCGATCTCGCCGGAGATGATCAGGAGCGTCATCGCGAAAGCGATCATCGCCTTCTCGGTGAAGTTATAGGTGGCGTCTGAGAGGTTCCACGGATCGAGGAAGTGCGGCGATGCGAACGAATTCGCGATGAAGATCGCGATGGCCACCGCCGCGAGCAGGGCTTCCCAGCTGCCGAGAATGCGACCGGCCGGCGTCGAGAGCTTGTCGGGGATGCGCCGCGGCGGCTGCTTCTCCAGAGTGAGCGTGCTCATGCGGCGGCTCCTTCGACCGGCACTTCGGCCAGAGGCGGCCTGCTCTTCGCGGCGTCGCGAAGGATGAGGCGGCCCTTCCGCTTCTCCTGCCGCGCATTGAAGAGGACCGCCACGATGATCACGAAGCCGGAGATCGCCATCTGCCAGAAGGGTGAGACGTTGATCACCGGTAGGGCGTTCTTGATCACCCCGAGGAACAGGGCACCGAGGACTGCACCTCCCACGGACCCGATGCCGCCGAGCGTCGAGATGCCACCGATCACGCAGGCTGCGACCGTGTCGAGCTCGAATCCGGCCGCGATGTCCACATAGGCGACCGCGTAGCGGGATACCCAGAGATAGCCGCAGAGTCCCGCGAGCGTGCCCGACAGCACGAAGGCGAAGAAGCGCGTGCGCCCGACATCGATCCCCGCGTAAAGCGCCGCCGTCGGATTGCCGCCCGCCGCGTAGAGGGCGCGGCCGAAGACCGTGCGCGTGAAGGCTATCGCGATGAGCGCGATCACCAGGATGGCCGCCCAGCCGAGCAGCGGCAGGCCGAGGACGACGATGCGCGGGGTGTTGAGAAAGGTCGCGGTCATCTGGGTCTGGTTGACCCAGGCTCCTCCCGAGAGCACGAAGGCCATGCCGCGATAGATCGTGAGCGTGCCGAGCGTCGCCACGATGGACGGAATGCCGATCTTCCAGACCATGAGGCCGTTGATGGCGCCGAGCAGCGCCCCGATGCCCATGGCCATGACGATGAGAAGAGGCAGCGGCAGCTGCGGATAGGCGGCGTTCATCATGGCGATGGCCATGCCGGTGAAGGATAGGTTAGCCGCAACCGACAGGTCGATGGATTTAGTGAGGATCACGGCCATCTGGCCGAGCGCCAGGATCATCAGGATGGACGTATCGTTGAAGATGTTGGCGAGGCTCTCCGGCGAGGCGAAGCCCGGGGCGCGCGACGAGAAGATCGCAACCAGCACGACGATGATCCCCACCAGCAGGAGTTCACGGTATTTCAGGATTCGGCTCATCGTGGATCCCAGCTTCCCTGTCCTGCCCGATCAGGCATTGCCCGTCGCGGCCCGCACAAGCGTTTCGGCATCGAGACGGTCGCGCTCCCACAAACCGGCCATCCGGCCCTCGCGCATCACCATGACGCGGTCGGACATGCCGAGGATCTCAGGCAGTTCGGACGACACCATGATCACGCTCAACCCTTCGCCCGCGAGCTCGCTCATGAAGGCATGCACGGCCGCCTTCGAGCCGATGTCGACGCCCTTCGTCGGCTCATCCAGGATAATGACCTTCGGCCGCGTGGCGAGCCACTTACCGATCACCACCTTCTGCTGATTGCCGCCCGATAGCGTGCCGACGGGAACCGAGAGCGCCGCCGCGCGAAGGTCGAGCCGCTCCGCGTATCGCCGCGCCAGGGCGAATTCCTCCGCCTGCCGCAGGAAGCCGGCCCGTGTGGTCCGGCCCAACGTCGCCATGGAGATGTTCTGGAAGATCGGCATCTGCAGCACGGCGCCGTGACGGCCGCGCTCTTCCGGTACGTAGACGATGCCCGCAGCAATCGCGTCCGCCGGGGAGCGGATGTCGATCCGGCGGCCTTCGAGCTCGACGGTTCCAGCGCTGGGGCGGGTGATGCCGAACAGGGCCTGGCAGAATTCCGATCGCCCGGCGCCGACGAGCCCGTAGAGACCCAGAATTTCGCCGCGCCGCAGCTCGAAGGAGATGCCGTCAAACTCCGTCGGATGTGCGTAGCCGGAGACCTTCAGGACGGTGCTCCCGATGGCCACATCGACCTTCGGGAAGACGTGATCGACCGAGCGCCCGACCATCATGCGGACGATCTCGTCCTGTCCGGTCTGCGACAGAAGGCCGGATCCGATCGAGCGGCCGTCTCGGAACACCACGAAGCGTTCGGCGATCTGGTAGACCTCCTCGAACTTATGGCTGATGAAGAGGATCGCCTTGCCCTGCCGCTTCAGCCGCTCGATGATCCGGAACAGATCCTCGACCTCCTTGTAGGAGAGCGCGGCGGTCGGCTCGTCCATGATGACCACGCGGGCCTCGACGGACAGCGCGCGCGCGATGGCGACGAGATGCCGGTGCGCGATCGAGAGGTCCTTCAGCCGGGTGTACGGACTGATCGGCGCATCAATGGAGGTGAGCAGGGCCGCGGCGCGCGCATTCATGGCGGCCCAGTTGACGAGGCCAAGCCGGTTTCGCGGCGCGTGACCGAGAAAGATGTTCTCGGCCACGGAGAGTTCGTCGAACAGCACGGTTTCCTGGTGGATCGCCGTGATGCCGCTGCGGATCGCCGCCTCGGCATCGGCGAAATGCACGGGAGCGCCATCGACGACGATCTCGCCGCCGTCCGGCCGATAGATGCCGGTCAGGATCTTGACAAGCGTCGACTTGCCCGCGCCGTTCTCCCCGATCAGCGCCGTCACGGTGCCGGGATAGAGCGCGACGTCCACCTGATCGAGCGCTTTGACTCCGGGGAACGACTTGGAGATGCCGCGCATCTCCAGCAGCGGAGCGGGAGCCTCGGGGATCGCGTGAACCACGGACATGGGAATCCTGCCAGGTGCCGATGAGTGCAAGGAGGGCGCGGCGGTCCGCGCCCTCTCTCCGGGTGGCTTTGCGAGATCAGAAGATCTTGGCGAACGCGTCCACGTTGTTCTTGTCGTAGACGAAGGGATCGGCCATGGCGGCCTCGCCATTGTCGCCGATCTTGATCTTGCCCATGCGGCCGGCATTGATCTCGGCCCCGGGCTTGCCGTCGGTCTCGCCCTTCACGAGACGATAGGCGATCTGCGTGGCGGAATAGCCGAGATCGATCGGGTTCCAGATAGCGAATTCCTTCGTCGCGCCGGAATGGACAGCGCCCGCCATCTCGGAGGGAAGCCCGAGGCCCGTCACATAGACCTGCCCGATCTTGCCGGCATCCTTCACCACCTGCGAGGCGGCGAGCACGCCGACCGTCGTCGGAGCCACGATCACCTTCACGTTCGGGTGGGATTTGAGCAGGCCCTGGGCCTCGCGATAGCTCTTGTCGGCGAGGTCGTCGCCATAGACGGTCGTGACGAGGTTCAGCCCGGGATATTTCGGGAGCTGCTTCTTCATCTCGGCGATCCAGGTGTTCTGGTTGGTCGAGGTGGAGGTCGCGGACAGGATAGCGAAATCGCCCTTGCCGTCCGGCAGGTGGTCCGCCGCGAGCTTCAGGCACATGTTGCCGATCAGCTCGTTCGACGAGGGATTGAGATGCACGATGCGCCCGTCCTTGCCGACGGCGGAATCCCAGGAGATCACCTTGATGCCGCGTTGCGCGGCCCGCTTCAGCGCGGGCACGACGGCGTCGGGATCGTTCGCCGAGATCGCGATCGCATCCACGCGCTGGGCGATGAGCGCATTGATGACCTCGATCTGCCCTTCGGCCGTGGTGGTGGTCGGACCGGTATAGATCACCTCGACGCCGCCGATTTCCTTTGCGGCTTCTTGGGCGCCCTTGTTGGCCGCTTCGAAGAAGCCGTTGCCGAGCGACTTCGCCACGAGACCGATCTTCACGGTCTGAGCGCTCGCCGATCCGGCGAGGAGCGCCAGACCCAAGGCCGTACCGAGAGCAAGCTTTGCAATCGCTTTCATGTTCTTCCTCCCTCTCAAACACCCCTCGCCGGCTCTCAGGCCGCCGATGAGGATTCCTCAGCCCGATCCGCCGCCGTCGTTCCGGCGACGATCAGCTTAATTCCGGCATTCTCGATCATGGTCCTGGCTGAATCCGAGATGGCGTCGTCGGTGATCAGCGTCGAGACTCGGTCGAGCGGGCAGAGAATGAGGCTGGAGCGGCGCTGGAACTTGGTGGAATCCACCATCAGCACCAGCTCGTCGGCCTGATTGATCAGCTTCTGCTCCGCCTGGATGATCAGGGCGTCCTGCTCCATGACGCCGAGGGCGCCGACTCCCTGGGCGCCCATGAACATCCGGCGCGCATAGAAATTGCGGGTCACGTCGTTCTCGAAGGGCGAGAGAATGATGCTCTGGTCGCGGTAGATCGAGCCGCCCGGCAGCATTACCTGGTTCTTCGAATGCTTCACGAGATGCTCGGCGATGGCGAACGAGTTCGTGAACACCTGCAGCCGGCGGGCCGTCAGGTAATGCACCATCTGGAACGTCGTGGTGCCGCCATTGATGATGATGGCGTCCCCCTCCGTGCACAACGCCACAGCCTCGCGGGCGATGGCCCGCTTCTTGGCGAGGTTCTCGCCCTCGGACACCCGGAACGGCTTGGCCGCGAGGCTGCCGATCTGGGCCGGATGAAGAGCCTCCGCCCCGCCGCGAACCCGGCGCAGGCGCCCCTGAACATGCAGGGCCGCGATATCGCGCCGGATCGTGGCCTCAGACGCGGAGGTCAGTTCCACGAGATCCTGGACGGTCGCGACCGGCTTCTCCTGGACGGCGCTCAGGATGATCCGGTGCCTTTCACGTTCGTGCATGGTTCCTCAACAGGGCTGATCGACAATGATCGGAAGGATCGAATACCTTTCAGACACACGCAAGTTACTGCCCTAGACTGCGCACCAAACCGATCACAGTCAATCAAGATCGTCATACAACCTTCGTATCATGATCATTTTTGATCGAACATGATCGAACCTGCTTGACAACATCCAGGGCTCCGGCGAACTTTCGCTCAAATCGGGGCGCTGTGCGTCCCCGGAGCGGATAGGAGGACGAAGTGGACACCGCGACCCCAGCCGTCAGGCTCCTCGACAACCACTGGGACGACACCAAGGCCGCCGCCTTGGACGAGCCGGGCCTCCTGCTCTACCGCTCCAATCTCCTCGGCGCCGACAAGCGGATCACCAATTACGGTGGCGGCAACACCTCGGCCAAGGTGATGGAGACCGATCCGCTCACCGGCGAGAAGGTCGAGGTGCTCTGGGTCAAGGGCTCGGGCGGTGACGTCGGCACGATCAAGCTCGATGGCTTCGCCACGCTCTACATGGACAAGCTGCGCTCACTGAAGAATCTCTACAGGGGCGTCGAGGACGAAGACCGTATGGTCGGCTTCCTGCCCCATGCCACCTTCAATCTCAACACGCGCGCGGCCTCGATCGACACGCCGCTCCACGGCTTCCTGCCCTACAAGCATGTGGATCACATGCACCCGGACGCGATCATCGCCATCGCGGCATCGAGGAACTCCCGCGAGCTGACCCGGGAGATCTTCGGCGACGAGATCGGCTGGCTGCCCTGGCGCCGTCCGGGATTCCAGCTGGGTCTCGATCTCGAAGCTTTCGCCAACGCCAATCCCGGCGCGAAGGGCGTGGTGCTTGAGAGCCATGGCCTCTTCACCTGGGCGGACGACGCCAAGGAATGCTATGCACTCACGCTTCGGATCATCAATCGGGCCATCCAGTGGTTCGCCGAGCGGACGTCAGGCCGTCCCGCTTTCGGCGGTGCCGTGACCTCGAGCCTGTCGCGGGACGAGCGCCGCAGCATCGCCGCGCGCCTGATGCCGGAGATCCGCGGCCGGATCGGCCGAACCGAGCGCAAGCTCGGTCACTTCGACGACCAGGATGCGGTGCTCGAATTCGTCAACTCGGCGAACCTCAGGCCCCTTGCCCAGCTCGGCACCAGCTGCCCGGACCATTTCCTGCGCACGAAGATCCGTCCGCTCGTGCTCGATTTCGACCCGAAGGCGCCGGACGTGGACGCGTTGCTCGCGGGGCTCGACGCGGCCCTGGACGCCTATCGCGCCGATTACATGCGCTATTACGAGCAGTCGAAGCATCCGAACAGCCCGAAGATGCGCGATCCCAATCCGGTGATCTTCCTGATCCCGGGCGTCGGCATGCTGTCCTTCGCCCGCGACAAGGCGACGGCGCGCATCGCAAGCGAGTTCTACGTCAACGCCATCAACGTGATGCGCGGCGCCTCGTCAGTGTCCGAATATCAGGGACTTCCCGAGCAGGAAGCCTTTGACATCGAATACTGGCTGCTCGAGGAAGCCAAGCTCCAGCGCATGCCGAAGCCGAAGAGCCTCGCCGGCCGCGTGGCCTTCATCACCGGAGGCGCCGGCGGCATCGGGCGGGCCACGGCCGAGCGCCTGGTGGGCGAAGGCGCCTGCGTGGTGCTGGCGGATATCGACGCGGAATCGCTCACCGCCACGGTGCAGGACTTCTCCAAGCGCTTCGGCCAGGATTCGGTGCGCGGCGTGACACTCAACGTGACGAGCGAGCCGGACGTCCTGTCCTCCTTCGTCGAGGCCAGCGTCGAATTCGGCGGCGTCGACATCCTCGTGTCCAATGCAGGCATCGCCTCGTCGGCTCCCGTCGAGGACACGGACCTGGCCATGTGGAACCGCAACATCGAGATTCTCGCCACGGGCTACTTCCTCGTCTCGCGCGAAGCCTTCCGCCTGTTCCGGCGCCAGAAGCTCGGCGGCAACGTGGTGTTCGTCTCGTCGAAGAACGGCCTCGCCTCCTCGCCCAACGCCTCGGCCTATTGCACCGCCAAAGCGGCGGAAATCCACCTCGCCCGCTGCCTGGCGCTGGAGGGCGCGGAAGCAGGCATCCGCGTCAACACTGTCAATCCGGATGCGGTGCTGCGCGGCTCCAAAATCTGGACCGGTGAATGGCGCGAGCAGCGCGCCGCGTCGTCCAAGCTTGCCGTCGATGAGCTGGAAGAGCATTACCGCAAGCGCTCGCTCTTGAAGCTGAACGTCTTCCCGGAGGACATCGCCGAGGCCATCTACTTCCTCGCCTCCGACCTGTCCGCGAAATCGACCGGCAACATCATCAACGTGGATGCGGGCAACGCGACGTCATTCACGAGATAGGCCCGTCACCAGGGAGGACGCCATGACCGAGCAGAGGATTGCGGTAGAAACCGTCTCCACCGACAACGAGAAGCGCATGGGCGCCTTGAAGGCGGATTACGAAGCCTTGGGCGCCCGTCTCGCGCGGGATAGCATCGACATCGAGGTTGTCACCGGCAAGGTGCGTGAGTTTTTCGTGGCGGTTCCGTCCTGGGGCGTCGGCACGGGCGGCACCCGGTTCGCGCGTTTTCCCGGTCCCGGCGAGCCGCGCAACATCTTCGACAAGCTCGACGATTGCGCGGTGATCCACCAGCTCACCCGCGCGACGCCGACCGTCTCGCTGCACATCCCGTGGGACAAGGTCGACGATCCGAGACGGCTCAAGACGCATGGCGATGCGCTGGGGCTCGGCTTCGACGCCATGAACTCCAACACCTTCTCCGACGCGCCGGGCCAGGAGAAGAGCTACAAGTTCGGCTCCCTGAGCCACACCGATGCGGCGACGCGCCGGCAGGCTATCGAGCACAATCTCGAATGCATCGAGATCGGCCAGGCTATCGGCTCCAAGGCTCTCACGGTCTGGATCGGCGACGGATCGAACTTCCCGGGGCAGACGAACTTCACCCGGAGCTTCGAGCGCTATCTCGAATCCATGAAGGCCATCTACAAGCACCTGCCGGAGGATTGGCGCATCTTCTCCGAGCACAAGATGTACGAGCCGGCCTTCTACTCCACCGTCGTGCAGGATTGGGGCACCAACTACCTGATCGCCACGGAGCTCGGCGACAAGGCTTTTTGCCTCGTCGATCTCGGCCACCATGCACCGAACGTGAACATCGAAATGATCGTCGCACGCCTGATCCAGTTCGGGAAGCTCGGCGGTTTCCATTTCAACGATTCGAAATATGGCGACGACGATCTCGATGCGGGCGCCGTCGATCCCCACCGTCTCTTCCTCGTCTTCAACGAACTGGTGGACGCGGAGCACCGCCGGGCCGAGAACTACCGCCCGGCCCATATGATCGACCAGTCGCACAACGTGACCGATCCCATCGAGAGCCTCATCCGCAGCGCCAACGAGATCCGTCGCGCCTATGCGCAGGCGCTTCTCGTAAACCGGACAGCCCTTGAAGGCTATCAGGACGACAACGACGCCCTCATGGCGTCCGAGACGCTGAAGGCGGCCTATCGCACCGATGTGGAGCCCATCCTGGCCATGGCTCGACTGCAGGACGGCGGCGCCATCGACCCGATCGCGGCCTACCGGGCCAGCGGCTACCGCCGCAATGTCGCCGAGGAACGTCCCGCCGTCGTAGGCGGCGGCGGGGGCATCGTCTGAGGGATCAGGTCACCCCCTTCATGGATTCGGTCTTGCCTTCGACCTCTTCCTTGTCCTTGCGGATGATGCTGATCGTCCCGTCGCCCTCGATATAGGCCCGCTTCACCTCGGAGCAGTGCTCGATACCCTGCTCTCGTAGCTGGCTGTTGAGTTCCTCGGTCGTGATCATCTCCTGGCGCATGTTCCGGGGCAGCATCTTGCCGTCTTCGATCAGCAGCAGCGGCGGCGGTCGGGTGAGGCGCTGGAAGGCGGGGAAGTGGAAGCCGAGCCAGTCGATGGCATAGTTCCAGAACACGATGGTGAGGACGAGGACGAGCCCCTCGGTGACCGACTTGTACTCGTTCGCCATCGCGTTCTGCGACGCGTCCGCGATGAGGACGATCACGAGAAGGTCGGCGACGCCGATCACGCCGGTCTGGCGCTTGAGGAGGAAGCGCAGGATCAGGAACAGCATGATGTAGATCATCGTTCCGCGCACGATGGTCTCCAGCACCGAGTGAGAGGGTATGAAGATCTCCTGCCAGTCGATCATGGTCGGACCTCGCGTATCGGGCGCATCATGCGCAGGCCGGAAGAATGAAGGCGGGGATGCCCTGCCAGAGGATGACGACGAGCGAGAGTCCGCTGATCAGAATCCCGGCCTGGCTGATGAAGCGATCGGGCGCCGCGGCCGTCTCCCCCAGCCCGCCATGGATCCGCCACGACCCGAGAAACGACAGGGCCGCCACGATAAGGGCCGCAAGCGTCGCGAGCGCCACGACCGCGTGGACGATCCCCACGCCGAGCAGGGTCACGTCCGCCCATTCGCGGCCGCACAGGGTCGACGTCACGCCGTAGATCACCGTGAACTGAACCGCCCAGGCGATGAGGCCGGCCAGCATCAGGAGAACCTGTCCCGTCCGCCGCCCGCTCATGCTAGACGCCTCCCGTCAGGCGTGGAAAGCCGTAGACGACCGCGAGCGCCACCAGGCCTTGGCCTGTCGTGTAGAACCAGAACAGCATCATATTGTCGAAGGTGGTGCGGCGGACGCTGTCGAGCCTGCCCGCGAGCCAGCGGGCGATGGTGTAGAGGCCCATGATCAGCGTCGTGAGCACGAAGAAGATCTGCAGGGACACGATGGCGTACACGGCCGCCCCGTAGGCATGGGCGGAGGGGCTCAGGCCCGTCCGCCAATGGGCCCAGAGATCCATTGCGGCGGCACCACCCACACACAGCAGCGCCGCGGCGATCAGCACCGGCACGGCGCGCGGGCTCCGGCGGTCCTCGCCCCGCAAGGTCCGGCTGGCATAGGCGATAAGCGCGGCACCGACGACGTAGAGCGTGCACGAGACGAAGGGGCTGAAGCCTTCGGGCAAAAGCGTGCCTTGCGGCGGCCATGCGGCGGGGTTTACGAGCCACAGGAAGAGATAGGAGAAGATCAGGCAGGTGAAGACCATACCGGTGACGACCATCAGGACGATCATCGCCCACCAGGAATGGTTCATGGATCCGGTCGCGTAGACGGGAACGGCGATACCGCCGCCGATATCGGCCGGTGGGCGGACGGGACCCGGATCCGTCTCCCAGAGCCACCAGATCACGCAGAAGACCGCGAGCACGCCGCAGGTGGCCGACAGGAGCACCATCTTGACCGTGAGGAGCAGGAAGAACGCGGCCGTGAACAGAGCGGCGAGCAGCGGCTGCCAGCCGGGGCCGGGAACCTGCAGGATGTATTGCGGTCTCGCATCGAACGGGCTCGTCACCAGCGTCTCGCGTCCGCCGGTGGCAGTTCCGGGCAGGTAATAGCGGCCGTCCTGCACGTCCTGCGACAGCTTGGGCTGATCCCAGAGCGGGTCGCGGCTCGCCACGATGGGGATGCTGCGCGTGTTGTAGTTGGCGTTCGGCAGCCATTCGAGCGTGCTGGCGTTCCACACGTTGCCGGCATTCTCGTCCCGCGCGATCCTGAACCGGCGGGCGAAGTCGACGATGAAGAGCGCGACGCCGGCGGCGATCATGAAGGACCCGATCGTCGAGACGAGGTTGAGCGCGTCCCATCCCATGCCGACCGGATAGGTATAGACGCGCCGGGGCATGCCGATGAGGCCGGTGATGTGCATCGGCAGGAAAGTCACGTTGACGCCCACGAACATGAGGCCGAACACCCAGCGCCCGACCCGCTCCGACAGGGCGTATTTGCTCGCCACCGGCACCCAGTAATAGAAGGCTGCGAAGAGCGGAAACACCATGCCGCCGATGAGCACGTAATGCAGGTGCGCCACCACGAAATAGCTGTCGTGCGCCTGCCAGTCGAAGGGCGCCATGGCGACCATCACGCCGGTGAGGCCGCCGAGCGTGAAGATGAACAGGAAGCCGATGATGAAGAGCGACGGCGTCGTCAGCTTCATGCGGCCCGACGCGATGGTGGCGATCCAGGCGAAGACCTGAATGCCGCTCGGCACCGCCACCGCCGTGCTGGCGGCGGAGAAGAAGCTCAAGGACATCTTCGGCAGGCCCGTGGCGAACATGTGGTGCACCCACAGGCCGAAGGAGAGGAAGCCCGTGGCTACGAGGGCGAGCACGACCAGCCGGTAGCCGACAAGCGGCGTCTGCGCCATGGCGGGCACGATCATCGACACCATGCCGGTCGCGGGCAGGAAGATGATGTAGACCTCCGGGTGGCCGAAGAACCAGAACAGGTGCTGCCACAGAAGCGGATCCCCGCCCCTCTCGGCGATGAAGAACGGCCAGTCGAAGGCGCGTTCCATCTCGAGCAGCAGCGTGCCGAGAATGATCGCCGGGAAGCCGATGACGATCATGGCGGCGAAGACGAGCATGGCCCAGGAATAGACCGGCATCTTGTCGAGGCTCATGCCGACTGCCCGGGTCTTCATCACGCCGACGATGATCTCGATGGCGCCCGCAATGGCCGAGATCTCGATGAAGCCGATGCCGAGAAGCCACCAATCCGCATTGTCGGCGGGCGAGTATTTCGCTCCCGTGAGCGGCGGGTACATGAACCAGCCGCCATTGGGCGCGAGACCGAAGAAGATCGTGCAGAAGAACACGAGGCCGCCGACGAAATAGGCCCAGAAGGCATAGGCCGAGAGGCGCGGGAACGGCAGGTCGCGGGCCGCCTGCATGTTGGGCAGGAGATAGACGCTCGCCGCCTCCACGGCCGGCACGGCGAAGAGGAACATCATCACCGTGCCGTGCATGGTGAAGAGCTGGTTGTAGAGATCGTGCCCGACGAAATCGCTCTCCGGCGTGGCGAGCTGCACGCGCATGATCAGCGAGAGAATCCCCGCCAGGATGAAGAACAGGAACGCCGTGCCGACATACCACAGGCCCACATAGGTGTTGTTCACGGCCGTGATGAAGCTGAGGCCGCGCGGAGCTTCCCATGCCTTCTTGAGCGCCTCGAACTCGCCCGCGGGACGCGGCAGCGGATTGGGAAGCGCGGGGTCCCGCTCGTCGAAGGCTTCGGAGCGCTCGGGCGCATTCATTTCAAGCTCTCCAGATAAGCCGCCAGGGACCGAAGCTCCTCACCCGTGAACGAGCCGTAGGACGGCATCCTCACGCCTGGCTTGATATGCTGCGTGTTGGCGATCCAGCCGGCGAGCGTGCCGATATTGTTGGGAAACTGGCCGGCTCCGATGGTCCGTCGGCTTCCCACATGGGTTAGGTCGGGCCCGAACGCCCCATCAGCCTCCGTGCCGCGCACAACGTGGCAGGACCCGCACCCGGCGGCGCGGAACAGCGCGCGGCCGCGCGAGAGAAACGGAAGGTCCGGCTCCCGCGCGGGCTTCTCCTGCGCGGCTCTCCAGGCCTCGAAAGCCGTGCGCTCCAGCGCCACCACGTCGAAGGCCATGCGGGCATGCTGGTCGCCGCAGAACTCCGCGCAGACGCCGCGATAGATTCCCGGCCGCTCCGCCGTGAAGCTGAGGCGGTTGATGCGTCCCGGGATCATGTCGATCTTGCCGCCCAGGTTCGGGATCCAGAAACTGTGGATCACGTCTGCGGAGGTCACTGTCACGGTCACGGGCGATCCGACCGGGACGATGAGCTCGTTGGCCGTGGAAAATTCAGACTTCCCGCCCTCCTCGGGGTATTTCACCCGCCACCAATATTGCTCGCCGATCACTTCGACCTGGAGCGCCCCCGGCATCGGCACGTCCGTGTCGCGCATGACGATCAGTCCATAGGGCAGAAGACCAGACAGAACGACGATGGGAAAGGCGAGCCCGCCGACCACGATGGTCCTGCGCCCGCCGAGCCAGGCCCGGCGCTCGGGCGGGGCGAAAATCGCGTAGAGCAGAACCCCGGTCACGAGAAGGAAGATCAGCGTCCCACCCAAAGTCATGATCAGGGTGAGCCAGTAGATCCGGAGAGCATCGCCGCCGGCCGGGTCGAGAGCCGATTGCACGCCGCTGCATCCCGCAAGCGACAGGGCGCACGCGAAGGCCGCCGCACGGGTCGTCACCGTGCGCCGCCAAGGGAGGCCCTGCCGAGTCGTTTTCAGATCCATCCGCCCTACATGGTCTTGCATGCATTGAACGGATAAGCTTGGCCGTGAGACTTGGTTCCCGCAAAACATCGCGCAGAAGGCTGTCGCCAAGCGGATCGCCCTGCAATCGAACGCTCGCGCGGGAACGCAGCACCTGCCCGCCTGTTGCCTCGTCGGACCTCCTCAAGACGAGCCCATGATCCGGCAAGCCCTCTTATGCATCGTCCCGGCCCTGGCCGGATTGACCTCCTGCAGCGACCCGCAGGGGCAGGCTGCCGCGTCGATGATCGCCGGCGGCGAGCCCGGGCGGGGCCGCGCGCTGATCCAGGCTTATGGGTGCGGCACCTGCCACACGATCAGCGGCGTGAGAGGCGCGCGAGGCAAGGTCGGCCCGGAATTGAGAGACTATGCGCAGCAGCATCTGCTCGCGGGCTTTCTGCCCAACACGCCGCAGAATCTGATCGCGTGGCTGGTCGATCCCGTGGCACTCAAGCCGCGAACGGGCATGCCCGCCCAAGGCCTGACGGAGCTGGAAGCGCGTCATGTCGCAAGCTATCTCTACACCCTCGGGGCCGGCGGGAACCCGGTCTATCCGCCCGGTCCCCCGCTCCCGCTGCGCGGGCAGGAGGACACGACGGTGGATCTCCCGCAACCCGCGCCCCGCCCCTCGGAGACGGAGCCTCGCACGCGCCGCATCGTTCCGCATCAGGCATCAGGTTCCGATGCAAAAACCTAGCGCATCGGACGGAAAAGTGGACCCGGTTTTCCGGTCCATCCGATGCGCCAGCCAAGAGAAGGAGCCTCGAGCGCAAAATTTGGCACCGGCACTGCGTGAAAAGATGCGCGACTGATCATTCGCGCTCAGGCTGGCTCGCCTTCGGTTGCACGAGGATGGCGCCATTGTTGAGGTGACGATCGTTCACGCGCTCTCTCCGCCGGGCACCATCGCCCTTCATCCGCCCATCGAACAGGAACGGCATTGTTCCCTTCGTGCTCGTCGCAGCCGGAGCGCGCAATTGGCTGGACGGAGCCTCTTGAGCGTTGGCTCCGGTCGCCGCCAGTGCCAGGGTAAAAGCGACTGCCAATCTCGACATGACAGGCTTCTCCTCTTCCATGCGGGTTCAGCGCAATGGCATGATGCGTTTCCGCAAGCATCAGGGAGGACCTGGGCGTCAGGATGGCGGGTGCCTGAACGGGCTTGGCCAACCTTAGTGGTCCAAGTCGGCGTCGGCCCGTCGGCACAGGTTTGCCGGCGAGACAGCCTAAGGCTCCGCGGCGGCCTCTTCTGCATAGGTGGGCCGGAACCTCATCACGATCATGAGTGCGGCGCCCCAGAGGGCCATGAGACTGACGATCAGACCCAGGTCGAGCCAGGACGGATCGCCCTGCGGCTGGAGGATCCAGACGAAATGGGTGGCGTGATGCAGCAGGGCAAGCGCGCTTCCGACGATCATGGCGACGCGGCTCACGCCGGAGGGCACCAGCACCAGGATGGCGGCCAGCATCAGCCCGTATGAAACGGCCACGAGGACGAGACTCTGGGGATCAGAGCGCCTCGCGTACCAGTCCGCACCCTGCGGGAGATTGGCGAGCCAGACGATCAGGAACTGCGCGAACCATGTCCAGGCCGAGAGCAGCGCCAGGGTCAGAAGCGCCCGCTCCAGGCTCTTCATGCGCATGGGAGACGCGGGCTCGACCTTGAGCAGGGCCACGAGGATGGCGATGGAGAGCGCCGCGAGAGCCTCGCTGAGGCCGAAGGCGAACCCGAACAAGCTCGACCACCAATGCGGCTCGCGCGACAGGACCCAGTCATAGGCCGACAGGCTCATGACGGGGACCAAGCAAGCCAGCCCGATGGCGCTCGCGCGGCGCACGTCGCGGGTGCGGATCAACCAGAACGCCAGGGCGACGCAGACCGCCAGATAGATCACGCTTCTCAGGAGGTAGAAGGCAGGGCTCAGGAAGGCCGCCCGCAGAGGCGGCAAGTCCCCCGGCCCGTTGGCCCAAGGAAAAATCCGTTCGAGCCCGAAAGCGAGCGGAATTCCGAGGAGGAGCAGCAGCGGCAGCGTAAGGGCAGCCGCCTCGATCTCGCTGCGCACGGGCGCCAGCCAATGCTCGCTCATGAGATGGCCGAGCATGAGCACGACGAGAGAACCCATCGCGAGGCCCGCGAGGCCGACGAACACGATATAGAAGACTTCCATCGTGCTCATGGCCGCACCGTCCCCCGGTCGGGGGGCGCGCCCGCTCCACGTGCCTGCAGGTCCTTCACGTAACGGGCGATGGCCCATCTGTCCTCGGGCAGGACGCGATCCGCGTAAGGGAACATCCGTCCCTTGCCGTGAGTGATCACCTGGACGATCTGCTCCGGCGCCAGGGCGAGCAGCCGCTCCTCATGATAGGACGGCGGCGGCGGGAAGCCGCGGGATACGATCGCCCCGTCCCCGCGCCCGCTCGCCCCATGGCAGGGAGTGCAGAAGGCCCGGAACTGTTCCTCGCCGCGCGCCAGGAGGTCCGGCGTCACCTCGGGCCCGGGAGCGGCCAGCGCCGCCTCCCTGGCCGCCGTGCCCCGCGGGACGACGCCCGGGGGAACGGGGAGATAAGGCCGCTGGACGGTGCGGGTCGACGCGACTGCGTCGCGCTCCTCCGTGCCGCTGTCGCAGGCTGCCAGAAGCCCGGTCGCGAGGAGGACGAGGGCTAGAGCTGTTTCCATTGACATGGAATCGGCTCTCTTTTTTGCTCGATCGCATCTTTTGACAGTGAACCGGGTCCACTTCACCGAAAAATGCTCTAGTCGCATGCGGGAACCTCCCGCACCGCCTGCGGCAACAGCCCTTGCAGGAAATCCCGTGTGGCTTCGCCGTCGAACAGCGGGTCCTCGCCGTGGATGCAGAGGAAGAAGCGGTCGTTGGTGACCCGCTCGAAGCTGTGCACGGAGAAGACCGGATGATGAAGCCGGGGCAGCCGGAGGATCACGAGCAGGCCGAGCAGGGTCGCGGCTCCGGCCCAGAGGATGGCGACGATCAGCGTCGAGGGGATGAAGGTCGGCCAGCTGTTGAGGGGTCGCCCGCCGACGTTCAGGGGATAGTCGATGGCGTTCATCCAATATTGCGAACCGTATTGGATGACTGCGCCGATGAGCGCCGCCACGAACGCGACCCACGGGATGATACCGGTGCGAATGCCGAGCTCGTCGGCGAGGTCCGGCAGCGGAAAGGGACTGAACGCCTCGATCCGGGTGAACCCCGCGCGCCTCGTCGCCCTGACGGCGTCCATCAGGGAATCCGGAGTCCTGAACTCGGCCATGATGCCGTAGGGGCGCTGCGTCATGACGATTTCTCCTCGTGTTCGTCATGGCGGGTCTCGAACATGGAGACCACGGGCAGGAAGCGCACGAAGAGCAGCAGGAGCGCCGCGAACAGTCCTATGGTTCCCAGGAAGAGCCCCGTCTCGGCAAGCGTCGGGCTGTAGGTGCGCCAGATCGACGGCAGGTAATCGGTCTGAAGGCCGCCGACGATGATCGAGAAGCGGTCGAACCAGATGCCAACGCCGATGGAGAAGCCGACGAAGATGCACGCGACCGTGCTCCGGCGCGCGGCCTTGAGCCAGAGGAGCTGCGGGATCAGGATGCTGTAGACGATGGCCGTCCAGTAGAGCCCCGCATAGTCGCCCGTCAGGCGGTTGAAGGTGGCCTCCTGGGCGATCCCGTCCGCGAGGAGCGCCGCAACGATCTCGTCGACATAGAGATAGGCCGACACGAGGGCGCTCGCGAGAACGAGCCTGCCGAGCAGATCGATATCGCCCTCGTCGATATACGATCCCAGGCGCAGGCCCCAGCGCAGCAGCACGGCGACGAGGAGCACGATGGACAAGCCCTGCGCGAGGCCCGTGGCGACGAAATGGAGCGGCTGGCGTGTCTCGTGCCAGTCGGGCACCAGGGTCACGGCGAATTCGAACGCCACCGTGCTCTGCATGATGAGGATCAGGGGCAGCACCAGGATCGCGACGAGGCGATAAGCGCGCTGGTGATAGGCCCAGTCCCGCACCGACCCGCGCCAGCCGAGGGCGAAGACACCGTAGAGACGCTTGACCGTTCTGTTCCGGGCGCGGTCGCGCAGGGTCGCGAGATCGGGAATGAGGCCCACATACCAGAGCAGGCTGGTCACGATGGCGTGGGTGCTGATGGCCCAGAAATCCCAGGTCAGAGTGCTGCGGAATTGCGGCCAGACCTGGAAGGTCGCCGGATACGGAAACACCCAGTAGAACAGCCAGGGACGCCCGAGATGAATGATCGGGAAGATCCCCGCGCAGATGACCGCGAAGAACGCCACGCCTTCCGCGAAGCGGTTCACGGCCGTGCGCAGATCGTGGCGGCGCAGCACCAGGATGGCCGCGAAGAGGCTCGCGCCGTTGGCGATCCCGATCCACCAGGCGTAGTTGATCAGGTCGAAGCCCCAGACGAACGGGATGTTGATGCCCCAGACGCCGACGCCGATGAGGGTGACCGAGACCAGCGTGTAGCCGAGGAGCAGCACGAGCGCCCCCGAGGCCAGGAGGGCGCCCCACCAGATCACGCCGAAGCGGCGGGCGAGCGGGACTTCCGCGACTGTTCTCGTGACGGCCTGGGCCTCGCTGGTCATGCGGCTATCCGTTCTCGGAAGACGGTTCGATGCGGGCGAGATAGGTCGTGCGCGGCCGCGTGTTCAGCGTGCCGAGCAGGGCATAGTTGCGCGGGCTCCCCTTGAGCCGGCTCACGGCGCTGTCGGGATCGTTCACGTCGCCGAACACGATGGCCTGCGTCGGGCAGGCCTGCTGGCAGGCCGTCGCGACCTCGCCGTCGCGCAGGCTCCTGTCCTCGATCCGCGCATCCGCCCGGGCCGCGCCGATGCGCTGGACGCAATAGGTGCATTTCTCCATCACGCCGCGATCCCGGACCGTCACCTGCGGGTTCATCGCATCGGGCGAGGCGGTGTAGTCCGTGCCCTGGTAATCGAGGAAGTTGAAGCGGCGGACCTTGTAGGGACAGTTGTTCGAGCAGGTCCGGGTGCCGATGCAGCGGTTATAGACCATGTCGTTGAGCCCTTCGGCCGAATGCACCGTCGCGTTCACCGGACAGACCACCTCACAGGGCGCTTTCTCGCAATGCATGCAGGGCACGGGCTGGAAATACGTATCGGGATTGGCCGGATCCCCGCCATGGTAGCGGTCGACCCGCAGCCAGTGCATCTCCCGTCCGCGCGCCACCTCCTCCGGTCCGACGACCGCGATGTTATTCTCGGCCTGGCACGCAATCACGCAGGCGTTGCAGCCTATGCAGGCATCGAGATCGATCGCCATGCCCCAGGCATGCCCCTCGTAGGACCAGTCCGGGTAGAGCGAGGGCTGCTCCATCGCGGTCTCGACGGCGTCCTTGTCGGACGCGACCACGCGTACGATGTCGCGGCCCTGCAGTGAATGATGCTGCTGCGTCGAGATCACCGGGATCCGCTCACCGGCCTTCCTGATCTCGCCGGAGGCGATCCAGGGCCAGCGGGAGGAGCGCACCGCATAGGCATCGAACCCGATGCCGTTGCCGATCCTGCCGGCCTGCCGCCGCCCGTAGCCGAGGGTCAGGGTCACGGAGCCCGGCGCATGCCCCGGCATGACCCAGACGGGCGCGCGGATCACGCGTCCCTCCACCGCGAGGTCAATCGCATCACCCGACGTCAGCCCGAATACGGAGGCGGTCTCCGGTCCGATGAGGGCCGCATTGCCCCAGACCTGTTTGGTCAGAGGCTTCGGCAGCTCCTGCAGCCAGCCGTTATTCGCATAGGAGCCGTCCCAGACAGATGGATCGGGAGCGAATACCACGTCGATGCCAGCCGATCTGGTAGGATCTGCCGGTTCATCTACCAACGCCGAACGCACCTCTGCCGCAACAGCAGGAAGGGCCGAGCCCTCGATCACGCCATCCTCGAGAGAGCGTGTCCAGCGCTCGTCAAACCCGTCTCCCCAGGCCTCCCGCCACGTGGCCTGGACAAGCGCCCGCCCGTCCAGGTTTTGCCCCGCCATGAGGCCCAGGAACTCCTCGGCGCTCAATCCCGGCCTGAGCGGCACCGTCGCCGGCTGACGCAGACCCACGGTGCCGTCGAAGGCACGTAGATCGCCCCAGCTCTCGAGGGGATGCGCTTCCGGGACATGCCAATGGCATGCCGTGGCCGTCTCGTCCCGATGCTGGCCCAGATGCAGCGACAGGGGCACCCGCTGGATGAGCGACGCCAGATCTATATCGGCCGGCGCGGCATAGACCGGATTTCCGCCGAGAACCAGGACACGGGAGACCTCGCCGGCTTCGATGGCCTGGGCCAGATCGGCCAGCGTACGCGTGTCGCCCACCATCGACCTGACCGGCTCAATGGTGCGGATCGTCGTTCCGAATGCACCGATCTGCGCATTGATCGCATGGACGAGCCCATGAACACGGGCCGGCTGCTCACGCCCGGCCACCATGAGGCCCCGCGATCCCGCGCGCCGAAGGTCGTCCGCGAGTTTCGCGACGGACGGATGCTGAGCGCCGGCAGGCGCAGGCCCTGCTCCCAGAGCTGCCGCAACGCCTTGTACGAAGGCTTCGATGTCCCGAGGCCGCAGGGGAATGCGCTCGTCCGCGCGCGCTCCCACTAGGCTGGACCTGGTTTCGACAGCCAAGAGACGGGGCAGCGCCCGGTCCTGCATCCTCCGCCGCGCCTGATAATCCGCTGCATAGCGCAGATGCCCCGCCTCTTCGGCGAAAAGATCGCCTCCCACGGTGACGACGACATCCGCCTGGGTCAGGTCGTAGACGAGGTCCAGATCCCGGCCGAATGCGGCCCTCGCGGCGGCCCTCCGGTTGTCGTCGTCGACCGGCGAGAACACGTGCCATTGCGCCAAGGGAAAGAGTTGCCGCGCCTGCGCCATCAGCCGGAGCAAGGTCGGCGACGAGGTCGGTGGCACGAGGATATGCAGTCCACGCCCCTCCCCGACCACGAGTTCGTTGCGGACGGGGCGGATGAAATTCGTCAGCTCCTCCCACGTTCGCGACGAACCGTTCTGCAGCGGGGTCTCGGAGCGATCGGGATCGTAGAGGGACAGGATCTCGGCCTGGGCGAACACATCCGTTGCACCGAGGCTTGCCGGATGCAGCGGATTCCCTTCGATCTTGATCGGCCGCCCCTCCTGCGCCTTCACCAAGACGCCCCGTCCGTAACCATTCAACGGCAGCGATGTGGCGATGGTGACGGGCACACCCGGCGTATAGCCGGGCATGTTGCGGCTCTGTGACAGAAGCGGAGCGTTCCTTTCAGCCCCGCTGCCGTTGCAGGCCGCGAGACCTCCCAGGGCGAAGGAGGCGCCCATGAGCCGGAGCAAGGTCCGCCGATCGACGGAGGAAGCCTGCACGATGTCTGGGAACTCGGCCTCCACGTAGCGGCGGATTTCCGGCAGATCCGCCAGCTCTTCCAGACTGCGCCACAGGCGTGGCCCTTCCTCCTTGGCGAGGCGGGCCTTCACGGCGTCGAGATCGAGTAACGCTTCCTCACGCATCGCGCCTACCGGTGACATGTGCTGCAGCTGGTGAGACGCCGTGACGCCTCCTGATAGAACACCCGCACATCCTCCGGCAGGTCCTTGCCGTGCGGTTCGAACCCCATCGAGAACACCGCCTCGCGTGGTCGGAGGTTAGGGGTCGGATCACGATGGCAATCCAGACACCACCCCATGGACATGGTCTGGGTCTTCACCGTCTTCGGCATCTGGTCCACGCGGCCGTGGCAGGTCTCGCAGGCCACTCCTTTGGCTACATGAGCGGCGTGGTTGAAATACGCGTAATCGGGCAGGCGATGGACCGATGTCCACGTAATCGGCTGCCCGAGAAGAAAGCTTGATCGGATGGGCTCCAGGACACTCGCGCCGACCCACACCTGCGAATGGCACGACATGCAGGTCTGGGCGGACGGCATGCCCGCATCCGCCGCGCGCTCCACGGTGGAATGGCAATATCGGCAATCGATGCGGAGAGATCCGCTGTGGAGATCGTGCCGGAATGGAACCGGCTGCGGCGCTGGCTTGCCGACATTCCACGTGCTGCCGGATCGCGCCCAGACATAGGCGACCGCGCCGGCAGCGACAACGCCTAGGCCCAGAAGCACGATCGCCACCCGAAACAGGGTGGTCGCCGCCGGTGTGAAGAGCTGCGCCATTGCCTGTGCCGCACACCTTTTGCTGGTCAGGCAATGCGCCTGAGATGAAGCTTCGCTGTTGACACAATCGGTTCGGCGCAGCTTCGTTCCCTCAGGGCATCCGAAGTTCGATGCGTTCGGGGCTCATATCAGGGTCGAGCGTGACAGTTATTCCGCTGCCTCCGGCTGCTGTTGCTGCATCAAGGCGATGCGGATCGGAATCGACTTCGCCGCCGGCACCTTGCTTTCATCCGCGTGATGCCAGACTGGGATCAGCGGATTGCATTCGGGATAATAGGCTCCGCAGCAGCCTTCGGGAATGTCGTAAGGCGTAACGCGCAGGCCATCGACTTGACGCGTCACCCCGTCGTCGACGGCGGTCGTCAGCGTCACGAGATCCCCCTCCGCCAGATTCAGGCGAGCGATGTCGTTGCTGTTCATAAAAAGGACCATGCGCGTGCCGCGCACGCCCCTGAACCTGTCGTGATAGCCGTAGACCGTCGTGTTGAACTGGTCGTTGGAGCGCAACGTCATGAGCTTGAGGATATCGGCATTCTGCTCGGCAATCCCGAGATCCGCCTCAAGGCTCTTGGGTGTCGTGAAGTTCGCCTTGCCGGTTTCGGTTTTCCAACGCCGCTCGCGTGCCGCGATGGGTCGATGAAATCCTCCCGGCTGCCACATGCGCTCGTTGAAACCACGGAAGTCTTCCGGATAGGTTTCCTCGATCGCGTCGCGCACGAGGGCGTAGTCGGTCACCCACTCGTCCCACGGCACCTTCTCATTGGTGGGCAGCGTCGCCTTCGCGATCTCCGCAACGATGCGAGGCTCGGAGAGGAGATCGGAACTTGCCGGCTTGGCAATTCCCTTGGAGCCGTGAATGCAAGCGGTCGAGTCCTCGATAGACACGGCCTGAGGACCGGTTTCCTGCTCGTCGATTTCGATGCGTCCGAGACATGGCAGGATATAGGTGATCTCACCGGGAATAAGGTGATTGCGGTTGAGCTTCGTTGAGATCTGCACGGAGAGGCGCAGACGCGGCCAAGCCTGCTCCAGAGCGTCGGTTTCAGGCGCTGCCCGCAGGAAGTTACCTCCGAGCGCCACGAAGGCCTTGATCTCGCCCTTGATGATGGCCTCGCAGGCATCGACTGTCGCCAACCCTTTCCAGCGCGGCGGTTCGAAGCCGTATTGCTCCTTGAGCTTGTCGAGGGGCACGAGCTCCGGCTTCTCCGAGATTCCGACCGTGCGCTGTCCCTGCACGTTGGAATGGCCGCGCACCGGGCAGATGCCAGCGCCCGGCTTGCCGATATTGCCGCGCAGGAGGAGCAGGTTGACGAGCATCTGTACGTTCTCGACGCCGGCCTTGTGCTGGGTCAGCCCCATGCCGTAGATGCCCATGGCGGCGTTGGCCTGTGAATACACGGTCGCGGCGGCTTCCAGGGCCTCCTGCGGCAGGCCGGAGCGGCGTTCCAGTTCCGGCCACGACGCGTGCCGGGCCGTTCGGGCGAACTCCTCGAATCCGTGGGTGTGCTCGGCGATGAAGCCATGGTCGAGCACCGGCCTGCCGCCGAGTTCCCGGGCGCGGTCGTCGGCCTCGATCAGAGCCTTGGCCATTCCCAGGAGCGCCGCGATGTCGCCGCCGATCTTCACCTGATGATATTGCGATGAAATGCGAGTCTCTGAACCCGTCAACATCTCGGTCGGGGCCTGCGGATTGGTGAAGCGTTCGAGGCCTCGCTCCTTCAAGGGATTGAAGGTGATGATCGGAACGCCCCGCTTCGACGCCTCCTGGAGCGGATGGAGCATGCGCGGGCTGCTGGTCCCCACGTTCTGACCGAAGAACAGGATGCAGTCCGTCTTTTCGAAATCGTCGAGGATCACGGTTCCAACGGGAACGCCGATGCTTTTCGGCAGGGCGACCGAGGTGCTCTCATGACACATGTTGGACGAGTCCGGCAGGTTGTTGGTGCCGTAGAGACGGGCGAACAACGCCCACATGTAGGAGGTTTCGAGCGAGGCGCGGCCGGAGGTGTAGAACACCACCTCGCGCGGGTCGAAATCCTTCAGCTCCCGGCCAATCTCCTGAAAGGCCTGCTCCCAGCTCACCGGCGCATAGGTGTCCGAGGCAGCGTCGTAGCGCATGGGATGCGTCAGGCGCCCGGCCTCCTCGAGGTCGTGGTCGGTCCAAGTCCTGAGGTCGGAGACTTTATGCTCGGCAAAGAACTCGGGCGTCACCCGCTTGGTGGTGAGTTCCCATGCGGTCGCCTTGGCGCCATTCTCGCAATATTCGAAGGGATGTGGGTCCGCCGGCTTGGCCCAGGCACAACTTACGCAGGCATAACCGTCAGGCTTGTTCTGCTTGAGCAGGATCGCGTTGCCGCTGACGAGCCGCCCCTCCTTCGTCAGGATGCTCTCGACGGATCTGACAGACCCCCATCCGCCTGCAGGACCGGAATAGGGTTCGATCTTCGGCACATCGTTCATAGGGGCCAGCCTCCCTCTTGCCGCGGTTCACGCGCGGCTTTCGACACGACCTATGTCAATGATCGGAAAGCCTGACCGTTCCTCGGGAGCGGAGAATGGCACGAAAAGTCACAGGCGGGGCGACAGCGACCGCGCCCCACCAAAAACTGCGACGGGATGCAAAAAACCTTGTCGAACAGGCTAGACAGGGGCCAACCGGTTTGTTACACGCACGGCCTCTTCAGCGGACATCGCGCCGCGAAAGAGCGCTTCGGCGACGGGTGTGTAGCTCAGTTGGTAGAGCAGCTGACTCTTAATCAGCGGGTCCAAGGTTCGAATCCTTGCACACCCACCAATCTCTTCAAGACAATTCAAGTTCGAAGGGCGCAGGGCAATCCGCCCGCGCCATAGCTGAGCCGCCTTCGACAGGTTCGAACCCTCAGCGGCAAACAGCTCTGCTATCCTGAGATAGTCTTTGATCCCAACCTCATTGTCGGCGCCCCTGCTCGTCCTCAAAGATTGGCGCGGCCATGCACCCCCGGCCCAAACCGGGGATGCTTCAGGATGAAGGAATGTTACTCCGCCGCGTGCTGGGCGTGCAGGCGCGCGCCACGGCTCATGAGCTTGTTGAGAGCACCCAGATATGCCTGGGCCGAAGCGACCAGGGTATCAGGATCCGCCGCCCGAGAAGTGACGCTGCGGTTGTCGGCGGAGAGGCGCACAGAAACCTCGGCCTGGGCGTCCGTACCCTCAGTCACCGCGTGGACCTGGTAGAGCTCCAACACCGCCTCGTGGGGCACGAGCGCCTTGATGGCGTTGAAGGTGGCATCGACCGGGCCGTTCCCCTCCTGCTCCTCGATGACGATCTTGTCATCGACCTGGAGCCGCATGGTGGCGCGCTGAGGCCCGCGGGTTCCGGCGACGATATGGAGCGAAACCAGCTTGATGCGGTCATGGGCTGTAGCGATGTTCTGGTCGACCAGGGCCTCGATGTCCTCGTCGTAGACGTGCTTCTTCCGATCGGCGAGTTCCTTGAAACGCTCGAAAGCATCCTGGAACTGGTTGTCGGAAAGGCTGTAGCCCAGCTCCTCCAGCTTGTTGCGGAAGGCCGCGCGGCCGGAATGCTTGCCCATGACCAGGGAGGTCTTGCTGACGCCGACGCTCTCGGGGGTCATGATTTCATAAGTCTGGGCGTTCTTCAGCATGCCGTCCTGGTGAATACCGCTCTCATGGGCGAAAGCGTTTCGGCCCACGATGGCCTTATTGTACTGGACCGGGAAGGACGTGGCCGCAGAGGCGAGCTTCGAGGCGCGGGTCAGCATGGTGGCCTCGATCCCGGTCTCATAAGGCAGCACGTCGCCGCGGGTCTTGATCGCCATGACGATCTCTTCCAGGGCCGCGTTGCCCGCGCGCTCACCAATGCCGTTGAGAGTGCACTCGATCTGCCGGGCGCCCCCCTCCAGCGCCGCCAGCGAATTGGCGACCGCGAGGCCCAGATCGTTGTGGCAATGGGCCGAGAAGACGGCCTTGTCGGCATTCGGCACGCGCTCTCGAACGGCACGGAACATGTCACGGTACTCGTCCGGCGTAGCATAGCCCACCGTATCGGGCAGGTTGATGGTGGTGGCTCCGGCCTTAATGGCCGCCTCCACGCAACGGCACAGGTAGTCGATGGGCGTACGGGTGGCGTCCATGGCGGACCACTCGATGTCCTCGATCAGGTTGCGTGCCTGGGTCACCGTCTGGACAATGATCTCCAGAACCTCCTCTTCCGACTTGCGCATTTGGTGCGCCAGGTGAATCGGCGAGGTGGACACGAAGGTGTGGATGCGGGGCTTGGCTGCGTGGCGTACGGCTTCGCCGGCACGGGCGATGTCGGCAGAGATGGCGCGGGCGAGGCCGGCCACGGTGGCCCGCTTGACCTGCTTGGCAATGAGGGAGACGGCCTCGAAGTCGCCGTTGGACGCGATAGGGAAGCCTGCTTCGATGATGTCGACGCCCATGGTGTCGAGCAGCTCCGCAACCTCGAGCTTCTCCTCCAAGGTCATGGTGGCGCCGGGGCATTGCTCGCCGTCGCGCAGGGTCGTGTCGAAGATCAGAACGCGGTCCTTGGAGGAGCCGGATACGGAAGCAGTCATGATTTTAGTCCTTCTCGGAGGGAGCGGCCTTTTGCGCTCAAGGTTGTTCCTGCTGTTTCAGAACCCCTGAGAGCCCAGGCGACGACGCCCAGCCGACCCTCAGGGGCAGCTAAGGAGAAGGAGGCCAAGAAGACGCGCGCGATCGGCCGCAGGAGCGGGTCCGTTCGTCGATGCGCTGTGGGAGCCGATGATCATCGCTGCCCAATCCTCCTCAGCCGCGGGCATGAAGCCGCGAACAACGGCCCGTTTGTAACGGGGCTTCGCCACGATGGCAAGCGTTTGAAACAAATGAAAAGACAAGGCTCGACTAACGTATGGCTTATGACATGAGGCGAGAAAGGGCTGGTCTCTGCGGAAATTGCTCTAGATCGGAAGAAGCTTGGCCTTTGGCCCTCGCTTTGACCGATCCAGGAGTGTCTTCATGAAAACCGCGTTCCGTTTCCTGTGCCTGACCGGGCTGCTGGCGCTGCCCCTCGCCGCCTGCAATCAGACCGCCTCGGCCCCTGCCAATACCGGCGTCGCCCCGGCAGGGTTCCGCATGCCGGAAGGGACAGGCTGCAAGGGCGAGATCGACCGGTATCGCGCCGTGATGAGCAATGATCTTGCCATGGGGCACGTGAACCAGTCCGTCTACAACCAGGTCGAGCGGGAGCTCGGCCCGGCGGACGCCGCCTGCGCCGGCGGGCGCGATGCGGAAGCGGTCCGCATCGTCCATGCGACCAAGACCCGACACGGCTATCGCTGATCGAATATCCAGCCGAAGAAGGATTGCAGGAAGAGCGGCATCTGTTCCGGGTCGACATCATCCTTGCCTCGGACAACCCGCACATCCTGCAATTCCGGCTCGACCTGGGCGGCGATGTTGGCGCGAATCCTTGCAGCGCCCTCGTCGGCTGTCACTGGAAGCGTCACCATCCGCAGGAGCGCGATGGTCGGCCATCGCTGGACGATGATCCACTCGTCGTCCACGTGGTAGTCACCTTCCGCAAGGCCCGTTTCCTCGGCCAGCTCTCGGGTCAGGCTGGTGGCGAGATCAACCGTGCCGTCGGGCCTCAGGTCCGATGGATCCGGCGTGCCGGCGGCGAAATAGACCCGGCCCGCATTGGTCGTACCGTTCCCCATGACCCCGCAGATGAAGGCCCCGTCGGAGCCGCGCAGCGCCCCCATGGCGAAGCCGTTGGCGATAGCGGGATCAGGATAGTCCTTGTCGATCCAACCGAGAAAATCGGCGTAGTCGACCTCGAAATAGATGTTGCGGCACAGATCCCGCTCGAACTCCACATCCTGGAGCAATAGAACGCGCCCGTTGAACATCTGCGGCTTGCCCGCTGTGCGCCGCTTCCAGTTCTCGGCGATGAAATCCCGGTTCTGCCTAGGCCAAGCCCAGTCGAGCGGACGGCAGAACGCCTCGACGCGAGTGACGCGCCGGATCGTGGGCTCCCGGTTCACGACAGGATCTCGCCGCGGCTCACCATCACGGCCTGTCCACCGATCTCCGCCGACACGAGAGCTCCGCTCTTGATCACCATCTGGAGCATGATCTCGCTCGGGCGTCCCATTTCGACGCCTTGCTCGATAACGATGTCATGCTCGCCGTCGCCCAAGGGCTCGCATCGCATGAGCGCGCCGGCGAAGGCTGCCGCAGCGGAACCGGTCGCCGGATCCTCCGCGATGCCCATGCCTGGCCCGTACATGCGGGCGCGGAACCTCAGACCCTGCGCGCCGGGCACGCGGGCATAAACGTAGGCGGAGGGATGATCGCTGTCGCCGAAGGCCTTGTCGAAGGCCTCACCATGGGGCTTCGAGCGCGCCAAGGCGTCAAGGGACGAGACGGGAACCAGATCGTACGCCACGCCGGCAGAATGGCGGCTGGGAACATGCTGGTCGAAGCCGATCTCCTTGGGGTCAAGGCCGAGCGCCCAGGCGCAATCGGCGCTCTCCTTGCCCTCCCCCCAGACGAAAGGCAGGCGCGGCAGTCGAAACCGCGCCGTGCCGCCTGCGGCATTCTCCACCTCGACCGCGCAGGGAACGATGCCGACCTGCTCCTTCAGGCCGAAGGCTGCGGCCCCCGCCTGCCCGTTCTGGTCGAGGAGCGCCAGCAGCACGGCCGTTCCCACCGTCGGATGCCCGGCGAAGGGAAGCTCGCGGGCCGGGGTGAAGATGCGGATATCGGCGCGCTGGCGGGGTTCGGACGGGGGGAGTACGAAGACCGTCTCGGAGAGATTGAACTCCTTCGCGATCTGCTGCATGCCCGCCGTATCCAACCCTTCGGCTTCCAGAACGACCGCGAGGGGATTCCCGGCGAAGCGCTGGGACGTGAAGACGTCGAGGGTGACAAAGCGACGGGACATGCGGGTCAAACCTGTTCGGGAGCCATCGGGAAACGGGAACGCCGATTCTTCAGCATCGGATGAGGTATCGTCGGAGCCCCTCCTGTCAACTAAACCCGCACACCGGCCTTCGGACAGGCCCTGTTCCGCGACGCCTTGAAACCGAGTGGCTAGCCCGGAACAGGAAAAAGAATTCACTCACCTATCGTGAACAGCCATCGGCACCACGGCCCCTCCCTCGTCATGACCGGCCTTATTCCGGCAATCCCGATTGCAGGAAACGACGCGTTCTTTCGGCAGTCGTCATCACCGACCTCGTGCCGGTGATGACGAAGAAGGTGAGTTCAAGCCGGGCTTTGACGATATCTGCCCGGATGCCCGATCAGAGCGCCGCCTGCCGCACGAAACGGTCGTTGAAGGTCGCGGCGAGGTCCACCTTGGCGTCCTTCAACTCCGGATCGAGCTGGCGCAGCATGTCGAGCACGCTCTGCATGCCGGTCATCTGGATGATGCCGTCGCGGGAGTAGCTCTCCAGCGAGTTCTGCACGGCCTTGAGGTAAAGCGGCTTGTCGCCCAGGTAATACTCCTCCGGAACCGTGGCGGCGATGTCCTCGGGCTTTGCGGTCTGAAGCCACTTCAATGTCTTCACAAAAGCATTCACGAGACGCTGCACGGTCTGGGGATTCGTCTCGATGAAATCCTTCTTCGTGTAGAGCGTCGCTGCCGGATTAGAGCCGCCGAAGAGTTCACGGGTGCCCGCCTCGGTCCGGGTATCGATGAGGATCTGGATATCCCCGTCGGCCTCGAGCTTGGCGATGACCGGGTCGAGATGCGAGATCACGTCGATCTCGCCCTTCTTCATGGCCGCCACGCCACTGGCGCCAGAACCGACGCCGATGATGGCTGCGTCGGACGGCTTCAGGCCCGCCTTCACCATGGCGTATTGCGCCGTGAGAGCCGTCGAGGAGCCGGGTGCGGTCACGCCGATCTTGAGACCCTTGAAGTCGGCAGCCGACTTGACCTGACCGGCCTTGTCCTTCTTGACGGCGATGACGATGGCCGGGAAGCGGCCGAGCTCCGTGACGGCGACCACGTCCTGGCCCTTGGCCTGCATCCTGATCGTGTGCTCATAGGCTCCGGTCACCACATCGACGGACCCGCCGATGAGGGCCTGCAGGGATTTCGCGCCACCACCGAAATCGTTGATCTCGACGTCGAGGCCCTGCTCCTTGAAGAAGCCTTTGCGTTCGGCGATGGTGAGCGGCAGGTAATAGAGCAGCGGCTTGCCGCCGACGCCGAGCGTTACCTTCGCTTTTTCCGGCGCACCTTGGGCAAATGCCTTAGGACCCAGAGCCGCCGAGAGTCCCAAGGCTCCGGCGGTCTTCAAGAATGTACGGCGTTCCATGGCGTTTCTCCCTGCTTTGATGGGTTTTGTCGATCTCTATGTACGCGCGGCCAAGGATGTCTGCGGCCTCCAAACGAGGAAGCTGTTCTCGATCCTCGTGACGAGCATGTCGATCAGTATGACGAAGACGGACAGGATCAGCATGCCGGCGAAGACGCCCGTGACGTCGAAGACGCTTTCGGCCTCGTGGATCTTGTAGCCGAGGCCGGCGGACGACCCGAGGTATTCGCCGACGACGGCGCCGACGAGCGCAAATCCCACGGATGTGTGAAGCGACGAGAACACCCAGGTGAGCGCCGATGGCCAATAGACGTGCCGGAGCAACTGACGTTCGTTCATGCCGAGCATCCGTGCATTGGCGAGTACGACGGGCGACACTTCGCGAACACCTTGATACACGTTGAAGAACACGATGAAGAACACCAGCGTGAAGCCGAGCGCCACCTTTGACCAGATGCCGAGGCCGAACCACAGGGCGAAGATCGGGGCTAGCACTACGCGCGGCAGCGCATTCGCAGCCTTGATGTAGGGATCGAAGACCGCGGCCAGCAGCTCCTTCCGGGCGAACAGGAATCCGAAGATGATGCCGCCGCCTGCGCCGATCAGGAAAGCCAGGACCGTCTCGACCAGCGTAATCCAGAGATGACCCCAGATTTCGCCGCTGGCGAAGAGTGTCCAGCACCGCTTCAGGACATCGAGCGGCGTCGAGAAGAAGAACTGGACCTGCTTCGGCGTTCCCGAAATCGGATAGACGGTCAGCACATGCCACAGCAGAAGGAAGATCAGCCCCACTCCGATCTGAAGGACGGTCAGTTTCAGGCGCGGCATCACGCCCCCTCCCCTTGGCTGTAGGCTTTCTGGACCTCGACGCGCAGGCTCGCCCAGATCTCCTTGTGAATGTGATGGAAGGTCGGCTCCATGCGCACTTCCGCGATGTCGCGCGGGCGAGGCAGCGACACGGCGAAGTCGCCGATGATCCCTGCGGCAGGCCCCGCCGACATCAGAACCACGCGATCGGCTAGGGCGATGGCCTCCTCCAGATCGTGCGTGACGAACATCACCGCCTTGCGATCCGTCGCCCACAGGTTCAGGAGCAGGTTGCCCATGATCTGCCGCGTCTGCGCATCGAGCGGGCCGAAGGGCTCGTCCATCAAAAGAATCTCGGGATCGCGGATCAGCACCTGCGCCAGGGCCACGCGCTTGCGCTGCCCGCCGGATAGCATATGCGGATACCGGTCGACGAACGCCGAAAGACCAACGCGCCCAAGCCATTCCTTCGCACGCTGCAACGCTTCGCTGCGTGCCACGCCTTTCGATTCGAGCGCCACCGCCACGTTGTCGAGAGCCGTCTTCCACGGCATCAGCGCATCCTGCTGGAAGAGATAGCCGGAGCGCAGGTTGAGGCTGGTCAGATCATTGCCGAAGATCTTGACCTGACCGGCCGAAGGTTTCAGCAGGCCGGCAGCCGCATTGAGGATCGTGGACTTTCCCGAGCCCGTGGGTCCGACGATCGCCACAAACTCGCCCGGCCGCACAGAGAGGTCGATGCCGCTGACGGCCGTGTAACCACCCACTTTCGGCCCGAACGTGATGGCAACATCGTTGAGTGCCACCGCCGCTAGGGAGGTTGCCTGATCCATTCCGCTCCTCATGACCCTACGTTAGGACGGCATTCTAGGACCGCCTGAAGAAGGATCGCAAGGCGGGCCGTGTTCGCCCTTCGGCCTATTGGCTTCTCACGGATGTGTCGAATCAAACCGTCTGGATCGCAGCGAGCTCAAATCTCTTCCACGTTGAAGCGGTGCGAGGGCGAGACGAATTCATCCTGCGCCGCGATGGTCAGGATCTCGCGGGATCCCGCCTCCTCCGTGCGCTTGAGAAGCCCATAGACGGAGGCTGAGGCTGCCGCGAGGGCTGTCGGAGCCGAGCGCGTGCGGGCATAATGAACGAAGAAGAGCGCCGCGATGGCATCCCCTGCCCCGTTCACCGACAGGGAAAGCTTCGGCGTGCGCACGCGCCAGAATTGCCCTCCCTCACCGGCCACGAGATCAACGCTGTCGGCGGGCGTCTCCTTCGTTTCAACTGAGGTCACGAGCATGACCTTGGGACCCAAGGCCTGCACGGTCGAGACGGCTTGTTTCACATCGGCCACGGTCTGCGTCGCGATGCCGGACAGATAATCCAGCTCGAACTGATTCGGCGTGATGATGTCGGCCGCGGGCACGGCCTGCTCGCGCATGAATTCCGGAATGCCCGGCCGCACGAACACGCCCCGGCCCACATCGCCGATGACGGGATCGCAGCAATAGATCGCTTCAGGATTGAGCGCGCGCACCCGCGCCACCGCCGAGAGGATCGCGTTGCCGATATCGGCCGAGCCCATATAGCCCGAGAGAACGCCATCGCAGCGGCCCAGCACGCCGCGCTCCGCAATGCCTTCCACGAGGTCTTCGATGGCGGGCCCGTCGAAGACGCGGCCTTTCCAGGAACCGTAGCCGGTATGGTTGGAGAACTGCACCGTATGAATGGGCCAGACCTCGACGCCTAGGCGCTGCATCGGGAAGACCGCGGAGGCGTTACCCACATGGCCGTAGGCGACATGGGATTGGATCGAGAGAACATTCATGGTTCAGCCCCTTTCACCCTCCCGTTACCGCAAGAGCGGCTTCGCCACAAATCGCCGAATGTGATCACATTCATCACAAAAGCCATTGGTTCTCGTGCGAGGAACCCATATTGACCCTGGCAGCGGAACCACGGCAGGACATTCAAACGCCCATGGACATCGAGTTTCTGAAGAGCAGCATCCTGGAATTCGTGCAGAACCATAAGAACTATGCACCCTTCGTCCTCGGGCTCATGACCTTCGCCGAATCCCTTGCCTTCATCTCCCTCCTGCTGCCTACCATGACAATCCTGGTCGCGGTGGGCTTCGTCCTGGCCGCCGCCGAGATCCCGTTCTGGTTGGCTTGGTCCGGCGCCGTCTGCGGCGCCTTTCTGGGCAACTGGCTGTCCTACGCCATCGGCCAGCGCTTCAAGACGACCGCTTATGACGTCTGGCCGCTGTCTCGCCACCCGAAGCTGGTCGAACGCGGAGAGACCTTCTTCCAGCGCTTCGGTCCCTGGGCGGTCTTCCTGGGCCGGTTCTTCGGTCCGATACGCGCGGTCATCGCCTTGATCGCCGGCATCTTCCTGATGCCGCAGATCCTGTTCCAGGCCGCGAACCTGGCATCGGCCTCCGTCTGGGCCTTCGTAATCCTCGCGCCCGGCGCGGGGCTCGCGCATTTCGTACTGTGGTAGGTCGGCGCAGTTGGGAACCCGAGACGTCAGGGGTCATTGACCCCGATCACCAAGGAGGCTCCCCATGGGCAAAGGCAAGATGAACGGCAACAATTCCGGTGAGAGCAAGAAGCATCCCGGTGACCATATCCGCGGCTCGGGCGGCACGGTGAAGAACCGCGTGGACCCCGGCAAGCAGGACAACAACAAGGCCCAGAACACCAAGACCAACCAGCAGTAAAAATTCGGCGGCTCCCCCCTGGTGAGCCGCCATCCCCCTTCGTTCCCAGAGGTGGCAGCCGCCTGCCGCAATGTTAGTGCAACAGCAACAACGTTGCGGATCTCAAGTCGTGCCCTTTCCCTCATCTGGCTCTTTCGAAGAGCTCCATCCCGTCGCTTCCGACAATCATGCGCCCAGCAGTTTGGGAATCGGCCTTCCAGCCGCTTGGTGGCCCTCGATCGGCGGCACGGCATCTCTCGTTTTCGCGATTTTCTGGATGCTCGAGAGCTGGGAGGAAGCGAAGCCCCTGCTGGGACCGACGAAAGTCAACTCCCTGACCCACGATGTTGCCGCCCTCCTGATGTCGCTTCTCTTCTCCTACGGCATTTACCGGTTCTGGAAAGAGCGATCCCAAATGACCGGTATCGCGGTCGGTGTCCTGGCGGCCGCAGCGGCCATGACGCTGCACCGCTTATAAACGGATCAGAGGCGGTTGGGCTTGAGGCACGTCCGCGTGCAAGTTCAGGGCGATCGCAGAAGCAAAAAGAGCCTCGGAGGGATCCCTCCGAGGCCCTGATCAGATTGAACCAATCCGACATTCCTGCCCTGTGCCTGGCTCCATTCGGCGGCGCGGAACAGCCGCGCCGCCTGAAACGGCCTTAATTGCGGCTCTTGTCGACCAGGGCCTTCTCCTTGATCCACGGCATCATGTCGCGCAGGCGGGCGCCCACGTCCTCGATGGGGTGAGCGGCATTGCGGGCGCGGGTCGCCTTGAAGGAGGTCTGATTGACCTTGTTCTCCAACATCCAGTCGCGGGTGAACTTGCCGCTCTGAATGTCTTCCAGAACGCGCTTCATCTCGGCCTTCGTCTCGGCCGTGATGATGCGCGGGCCCGTGACGTACTCGCCGTACTCGGCCGTGTTGGAGATCGAGTAGTTCATGTTGGCGATGCCGCCCTCGTAGATGAGGTCGACGATCAGCTTCACTTCGTGGAGGCACTCGAAATAGGCCATCTCGGGGGCATAGCCCGCCTCGACCAGGGTCTCGAAGCCTGCCTTGATGAGCTCGACGAGACCGCCGCAGAGCACCACCTGCTCGCCGAAGAGGTCGGTTTCGCACTCTTCCTTGAAGGTGGTCTCGATGATGCCGGCGCGGCCGCCGCCATTGGCGGAGGCATAGGAGAGCGCGATGTCATGGGCGTTGCCCGTGGCGTCCTGGTGGATCGCGATAAGGGTCGGCACGCCGCCGCCGCGCTGGTACTCGGAGCGAACCGTATGGCCGGGGCCCTTCGGGGCGACCATCAGCACGTCGAGGTCCTTGCGGGGCTCGATGAGGTTGAAGTGCACGTTGAGGCCGTGGGCGAAGAGCAGCGCCGCGCCCTGCTTCATGTTGTCGTGCAGATCGGCGCGGTAGATGTCGGCCTGCAGCTCGTCGGGGGTCAGCATCATGACCACGTCGGCCCACTTGGCCGCTTCCGCTACGTCCATGACCTTGAGGCCGGCCTTCTCGGCCTTGGCCACGGAGGGCGAGCCCTTGCGGAGGGCCACGACGATGTCCTTCACGCCGGAATCGCGCAGGTTCAGAGTGTGGGCGTGGCCCTGGCTGCCATAACCGACGATGGCAACCTTCTTGCCCTTGATCAGATTGATGTCTGCGTCGCGATCGTAATAGACACGCATGGTCCTCAAGTCCCTTATCTCGAAGGGGGCTTTTCCCCCGTCCTCATTGTATTACGCCGACCCATTTTCAGGGTTTGCGCAACAATTATTTGTCTGGCGCCGCTTTTAGCGAACAAAACTGCACTGACAAGCTGTTTTTGCACCAAATGCTGCGCACTTGCTGCGAGGGCCACCGCCGGGCGATGAACCTTTTTCCATCTCACGCGCTGACCGCCTCCCTGGGCTGATATAGCAAACGAAGATGAATTCTTGGATCGAGCACTACACCCGCCACGGAAGCGGCGACGAACTTACGGATTCCCGGAAGACGGGTGGCCGGGGCGATCACCCAGTCTCTCAAGATGGGAAGAATGCGGCTATCCGATTGATAGGCTGGGGTAAACCCAAAGCTTAGGGCTTGGTAAAACCGGACGTGGGGACGCCGTGCCCGGGCATAGGCCGCAAGACCACTCTGGACGTCCTGAGCCTCTTCCAGGGCCAGAGCGAGCGCCCGCGCGTCGAGCAAGGCCATGTTCGCCCCCTGGCCCAATTGCGGGCTTGCGGCATGGGCCGCATCGCCGATGGCGACCATGCGCGGAGCGACGGTGTTCGCTAAGGTGCTGTGGCAATATCGGGCGAGCGTCAGGTCCTCGGTTTGTTGGATAAAATCCAGGAGAGGCGCCGTCTGCGGCCAGAGCTTCAGAACCTTATCCTTCCACGCGTCCAAGCCTTCGCTCTGCCATCGCTGGTAGTCGGAAGGCTTGATGCTCCAGAAGAGAGCAGCCAGCTGTTGCCCGCCATGCTGAATACGGCCGATGGGCAGCACACCGATCATGGTGCTCGCCCGCTCGTAGCGCTGCTCCAGCGAATGGCCATCGAACCCCTGTCCCGACCATGGAATGCTCGCCCAGAGCGCGCCATAGGCCAGATCGGAGCGCGGTCGCCGGGTAGGATCGAAGATATGGGTCAATGTGCTGCGAACCCCAAGGGCATCGATGGCAAGATCGAATGGTCCGCAGGAACAACCGTCCTCCCCGATCAGACGCACACGGGAATCGGCAACCTGATCCACTCCGGAAATCTTCTGACCCGTCTCAATGGTGATGCCTTCACGCCGCACAGCCTCATACAGAACGGAGAACAGAGCCGACCGGTGGACCGCGAGACCAAATATGTCGGCCCCGAGCGTCGCGTAGCGAACGTCGAGAACGATCCGCTGTGTTTTCGCAACACGTCCATAGAGGCGATCGATCCGCTGGCCGAGAGAAAGAATCTGCGCATCGAGGCCAAGCTCCGCGAGCACCGCGAGGCCGGTCGGCTGCAGGATCAGCCCGGAACCGAGTGGACGCGGCTCATCGAACTGATCGAAAAGCGTGATGCGATGACCGGCACGCGTCAGGAACAACGCCGCGGCAAGGCCTGCCGGCCCGCATCCGGCGATGGCAATATCCAGAGGCCTTCCTATCTTGGTCATGATATCAGGCACGCTGCTTGAACGATTTCAGGGCGGCCTCGATCGAGACCGTTTTGCATGAACGATGAAGGGTTGTTTTCATGTTGTCGATCGTCACCGCAGATGAAGTCCTTGCCTTCTGGCGGGAAGCCGGCCCCGAAAAGTGGTTCTCGAAGGACGAAGCCTTCGATCAAACCTGCCGGGACCGTTTCCTGCCAAATTATGAGGCCGCCGCGCGGGGCGATCTCAACGAGTGGGAACTCACCCCGGAGGGTGCGCTCGCCGTCATTCTCCTCCTCGACCAATTCCCCCGGAACATGTTCCGGGGCCGACGTGAAACCTACAAAACCGACCCGGTCGCCCTGATGGTGGCGGACCGCGCCATCGAGCGCGGCTTCGACACTAGGGTGGAACCCGCGTTCCGCCGGTTCTTCTATCTGCCCTTCATGCACTCCGAATCCTTGCGGCACCAGGAGCGCTCGGTGGCCTTGAACGAAGCCCTCGGCGAAGATTCCAGCAAGTGGGCGCGCCACCATCACGACATCATCGCCCGCTTCGGCCGCTTTCCGCATCGGAACGCCCTCCTCGGCCGCGAGTCGACGCCGGAGGAGGAAGCGTTCCTGCAGGAGAACGACTTCCGGGGCTAGCCCCCTACATGATCCCCTGGGCGCCCCGCGCCATGGCGGCGACGCCGGTCCGTGACACCTCCACAAGGCCAACCGCCGTCATCAGCTTGATGAAGCGCTCGACCTCGTCCGTCGTGCCGGTCAGTTCGTAGACGAACGAGGTCAGCGTCGCGTCGAGCGTGCGGGCGCCGAAAGCAGACGCAAGGCGCATGGCCTCCACCCGGTGTTCGCCCTTGCCCACGACCTTCACCAGGCAGAGCTCGCGCTCGACCGTTTCACCGCTCATCGTGAGGTCGACGACGCGGTGCACGGGCACGAGGCGCTCCAGCTGGCTCTTGATCTGCTGGATGATGCTGTCGGTGCCCGTGGTCACGATGGTGATGCGCGAGATATGCGCCTCGTGCTCCGTCTCCGTGACGGTCAGGCTCTCGATGTTGTAGCCGCGACCCGAGAACAGGCCCGCGATGCGCGCAAGGACACCCGGCTCGTTGTCGACCACAACGGCGAGCGTGTGCCGGTTGGACGGCTCGACGCGGGTCGCATCGGGATAATGGGTTTTCATCTGAAGCATGGTCTGGTTTCCCGAACTCTGATGTGGTCTCAAGCCACCTTGCGATAATTCTCGATCGCCTCTTCGTCGACCTCGTCGGCCGCGACGACCCACTCTTCCGTCATGGCGGCCGAGCGCCATTCCTGGAAGGCGGGCAGCGCGAGGATCGCATCTACGTAGGCGCGCGTCGTCGTGTCGAGGTCGATGGAATAGGTGTCGAGGCGCGTCGCGAGCGGCGCATACATGGCATCGGCCGCCGTGAAGGCGCCGAAGAGGAACGGGCCGCCCGCGCCGAAACGCTCGCGCGCCGGACGAACGATCTCGCTGAAGCGGGCGACATCACGGGCAACCGCCTCACCCCTATCCTTCCGGGCATATCTCTTGCCGAGATTCATCGGGCATGCGGAGCGCAGACCGGAAAATCCGGCATGCATTTCCGCAGCGACGGAGCGCGCCATGGGGCGCGCTTCGCGGTCCTCGGGCCAGACGGGCGCAGCATAGGCTTCGCCCACGTATTCCATGATGGCGATACTCTCCCACACGGTGACGGCGCCATCGATGAGGATCGGTACCTTGCCGGCTGGGGAGTGCCTGAGCACCCTCTCCTTCGTGTCCGGTAGGTCGAGAGGAATGACGACCTCATCGAACGCGACCCCAAGCTGCTTCATCAGCAGCCAGGGACGCAGCGACCAGGACGAGTAGCACTTATTGGCGATGACAAGAGTGGGCATGGTTCAGGCCTTAATCAAACAAGCATCTTGCCCTTCTCGTCGATCACGGACCCGATATCGGCTCCGGTCTCGCCAAGATAATCGTTGAGAAGCATCTCGTTATGCGCTTTGCCGGAAGGAATCATCGGGAAGCAGTTCTCGGTCTTGTCGACGATGCAGTCGAAGACGACAGGGCGGTTCACGTTGATCATCTCGAGGATCTTCGCATCGAGATCGCCCGGCTTGTCGCAGCGGATGCCGACGCCGCCATAGGCTTCGGCGAGCTTCACGAAATCGGGCAGCGATTCCGAATAGCTCTGCGAGTAGCGGCCACCATGCAGCAGTTCCTGCCACTGGCGCACCATGCCCATGTATTCGTTGTTGAGGATGAAGACCTTGATCGGCAGGTTGTACTGCAGGGCCGTGGACATTTCCTGCAGCATCATCTGGATCGAGGCTTCGCCGGCGATGTCGATCACGAGCGCATCGGGATGCGCCAGCTGCGCGCCGACGGCGGCGGGCAATCCGTAGCCCATGGTGCCGTGGCCGCCCGAGGTCATCCAGCGGTTCGGCTCCTCGAACTTGAAGTACTGGGCCGCCCACATCTGGTGCTGCCCCACCTCGGTGGTGATATAGGTCTCGCGGTCCTTGGTCAGCTCGTAGAGGCGCTGGATCGCGTATTGCGGCTTGATAGTCTCGGTGGAGTTGCGGAAGCCGAGGCAGTTGCGGGCGCGCCAGCCTTCGATCTTGTTCCACCAATCCTTCAGCGCCGCCTTGTCGGGCTGATGGGCGCTCTGGCGCCACAGGCGCAGCATGTCTTCCAGCACGTGCGCACAATCGCCGACGATCGGGATATCCACCTTCACGGTCTTGTTGATGGAGGACGGATCGATGTCCACGTGGATGCGCTTGGAGAAGGGCGAGAACGCATCGAGCCGGCCGGTGATGCGGTCGTCGAAGCGCGCCCCGAGATTGATCATCACGTCGCATTCATGCATCGCGAGATTGGCCTCGTAGGTGCCGTGCATGCCGAGCATGCCGAGCCACTGCCTGTCAGAGGCCGGATAGGCGCCCAGACCCATCAGGGTCGACGTGATGGGAAAGCCCGTGAGATGTACGAGCTCGCGCAGCAGCATCGCCGCCTGGGGCCCCGAATTGATGACACCACCGCCCGTGTAGAACACCGGACGCTTGGCATTGGCCATCAGCTCGACGGCGGCGCGGATGTGGTCCATGTCGCCCTTGACGGTCGGACGATAGGTCTTGTGCTGGTTGCTCAAGGGACGAGCATAGGAGCCGGACTTGAACTGGATGTCCTTCGGCAGGTCGACCACCACCGGACCTGGACGACCGTTCTGCGCCACGTAGAAGGCCTCGTGCAGGACGCGCGGCAGGTCCTCGATGGATTTGACCAGGTAGTTGTGCTTCGTGCAGTGGCGGGTGATGCCGACCGTGTCGCATTCCTGGAAGGCATCGGAGCCGATGAGATGGGTCGGGACCTGGCCGGTGATGCAGACCAGCGGGATCGAGTCCATCATCGCGTCGGCGAGCCCGGTGATCGCGTTGGTCGCGCCGGGACCGGAGGTCACCAGCACCACGCCGGGCTTGCCGGACGAGCGGGCATAGCCTTCAGCCGCATGGACTGCGCCCTGCTCGTGGCGGACGAGGACGTGGCGAACCTTGTCCTGGTGGAAAAGCGCGTCGTAGATGGGAAGCACCGCGCCGCCCGGATAACCGAAGATATGCTCAACTCCCTGGTCCTGCAGGGCTCGGATCACCATTTCGGCTCCGGTCATCGTCTCGCTCATCTCAACTGCTCCTCGGGGTCTTTGGCATCATTGTCTTGGAATTCGGGCAATAAAAAAGGCCCCTGAGGGGGCCTGTGCGCCATCGCCGGACCTGCGGGGTTCAATCCCGCTCCGTCGATGGCGCTCGTACTACGAGAATAAGCTTGCGCATGAATGCAGCTCTCGGTTCAAAAGTTGCGCCGACGCTAGACGATCCATTTCATTTGGTCAAGCAGGATCAACTTGGCTGAAATCTGCCTAGCTTCTATTTTAAACTGCTATTTTAGTCGAATGACCATGACCGATACCATCTCCTCGACCGGCGCGCCCATGCAGAACATGCGCCTCACCGCCCGAGCCCTGCTCCTCGGCGACCGCCTCGACGTGGCGGGGCTGGAGCGCAGCGACGTCCTGTCCACTACCCCCCTGGCCTTCCGGGCCGGCCAGGATGGCTTCGTTGCCCTCTTCCGCTACGGCGTGGCCGTTCTAGTGGGCCTCACGCCTCTCGAAGAGGATGAGGTCATCCGTGGACTGCGCCAGCGCATTCGGGGCGAGTTCGCCCGACACGAGGAAGAGACGGCGATCATCGAGATCTCCCCGGACCGGGACGACCAGATCCCTCCCGGGGGCCCGATCTTCATCAAGAAGCTCTCCACCGAGCGCCTGATCGTCATCGCCGATGCCCTGTCCAAGAGCGCGACTCTGGCCCGCGACGAGCGGGAGGCTACAGCCGCCTTCGAGCTCGTGGAGCCATCGGTGCAGCATCTCGCCGCGCGGGGCCGGCGCCCGCGGGACCGCCGCCGGATCCTCAAGCAGGTCGGCCAGGCCCTTCTGGTTCGCCAGCGCATGTCGGGCGGCGTGGCGGTGGAGGAGAAGCCGGACGTGCTCTGGGACAGGCCGGATCTCGAGCGCCTCTACGCCCGCCTGGAGGACGAATATGAGCTGAAGGAGCGCGCCACGGCGCTCCACCGCAAGCTTGAGGTGCTCGGCGATACGGCCCAGGCTCTGACTGACATCATCGACACCGAACGGTCCCTGCGCCTCGAACTCATTATCGTCCTGCTGATCGTGTTCGAGATCTTCATCACCTTCTACCAGATGTGGACAGGAACGCCGGGGCATTGAGGCGCTCCATGACGGCCTCGAAGCTCCTTTCCGGCGCCACCCATTGCCAGTCCGGCAATTGGTGGCGAAACCAGGTGAACTGGCGCTTGGCATAGCGCCGCGTATCGCCCTGCCCCTTGGCGATGGCCTCATCGAGCGGGATCTCGCCGCGCAGGTAGGCCAAGAGGCCGGGGACCCCATGGGCCCGCATGGCCGGGAGCATGGGATCGAGGTTCCGCTCCCCCAGGGCCCTCACCTCGTCGAGGGCTCCCCGATCCATCATGGCGAGGAACCGCGCATCGATCCGCCGGCGCAGCTCCTCACGCTCGGGCGCGAGGAAGAGCTTGATGACCGGGACATCGGCCAAGGGCCCCGGCTGACGGTCGCCGTGGAAGGAGACGAGCGGCCGGCCGGTCGTGGCAAATATCTCGAGCGCCCGCTGGACCCGCAGGCGGTCGGAGGGGCGCAAGGTCCGGGCGGTCTCGGGGTCGCGTTCCGTAAGGAGGCGGTGGAGCTCGGGCGTTTCCAGCCCCTCGCTGTCCCGGCGCACCTGCTCGCGCACCTCGTCAGGAACGGGCGGCATGTCGGACAGGCCCTCCGTCAAGGCCTTGAAGTAAAGCCCGGTCCCGCCCACGAAGATCGGCAGCTTCGTGCCTTGGACCTCCCGCAGAACCTCGACCGCGTCGGCCACATAGCGCCCCACGGAGAAGTTCACGGCGGCATCCACGTGGCCGTAGAGCCGATGGGGGGCCTCGGTCTCCTCCTCGGGCGTCGGGCGGGCCGTGATGACCCGGAGGTCCCGATAGACCTGCATGGAATCGGCATTGATCACCACGCCGTCGAGTTCGCGAGCCAGCTTGATGCCCAATGCGGACTTGCCTGATGCGGTCGGCCCTGCGATGAGAACCGCGCCGATCCCAAACTCCTTCAAAGCCAGGTCTCCCAATGGCGTCTTCCCAGAATTCCCTCGTTGCGACCCTCATCGCCAACCCGTCCCGGCCGGTTCTCACGGACGAGATCGTGGCCCTGGCCGCAACGTCGCTCGGACAAGAAACGGAACGCTCCGTTCTGGAAAAAAAAAAACT
>NZ_JALJRK010000004.1:0-41467 GCF_024519725.1 Microvirga sp. Mcv34 | reverse complement strand
GCCCCCCCGCCGCAAGCGCCTGTTCCTGGCTGATATGGACTCCACCATGATCGGCCAGGAATGTATCGACGAGCTCGCCGATTACGTCGGCCTGAAGCGGGAAGTCTCCGAGATCACCGAGAGGGCCATGCGCGGCGAGATCGCCTTCGAGCCTGCCCTGCGCGAGCGCGTAGCGCTGCTCAAGAACCTGCCGGTCAACGTCGTCGACGAAATCATCGAGAAGCGCATCACCCTGACGCCCGGAGGCCGAGCCCTGGTCCGCACCATGCGGGCCAACGGCGGCTACGCCTGTCTCGTCTCGGGCGGCTTCACCCTGTTCACCGGCCCCGTGGCGGCCAAGATAGGCTTCGACGAGCATCGCTCCAATCACCTGATCCTGGATGGGGAGAAGCTGGCGGGCGAAGTCGAGGAGCCGATCCTCGGCCGCGAGGCGAAGCTCGCGACCCTGGTCGAGCTGCGGGCACGCTTCGGCCTCTCACCGCACGACACTATGGCGGTGGGTGATGGGGCCAACGACCTCGCCATGCTCGAGGAAGCCGGGCTCGGCGTCGCCTTCCACGCCAAGCCCGCCGTCGCGGCAGCCGCCCATGCCCGCATCGACCACGCGGACCTGTCGGCCCTGCTCTACGTGCAGGGCTACGGCGAGGCTGACATTAGGACAGGTCACCCTTCGTAAGTTCTTATGAGAACTAAATTTTTTCCAGCGAGGCGTTAAAAAAGCTATTGATTATAAAATGTAATAACATGAATATAGGTGCAAATTCCTCATGGAAGCTGCACCATGACAACGACAAACGGTATCTACGGCACTGATGGGAACGATGAACTCGTAGGAACGAGCGGCGTCGACAGAATCGTCGGTTACGATGGAGACGATACCCTCGATGGGGGAGGCGGCTCCGATCGTCTTAACGGCGGCAACGGTAACGACACCTATCTTTGGGACCCAGTGACCGGAGGCCGAGATGAGATGGAAGATCCTGAGGGGAACGACACCCTCCATATCAATGCGCTCGCTTCAGAATTGACATTTTCGTCGATTCAGAATGGGTCCGGCCTTAGGATTCAGTTCGGGCACACGGCCCACATCGATGTCCGCGGGTATCTCAACACCGCCGAAAGCGGTAGTGGACACATCGAAAGTATCGTCTTCGCCGATGGCACCACATGGACTCGCGAGCAGGTTCGGGCTGCTCTGACCTCTCCACTGATCCCAGCCGCGAACATGGCTCCCGAAATCCTGCGACTGGACGGAAACCGCGTCATGGAGGGGAGCGGGAGCGTTGATCCTGTTGTCGGCTGGATCCGTGCCCATGACGAGAATGGCGATCCGCTGACCTATACGCTAATCGACGACGCTGGGGGTCGCTTCCGTCTGGACGGCTACACCATCCGCGTCGACGATTGGGGCCTCATCGACTACGAAGACCAGCGCTTTCACGATATCCGCGTCCTCGTAACGGATTCCTCGGGTGCTACGGCCGAGGAGACCTTCACTCTCGAAGTCCTCGACCGCGTGATCGAGCCCACGCCACCAGCTCCACCACCGCCGGCGCCGAACCAGGATCCCTCGACGATCATTCTCGACAACCCACGCATCCGGGAAAACGCCCATCAGGGTGACATCGCCGGTATGCTGCGCGGTATCGATCCGGATGGCGACGTTGTCACCTTCACGCTCGTTAATGATGCAGGCGGGCGCTTCTATCTCGACGGCGATATCGTTCGCGTCGCTCCCAGCGCACAACTGGATTTCGAGCAATGGCAGAGCCACACCATCCGGGTGCTCGCCTCGGACGGGCGTGGCGGCCACAGGGAAGCGGACATGACGATCTTCGTCGACAACGACGTGTCGGACGATCCTGCCCCGGTGCCGACACCGCCTCCCCCGCCTCCTGGCAGTTATACCGGCAATGACCTAGCGAGCGACATCTTCCTTGGAACCGCAGCAAGCGAATCTTTCCAAGGCTTGGGTGGTGACGACGTTCTCGTCGGCAAAGGCGGAAACGACCTATTCGATGGTGGTGCAGGTAACGACGCCGCAATCGGTGGAACGTCTGACGATACCTATGTATGGCAACCCTTCGGACGCGATTACGACTATATCGGCGATGGCGGCGGATTAGCCGACGTGGTTTATGTCGGCGGGCAACTCACAGATTTCGACTTCCATCGTAGCGCAAGCAGTGGCGATCTGCGCATCCTCCATCGCCCGACAGGCGCCATTCTCGATATCGAGCAATACTTCAATACGTCGAGCCGCGGCGGTCAGATCCATGGCCACATCGAGCAATTGACCTTCGCGGATGGGAGCCTGTCGTTCGATCAGGTCGTCGCGCGACTGACGCCCATGCCGCCAAGCACAGACCGCCCCACGGACATCGTGCTCAGCCACAATGGCGTGGAGAACGATCCGGCAACGGGCGCCCTCGTTGGAACTCTCAGTACGCTCGATCCGCAAGGGAACGGCAGATTCATCTATCAGCTGATCGACGATGCCGATGGCCGCTTCGCCATACAAGGCGACCAGCTTATTGTCGCGAACGGATCACTGATCGATTACGAGACCGCTGGCTATCACTGGATTCGTGTAAGGACTACTGATTCCACCGGCCTGTCACTCATCAAGAGCTTCTCGATCTTGGTCACTGGAGGGAATACGGAAGAGCCGCCAGCTCCGTCCAACATCATATACGGCACAGAGGACAGTGACGAGATCATCGTAGAGCAGGCCAACGTCAAGGTTTATGGCCTTGGTGATGTTGACCACATAGTCGCCTTGAATGGCAACAACTCGCTCGATGGCGGCGCCGGAGATGATTATCTCGAAGGCGGCAATGGACACGATACGCTCGAGGGCGGCGCTGGCAGTGACGTCCTTTGGGGTGGCTCCGGCAACGACACGTACATCTGGGATGCTGAGCTAGGCACCTATGATTGGATCCTTGATGACGGCGGCATTGACACCTTGAAGGTCGATGGTGCAGCCGGCGAGTTTAGCTTCCAGCGAAATCATCATGATGGCAACCTTCGGATCTCCAAGGGTACAATAGCCACGGGAGCATTGCTCGACATCAGCAACTACTTCCAGAACGGCACTGCAAATGGCCATATTGAGCAGATCATCTTCTCAGACGGAACCGTCTGGGGCTATGAGGATCTCCGGCGCGCCACCAACGAATTGCCATATGATTTCACCCTTCACAACGGATCAGTCTTCGAGCATGCATCGCAAGGGGCACCTGTTGGATATTTCACGGCGATTGACCCGGAAGGGGAGATGCTGACTTACGAATTGATCGATGGGGCCGATGGCCGTTTCGGTCTTGTTACAAGCAATGGAAGCGCTACTCTCTACGTCGCTGACTCATCGCGAATTGATTTCGACACAGCTCAGTCCCACGAAATCCGAATGCGCGTGAAGGATCAGCATGGCGGAGTTGTCGAGCGAACCTTCACAATCCAAGTGCTGGAGCGGGATGACACTGAGCAACCTCCAGAGAACCCGCCCCCGCCAACCAACCATTCCCCACGCGACATTACGCTCTCGAACACGAGCATTGCGGAGAACACGGTTTCCGGTAGCCATTTTGCACGGATCGGCGCTGTCGATCCTGACGGCGATCAACTGACCTACGAAATAGTCGGGCCACATAGCGGAGCGTTCCGCATCGTCGCCAACGATCTCGTGGTCGACAATGCAGGCCTACTCGATTTCGAGACAAACCCTGTCCAGGCGATCACCATCCGTGCCAAGGATGGCCACGGCGGTATCACGGATAAGACTTTCCAGATCCATGTGACGGATGTGGACGAGTCCGAGGATCCGCCTCCACCGGCGAACCATGCGCCGACGCATATCGAGCTAACCGATTACAGTGTTCCGGAGAATACCGAAGCCGGAACCGTCGTTTCGCTCCTGCGCGGGCATGACCCGGATGGCGATGTCCTAACTTACAGCCTCGTGACGCCGAGCACGGCCTTCGCGATCGACGGCGATGAGCTGATCGTGGCGGATGCAGGCGCGCTCGATTATGAAACCACTGCGTTCCATACTCTCGTGATCCGTGCCACGGACTCACACGGTGCTTTCATAGATCAGGCTGTCACGATTAGGATCGAGGACGAGGTTGACGAGACCCTGCCCGGCTCCGATGAGAACGATACCCTTACGGGCGGCACAGGGAACGATTACCTGTCCGGCCTTGGCGGCAACGACCAGGTCGCAGGAGGAACAGGCCACGACACGCTCGATGGAGGCACCGGCAATGACCGCCTTTTCGGCGGCTCGGGGAACGATGTTCTAATCGGCGGCGCTGGCAAGGACACGCTCACGGGCGGCGCCGGCAAGGACGCCTTCGTTTTCTCGACGACGATCGGCAACGGTCAGGTCGATCGCATCACCGACTTCTCGGTGCGCGACGATACGATCCATCTGTCGAAGACGATCTTCAAGAAAGCGGGCAAGCTCGGCGTTCTAAAAGCCGACGCCTTTGTCATTGCTGACCAGGCGCAAGATGCGGAGGACCGCATTATCTACAACAGGGCGAACGGAAAGATCTTCTACGATGCCGATGGGACCGGGGTGAAGGGAGCGGTGCACATCGCAACCATTGGAACCAACCTCAACCTGACCAATCGGGACTTTCTGATCGTCTGATGGGAACTTTTATCCGGACAAGAGAGAGCCCGCAGGCTCTCTCATTGTTTTATCCCGTCTGATCCGCAGAGTCAGCGAAGCGGAAGGCACCCATCGCGTTGTGCATGTGAGTGGCTTCTTCCCGTCGCCTGCGACTCTTCGGAGGTTCGAGGCCTGCATCCGTGTGTAATGCGCCGGCCATCCCCGATCAAATCCCACAACATCGTGGATGCTCCAAATATCGGTATTCGGGTGTTATCTGTGCGGAAATAGGATGGGCCTACCCTGAACCCAAGCCTTAGTAGAAAATCTCGGTACACGCATCTGCAGGCTCTTTTCGCCAGCCTCTAGATCCATAGGATGCGCTTATTATTTATTTTGCAGTTGTACCCGGCGGACGATCTCGGCCACCACCGTCGGATCGGCGACCGTTGAGGTATCGCCGTGGTTCTCGTAGTCGCCGGCGGCGATGCGGGTGAGGATGCGGCGCAGGATCTTGCCTGAGCGGTTCTTGGGCAGTTGCGGCGCCCATTCGATCCGGTCCGGCGTCGCGATCGGCCCGATCCGGGTGCGCACCGCCTGGATCAGGTCGCGGCGCAGATCGTCGCTCTCCGCGATGCCCTCCTTGAGCGTCACAAAAGCGAAGATGCCCTGCCCTTTGATCTCATGCGGCATGCCCACCACGGCGGCCTCTGCCACCGAGGGGTGCGAGGCCAGGGCGGACTCGACCTCCACGGTGCCGAGCCGGTGGCCCGACACATTGATCACGTCGTCCAGGCGCCCGGTGATCCAGTAATCCCCATCCGCATCCCGCTGGGCACCGTCGCCGGTGAAATAATAGCCCGGGAAAGTGCTGAAATAGGTTTTCAGGAAACGCTCCCGATCGCCGAGGATGGTGCGGGCCTGTCCCGGCCAGGAATCGGCGAAGCACAGGTTGCCCGCTCCCTCGCCATCGACGACGGTGCCGTCGCGGCTGAGCAACGCGGGGCGCACGCCGAAGAAGGGCTTTGTGGCCGAGCCCGGCTTCAGGTCCGTGGCGCCGGGCAGCGGGCACAGGAGAACGGCTCCGGTCTCCGTCTGCCAATAGGTATCGACGATCGGGCAACGCCCTCCTCCGACGACCTCGTGGTACCAGAGCCAAGCCTCCGGGTTGATCGGTTCGCCCACGGAGCCCAGAACGCGCAGGGACGACAGGTCGTGCCGGCGCACCGGCCCCTCGCCGTCGCGCATTAGCGAGCGGATGGCGGTCGGCGCGGTGTAGAAGATATTGACCTTGTAGGTTTCGACGATCTGCCACCAGCGCGAGGAATCCGGCCAAGTGGGAACGCCCTCAAACAGCACGATGGTGGCCCCGTTCGCGAGAGGGCCATAGATCAGGTAGGTATGCGCCGTCACCCAGCCCACATCCGCCGTGCAGAAATGGATGTCGCCCGGGTGATAATCGAACATCGCCCGAAAGCTCGCGGCCGCATGGACGAGATAGCCGCCGGTGGTGTGGAGCATGCCCTTCGGCTTGCCGGTCGAGCCCGAGGTGTAGAGCACGAAGAGCGGATCCTCGGCGCCAACCGTGACGGGAGCACTTACGTCCGACACCTCGGCCAGGGCCTCGTCGTACCAGCGGTCGCGGCCTGCCGTCATGGGGACGTCCCGGCCTGTGCGGCGCACCACGAGCACATGCTCGACGAAGGGCAGGCTTTGGAGGGCCGCATCTGCGTTCTTCTTGAGCGGCACAGGCTTGCCCGCGCGCAGGCCCTCGTCGGCCGTGATCAGCACCCGCGACCGGCAATCCTCGATCCGCCCGGCCAGGGCCTCAGCCGAAAAGCCGCTGAAGACCACGGAGTGCACGGCGCCGATCCGGGCACAGGCCAGCATGGCCGCGATGGCCTCCGGCACCACGGGAAGGTAGACGCTGACGAAGTCACCCTTCTTGACCCCAAGCTTCGTCAGGGTATTGGCGAGGCGAGAGACCTCCTGCTGAAGGTCCTTCCAGGTCACCCTTCGCGTCTCGCCCGGCGTGTCGCCCTCCCACAGGATTGCTGCATCATCGCCCCGGTCGCGGGCATGGCGGTCCAGGCAGTTGAAGGATGCGTTCAAGGTGCCGTCGGAGAACCACTCGATGGTCACGTCATCGGGTGAATAGCGGGTGTTCTTAACCGTAGTGGAGGGCTTCACCCAATCGAGGATCCCGGCCTGCTCGCGCCAAAAACCTTCCGGATCATCGATGGAGCGCCGGTACAGATTTTGATAGGCCTGCCGATCCACATGGGCTGTCGATGCCAGGGCCGCCGGAACGGGGAAAATGTGCTGGGTCATGATGCTCTGATCTTACGGACGAGGCCCGCCGGAGCCTCGGTTCATGGAGGATGCAGGTCATCAATCCCCCGGATCAGGCTTTTATGTCAATCGTTTTGTTCGTAATAAAGAACGCGACGGATAAATGAAAAAGGACGGCCCGAAGGGACCGCCCTCTGCTGGATCGTACGAGAGGCTTATTCGATCGAAAGGGCGACGAACCGGACCTCGCCCTGGGCATTCGCCACCAGGAGCAGGGCGGACTTGCGGCCCTGCGCTTTCAAGTCGTCGATCTTCTTGGTCACGTCGGCCGGGCTCGTCACCGGCTCCTGGTTGACCTCGACGATCACCTCGCCGGCCTGGATCCGCTTATCCGAGGCGTTCGAGTTCGGATCGACCCGGGTAATGACCACGCCCTTCAGGTCGTCCTTGAGACTGAAGCGCCGGCGCAGCTCGTCCGTCATTCCGGACATGTTCAGGCCGAGGGCCTGGCGGGTCGCAGTCGGCGGCTCGGTCGAAGGCTGCTGTAGGCTCGCCTGTTTCTCGGTGTCCTCAAGGCGGCCCAGAGTGACCTGCTTGGTCATCTCCTGACCCTTGCGGACGATGGCCACGTCGACGGCCTTCCCGACCGGGGTCGAGGCCACGATGCGCGGCAGGTCGCGGGAATCCTTGACCTCCTTGCCGTCGAAGCGAACGATCACGTCGCCGACTTCGAGACCGGCTGGCTTGGCGGGGCCCTTGTCGTCGATGCCGGCGATCAAGGCGCCGCGCGCGGCGCCGAGGCTCAGAGCCTCGGCGGTGGCGTCATCCACGTTCTGGATGCGCACGCCGAGCCAGCCGCGGCGGGTTTCGCCGAACTGGCGCAGCTGATCGATGACCGGAACGGCCGTGGAGGCGGGAACCGCGAAGCCGATGCCGACCGAGCCGCCCGTGGGCGACAGGATGGCCGTGTTGATGCCGATGACCTCGCCGTTCATGTTGAACAGGGGACCGCCGGAATTACCCTTGTTGATGGAGGCGTCGGTCTGGATGTAGTTGTCGTAGGGACCGGACTCGATGTTGCGGCCGCGGGCCGAGACAATACCGGCCGTCACCGAGCCGCCGAGGCCGAAGGGATTACCGATCGCCATCACCCAGTCACCGGGGCGGATGGACTCGGAATCGCCGAACTTCACCGCCTTGAGCGGCTTGTCGGACTTCACCTTCAGGACGGCCAAGTCCACCTTGGAATCCTTGCCGACGATCTCGGCCTTCAGGCGCGTGCCGTCCGGGAAGATCACGCTAATGTCGTTGGCGTCGCCGATCACGTGGTTGTTCGTTACCACGATGCCCGAGGGATCGATCACGAAGCCGGAGCCGAGAGAGTTGGAGCTGCGCGGCCGCGAGGGCGCGCTGTCGCCGCCTCCACCGCCGCCTTGGCCGCGACGGTTGAAGAATTCCTCGAAGAGATCCTCGAACGGAGTGCCCGGCGGCAGCTGTGGCAAGGTTCGGTTGCGGGTCTCGACGGTGGTCGAGGCCGAGATATTGACCACGGCCGGCGTGACCTCCGCGGCCAGATCGGCAAAGGACTCGGGCGTGGAACGGGCAAGGACGGGCAGCGGCACGGCGGCCGTTGCGACGATTGTGAAGACCGCGAAGCATGACGCGGCCAGCCGGCGGCGCAGGGGACGCTGGGGCAGCGCCGTCTTGGAAGGCTCCAGCGCATTCGTGGCTGTGTTCATCGAAAACCTCTCTCGGAGAATACGCATATAGATTGGTATCTGGCCCCGCCATTCAAGCGGATATTGCGGCGGAAGCTTGGCGGAGCGTACCGGGCCCAAAAGCGGTCGCGCGCTTTCGGTATCCAAGTCGATACCCCACGCCTTGAAGAGCGTCTCATTCGGGCGGGCCCTGAGGTCCGCAGAATGCGTTTTCAACTGAAGTGCCGTACCAGCCAGATCACGCCGACGCCGATCAACGCGGAGATGATCCCGACGATCCGCATCTGGTCGCTCGGGCTGTGGGCCGCCTCGTACATGGCCCGGCGCATGCCGTCTGGGAAGGCGGCAAACAAAATGCCCTCGACCGCGAGAGCGAGGCCGAGGGCTGCAATCAAATCCAACATCAGGCGCTTATTGGGCTGGGGCCGGTTGGGCCGGCGCTGGAGCTGGTTGGGAGGTGGCGCCTCTGCCATTCCCACGCCCGGTCGGGTCGTTGAAATAGCGGAAGAAATCCGAATCCGGGCTCAACACGAGGCGGGTTTCGCTTCCTTTGAGACCGGCCTCGTAAGCCTGCATCGAGCGATAGAAGGCGAAGAATTCCGGATCCTGCCCGAAGGCCTCGGCCAGAATGCGGTTCCGGTCCGCATCGCCCTGACCGCGCAGTTCCTCGGCCCGCTGATTGGCCTCGGCCCGGATGATCGTGGCCTCGCGCTCGGCGCGGGCCCGGATGGTCTGGGCCTGCTGCTGGCCGTTGGCGCGCAGATCCGCCGCCTCGCGCTCACGCTCGGTTCGCATGCGTTGGTAGACCGCCTGGCTGTTTGCCGCAGGCAGGTCGACCCGGGTGAGGCGCACGTCGATCATCTCGATGCCCAGGCTCGCCGCCTGCCGGTTCACGTCGGCCTGGATGCGGTTCATCAGGTCCGCACGCTCGGTACGGACGATGGCATCGCGGGAGGCGCTCGCCAGCGTGTTACGCATGACCGAGTTGGTGAAGCTCTGCAGGCGCTGGTTTGCCAAAGCGATGTTGCCGACCGCCTGGTAGAAGCGCAGCGGATCGACGATCCGATAGCGGGTGAAGGCATCGACCTCCAGGTTCTGCCGGTCGGCCGACAGAAGGGTCTGGACCGGCAGGTCGAGGTCAAGCACGCGCTTCTCGAAATAGGTCACGGCGTCGACCAGCGGCATCTTGAACTTCAGGCCGGGCTCCGAGATGGCGGATTGCACGGCACCGAAGCGAAGCACCAGGGCATACTGGGTCTGCTGGACGATGAAGACCGAGCTGTAGAGCACGATCGCGACCAGGGCCACGAGGACCAGGAGGCCCGTGCGAAGAGTCGAACCGTTCATCGTGTAGCTCCCTGCGGGTTCGCGGCATTGCCCTGCGGCTGCGGGCGCTGGGTCTGCTGGGTGAGAGGCAGGAAGGGCACGACGCCCTGGCCGTTCTGGTCGACGATGATCTTGTCGACACCGCCGTAGACGCGCTCCATGGTCTCGAGGAAGATGCGCTCGCGGCTGATGGCCGGAGCCTTGCGGTACTCCTCATAAACCTGGCGGAAGCGGGCCGCCTGACCGGTGGCGTCGGCGACCGACTGCTCCCGATAGGCCTCGGCCTGCTGCACCGTGCGGGCCGCCTCGCCTCGGGCTTCGGGAACCACGCGGCTGGCGAAGGCGCCGGCCTCATTCTGGACGCGGACCGCATCCTGCTGGGCGGCGTTCACGTCGAAGAAGGCTTGGCGGACATCCGCCGGTGGCTGGGCCGCCTGGAGCTGGACCACGTTGATCAGGACGCCGGCGCCGTAGGCGTCCAGGGCCTGCTGCATGATCTGGCGCACTTCCTGGGCGATGCTGGCCTGTTCGGTGGTCAGGATGGCCTGGATGTTGCGGCGGCCGATCACCTCGCGCATGGCGCTTTCGGCCACGGACTTGATGGTGCCCTCGGGGTTCTGGAGATTAAAGACGTAATCCTGCGGACGGGCGGGATTGATCTGCCAGACCGCATCGAAGTCGATGTCGACGATGTTCTCGTCGGCGGTCAGCATGAGGCTTTCCTCGAGCACGTCGCGGGCGCGCCCCTGCCCCGTCGGGGTGGAACGATAGCCGACCTCGACCCGTTGCTGAGCCGTGACGTTGGGCTTCATCACCCGGCCGATGGGGTAAGGCAGGTTATAGCGAAGACCCTCGCCGGAGGTCCCGGTGTATTTACCGAAGATCATGTTGATGCCGACCTCATTGGGCCGCACCGTATAGAATCCGGTCAGAAGCCAGACGGCGATGACGCCGAGGACGAGGATGATGAGCCCTCTGCCTCCCATGGAGCCGCCTGGAATGAAATCCTTCAGGCGATCCTGGCTGCGGCGCAGGATATCTTCAAGGTCGGGGGGATTTCCGTTGCCCTGCGGGCCGCCGGAGCCCCAAGGGCTCTTGCCGCCTCCCGATCCGCCACGCTGACCCCAGGGGCCACCGCCGCCGCTTTGGTTACTCCAAGGCATTAGACGCCGTTCCTCGCTTTTTCATGATCGGCCTGGAAGGCCGTTGAGAGATCAGACGGTTGTGGGTGCTGCCTCTTCCGCCTGTCAAGCCTGCGACTTGGGGATTGTGCGAGCCTTCGTCAACCTTGGACAAGGTCAGGGGTGCCTTTCGAGGTCAATAAAGGTAAACGGATGCTCGTCATCGGGCCCTTTGGGATGATCCTCGCGCTTCGTTTCACGAAACCGTGACCGGTCGAAATCAGGAAAGACGGCATCCCCCTCGGGGGCAACCTGAACCTTCGTCATAAAGATGCTTTGGACATGCGGCAGCGCCAGGGCATAGATTTCCGCCCCCCCTGCTACGGCCACGGAATCGGTCCCCATCCGGCCAGCGAGTTCCTCGCCCTTGGCGACCGCCTCGTCCCAGGTATGGACCACATGCACGCCCTCGGCCGCGAAGCCGGCATCGCGGGTCAGCACGATCGTCTCCCGGCCCGGCAGGGGCTTGCCAATGGACTGGAAGGTCTTTCGGCCCATGATCATCGGCTTGCCCATGGTCAGCCTGCGGAAGCGCCCGAGATCGGTCTTGATGCGCCAGAGCAGTTGGTTGTCACGCCCGATGACGCCGTTCTCGGCAACCGCGACGACGAGGATGAGAGGTAGGGTCATGTTTCCTCCGCCAAGCGCCTCAGGGCGTCCCCGGTCATCCGCTGCACCGTCCATTCGTCCATCGGGATGGCTCCGATGGAGCGGTAGACACCCAGGGCCGGCTCGTTCCAGTCAAGGACCCACCATTCGAAACGAGTCAGACCCTCGTCGACACAGCGGCGGGCGAGATGCTTCAGCAGGGCCTTGCCGATCCCCCTGGAGCGGAAGGCAGGCGTGACGAAGAGATCCTCCAGGTAGATCCCATGGCGCCCGCAAAAGGTCGAGAAGTTGTAGAACCACAGGGCAAAGCCGACGGGTTCACCGTTCCATTCGGCAATATCGGCGAAGACCCGCGGGTTCTCGCCGAAAAGCGCCTTCGCGATATCGCCCTCGGTGGCATCGACCTCATGGGCCAGCCGTTCGTACTCGGCGAGTTCGCGGATGAAGGTGAAGACGACCGAAGCGTCGCGTTCTTCGGCTTTGCGGATGACGAGGCTCATGGGACTGTTGTGTCGGATGTCAGCTTTGCTGTCGAGCCTGTTCAGGCTCGTCCCCGGACCTCTTCCTCCATTATGTTTGGGCAACTCCCCGAATTAATCTACTACAGGTTGCAAGTGCCGGCTGATTGCCGTAAGTGTCACTATGATCCTGTGTCCGCCCGGCACGAGCCAGCTCCTGCATCAACTCATTGCCACGTCAAGCGGAGCTCACTATGGTCGAGGGCGCGGCGCACGGCGATTTCTTTCTCGCGTAGATCATGTAAACGTCCGGGACCAGTCTGCCTCAGCCGACGCTTTAGGTGGAGGTTCAGATAATACCTCAGAATCGGGAGGCTGCTGTGGCCAGCAGCTTCGGACGCCCTCAACAAGACTGTCTCACGGCTGGCGTTGAAGCCGTGCTTATCGATTTCCTCATCGAGAGCCTGCTCGACAATGCGGGACAGCAAGTGGCCTCATGATCGGCCTGTCCGCGATCACTGCGCCCTGGAACACGCTCCTGCTCTATGCGACCTCTAGAGCCATCTCAAGGTGTAGAAATTGCGGGAGCTGCCGTTGTGGTCCGAGGCCCCCGTCTCGTGTAGTCCCCGAATGGCATCGCACCATCGTCCGGATCCGAAAGGAAGTCCGCGAAAGCGCAGAAGGCACGGATCGGCAGATTCTGTCCCGGCTGCTGTCCTTGATTGTCGCGTCGGCACCAGAGCGCATTTCCGCTAAGGACGCCGAACTCATGAGTTGCGCAACGGATGCCGTCGTCCTGATCAGCAAGGCAATCGAGCTGGACTTGGAAGGCAAGCCTGTGCAGTTCATTAGAACCAAATTTCTGGCGGATCGGGTGGAGCTGGTGATGCTACAGAACTGATCATCGAAAGATTTTCCAGTTGAATCAATGTCTGCACCGAACCGTCGAGAACCATCTTTGGCCAGCGATCGAATTCTATTGGTGCCACTAGGTGAGTGCGGCAGCTGGGCTCTCAACCGCTATCAAAAGTCCGCTTTGACGAGGTGAGCAGTCCTGAGAGTTAAGTCCGGAACGTGCCAGTTTCGGACCTTCCTGACCCGCCTCAGGGAATCTCAACTACGTGTTCGCCTTGTCAGACGCCCTCATCTCCGATGAAATATGACCTAGCGGTGCCGATACACGCGCCAGGGCACAGGTTGAAGCATTTGCCGCAGGGGCTCTCCAGGAAGCCAGCCATTCGAACTACCCGTCCGCTTCGAGCACCGAACAGTACTACCAAATCGGCATCTGGAAGCTGCCAATCTGGTAGCAGCGTCGTCATCTCGCATCAGCTTAGGTCGGACCTTTATGGTTAAGACGGGGTTAACCTGTTCCTATGAAATTGAACCGTGTCGCGGCGTAGCATAGCTGGCTGTGCCGCGCTTTAAGGAAGTGGATTGATGACAGAGAGCCCCGACCGAGAGGACGATCAGCCTGAACCCAATGCTAAACCCAGCACGCCGCAGCTCGATCGACTGGAGAAGCTGGCCAACGCTGCTGCGACCGCGGCCCAGGCGAAGCAATGGCGCTCCCGCAAGAACGGCATTGATCAACAGGAAGCATCGTCTGACGTCCGTAATCTCAGTGACGACGCAGAAGCCAGAGCCCGCGCCGAGGAAGCGATGCGACAGATGATGGCCAAGCCAACAGGCAAACGTCGTGGCTGGTGACGATCAAACGTTTCAATGGAAATTTTCATTCTCTCATTTGGACGCTTAGAGCGGAGTTGAGGAAGTGTTCAGGCCCTTCTGGTGATTGTCCCGCCCTTGGCTGCTATACGTGCCAGCGAGGCACAGTTTAGAATCTTCAACGACCGAAGCCAAAGCAGCCAAGAAGCCGAACCCCGCTTTGGCGAAGCCGCTACGACCGTTCAGTGAGCTTGCGGCCGTTGTCGGCTCATCTCCCGTGCCCCGCACGGAAGTAGTGGGCAAGGTGTGGGAGTACATCAAAGCGAACAACCTTCAGAGCCCTACGAACAAGCGCGAGATCCTGGCCGATGACAAGCTCCGGCCGGTCTTCGGCGGCAAGAACAAGGTCAGCATGTTCGAGATGAACAAGCACTTCGCGCAGCATCTGTCCTGAGGAGTATGGCAGGCCAGACGTCGTGCCTGCGTACGAATCGTTAAGCTTGGCCGTTCAAAGGTGCCTGGAACGGGCGCGTTGTGTATCAGCCCTACCAATCTCCATAGCCTGAGCGCGTGGAGTTCCCCCTGGCCGAGAGCCCTTACTCTGGGGATGCCCCCCCTGCTCAAGTAATGTCGGCCGCTGCCCGCGCATGTCCTGCCATAGACGGACCGCTGATCGCCATGACGTCCAAGCTGCCGTCTATTCAGGTTTGTCTAGACGTCGCTCTTGCGCGGTCACAAGCCGCATCATCTTGCGTAGATCCTGCTCGTCGAGATTCATGGCGGCCTCGATCCAGATGTCAACAATGTCCCTCAGTTCTTCATAAGTGACCGGGTCGATCCGCCTCCTCGAGCGGTAGATCGCCCTGTGCGCATTTTGCTTGCGCCGATTGCGGGCGATGTAGTCTCTGACTGCATTCTCCCCCTGGCCATCCTCGGCAAGCACATCGACGACGCCAAGCTGATGCAATTCCTCGGCGGTATAGACCTTCCCGCTCATGATCATCCTCTCGGCCGCTGTCCTTCCAATCTTCCGCGAGAGGAAGCTGTAGGCGCCCATGCCTGGGAACAGGTTGAACAGCACCTCGGGCAGGCCCATCTTCGCACTTTTCTCTGCGACGAGCACATCAAAGGACAGGGCGCATTCGAACCCACCACCCAACGCATCGCCCTGTACGAGTGCGATCGTGATAAGGGGCGTACGGAACGCCACCGAATTTCCGTACACCACATCAATGCAGGCATAGGCGTATTCCCGCAAGCCTTCAGAATCCCTGCGCTGAATGCAATCCGCGAAATACGCCAAGTTTCCGCCGAAGTTGTACACGCCTGGCGTCTGGGAGCCGCCAACAAAGTATTCGAGGTGTTGATGCTGCTCGCGGTTTCCCTCCTCCATGATTGCCCGCACGGATTCCTGCACGCACATCATGTCCTGCAGAAGCTCCATCGTGATCACCGGTTGCCGGCTCGGACGCATGGCGGCCCAGTAGATCTTCTGATCGAAGTCAAGTCTCACGTCGATATGCGGCAGCAGGAGGTTGGTCGGGCTGGACTGGTTCAGCTCGACCACGGGCTTCGGTGCGGGATCGGAAGGCGTCGGGATATCCCGATCTATAAAGAACTGCTCGTCGTTAAAGGAACGGCCGTCGATTTTGGCCAGCGGGGATGACATCCTGTTCTCCATCATAGAGAATTTTAACGCAGCGAGCTTCATCCCGCTGCCGAGCGGCACCCCTTGAGGAGGCGACATTCCTTAAGGATAATGATGTCCTAACAGCGGCGTTGATAGCCCCTAGGAAGATTTGTCTTCACGCGTGGTTAACATCAGCATGTAGTGGTCAGGATAAAAAGTTTCATTATTGCAATGTCAAAGTCATCGGATTGAATTAAACGAAAATAAATTAACCACACTGGCATCAACTCCAACCAAAGCAGCATACATTCTCTACGTTATTGCGGTATGAATAGTATCCTGATCCCGCGCACATTTCAGATATTTTGAAATGCAAAATGGCGATCGGGCAGCAGGTACGGACGGATTATCGAGAAATATAAAGGACACTCGCTAGGACATACCGCGATCGGCGAAATGGCATCGAAGAGTAAGGTCGGCAGCCCGGGATGACTGAGCAGGTTCAGCAGATTCGGAGGAGCGACTGCACGAGTAATCCGAGGGATGCCGGGGGCAACATATGGCAGTCATTCTGATCCTCGACGACAAAAGCACCAACCGCAACATTTATTCCCGGCTCGCTCAGACGATCGAGGATGGCGCAGCAGTGCACGCCTTCGCCGCACCGATCGAAGCTCTTGAATGGCTCGAAGGCAACGCCGCCGACCTGATCGTCACCGACTTTCGAATGCCCGGCATGGACGGAGCTGAGTTCACCAGGCATGTGAGAGGGAGTGCCAACGGAGTCGATGTTCCGATCATCGTCATCACTGCCTACGACGACAGGGCCTTCCGGCTTAGTGCCCTGGAGGCGGGGGCAACCGACTTTCTCCGGTCGCCAGTCGATCATTATGAGTTCGTCACCCGCGCACGCAATCTCCTCAAGTTGCAGCGCCAGCAGCAGCAGATCAAAGGCCGCGCCCAGGCCCTCGAGCAGCAGCTGCGGATCAGCGAGCGCTCGCAGGAGGAGCTCGTTCGCAGCAGCCGGGAAGCTTTGGCCCAGGTGATCGACACCGTCCCTGCCCTCATCAGTGCGACCGACAAGAACAGCCGCATCGTCTTCGTGAACGCCCATTTCGCTGATTTCGTCAGCTCCACGCCAGAGGCTCTGACGGGAAGGCTGCTCAGCGACGTGCTGCGCAGCAACGATCTGGATTTTAGTCACCAGATGCACAGATCCATTCTGAAGAACCAGCGAGCCGCCGTGAGTTTTGAGGAGAGCATTGTCGACATCTCCGGCGCCGAAAGGGCCTTCCTGACAACCAAGACTTCCATGCCCGCCTTTGCCGGTGCGGAGACGAGCGTCCTGACCACGTCGATCGACATCACAGAACGTAAGCAGGCGGAAAGCACGATGCGGCACATCGCGCTGCATGACACGCTGACCGACCTTCCCAATCGAAGAATGCTCAACGAGCGCATTCAGCAGGAGCTGTCGAGCGAGGGCGCACGGTTTGCGATCCTCCTGATCGATCTAGACCGGTTCAAGGCGGTCAACGACGCGCTCGGCCATGCCGGAGGTGACCGCATGCTTCAGTTGGTGACCGGTCGCCTCCTCGGGGTGGTTTCGAGCACCGATCTCGTTGCACGGGTGTCCGGCGACGAGTTCGTCGTCGTGCAGGCAAATATCGCAGCGTCAGAGGATTCGGAGAGCTTGGCGCGCAGGATCATCGATTCCCTCTCTGCGCCTTTCCTCCTTGAGGAGACCGAACTCAGGATAGGCTGCACGATCGGTATCACCCTGGTGCCGCAGGACGGCAGGGAAGCTGACAAGCTGCTCCGATACGCGGACCTCGCCATGTACCAGGCGAAGGCCGAGGGAAGAAACACACTGCGCTTCTATTCGCCGGAGATGGACAGCATCTCGTGGAACAATATCAGCTTGGAGACAGACCTCCGCAAAGCGATCGCTCAGGAGCAATTCGAACTCTACTACCAGCCTCAGATCGATCTCGCGACGGGAGCCATTGCGGGAGCCGAGGCTCTCCTGCGCTGGCAAAGGCCCGAATTCGGGCTCACGTCGCCTAACGTGTTCATCGACATTGCGGAGGAAACAGGACTGATCAACGAGATCGGCGCCTGGGTTCTTGCAAAGGCCTGTAAGCAGGCCGCTGCGTGGCAGAGCCTCGGGTACGCTCCACTCAGGATCTCGGTCAACTTATCGCCTCTGCAGTTTCTACGACAGGACATCGTCCAACTTGTCGAGAACACCCTCGAGAAAACCGGCTTGGATCCTGGCTCCCTCGAACTCGAGCTGACCGAGGGAAGCCTTCTCAAAGACGTTGAGCGCACCAAGCAGGTTCTGCGCGGCCTAAAGAGGCTCGGAGTAAGGGTCGCCATCGACGATTTCGGCGTAGGCTTCTCCTCCCTCAGCTATCTCAAGAACTTCGAGGTCGACACCTTGAAGATCGACCGCTCGTTCATCTCGAATCTTCTCGCCGGAAGCCGCGACGAGGCCATCGTCAGGGCCATCATCTCGTTGGCCCGGAGCCTCGAGCTGAAAGTGGTTGCCGAAGGCGTCGAGACCAATCCCCAACTCGCCTGCCTGCTCAGCCATGCCTGCAACGAGGCCCAGGGCTATCTGTTCAGCCGTCCCGTTCCGTCCGGTGTCTTCGAATCTCTGCTAGTAGACGATCCTCGCTACCTGCTGCGGAACCAAGGCGCCCCCCCTAAGAAGGCCCAGGCTTCGTGATCACCGATGCCCTGTCGCGGCTGAAGAACAGCCCCGATCGCGAGCACGAGATGAGCCTCAACAGGCTCATCTTCTTGAGCCTAATTGCGGCCTACACGTTTTGGATCAACCCCTCCGTCCCACACGAGGCGCTGATCGCCGCAATGATCTTCGCCCTCATCTCGGCGGGCATTGCTGTTCACATTTTCTTCAGGCCGCACCGATCGACAACTCGACGAATCATCGCCATCGTCAGCGACCTTGCGACGGCTTCCGTGCAGCTCCACTATGTCGGAGAAACCTCGTCGGTTCTTTTTCTGCTCTATCTCTGGATCACATTTGGCAACGGATTCCGCTTTGGCATCCGCTTTCTCTATATTGCGGTGGCCGTCTCGGTGATCTGCTTCACCTTGGTCATCTACACGACACCCCGATGGCGCGACGACATTTATCTCTCAGCGACCCTACTGCTGAGTCTCATCGTGCTCCCTCTCTATTCCAGCACGCTAATCCGGAAGCTCTCCAACGCCAAGGCCCAGGCGGAAGCGGCAAATCGGGCAAAGACCCTGTTCCTCGCCAGCGTCAGCCACGAGCTGAGAACGCCGCTGAACGCGATCATTGGCCTGTCGGACCTGATGGCTGGTACGAACCTCGACGCGGAGCAACGCGGTATCGTCCGCACGATCGGTTCCGCCGGAGAATCCCTGCTGCGGCAGATCAATAGCATCCTGAGCCTGTCGCGCATCGAAGCGGGAAAGATGCCGATCGAACGGAGCGACTTCGATCTGCTGGAAGTGTTGTCCACCGCTCGCGCTATGATTCTCACACAAGCTCAGCAGAAAGGGCTTCGGGCAACGATCCATATCGCTCCACAAACACCCCTTCAACTCCATGCGCCGAAACACCATCTCACGGAGATCTTGCTCAACCTGCTCAGCAACGCCGTCAAATTCACGGAACGGGGCCATGTCACTGTGGCAGTCCATCCTGTGACCGAGAACGGCAGAAGCTTCATCCGCTTTGTTGTGTCTGACACGGGCATAGGCATTGCCCCGCAGGCCATGGGCCGAATTTTCGACAGCTTCACCCAGGCCGACGAGACCATCATCAACCGCTTCGGTGGAACCGGGCTCGGCCTCGCTATCTGCCGGCAACTGGTCGAGGCCATGGGTGGGCGTATTGGCGTGAACAGTCAGGAAGGTCATGGCAGTTCCTTCTGGTTCATCCTGCCGATGGAAGCCTTGGGCGGCAACGCTCCCGGCGAGCAGCAGCCTCCTCAGTTCCAACCGCTCCTGGTTTGCGCCGATCAGGGCCTTGCACAATCGCTCGCGCCGCGGCTTGGCGGCAGGGGCAGCTGCCCCGTCGCTCGGAATCTTCTCGAGGCGAGGGAATGGATCCTGCGGGCCGGGGGCGATCTGGTCGTCCTGTTCTGCTGCAGCGACCTGCCCGTCGAGGCCCTGGCCGCCGAGATCGAGGACGCCGCCCTTCCCGTCCCTCCGGTTCTGATCCGCCCGAACGCTCCCCGGAGCTTGGTGGAGCCAGGCCTAACCCATGTATCGAGCAGCGTTCTCCCGCTCGATTTCACGGCGGATGAGGCTGGAACCGCCGTGTCCGCGACGGCTGCTCAGACGTCCTGGGCCGCATCGAGGGGGAGCGAGCCGGACAGGATTGAGCCTCAGGTCGCGTCCCGGCCCCTCTCGATCCTGGTGGCGGACGACAACGCCACGAACCGTCTCGTGATCTCGAAGATCCTGGAGCGCGGTGGACATGCCGCCCGATGTGTCGAAAACGGTGAGGAAGCTCTCGATATCCTGGAGGCGGAGAGATTCGACCTCGTTATCATGGACATCAACATGCCCGTAATGACGGGTATCGAGGCTACCAAGCTGCTCCGGTTTACAGAGCCCCAGGGCACTCGCGTCCCGATCATAGCCCTCACGGCCGACGCGACGCCGGAGATCGTCGCTGAAACCCATGCCGCGGGGATGGATTTATGCCTGACGAAGCCGGTTCAGCCTGCCGTGTTGCTCAAAGCGATCAACGAGCACGCGGGTTCATTCCTCGCCCCGGCGCCGGCCGAGACTGTCCCTGTTGTCGTTGCTCCGCCGGATGCTCATTCTTCCGTCATCGATGACGCTCTTCTCGCGGAGCTGGAACAACTAGGAGGGAGAGAATTCGTCTCCAACCTCGTGGAGGAATTCTTCTCGGACGTGGAACGTCTTATAGCCGAATTGCAGAGCGCCGCTGTCGCGGGTGACGCGCATAGGTTCCGCCTCGAGGCTCATGGCCTACAGAGCGCCTCCGCAAATGTCGGAGCAAGAACCGTGCATGATATCTGTGTCAGCTGGAGAAGGATCACCAGCGCAGATCTCGCTGCGAGTGGAGTTGGTCAGGTCGAGAGATTAGCGCACGCTCTCGAAGTTACACACGATCTGCTGAAGAAGCGTCTTTCTTCCGCGAAGAAAGCAACAGCCCCGGCGGGTGAGGTCACAATAACCTGAGGGCAACGCGAGGAGCCCTGCTTTGCGGAATTCAGGCTACCACGCCCGCCGCGCACATCCAAGCCGCCATGGCGTATAAACGGTGGACATGGGTGGCGAGGGCAGACGAGTGCGAGCAAGGCGGAACGAACAGATCTCAGGCAGCCGAAAGGACCGAGATGAACCGCTGAAGAATTGCCACAGACCAAGAGCCGGGCATCATTCCTCCCGCTTTAGCAGCGCGAGAGGCCAGATTGACGCCCACGGCCATAGAGACGATCCGGCGGAGCGATGAAGACGTTCATCCGCTCGTCGATCTGCTCGCACTGGTGCGGGACCTAGCTCATTGAGATGCCGGAAGCGCCCATGGCTCTGGCGAGATCGTCGACGGAACTGATGGAGACGCCGTGGACAGCGGCCTCCTGGATGACGGCGGTGAGTGCCTTCTCGGCGGTGCGGTGCGGCTCAAGGTAGGCCAGGAAGAAGGAGCCCTTGCGCAGCTTGAGGGTGGCAAGAGCGCTCCGGCCGGCGCGGGTGTCGCAGGCACATTCCCGATAGCCCTTCCGGCGCGTGAGGGGATCCGGGCTGCGCACCCCGGCTGGTGCACCAGTTAGCGCCTTGACCTCCAGGTTCATCAGGCGCACGGCCTCAGAGGCGAGCATGTCGGGGATTAGACCAGCGTTGCCCCCTTAGATCCGCTCGATCAGGACCATTCTCCCCTCAGTCATCATCGCCGGGTTAGGGTCAGGTGTCACAACCCGAACTCTGATCGGAGACTGGCGATGACCAACTCGTCGGGGCCCGCTCCTACACCGCGCCCCGGGGCGCTACCAATCCTAGAGAAGTGTGCCCGTTGGCCGTAATGGTCCACTCCGGGTCAACCTGAGCCGTCAAGTGAGATCGCATGAAGGTCGCTTCGCAATCCCATTGCGGAAATACGGCTAACGTCAGGCCAATGCCAGAAGGCGACGTACCGGGTTTTGGCAGACTGGCGCTGTTCGCTCACGCGGCAAGTTCAAGCCAAGTCGGTCCTCGGATCAGATATATCTGAAACCGAGTTCCTGTTCTCAGCGCTGCACAACCTAACAGGATCGCCCTACCGGCCGTAGCGTCGCACGTATTGCTAGATCGGAAGACTCAGGGAAGCCCCAATCCTCTACGGAAGAGACCGGCCAGTGCGCCAGTCATGCTCGCATGCCGAGCAATGCTGTCCCGGGGCGCAGTAAAGAGCCACGCCACCAGCGCCCTGTGTTGATGGGGAGCGGTCTGGATTTCCGCTGAGGCCCACCCGTCGGTCGATCGTGTGACATATGCGTCCGTCCATCCTGCACCTGGCAGCGCCAGGGCGATCCGCTCCCCGATCATATGTGCTTCGCCGTCGAACCTGAGAACCACGCGGGAGAGTGAAGCCATCTCGACAATGGCCGAATGACGGGTGTCTCCAGAGACGACGGTGGTGGGTAGCCCCACGTCGAACATCTCCTCCTCCCGCGGGAACTCGAAGCAGACGAGAAACGCAATGAAGGTGAGAGCCAGGGACACCCCGGCCCAGACGAGGTTGAAGTAGTCCATCGGGGAGACTTCGGCACTCGCTTCGGGCGAGATGAAAGCCCACGCGATGCTTGCAACCGAAAGCAACGACATGCCACCAAACAGCGCCGCAAGCCGCCAGCGCACACGCATGACGGAGCGATCGCCTCCCTTTTCGGTTACCTTGAAGGGACGCCCGAAGGGTTTGATCGCTGCCAACACCAGGGTCGCCGTGATGGCGAGAGCCGTCATCGCATGAGTGATCTCCATGAATACCGGCAGGGTGCGGGAGCGGGACACCCAGCCATTGTAGGCCCATGTCGCCAGGAGCATGGGCAGGCCGTAGTGGAGGAAGTCGAGGTAATCGGCCTCGAAGGCAGGCAGATCGGCGAACCAGTAGATCGCCGGGGCGATCAGCATCAGCACGATGAACGGCTTGCACAGCCAGTTCAGGATGCCGTGCAGGAAGTGCATGCGCTGCACTAGGCTGTAGCCCGGGCCGCGGAAGGGACCGGATTTCAGCAGGGCGACCTGAACCGTTCCGAGACACCAGCGGGTGCGCTGCGTGATGTACTCGGGCAATCCTTCGGCGGAGAGGCCGGCACTCAGACGCTCGTTCAGCCAATGTGTCTCGTATCCCTCACGCATCAGGGCGCAGGACAGGTTGAGGTCCTCGCAGATCGCGTCGTCCGGGAAGCCGCCGATCTCCGTCAGGCGGTCGCGACGCACGATAAAGGAAGTCCCGACGCAGAAAGCGCTGCCCCAGGCATCCTTCGCGGGCTGAAAGATGTCGAAGAAGATGCGCTGATCGTCTACCCAGCTCTGAGCGATGCCGAGGTTGTGCTGGATCGGATCGGCATTGAAGAAAAATTGCGGTGACTGCACCAGGGCGGCCTTCGGGTCGTCAAACAAGCCAACCATCCGGCGCAGGATGTTCGGCTGCGGCGCGAAGTCGGCATCGAGCACGAGGATCAGGGGCGCGTTCGTAAACGACGCAGTAACCCGAAGGCCGTTGTTCAGATTGCCGCCCTTGGCTCCCTCGTTGTCCGGTCGCGTGAGGTAGGAGGCTCCCACTTCATCGCAATACTCGCGCAGCCACGGCCGCCGCGTGTCGTCGAGAACCCATACCGTCTTCTGGGGATAGTCGATCGCCAACGCCGCGATGATCGACTTCTCGAGGACATCCAGCGGCTCGTTGTACGTGCAGATGAAGATATCGACAGGCGGCCAGTCACCGGACTGCATGAGCCGTGCCTCGGCCACGCTCGCCTGCTCCGAGCGATCTTTTGCCCGAAAGAGAATGACGATCGACATGAACGTATACAGGATGGCCACAGCCTCGAACGTGAAGAACAGGTAGGACCAGAGCGCCCCCAGTCGCAGTTCGAAGGGCGGCAACGTTTCGTGCCATCTCCACCCGGCATAGGTCAGGAGCAGCACACCCGTCAGACTGCCGAAGAGAATGCGATCGAACGTCTCCCGAGGGTCGAGAAGACGGCAGAGCACATAAAGGACAAGCAGCACGGTCACGTCCAGTGCCAGGACCGAGACCGCATCGCCGGATGATGGGAACATGCTCACCTCCCGCCGAGGTTAGAAAGAAAGGGATTGCGGCCGTTGGCCGCCAGAACCGCCCACGCCGTCGCACCGAGATGAGGACGGCGAAAATAGAAGAAGTCGTCGCTCGTGCTCCACGGTCCGATCCGGAGGCCTGTGCTGAGCTGTTCGTTGCGGGTTGCGAAAAGCCAGCCCAAAGGCGAGGTTTGAGTCGAGATGACCTCGAGCAGGCGCTCTCCCTCGGCGGATTGTCCGAGCAGACGATAGACCAGGGCTGCCTGGGCCGTGCCTTCAACCCAAAGCCCGTCACGGTCGTCATTGAAATCGAATCCGCCTTTCACCTTCAGCCGACCCTCCGCGCAAGCCACGGCCCGAGTCCACTGTTGCGGCGGCTCCGCGAGCGCGATCAACGGCCAGAGCTGCGTATCGAGCGCGATGGCATCGAGCCCACGCATCGCTCCCTGCGCGTTCGTGCCCATCCTGAAGCATCCTGCCTGCTTGTCGAATGCCTTATCGAGGAAAGCTCTGGCCGACCTCGCCATTCCGGCGTAGACACCGTCGTCGTCCCCATGCGATGCCAGCGCATTGGCCAGTGCCATGACGTCGGTGTTGTGCTCCGTCGAAGCCCAAGGCAGCGATACCTGCTCCTGATCGAAGCCCTCGCGGCCGCCCGTGAACCCGACGCTGCCCACCTCGGAGACCGTCGCCCTGATCCAGTCCGAAGCCCGTCTCGCTCCAATCATGTAGCGTTCGTCGCCACTCTGATCATAGAATGCAAGAAGTGCGAGTGCGACCCAGGCGACATTGCCGGTGGCGGACCCGACCTGATATCGATCCTCGGCCCAATGATTGGATGCCGCGTCCCACCATCCGGGAAGGAGGACGGGCTTTTCCTTGACCGGCCCTGCACGGTAAGCGTTTCGGAACCGACCGTCATGAAAGCTCCTGTCCGCCTCAAGGGCCAGGACGAACGCGTCGGCGATCTGTTTCGCCGGTCGCGTCTCGCCGCAGGACAGGAGCGCGATGATGGCCAGCGCATTGTCGTATGAGAACGCCGCGTTACGGATCGCGATAGGAGCCTCAGCCTCTCCTGGACCGGCGCGGTAGCTGGCTACGAAGCCAGGGCTGCCATCGGGCGCGGCTTGGCCAACGGCGGTGGCGAGCGAGGTGCAGAGCCCGCGACCGAGCCGATCCCCAGCCGCTGCCGATGCCTTGGACGGCAGCAAGCTCACGCCCAACAAGAGGATGCTGATCAACCATCGCATCAGAGTTGCGGCTCCCTGTGGACCTCACGGAGACTGTCTGTCGCGGCCGCTGGCCGGACATCGAACACCTCAGCGAGCACCTGCGCACCCCGCCGCCACACAGTCGAGATCGACGGAACCCAGCCGTTGGTTCTCGTGACCGTCACCCATCGGCCAACTCCGCAGGTCGATACCTCATCGCCATTGGCGGCCACCTTCGGTGTTTCCGGGTCAGGCCGGACGAGGACATAGAGCTCACGCCTTTCTGTTTGAGGAAACGGTACTGCGTACAAATCATCGAACCGGTCGTTGGTCTTCGGAAGAATCTCTGTAACCGTCCCGCCTCGGCTTCCGGCAGCATCAATGCCCTCGATCTCAACGCGGGTTCCGACCGCAAGATCGGGTGCCTTTCGGTATGAGAAGATCGCGACCACGAAGCGGCGCTCGCAATCGACGAAGGTTGCGAGCGTGTCGCCCGCATTGACACGGCGGCCCTTGGTGGCGCTGATTCCAAAGACCTCTCCGGTCAGCGGTGCAGAGATCGTCGTGTGAGCCAAGCTGTCGAGGCGCTGGTTTTCGATGTCGAGAAGTCGCCCCTGATCACGGATCCGGGCGTGCAGCTCCCCCTCCTCAATCGTCAAGCGTTGGGTGTCGAACTCGATCTCACGGCGTTTCTGGGAAATTTCAGCAAGCGCGAGGAGGTCTTCTCCGACGTAGATTCCCTTTGAGAGCCCCTCCAACTGAGACACCTTCTGGGTCAGTTTGGCGTTTGCTGCGTCCTTCGCTGATTGAGCAGCCTCGAGCTGCTGTTTGGCGGGCTTCAGCGTGTTGGCGTTCGTGACGTTACGCGAGGCGAGCTGGGCTGCCTGATCATAAGAGAGCCTGCGCTGCTCAATAACAGCATCCGCTTCCGCCACATTGGCCTTGAGCTCGCTGATCTGCGCTTTGAGGATCTGTTCCAGTTGGGTTGCCTTCTCATGGATCGACTGGTCGAGGTTCGCGAGATAGGCCTGATTGGACTCGCGTTTGCGCAGCACGCCAACGGCTCGCTCGCGCATTTCGGCGACGTTCCCATCAAGCTGAATGGCAGTGCTCCGGTCGACGCGGGAATTGCCGATTTCGACGAGTTTCGTTCCACGGGTCACAGGCGTGCCCGGGTTCACCTGCATCGACAGCACATCTCCCGAGATGGGAGCTGTCAGGAGGGTGACAGGAGCATTCATGAGGGCTCGGTCGGACTGGTCCGCGACGAGCGGCGGCAGGACCGAAGTAGCCACGAGAAGTGCGAGAACCGACGCAACGCTGACGCTCGATAACCGGACGATCCCTTTGAATCGATGTGAGCCGCGCTGGCCAGGAGTTGAGTTCGACCGCGCCTTCGCGGCAGGCAAGTTTTCTTGTGGCATGACAATACCCCTTGCAAGCAGACCGCAGAATGGTCGGCTCGTGTAATGACTGGTCCGTTTGCTGTTTTGGCTTATGCGACCTGCCGGCCTGGGCTAGCAGCTTGGCGTCTCGCTGTTATTTATGTTGCGCCGCACAATGGCGCTCCGTTCAATAACACTAGAGCTTTCGGAATGTTTCAGGTCGACATAGGAAAAATAAAATGGAATAAATACTCACAGAATGTAGAATTTAATCGGCGATTCTAGCTCGAATGTCGTCGAAAATGAGATAACTTCCTTTATTTTTCAAAGCGCATCCAGAAACCGCAGCGCGTTCACCATATTTTGCAAGGGTTCACCATCCCATAGACCCCTTGGAATGTTTCGCCGCCGTATCGTTTGCTGGACTTGAAAACACTGGCTCGCATCCGGTTTTCGCCAATCCGAAAGACACTTCGCGCGATGCCGAGACTTGGTCCAAGGCACGATGATGATTAGAAGAACTTCTTTCCGATCAAGAGCGAGAAAGATGCCATGAAAAGTAGCGGATAAGCGTGAGTCACGATTGTGTGTAGTCATGATGTGCGCGATTCAACACCCCGGGTATCCTCTACGCTTTGAACATTTTCCACGACCTCTCCTGCCTGAACCACGCCTGCATGTGGGCTGAACGAAAGTGCCGGTTAGTTTATTCCGTTGAAAGCGAAATTTAGTGGGCGTCACGGCAATGATTAGGTTACGCACTGATCGAGTGCCTCGGGATAACATGCGGCTTGAGGTAAGGATTGTCGGTGCCACGGTTCTGCTTCGACGTGCGAGAGGGTGATCGCTTGACCCGCGATGATCAAAGCCTTGAACTCCTTCGCGAGTTGTCGTGGCTCCCCAATCTGCAAGCGCGATGGTGGCGGCCCGGAGGAGCTCGGGTTTCGTCTAGGGACAGTTGACAGCATGCTATCCAGGAAGGCCGGAATGCATTATTGCGTCGGCTCCAGGGCTCCACGGGTCGAGATCGACGATACTTTGCCTCAGGCCCGCGGGGACGCCTTTCGACTTGTGTGATTGATGAATTTCATCGTCGACCGGCCGACGTGACGTGATGCATGGACATCGTCCGCCGCGGGTCTTTGCGGGAACGGAAGCCGCCACGCTTCGTTAGACCCTTCCAGATTGGAAGAGATCTAAAGGAGCCTGCTCAGTGCGTTCAACACTGCTTTCGACTGCCGCCATCGCCCTGGTCCTCGGAACAGCCCCCGTCCTCGCGCAAGCACAGACGTCGGGTTCGTCGGACACCGCGCCCGGACAGATCAAGCCGCCCGCTGCGTCGTCGGACGTGCCGGGCAAGTCCGAGACCGCCCCTGGGCAGAGCCAGAACCGACCCAGCGCTTCGTCCGATGCGCCCGGCAAGTCCGAGACCGCGCCGGGCCGGAGCCAGAGCTCGACCGCCTCGTCCGGTTCGGGATCGGAGCAGCCAGGACAAGCCCAGCGACAGGGCTCGTCCGCGCAGGGCGCGTCGAGCACGTCGTCCAGCAATTCGGCCGATCAGAGCCAGCGCCCGGCCGCGGCCGGTGCCGCCACCGGCTCCCAGAACCCGGCCCAGGCCTCCGACAGCCAGAAGCGCCCACAGCAGGGCTCGTCACAGTCAACCGCTGACTCAAAGGAGAACCAGAAGACGGGTTCCGGCTCGAACGCCACGGCCGCTGACAGCCAGCAGCGCTCGACCACGGGCGCCGCGCAGCGGCAGAACACCCAGTCCGGTTCCAATGCGACTGCGCAGCCATCGGGCTCTGCGACTCAGCAGAACAGCGTGTCCTCCACGTCCGCATCGTCGAACACCTCCTCCGTTACCTCGACGAACGCGGTGGCGAACCTGAACACCGAGAAGCGCACCGAAGTGACGCAGGCGTTCAGCAGCACCAGCGTGAACACGGTGTCGAACGTGAACTTCAACGTGTCGGTGGGGACGACCATCACCGAGGAGGTACGTCTGGCTCCCCTGCCCGCGGAAGTCGTTCGCATCGTGCCGCAGTACCGGAACTATCAGTATGTGGTGGTGCGCGATGAGATCGTGATCGTGGAGCCCAAGACGAAGAAGATCGTCGAGGTGATCCACAAGTCGGGCGGCTCGCGCAAGTCGGCGTCCGTGAGCCTGAGCAGCGAGCAGCGCAAGAAGTTCAAGACCACGGTCGAGACCACCGGATCGACGCGCCCGTCCACCACGTCCAAGATCGAGATCCGCGAAGGCGTGACGCTGCCGCAGGAGGTCGAGATCATGGAGGTGCCGCAGACCATCATCACGGAAGTGCCGGAGCTTCGCACCTATCGCTATGTGGTGGTCGGCGATGAGATCGCCGTGGTCGAGCCCGAAACCCGCCGCATCATCGAAGTCATCGATTAAGGCTCCAAGGCGGAGGGAGTCGTTCTCCCTCCGCCTCGTTTGTTCGGACAGCGAGCGGTATGAACTGCGATAAACACCTCACCGGCGCTCTCTCGGCAGGAAAGCAGCGGTTCAGGTGATACCCAATCCCAATATAGGCCGCACCGGTCCAGGCGTTCGGCTCCGACCCCATGAAGGGAGAGGAGATAGGCCGAGAAGGTGAAGAGCGCCCCCGGCACCGCTTGGGCCGCACCATAGCCCGCGAGGAAGGCCTCGTTCGAAAAATCCCAGTCCGGCTGCACGACCGAGGCCTGGAGCAGCGGCAGGACCACGTTGCCGCCGCCGAAGACCAGCGAGCCGGCGCAGAGAGCATCCAACGGTTGGTGCAATCTATCTCCCTACGGCAACCCATCCCGCCAGCGACGTTTTGGCCAAGCGCTGAATTGGAGCAAGCCCTGAATTGGAGGTGGAGTCTGCCCGCTTGAAAACTTTGACGGTCGCGCGCTTTACGAGCCTATGACCGGTCAGGGCCGCGCGCGACACGAATTCCCTCGGCAATCTTCGCGGTGTTGTCGTTGGCCTAGATGTTGTCGTTGGCCTAGAAGTGCATGAAGAACAGGTGCGGCTCGTCGGTAAGCACGTGGCTGTGCACGGCAGGCACTTCGATCCCATTCGGAGGCACATGGGTCCGTTGTGTCGGACGCCAACTTCGCTGTGGAGGCTATTCAGGCTCGTCCTCGGCTAGGACCCGTCGCGGCGAGCCCCAGCCCTCGAGAATCCCGTTCATGTCGTCAAGGACGAAGAAACGGGCGCTCTCCATGTCGTAACCGTCATTGAGCAGATCGTCGTAATCGGTCAGCCGGTGCCGGATATAGGCCGTGAGGGACAGCCACGCGGCCGTCTCGGGCGAGGCTGCGTGCAAGCCCCGGCTGCCCAGGGCATGGTCGGTCACCGCCTCGAATTCGTGCCTCGGAATGCGCGGCGCCAGAACGCGGACGGCACTTTCGATGGCTTCGCGCCGGTTCATCTCACGTCAGACCGCGACGGGCGCCTTGATGGCCGGATGTGGATCATAATCCTCGATGGCGATGTCGTCATAGGTGAAGTCGAACAGCGAGCGCACGGCCGGATTGAGCCGCAGCTTCGGCAACGAACGCGGCTCGCGCGACAGTTGAAGGCGCGCCTGCTCCAGGTGGTTGAGGTAGAGATGCGCATCACCGAAGGAATGGACGAAATCGCCCGGCTGCAGCCCGGTCGCCTGCGCCATCATGTGGGTGAGCAGCGCATAGGACGCGATGTTGAACGGGACACCGAGAAAAACGTCCGCCGAGCGCTGGTAGAGCTGGCAGGAGAGCCGCCCCTCCGCCACGTAGAACTGGAACAGGCAGTGACAGGGCGCGAGCGCCATCTTGTCGAGGTCGGCCGGGTTCCAGGCGGAGACGATCAGGCGGCGGCTGTCGGGGTTGCGGCGGATCTCATCGAGCACCCAGTGGATCTGGTCCACGGTGCCGCCGTCGGGCTTGTCCCAGGACCGCCACTGCTTGCCGTAGACGGGGCCGAGATCGCCGTTCTCGTCGGCCCACTCGTCCCAGATCGAGACGCCGTTCTCCTTGAGATAGCGGATATTGGTGTCGCCCTTCAGGAACCACAGAAGCTCGTGCACGATGGAGCGCAGGTGCAGCTTCTTCGTGGTGACGATCGGGAAGCCCTGGCTGAGATCGAAGCGCATCTGGTGGCCGAAGACGGAGATCGTCCCGGTTCCCGTCCGGTCGTCCTTGCGGACGCCCTCATCCATGATGCGGCGGATCAGATCGAGGTAAGCTTGCATGCGGTGCTCCTGCCCTCATCATAGGGCAGCCGGCGCGGCGAGCCGAGTCGTCGCTGACCCATTCCTGTGAATCGGTTAACCGCCCAAAAGTGACATCGAAACAGGGCGGCAAGCCGGAGGCCGGGGCATTTTCGTCGGAATCCGGCTGGCTGCCACCCTTCCAAAATCCATTCGCGCCACCTATATTGGCCATGTCGGTCGCGAGATCGACTATGGCGATAAACGGCTATCGGAATAAACCCATCGGACCCGGGGGCGGTACCCGGCGCCTCCACCAAAACCCAGGCTACGCTTGAGTTTCGGCGGGGGCGAAATAGGATCGACGAGGGCGTAAAGGGTGGACTTTCGCTCGGCATGGTTCCGCCGTTATCGGGCCGAATCTATAGTTGCCAACGACAACTATGCTCCGGTTGCAGTGGCTGCGTAAGCGGTCCCTAAAGCCGAATCAAAGCCCTTGCGGGTAGCACCGTAAGGCGGGGTCCGGAGGCACCTGGCAACAGAAGCCTCCACTTTTGTTTCTGCAAGGGCTCGCTTATGGCCGGTGGTAAAGACCTGATCCGTTACGATCTTCTGGTGCAGGATGCGCTCAAGGGCGTCGTGCGCAAGGTGCTGATCGATTGCAAGGACGGGCTACCGGGCGAGCACCATTTCTACATCTCCTTCCAGACGGACTTTCCCGGCGTTCGCCTGTCGAACCGCCTGCGCGAAAAGTATCCCCAGGAGATGACCATCGTTCTCCAGCACCAGTTCTGGGATCTCAACGTCACCGAGCATACCTTCGAGGTGGGCCTGTCCTTCTCCGGGATCCCGGAGCGGCTGCTCATCCCCTTCGACGCGCTGACCGGCTTCTTCGATCCCTCCGTCCAGTTCGGTCTCAAGTTCGACAGCCAGGACGAGGGTGATGAGGATGAGGACGAGGAAGCTCCTGCCGCGCCTCAGCCGATCCGCGGCAATGCCTCTGAGCCCGTCGAGCTGAAGCAGCCCCGCAAGCCCCAGCCAGCCCCGGAGCGGAAGCCCGCTCCCGAGAAGGCCCCTGCGGCCAAGGCCGAGACCGAGGAGCCGGCGGAGGAGGACAAGGCCGATGCGGCTGAGGGCGGCGCCGGCAGCGCCGAGGTCGTCAGCCTCGACGCCTTCCGCAAGAAGAACTAGGCGGCTCCCGCACCCTCTCTCCTGATGCGCTGCGTCAGCCGCATGGGCAGTCCGCCCTGCGGCCGCAGCGTGATCCGCTGCACGGGCGTGACCGTGTGCCCTTCCACGAGATCGAGCCGCACGGACCGGGCGACGGTCGCCAGGACGATCACGGCCTCCTGCAGGGAGAAGCTCGCCCCGATGCAGACCCGCGGCCCGGCACCGAACGGCAGATAGGCGAAGCGGTCGATCCGGCCGCGGTTCTCGGGCATGAAGCGCTCCGGTCGGAAAGCGTCCGGCTCGTCCCAAAGCCTGCGGTGCCGGTGAAGCAGGTAGGGCACGATCGCCACCATGGAGCCCGCCGGAATCTCCAGATCCCCAATCCGATCGTCGCCGATCGCCGCTCGGCTCATATAGGGCGCCGGCGGATAGAGCCGGATCGCCTCGTCGATCACCGCGCGGGTATAGACGAGCCGTTCCAGGTGATGCGGCTCGAGCGGCCCCTCGCCCCACACCTCGTCCACCTCCCGCTCCACCTCGGCGCGGGCCCGCTCATCCTGGGACAGAAGGTAGAGCGACCAGGACAGCGCATTGGCCGTGGTCTCGTGTCCGGCCCCGATGAAGGTGACGATGTTGGTGCGGACATCGATGTCGCTCAGCCCCTTGCCGGTCTCGGGATCGGCGGCTTCCAGCAGAAGAGTCAGCAGGTCGCGGGGCGCGGGCTCGCCCCGGGCGAGCAATTGCTTGCGGGCATCGATCAGTTCGTTGACCGTCTCCTCGAAGAACCGGATCGACGGCCTAGCGCGCAGGCGCCCGATTCTCGGGATCCAATCGGGAAAGCCGAAGATGTCGAGCGGATCGACCCTCCCCAGGCTGTTGAAGTAGCGGGTGATGGCGCGGCCGAGGGCATCGGGATCCTTCGGCACCCCTTGCGTGAAGATCGTCCGCTCCAGCACGTCGAGGGTCACCCGGGTCATTTCGAGCGAGGCATCGACCACCCGGCCGGCCGGGCGGCGCTGCCAGCGCCGCGTGAGGCGCTCCGCCGCCTCGACCATGGCCGGGAAGAAGCTGCCCACATGGCGCGGGGTGAAGAGCGGCGCGATGGTACGGCGCTGGAGCCGCCATTCGTCGCCCTCGGCGGTGACGAGACCGCGCCCCAGACCGGGCGCCAGGATCCGGAGCTGAAGATCGTCCTTTCGGTAGTTGGCGGCGTTGTCCACCAGGATATGGCGGATGGCCGCGGGATCGCTCACCACGGTCATGCGGCCGAGCGCTCCGTCGCCCGTGATGATGGGCTCCTCGAAATGAGCCTCCATCCAGGTGTTCAGGGGGTTCTCGCGCACCGCGCGCAGGAACGCCAGCGTGCCGAGCGGCTCGGTGCGGGGCTTCGGGTGCGGCGGTCGGAACGAGGGGGCTTCCAGGGTGTCGCTCATGCGATTTTACAAGGCCTCCGTGCGCGTTCGCAGTTGCGAGCGCCACCATTTGAGATAAGAACACGCAACTCCATCGAAAGAGGTCAGGATGTCGCCCTCAACCCGCATCGAAACAGATACCTTCGGCCCCATCGACGTTCCCGCCGACAAGCTCTGGGGCGCTCAGACGCAGCGTTCGCTTCAGAACTTCCGCATCGGGACGGACCGGATGCCGCTTCCGCTCGTTCATGCACTGGCCATCGTGAAGCAGGCTGCCGCCCTGGTGAACAAGGATCTGGGCAAGCTGGAGCCGCGCCTCGCTGATGCGATCGCGAGTGCCGCCGCCGACGTGGTGCAGGGCAAGTACGACGACGAATTCCCGCTCGTGGTCTATCAGACCGGCTCGGGCACCCAGTCCAACATGAACATGAACGAGGTTCTATCGAACCTCGCCATCGAGCGCCTCGGCGGCGAGCGCGGCAGCAAGAAGCCGGTTCACCCGAACGACCACGTGAACATGGGCCAGTCGTCGAACGACTCGTTCCCCACCGCCATGCACATCGCGGTCGCCCGCGAGATCCACGACCGGCTGGTCCCCGCCCTCAAGCACCTGCACAAGGCGCTGAACGAGAAAGCGGAGGCCTACAAGGACATCGTGAAGATCGGACGCACGCACCTGCAGGACGCAACCCCGGTCACCCTCGGCCAGGAATTCTCCGGCTACGCCGCCCAGGTGCAGCTCGGCATCGCCCGCATCGAGCAGACGCTCCCCGGCATCTATGCGCTCGCCCAGGGAGGCACCGCCGTCGGCACGGGCCTCAACGCCCATCCGGAATTCGCGGACCGCTTCGCGTCGAAGGTGGTGGAGCTGACCGCCCTGCCCTTCACCTCGGCGAACAACAAGTTCGAGGCTCTCGCCTCCAACGACGCCCTCGTCTACACGCACGGCGCGCTGGCGAGCTTGGCGGCCGGCCTGTTCAAGATCGCCAACGACATCCGCCTGATGGGCTCGGGCCCGCGTTCGGGCATCGGCGAGATTTCGCTGCCTGAGAACGAGCCCGGCTCGTCGATCATGCCCGGCAAGGTCAACCCGACCCAGGCCGAGGCCATGACGATGCTGTGCTGCCAGGTGGCCGGCAACCAGACCACCGTGACCTTCGCGGGTAGCCAGGGCCATTTCGAGCTCAACGTGTTCAAGCCGGTGATCGTCAACGCGGTGCTGCAGTCGATCCGCCTGCTGGCGGACGGCGCGATCAGCTTCACCGACAACTGCGTCGTCGGCATCGAGCCGAACCGCGAACGCCTCAGCGAGCTGATGCAGCGCTCGCTGATGCTCGTAACCGCGCTGGCCCCGTCCATCGGCTACGACAAGGCGGCCGCCATCGCCAAGTCGGCTCACAAGAACGGCACGACCCTGAAGGAAGAGGCCCTCAAGGCGGGCGTCGCGGAAGATCATTTCCACGCCGTCGTTCGCCCCGAGACGATGCTTCAGCCTGGCGAATAAGCTATAACGAGCGCCATGGCTGAGATCATCAATCTGCGCCAGGCGCGCAAGCACAAGGCGCGGGCCGAGAAAGAGGTCCGCGCCCAAGAAAACCGCATCGCGTTCGGCCGCACCAAGGCCGAGAAGAACCTGAGCCGGGCCGAGCGGGATCTGGCGCAAAGCCGCCTGGACCAGCACAAGCGCGACGACAACGAGAAGCCTTGAATGGGCTTCGCCATCGTCAAGCGCTCCGTCTCTATCGCCGGTCACCGGACGAGCATCTCCCTCGAGGAGCCCTTCTGGACATCGCTGCGGGAAATCGCCGAGCGGGACAGGGTGTCCGTCCAGGCGCTGATCGGACGCATCGACGCGGAGCGCGGCGACCAGAACCTCTCCTCCGCGATCCGCGTCTTCGTCCTGACCGATCTGCGCCGAAGGGTGGGCACACCCGTTCCGGACAGCACTGCATCGGACTAGGTCGGCCGCCTGAATAGGCCCTAATGGAACGAAATTCTCCCCGTCATGGACGGCTTGGTTCCGCCATTCCGATGCTGAAAAGCTCCGCGCCTCTTCACTCGAGATCACCGGCACAAGCCCGCTGACGACGTGCGAGCTGTCATTCCCGGCCTCCGGCATCCGGGGATGAACTCGCGCCTTTCACCGTACCGGCGGAGCCCCATAGACCGAGGGTGGCGGCCCGATTTGGACTGGTGGAGTCAGAGGCGGCGCGGAGGTCGACGACGGGGCCGGCGCGGTCTCCTCCGGCTGGTTCTGCTGCTCGGATTGCAAGCGTTCCGCATCCCGGCGGGCGCGTTCGGCTTCTGCCTTGGCCCGCGCCTGGCGCAGCGCCTCCTCTTCGGCCGCCTTGGCCCTCTGCCTCTCGGCCTCCCGCTGCGCATTGAGCTGGCGCTGACGCTCGGCGGCGGCGCGCTCGAAGGCCTCAATCTTCTCCAGCTCGCGCTTGAGCACGATGGCCGCGAGGCCGTTGCGGAACGGACCGGCGTCGATCTGTCGGACGGGCGCCGACAGGGAGCCCTGCCAGTTGAGGCCGACCGAGGGTGGCGCGCCGACCCATTCGGGCGGCGAGGCCTTGGCCACGAGGACGCCACGCGCGTCGAGCTGCAGGGTCTTCAGGTCATAGGTAACGGCGCCCTGCCAGCTGGCCGATCCGGTCTCGGCCACGAAGGGCGAGAGACGCAGCAGGCCGCCGACGAGCGCCGCCGAGGTCTTGATCGGGGCGGCGTTGAGCGGTCCTCGTCCGAGCTCAATCCCGAAGATCGTCTCGGCCTTGCCCTCGGCCAGGGGATCGCTCTCGGCCAGCGCCCGCTTGAGCGCCCGGTCGAAGACGGTCGGGTCGGCCGCCGGAAGGCGCAGATTCGTGACCTGCCACTCACCCGCGCCGCCGAGATTGGCCACGAGTTCGGACAGGCTCGTGCCCGCGGCCCCGAACCGGAGCGGGCCGGACAGAACCGCCTCGAAGGGGGAGGCCCCCGTGAGTGCCCACAGGGGTACCTTCTCCAGGGCGCCGTCGCCCACGATGGTTGCCGTCCCCTCCTGCCGGGTGACGGTGGCCGAGCCCGAGATCCGGCCGGAGCCGATAACGGCATCGAGATTGCGGATCGAGATGCCGTCCGCCTGCGCACCGACCATGAAGGATGCGCGGCTGGCCTGGAGACCGCGCCCGAGGTCGAGCGTTCCGACCCGGAAATTAACCTGCCCGCCCGTGACGAGGCGCCCGCTCTGGCCGAACCGGGCCGTGGACCAGATGGTCGTAGCATTGGCGTCGCCCGGCACGTTCAGCGACAAAGCCGCCACGAGCCACGGCAGGGACAACCGCCCGAGAGACACCTCGCCGCTGATATCGGTCCGGGACGCCATCACGAGGCGCGCCTGCACGTTGTCGTTCGAGACCTTGGCATTGACGTCGAGCAGGGTCGCGCCGCGCTCACGGCCGAGGGTAACCCGTCCGGTCACCGGGACCGGCGGGGCGACGCCCGCGCCGTCCCCTAAGAGGAGCAGGAAGGGGGTGAAATCGGGCGTCGAAACCTCGACCTCACCGCTGTCCACCACATCGTCCGCCTCGCTCAGGGCGAAGGGGCGCGTGGTCGCCACTCTGGCGCCGGCGATGTCGCCCGCAAGCGTGACGTTGAACAGGCCCGACCCGACGCGGACCCCGCGCAGATCAACCCTGGACGGCCGGTTGAGGCCCGCCATGTTCGCCCGGTTGACCCATCGACCCGTATTGTCGGCGGACAGGGCCATGGTGAGACTCTGGGTCCGCCCGTCGACGGATTCCACCTGGCCTTCGAACGGCCCGCCGGCCACGCGTCCCTTGGCGGTCGTGCGCAGCCGCAGCTCGGTCGAGCCCGGTGGCGGCACGACCCGCTCCGACGTGACGTCGAGATCGAGCGCGCCTTCCCGCACGAAGGTGGGCACGAGCTTGGAGATCCCGCCGATCCACACGCTTCCCAACAGGTCGACCAGAGGACTGGCGCGGGGAGCGGTGACCTTGCCGGTGATCTGACCCGAGCCGTCCGGCGCGATGCGGCCCCGCACCCGGGCATTGGCTCCGGCGAGATCGACGATATCGAGGGTCTCCACGAGAAGCGCCGGCCCGTCGGACAGGATCCGCGCCGAGATGCGGCCAGTGGGAGCGCTCTTCCCGGCGCTGACGCCGCGTGCATCGAGAATGAAGCCGATATCGAGGTTCTCCGTGGCCTGGAAGACGCTGGACACCTGCGGCAGGTCGTCGAGGTTCAGGCTCTGGATCGCCACCTGGGCCTCCAGCTTGCCGCGCTCGTTGGCCTCGGGGGCGGTGTAGCGGGCGTTTCCGGTCAGGGTCGAGTTGCCCGTCTTGAGCCGCAGGCGATTGAAGGAGAGCACCGGGTTCGAGAAGGCGACTTCCGACGACGCCTCGAGCGGGCGCCCGTCGAGAGCCCTGAGCAGGGGCGACTTGATGCCGATACGGTCGAGATAGCGCGCCAGCCGATCCGACGCGTTGGAAGCCAGAGCCACCTTGCCGTTGATGCCGCCTTGGGCAGTCAGCCCGAGCTCCCCCTCGAGGGCGACCCGGGTTTCGCCCGGGGCGTTGAACTCGATCCGGTCGAGAACGGCCCGCCCGGTGCTGAGCGACAGGCGCAGGGCGGCATTCGACAGGTCCTCCTGACCGAGGCCGATACTGTCGATCTTGAGGTCGAGGTCGATCGGCACCCGGACCAGGGGGAGCGACCATTGAGCGAGCCGGCTCTTAAAATCCTGCCCGTTTCCGGACAGGATGAAGCTGTCCGCATCGAGCCGGCGGCCTTCGAGCTTCAGGGAGATGCGCGGATCGTCGAGCCCGACCCGGCCCTCGCCGGTCATGCGCAGGCTCGCCCCGCCCTCCCCGGCCTCAAGGCTCACTGGGCCGAGTTCCACGGCGCCCGGCACCGTCTTGAACTCGGTTTCGACCGCGATGGGGATCGGGATGCCGGCCGCCGCGATCTGCGCCGGCGGACCGAACAGGACCTTGGCCTTGCCCGAAACCTGGGGTGTCGTGGCCTCGCCGGTTCCCTCCGCAAGCCCAAGCCGGGCATCGAGATCGAAGCGGGGATAGATATCGCCCCCGCCCGAAAGCTTGACCTGGACGCTCTTGTCCTCGGCGATCTCTCCCGTGACCAAGCGGAATGGAACGCCGGAGGTCGTACCTTCGACCCGCCAGGGGCCGATCAGCTTCTGCCCTTCGATGGAGACATTCTCGGCGAAGGCCTGGTTCGTGCGACCCGTGCTCGCGCTCTGGGTCGTGACGAGGAGCTGGGCCACGCTGAGATTCTCGATGGCCCATTCACGGGCCCGGCCGCTGCCCGACACCAGGTCCGGCGGCAGCCGCCACTCGCCGTCGCCGGCGACAGGGATGCGGATATCGGCCCGGGCGACCCGCGCTTCCGTGAAGCGCACATCGCCTTTCAGAAGCGGCGTCAGGGCCACCTCGGCACGGACGCCATCAGCTGTCAGGACCGGCGAATCCGGCGTCTTGCCGCCGAGCCTCAGGCGTCCGAGAGTGACCTTCGGCGAAGGCAGGAGGCGGATGCCGATATCGCCCTCGGTCCTGGCCTCCGTACCGGAAGCGCGCGAGATCATCCCGTCGATCGTGTCGCGGTGGGCCTCCCAATGCACAAAGGGAGGCGCCGCCACGGCGACCGCCAGGATCAGGATCACGATGGAGGCGATGATCGTCAGGATATCGCGCAAAAGGCCGCCTTCTCTCCGTTACAGTGACACGTCCTTATCCCATGATGGCGAGAACCGGGAGCGCCCATCCAGATGTTCCACCGGCAAAGTGTTCCGCCGTCACAGAGCGACGATCTTGCCCGGGTTCATGATGTTGTGGGGATCGATGGCCTGTTTCAAGACGCGCATGAGGGCGAGTGCGGCCGGACCATGCTCGACTTCCAGGTACTTCATCTTCTTCTGGCCTACGCCGTGTTCGCCCGTACAGGTCCCCTCCATGGCAACCGCCCGGCGCACCAGCCGGTCGACGAAGGCCTCGCAAGCCTCGACTTCCGCCGGATCATCCGCGTTCACCAGCAGCTGGACGTGGAAATTGCCGTCGCCCACATGGCCCACGATAGGCGCCACGAGGCCGCTCTCCAGGATGTCCTGCTTGGTCGCGTCGACGCATTCGGCTAGGCGGGAGATCGGCACGCACACGTCCGTGGCCACCGACTGGGCGCCCGGCCGCAGGCCCTTGGCGGCCCAATAGGCGTCGTGACGGGCCTGCCAGAGGCGCGAGCGGTCCTCAGGCTTCGTCGCCCACTCGAACGGTCCGCCGCCGAACTCGGTCGCAATCTCGCCGAAGCGCTCTGCCTGCTCATGTACGCCGCCCTCGGAACCGTGGAATTCCAGCAGCAGCAAGGGGCTCTCAGGCAGGGTCAGCTTGGAGTGAAGGTTGACCGCCCGCACCTGGACCTCGTCAAGCAGCTCGATACGCGCGACCGGGATGCCGGTCTGGATCGTCATGATCACCGCGTCGCAGGCGGCCTTCACGGAGGGGAACGGGCAGATGCCGGCGGAGATCGCCTCCGGGATACCGTGAAGTTTCAAGGTGATCTCCGTGACGATGCCGAGAGTTCCCTCCGAGCCGATCATCAGCCGGGTCAGGTCGTAACCCGCCGAACTCTTCTTGGCCCGGCTCGCCGTCTTCACGATCTCGCCATCGGGCAGCACGACGGTCAGTGCCAGGACAACGTCCTTCATGGTCCCGTAGCGCACCGCATTGGTGCCGGAGGCTCGGGTCGCGACCATGCCGCCGAGGGAGGCGTCCGCACCCGGATCGATGGGGAAGAACAGGCCCTTGTCCCGCAGATACTCATTCAGCTCCTTGCGGGTCACCCCGGCCTCGACCACGCAGTCCAGATCCTCGTCATGGACGGCGATGATGCGCTTCATCAGGCTAAGATCGATGGTAGCCCCGCCATACGGCGCGTTGACATGTCCTTCCAGCGATGTGCCGGTTCCATAGGGAATGACCGGAACCCCATGGGTGGCGCAGAGTTTGACGATCTCCGACACCTCTTCCGTGGTCCGCGGATAGACCACGATGTCCGGCGGCTGGTTCTTCACCCAGGTCAGGGTATGCCCATGCTGCTCACGCACGGCAGCCGAGGTCGCGACCCGGTCGCCGAACCGCTGCGAGAGCTCGTTCGTCAGGGCGGCAATGGAGGCATCCGTCGTTTTCAGGCGGGCATTCGCGTGGGGGGCATTCATGGAGGCTTCAGATCCGGTTGTGATGCTCGTTCCACCCATAGCTACCAGAACCGTTGCAAAGGCAACACTCCGGATGAGAAAGATGCCGCCCCCCTGCTGCACAAACGAAACGAACGTGCTAACATTTATTCCTTTCCGAGGAAGGGACAGTCATCTGAGCGGCATTGAGGGACGAGCCTGACCATGGAGAAGCGGACGCCCGTCTTTTTCTTCGCACCCTTCGTGTCCTCCACGATGCGGGTCGAGCCCGCATGGATCGACTATAACGGCCACATGAACATGGCCTATTACCATGTGCTCTTCGACCGGGCCGTGGAGGAAGGCTTCAGCCTAGTTGGCCTGGGTCACGATTACATGGAGAAGCGCAAGGCGTCCTTCTTCGCGGCCGAGGTTCACACCATCTACAAGCGCGAGCTGACGATGCGCGACCGGGTCCGCGTCACGCTCCAGCTCGTCGATTTCGACGAGAAGCGGATCCACTACTACCTGGAAATCCGCCATGCCAACGAGGGCTGGGTTGCAGCCACCATGGAAGGCCTGTCACTCCATGTGGACATGGAAACACGGAAGGTCTGCCCCTTCCCGGACGATGTCCTGGCCAATCTCGCGGTCATGAAGACGACGCATGCCCGGCTCTCGCGGCCTCAGGCCCTGGGCCGCATCATCGGCATCCCGCACAAGGCCGAGTTCCAAGACGCCCTATCGGCGTCCGGCACGCGCCATTAGCAGCCTCTGCCGGGCCCGCAGCCGGTGCGCGGCATCGGCGGAACGTACCGGGGCGTGAAAAGACGGTCCCGGTCGATATTCTGCCGGATCTGGTTGCTTTTGCTCTGAACGTCCTGCTCGACCCCGAGGATCTGCTGATCCTGCTGGATCCGTCGGTTGATCTGGTCCGTGCTTTGCTCCGCCGGGCTCGTGCGCGGCAGGCGGGTCTGCGCCCCGACCGGCATGGCCAGAGGCAGGGAAAGGCTCGAGACGATGGCAACGGCCACCATGAAACGCATGGGTCATTCCTCTTCAGGCCTACTCACCCCATATGGCGATGAGCGCTCTTCTCGACAATGAGGTCCGGGCCTGGAAGTTTGCCCCTG
>NZ_JALJRK010000049.1 GCF_024519725.1 Microvirga sp. Mcv34 | reverse complement strand
TAGGCTCTCCCAGGCTCCCGGAACTGCTGGAACGAAGCCGGCTCCTTCTGCAGGAACCGGCTACTTGATTCCTTCGCCGTTGCGGCGCTCGAGCTCGACCAGCAGGCCGCTGTGGTCAAGATCGCCCGCGTTCGCGATCAGACCACGGAACAGGTCTGCCGTCAGCGCGGTATAAGGAAGAGCTTGGAGATCGATGCGCTCGGCAGCATCCAAGGCGTTGTCGAGATCCTTGAGATGGGTGACGGAGCGGCCCTTGGTGACGAAATCGCGCTCGACCATGCGCTGACCGTGCAGTTCGAGGATGCGGCTTTCAGCGAACCCTCCGCGCAAGGCCTCTCGGACCTTGGCCGGATCGGCGCCGCCGCGCTGCGCCAGAAGAAGAGCCTCGGCCACGGCCCCGATGGTGACGCCGACGATGATCTGGTTGGCGAGTTTCGCGAGCTGCCCTGCCCCGTGTGGCCCCACGTGAACCGGCCGCCCCATCACCTTCAGAATGGGCTCGACGCGGTCAAACATCTCGGCCTCGCCGCCGGCCATGATCGCCAGGGTCCCCTGCTCCGCGCCGGTTGTCCCGCCGGATACGGGCGCGTCGATGTGATGGACACCCCGCTCTTTGAGTTGGTGCGCATGATCCTGCGCCTCCGCAGGCTTGATGGAGCTCATGTCAACCAGGATGGCGCCTGGCTTCAGGACCTCCGCCACACCCTGCGAGAACAGGACATCGTCGACGATCCTGCCGTTCTCCAGCATGAGAATGACCACGTCCGCGCCACTCACCGCATCGGCAGCCCGGTCCGCCACACGCGCCCCCAACGGCGCAAGCGCCTCGGCTTTCTCGCGTGAGCGGTTCCAGAGCGTCAGTGAATACCCTGCGTCCAGCAGGCGCTTCGCCTGGCGCGAGCCCATGAGGCCGATGCCGAGGAACGCGATCTGGGGTGAAGTTGCTGCCGCCATGGGAGCCTCCTGAAGGATGGTCCGCCCGGATTGCCGGACGGGCCCTTTTGAACATCGGGTTCAGGCGACCGCGGACGAGGCCTTGGGCTTCGTCAGGCGACCGAACAACGTGCTCAGGACAGGACCAAGAGCGAGCGCGAGGCCAATCAGCATGATGGTCGTGACAAGTCCGTTCGACCAGAAGATTGACAGCGAGCCGCGCGACATGATCATGGATTGGCGGAATGCGTCTTCCGCCTTGTCGCCGAGCACCATCGCCAGCACGAGCGGCGCAATCGGATAATCCAGCTTTTTGAACAGGTATCCGACGACGCCGAAGGCCAGAGCGAGCCAGAGGTCGAACGGACGGCCCGCCACCGTGTAGGCGCCGATGAAGCACACGACCACGATCACCGGACCGATGATGGCGAAGGGGATGCGCAGGATCGATGCGAAGAGCGGAATGGTCGCGAGCACCATGAGCACGGCCACGATGTTGCCGAGATACATGCTGGCGATCAGGCCCCAGACGAAGTCGGGCCGCTCGATGAACAGCATGGGGCCGGGATTGAGGCCCCAGATCATAAGGCCGCCCATCATGACGGCTGCAGTCGCCGAACCGGGCACACCCAGCGCGAGCATCGGCAGGATGGCGCTGCTTCCGGCAGCGTGATCCGCCGTTTCGGGAGCGACGACGCCTTCCGGCTGGCCCTTCCCGAATCCTTCCTTGCGCCGGGACAAGCGCTTGGCCAGACCATAGCTCATGAAGGACGCTGCCGTCGGTCCGCCGGGCGTGATGCCCATCCAGCAGCCGATGGCCGCGCTGCGCAGGAGCGTCACCCAATAGCGCGGCAGAGTGGCGATCGTCTTAAGGACGTCTCGCACCTTGACCCGGGCCCGGATGCCGTCGAAGCGCAGCCCCTCCTCCATGGTGATCATGAGTTCGCCGATGCCGAACAGGCCGATCACCGCGATGAGGAAGCTGATGCCGGACAGAAGCTCGTTGAACCCGAACGTCAGGCGCAGGCCGCCCGAGACCGTATCCATGCCGACCGCGGCGAAAGCGAAGCCGAGGCCCATGGACACGATGGTCTTGAACGGTGACGCCGCGCCCAGCCCGACGAAGCTGGCGAAGGCCAGGAAGTAGACGGCGAAATATTCGGGCGAGCTAAAGCGGAGAGCGAACTTGGCCACCCAGGTGGACAGGACGGTGATGAGGATGACGCCCACCAGCGCACCGAAGCCGGCAGACAGGAACGCGAGCGTCAGCGCCTGCGTCGCCTGGCCCTGACGGGCCATGGGGTATCCGTCGAACGTCGTCGCGACGGATGACGGCTCGCCTGGAATGTTGAACAGAATCGATGTGGTCGATCCGCCGAAGAGCGCGCCCCAGTACATGCTGGTGAGCAAGATGATCGCCGCCACCGGGTCCATGGTGAAGGTCAACGGCAGAAGCAGCGAAACGCCGTTCGGGGCGCCGAGGCCCGGGAGGACGCCGACGAGAATGCCCAGCAGGACGCCGACCATCATCAGGATGATGTGGTAGGTCGTCAGGGCGACGCCGAACCCGTGAAGGAGTGATGCGAAATTGTCCACGACCTGTCTCCGTCGGGATTGGAGCTAAAGCATCGAACGCAAAAGCGGGGACCAGTTTTGCGTTTACAGATGCGACACAACGAAATCTCAGAGGTCTCGACGTGAGTTCGCACCCACGTCCGCCGCCCTAGTAGATGCCGAGAGCGGCTTCGAGAGGTCCCTTCAAGATCGGAACCTGGAAGGCGAATTCGAGCACGAGGTAGAAGCCCACTGCCGCGGCGATGCCGGAAGCGACGGAAACGACGAGCCGGTACTTGCCTTGCGTCCACATGACGAAGGCCAGATAAATCGCCGTCGCCACGTATAGCCCAAGCAGAAGCGACACCACGACGAAGGCGGCCATCGGCAGGAAGAACGATGCGACGCGTACCGCTTCTTCCTTGTGAAGGAAGACAGATTGCAATCCCTTGCGGCCGACGGTCGCCTGAACCAGCGTCCCGACGCTGGCGCCAACGACCAGAAGTCCCATGTAGAAGGGGAACGCTCCTGATTCCGGGCCCGCGTCGCCCCAGCCGATTCCGAACTCCAGAGCGCCGATCACCGCGGCAAGCCCCAGGCCCGCTGCCAGGGTCGCAGTTCCGATTTCAGCCGTATAACGAGAGATCATGACGTTCACCCCGGTCCGATGAGTGGCTCATAAAAATCCGGCTGACGGAGTTTCCTCCGCCAGCCATGAGATCGACTCGGTTAGCGGACGACCCAGCCTTCCGCCTCGAAGACCTTGCGGTTCTTGGCGTCATCGTCCGCGATGAAGCTCTTCAGATCCGCCCCACCCAGGAAGCGGTCGGTCTGTGAGGTGCGCTCGATATATTCCTTCCACTCGGGCGTCTCGCTGACTTTCTTGAGAACGTCGGCATAGAACGCGACTGTTTCGGCCGGAATACCGCCCGGCAGCCACACGGTGCGCGGCATCTGGAACTTGTCGATCGGAATGCCGGCTTCCTTGCAGGTCGGGATGTCGGACCAGCCCATGGTGGCCGTGACCTTCACGTTGCCCTGAAGGCGCGTCGGGCTGAACACGCAGAGCGGAGTGACCGCGCCCGCCTTCCACTGACCCGCGTTCTCGTTCGGGTTGTTGGTGTTCGAGTCGATGTGACCGCCGGCCAGCTGCACGCCGGCCGCGCCGCCGCCCTGGAACGGGACGTAGATGAACTTGGCGCCGGTCGCGTCCTGGATCAGGCTGGTGAGCGTCTGGTCCGTATCCTTGGACTGGCTGCCGCCCATCTTGAAGGTATCGGGCTTCGCCTTCACGGCGTCGATATAGCTCTTGGCGTCCTTGTAGGGCGAGTCCGCCTTGACCCACAGCAGGAACTCGTCGAGGGCCATGGCGGCCACGGGCGTCAGTTCATCGGCCTTGTAGGCGAGCTTCGCCACGTAGGGCAGAAGATAGGCGTTGTTCGTGCCGAAGGTGAGCTTGTGGGAGTCGCCCGCCGCCATCTTCGTATAGATGAAGCCCTCCGCGCCGCTGCCGCCGCCCTTGTTGGTGACGATGACGGACTGGTCCATCAGTTTGTGCTTGGCGATGATCGACTGCACGACGCGAGCGAAGTTGTCGGTGCCGCCGCCGGGGGAGGACGTGACGACGAACTCGACCGGCTTCGACGGTTTCCAGTCAGCCTGCGCCACGCCGCCGAACGTCACCGCGACGGCGGTGGCGAGCAACCATGAAGTCTTCTTAAGCATTCTTCTTCCTCCCTGTGATGTTTCCGAACGATGGCGTCGGGTCTCGGAACCGTTGTTTAGGAATTGACCGCTGACAGTCTCGGCTGCTCCGTCTCGGAGCGGCGAGCCTTCACCTCGGCGCCCATGCGGATGGCGAGCGAAAGGGCCTCTCGGCTGGCGCCGAGATTGGCGATGCCCTTGCCGGCGATCTCATATGCGGTGCCGTGGGCCGGCGTGCAGATCGGGAACTCGAAGCCGCCGATCAGCGTGATGCCGCGGTCGAAACCCATGAGCTTCATGGCGATCTGGCCCTGGTCATGGTACATGGTGAGGACAGCATCGAAGTCGCCGTTCTTGGCCCGCAGGAACACCGTGTCGGACGGGAACGGGCCTTCGACCGTAAAGCCCTGCGCCTGCGCCTGGCGGACGGCCGGCTCGATCACGTCGATCTCCTCGGTGCCGAAATTGCCTCCGTCGCCCGCATGCGGGTTGAGGCCCGCGACCGCGATACGCGGCGGGTTGAAGCCTGCGGCACGCATGCATTGGTCGGCCAGCGTAAGCGAACGCAGGATCGCCTTCTCGGAAATGGCCGACGCCACCTGCGACAGCGGGATATGCGAGGTCACGCGTGCGTTCCAGGTGCGACCTAGAACGTTGAACTCACTCGCGGCGACTGACGTCTTGAGGACGTCGCGCACGAAGCGGATCTCGTCGTCGTAGCCGTCATAGGCGAGGCGCATCGCCTTCTTGTTGAACGGCGTGAAGAACACCGCGTCGGCACGGCCTGACTGGGCGAGCAGAAGAGCACGGCGGAAGTTTTCGGTCGCGAACATGCCGCCTTCGAGCGTGGCCGTGGCGGGCGTGACCTGCTCGGGGCTGAGATTCTTCAGGTCGACAAAGACCGGGCGTGCGGAGCGGTTGGGAAGAGCCTGCTCGGAGCCGATAACCTCTACGTCGACGGCGACACCCGCAACCTCCGCGCCCTGCTCCAGGATTCGAAGATCGCCAAAGATCACGAGGTCCGCGCCGGAGCGGAATTCATCCGATGCGATCAGCTTGGCGGCCAGCTCCGGGCTGATTCCGGCCGGATCGCCCATGGCGAACGCGACGGTCGGCTTTGCTGACGGGGTCGATAACGTTTGAGCGCTCACGGCAACCTCTTCTCGGGATGACGCAAGGACACTAACAGCGCTAAATTTCGTACACAAGTATGCTGCATACAGAATTTTGTTTGCGAGGATTCAGGAATAAGTTGTATAGAGTGGGCCATCCCCGTCCTGACTTGTGGAAAGACGGCTAACGATGGAACGAGCCATGGCATCCGAGGCTGCAGGCCTGCCGGTCGACGAGTTCGACGTCCGCGGACCGATCGTCCGCCCGACCCTCCACGATGCCATCGTGGCGCGTGTACGCGACATGATTATCGAGGGTGAACTCGCGGCCGGAACCCGGCTTCATGAAGGCAATCTCGGCAAGCTCCTCGGAGTGTCCCGTACGCCCTTGCGAGAGGCCCTCAAGTTCCTCGTGAGCGAAGGTCTGCTGGAGCTCTCCCCCGGGCGCGGCGCCGTGGTCCGCCAGTTCACCGCCAAAGACGTGCATGACAGCCTCATCGTGCTCGGCAATCTCGAAGGCCTGGCCGGGCGCCTGGCCTGCGAGCACGCCACCGACGCCGAGATCCGCGAGGTCCGGCAGCTCCACGACCACATGATGGAGATGTACGAGAAGCGGGACCGCCTGCCCTATTTCAAGCTGAACCAGAACATTCACTCGGCGATCCTGCGCCTGTCCAAGAACGAGGCACTGGTCTCGGTCCATAACGTCCTGCAGGCTCGCCTGAAGCGCATCCGCTACATCGGCAACGAGGGGCCGGAAAAGTGGGCCGGCGCCGTCGCCGACCACGAAGAGATGATCGCCGCCCTGGAAGCGCGCGATGCGGATCGTCTGTCGACGGTCCTGAACGCCCATATGCAAAAGACATGGGAGCGCGTCCGCCACGCGATCTGACAGCGGCTTCCACTCACCTTCCTCATCAAACCCAGACTTTCAAAGGCCTCCCCATGAGCGACGAGAGCCGCCTTCGCGAGACGATCTGCCAGTTCGGGCGCTCCCTGTTCGAGCGCGGCCTGACGGCAGGATCGTCCGGCAACATCTCGGTCCGGCTGAGCGATGGCGGCTGGCTGACGACCCCGACCAACAGCTCCCTCGGCTTCCTCGATCCTGCCAGATTGAGCAAGCTCGATGCCCATGGCCACCTGGTCTCTGGCGATGCTCCGACGAAGGAATTACCTCTTCATTCAGCGCTTTACGCGACCCGCAGGGACGCGGGTGCGATCGTGCATCTCCACTCCACTCATTCCGTCGCAGTCTCGATGCTGCCCGATGTGGACCCGGCGAATGCTTTGCCGCCCATGACGGCCTATTACGTCATGAAGATCGGACGGACCGCACTCGTCCCTTATTACAGGCCTGGAGATCCTGCCGTAGCCGATGCAATCCGAGGACTCGCAGGGAAGTACAGCGCCGTCCTTCTGGCTAATCACGGCCCCGTGGTGGCTGGCAAGGACCTGGAAGCTGCCGTCTATGCCACAGAGGAACTGGAAGAGACGGCGAAGCTGCGCCTTCTGCTGCATGGTCTCAACCCGCGCCTGCTGACCCGCGCGCAGGTTCGGGATCTGGTGACGCATTTCAAGCTGGACGAAGCCATCGCGGAAGAGACGTCCGACAGTGGCCAAGAGTGCTGTTCCTCGCCCCATCACCATTCTCACACATGCGGATGAATCGATGCCCCGTTTCTCGGCCAATCTAGGCTTTCTCTTCACTGAGGCTCCCGAAATCGACCGGGTCGCCGCCGCCGCCGAAGCGGGTTTCAAGGCCGTCGAGATGCATTGGCCCTATCACGTTCCCGCGGCCGACATGCGCAGGGCCTTGACCCGCAGCCAAGTCACCATGCTCGGACTGAACACGCCCGTCGGGAATGCTGCCACGGGAGATTTCGGGCTCGGAGCCCTGCCGGGCCGGGAGAGCGAGTTTCAGCAGGCCGTCGATCAAGCGGTCACCTACGGCCATGCCATCGGCGCGACGGCCGTTCACTGCATGTCCGGCATCGTCGCAACCGATTCCCTTTCGGCTGCCGAGCGGACATTCGTGGACAACCTGAAACTGGCCGCCGACAAGGCGGCTCAGGCCGGCATGACCGTGCTGCTCGAGCCGATCAACCATCGAGACAAGCCGGGATACTTCCTGCATAGAATCGAGCAGGCGGCATCGATCATCGATCAAGTCGGACGTCAAAACGTGAAGATCATGTTCGACTGCTATCACACCCAGATCATGCAGGGCGATCTGACGCGTCGCCTCAAGGACTACCTCGACCTGATCGGACATGTGCAGATCGCCGCCGTCCCGAGCCGCGCCGAGCCCGATGAAGGCGAGATCGACTACCGCACGATCGGCCGCTTTCTCGACAGCCTCGGATACGGAGGCTGGATCGGGGCCGAGTACAAGCCCCGCGGCCGGACGGAAGACGGCCTCGGATGGCTTGCAAGCTGGACCCAGGATCTCCCCTCCAGCGCCCGTGGAGCCGTGGCATGAAGATCGGATGCATCGCCGATGATTTGACCGGGGCAACGGACCTCGCTCTCATGCTGGCCCGCGAGGGACTTCGCACCATTCAGACGATCGGCGTGCCGCGCGCAGGCCTCGATCTGGCGGGCGCGGATGCCGTCGTGGTAGCCCTGAAATCCAGGACCAATCCCACGCAGGAAGCCGTCGAGCTCTCGCTGAGCGCGGCGGAGGCTCTCAAACGGGCAGGCGCGCAACACCTGTTCTTTAAATATTGCTCGACCTTCGATTCCACCGACGACGGCAATATCGGGCCGGTCGCGGAGGCGCTTCTCTCCTTCACCGACAGCGACTTCACCCTCGCCTGCCCAGCCTTTCCAGCCAACGGCCGCACGGTTTACAAGGGCCATCTCTTCGTCAACGGCGTTCCCCTGCACGAAAGCAGTATGAAGGACCATCCGCTGACGCCCATGCGCGATTCGAACCTCGTGCGGGTGCTGCAAAGGCAGACGAAGCTCTCGGTCGGCCTCGTGTCCTATGAGGATGTGGAGGCCGGACCGGACGCCATCCGCTCGGCGTTCCAACGCGAGAGAGCAGTGGGCCATAGGATTGTGATCGTCGACGCATTGAGCGATTCGCATCTGCGCGCCATCGGTCAAGCCGCCGCGGACTTTCCCCTGATCACCGGCGGATCGGGCGTCGCCATGGGACTTCCCGCGGCTTACCGGCAAGGCCAGCCTTCGACCCAATCCACCGAGACAGGCTTCGAAGCGCCTGGCGGCCGCAGCCTCATCCTTGCAGGGTCCTGCTCGGCTGCGACGCGCGGACAGGTCAAGACGGCTCTTGATGCCGGGATTCCCGCGCTGCGGCTCGACGCCATGGAACTGGCTTCGGGCGCCGTCAGCGCGCAAACGGCTCTCGAATGGCTGAAGGCCCAGCCAACGAATGGCCCGGCCCTGATCTATTCCACGGCGACGCCCGAGGAGGTTCTGGCGGTTCAGAGCAAGCTCGGACGCACGAATGCGGGCGAGATCGTCGAGAACACTCTTGCAGAAGTCGCCAGGGCACTTCCTGCCCTCGGCTTCACCCGCTTGATCGTCGCCGGTGGCGAGACCTCGGGTGCCGTCGTGAATGCCCTCGACGTCGATTCCCTTTCCATCGGGCCGGAGATCGATCCGGGTGTCCCTTGGACCCGATCTCTCGCAGGAAACGATCTCGCGCTGGCGCTCAAGTCCGGCAACTTCGGAACTCCGGACTTCTTCCTGAAAGCCTGGAACATGCTTCGATAGAGCGGCAGACCGGCCAACCAACGCATTCGACGACAGAACGAACCGGTGGCGACCAAACACCGGATGGGGAGACATATGCGATGAACTACCATGATTATTACGCCAAGGCCGACCGCCCCATCGAGACGTGTGTCGTCGGGACCGGCGGCTTCGGCCAGAGCTTTCTCGCCCAGGCGCAACGCGTCCCCCTGATGAATGCGCGGATCGCTGTCGATCTCACGGCCGAGAGTGCGGCAGCAGGCCTGAAGGCGGCCGGCATCGACCCGCGCATGATCCGGATCTGCGAATCCGCTCACGACGCGAAGGCGGCGTGGGAGAGCGGCGACTTCATCGCGGCCAAGGATCTGGCCCTCGTCTCCCACCTTCCCTTCGACGTGATCGTGGAAGCGACCGGCCGTCCGACGGCTGCCGCCCACCATGCCCTGATCGCCGTGGAGGCCGAGAAGCATCTAGCCCTCGTGACGAAGGAGCTCGACAGCGTCGTAGGGCCCGGCCTCAAAGCGCTTGCGGCCGAGCGCGGCCGCATCGTCACGACGGTGGACGGCGATCAGCCGAGCCTGCTCATCGGCCTCACCACATGGGCCGAGGTGATGGGCTTCCACATCGTCGCCGCCGGCAAGTCGAGCGAGTACGATTTCGTCTTCGATCCGTCGTCGCGGCGCCTCGCCAGCAACGAGCGGTCCGCCGAGAACGTGGACCTGGACGATCTGTGGACCCTCGGCCAGCGGGACGTGAGCGAAATTCTTGCGGCCAGGGACAAGGCTATTGCCGGTTTTCCTCAGCGAGCCGTGCCGGATCTGTGCGAACTCATGGTGGTTGCGAACGCCACCGGCCTGCAGCCCGACCGTTTCGATCTCCACGCGCCGCTTGCCCGCGTCGGCGAGGTTCCGACGATCTTCTCGCAGCGCGGCGACGGCGGTATCCTCTTGGGCGACCGGCGCCTCGACGTGTTCCATTGCCTGCGCAAGCCCGATGAGATCAGCTTCGCCGGCGGAGTCTTCGTCGTCATCCGCTGCGACGATGCAAAGAGCTGGGACATGCTCGCCCAGAAGGGGCACATCGTCAGCCGCACCGGCGAAACGGCCATGGTGTTCCTCCCGCGACACCTCCTCGGTCTCGAAGCCGCTACCAGCATCCTCGATGCGGCGGTACATCAGGCGTCGGGTTACGGCTCCGACTATCAGCCGCGTTACGACCTGATCGCCGTCGCGACCGAGGATCTTCCGGCCGGTACGGTTCTCTCCATGGGAGGACATCACCACACGATTTCGGGAGTCACTGCCGAGTTTCGCCCAGCAGCCCCGCTCGGGGAGAATATCCCGGCCCCCTTCTATCTGGCTGCCGATTGTCGCCTGACCAAGGCGGTTCAGAAAGGACATGAGATCCGCGTGAGCGATCTCGAATTGCAGGACGGATCGGCGCTGATGAGGCTGCGCCGGGAGCAGGATGCGCGATTCTTCGGGCCCCGGCCTTGAGCGACGTGCAGGGAGCCGCATGATGCATCCCCTTCTCTCCCTGCTGCGCGGCCTGACCGCTTCACCGCCGCCCAGATGACGACGGGCGGCGCCTCCACCGTTGAGTCCGATGCTCAAGCTGCTCGTCCGTGCATTTATGGCGAGTGCCGCGTTGGATCCAGCCGGTCGCGAAAAACCCATCGCGGATCCTGGTGGTTCGCGGGCAATTATGGGAAGCTGATCGGCATTGAACACGACGGGCCTATCTGACCCTCTTATGGCTGACGCTTCACTTCGATAATGCGTGAACCTCTGCGGCGCGTTTGGGTTTTCGTCCGCCACGCCGCTTGAACTGGCGATAGCCATCTCTGACGAACTCCGGTACACGCGGACGAATATGCGTCCAATAGACTTTGCGCGACCAGACACTCGGCAGATGGAACAACATCGGCAAGGCCGCGCGGCGTACAAGGTGCAGATCGATGTATTCCGCATCAGGCATGTGCCAAAAGGCATGAGCCTGCGCCTTGCTCATTGGATTGATCTCGTGCAGATCCGCCCGGGCGAACCCGTCCCGAAAGGTCGCCTCAGTGAGGAGTGTGCCGACGCGGCACTCGGCGAAGTCTTCGTTGAAGGTGTACTTCGGCAACATGAGCGATCTGTTGCATCTCAGGGCTAGTTGCGCACCGACAAGCGTGTCATCGACCCAAATCCGGTGCCAAACCAAGCGTTCTTGTGCAGCGAAATTTTCGACCAAGGCGGTGTGAAAGGCGAGTGAGTCCGGATTGTTGAGGAGAGCGCCACCACAGCGTCCTTTCCAGCCCGCCGCTTCGAGTGCGGCGAACTGGGGTAAAAAGTCGACCCTCGCATCCGGACCATCGACGATTTCGATTCGAACCTTCCCACGCTTTTCGATCTTTCGACGAAACCGCCCCAGGTCGCTCGCCATTCTCTTGAAGTTCCCGATGAAGTTTTCGAAGCTTCCTCTGACGTCCAAAATCGAGAAGCGTTGGCGCGCGCTGGTGAGTACGAGGTGCTCCGCAGCCATATTCTGCAATGCAGGCCAGACCGGAGAATTATGCCGCACCGCCTGCATATCCAGGCCTACATGGCCCGGCTCTTGTCGTACGAGTTCCTCCAGCAAGGCCTCGAGTGCTTCGGAGGCGTATTCGGATGCCAAAGCGATATCGCCAGAAGTTGTCAGCTTGCCGTAAGTGCGCAAGAGCGGACGGCGGCGACCGAGGATCGGATGCGGCGTGATCACGACCGGCATCACGCCGATCAACTGCTCGCCGGCATAGGCAAAACAGCACATCCACCGCCATTGCGGCCAAAGTCCGTGTCGGAAGGTGGCAGTCACCCAGGCGGGCAGCATGGTGGCAAGACCCTGTGGCGACTCCCAAGCCAAGCGATCCCATGCTTCCATGTGCGGTTGAAGGCCATCGAAGTCGCGGACGGTTACCACCCGGACGGGCTCGATGGCGACGTCGGGAGATCGGCAGACAGCCTTGGTATCCATTCGGTCCAGCGTCATGCCTCACGCCAAAGTTGGAGCGGCTTATGCGCAGTCGGGATCAGAATGACTCCAGCGGACAGAAAACCTAAGTGCGAATAGTGAGGCGTCTCGGTCACCTACGGATTAATCAGAGAGAGGGATATCTAGACCATATGGTGCTTGCATATGTTCAGCTGTCATCCATTTGAACAGAGCGCACCTCCGTCTCACCCTAATAATATTTTTATGTTATAAAAAATACATCCCAAATATCATTTCGTAATATCGATATAATACTTATAGAGCTGCGACCGGTAGCCTTTAAGGGGTATGACCATTTAATTGACTGCACTTCACTTATATTCATGAGATATATTTTCCTCGATATAGAAGCAGTAATTCTTGAGGAATAACTCAAGATAAATACCGGACAACGACGGGGGCTCAGTCAATAGGTTGAGGTCAGCATCATGAAATTTCTGAATTGGGATGGAGCGTTCAAGTACGACACGTTCACGGACACGGGGACGCTTGGAGAACCTTCATCTGGAACGTCGACCCAGGTGTATGGTCGGGCAAGTCTGGAGGTCTGGGGCGATACCAGCGACCTGTTTACGATCTACGGCACGGCAGATGCGGATCTGATCTATCTGGACACGTCGAATATCGATCTACCGCGTCTTGTAAATGTGACGCAGATTTTCAGCGGCGACGGCAACGATGTGGTCGACCTGACCACTCCTCGGTTTAGTTACGGCTCAGTGATGATCGACGGCGGGACTGGCAACGATTGGCTGTTGGGCAACGACGGCAATGACCAAATCTACGGCCGCTCAGGAAACGACATGCTCAAGGGCTACGGCGGAAACGATCGCATCGATGGCGGCACCGGTCACGACCGGCTGTATGGGGGACGTGGTAACGACAAGCTTTCGGGCTCATCCGGAAACGATTATCTCTATGGTGGGTTGGGAAAGGATACCCTCTCGGGCGGCTCCGGCTCCGACAAGTTCGTTTTCGACAGCAAACCGGTCAAGGCGAATGTCGACACGATCACGGATTTCTCGGTCAAGTACGACAGTATCCATTTGGAGAAGGATATCTTCACCAAAGCTGGTCCCCTTGGACGACTGAAGGCCAGTGCGTTCTGGACGGGCAAGGCCGCTCACGACAAGAGTGACCGGGTCATCTATGATGAGAAAACCGGCAATCTCTATTACGATCCCGATGGCACCGGTTCGGCCGCCAAGATGATGATTGCGAAGCTTTCGAAGCATCTTCCGATCACAGAGAAGGATTTCTTCATCGTCTAATCTGGATTCTGGCTACGTCATACGAACCAGCTTTGGTGCAATAGGCGTTTGACAGCAGGAATGTTCAAGCCGCAGCGCATGCTGCGGCTTGTCGTGTCTCCAAGGCGTAAAAGCGGTGAAGGTCGGTGCGAAGGCAGATCACGCCCAGATCGACCACTCGAAATTGTCCCGCTCACCCACTAAAAATCTTTTGGATCAACGCACCCTTGCTTGAAATCGATCAGGGCGAGAAACAGGGGCTTGGTTGCAGAAACCTTCCCTCGCCTCCCAAGTCTTGCGGTGCTCCGCAGGCATTGCCCGTTGATAGCGCATTATGATTTCGCGATGATTTCACGAATCCTTGCTGCCAGATCCTCGATGGCGAAGGGTTTCGTGATCATCTCCATTCCAGGTGCAAGGAAGCCGGATGCGATGGCTGCCTGCTCGGCATAGCCGGTGATGAAGAGCACTTTCAGATGAGGGCGCACGAGACGCGCGTGGTCGGCGAGCTGGCGGCCGTTCAACCCTGGAAGGCCCACGTCACTGACGAGCAAGTCGATCCGCTGTTTCGATTCCAGGATTTTGAGGCCAGAAGGACCATCCATCGCTTCCAATGCCTGGTAACCGAGATCAGCCAAGACCTCGAGAATGAGGGAGCGGACCACTGGTTCGTCCTCGACCACCAGGACAGTCTCGCCCGCTCCGGCCCGGTAAGACTCGGTCGAGGCGGAAGTGGGAGCATCCCCCTCCAGCTCTCCAGCATGGCACGGCAAGTAGATCTTCACCGTGGTCCCGCGCCCAACCTCGCTGTAGATTCGAACATGTCCTTCGGACTGCTTGGCGAAGCCGTAGACCATTGACAACCCTAGTCCGGTTCCCTCACCCAGCGGCTTGGTCGTGAAGAACGGATCGAACGCCTGCGCCAGAACATCGGCAGGCATACCGGTGCCCGTATCGGAGACGCTGATCGTGATATAGCGGCCGGGAGAGACTTCCTGCTGTGAAGCCACATAGAGGCGGTCCAGGTTTGTGATCGATGTCTCGATGGTGAGAATACCTCCGTGCAGCATCGCATCCCGAGCGTTGATCGCCAGGTTGAGAATGGCGCTTTCGAGCTGGTTCGGATCACATAGCGTCAGCGGAAGATCGTCGTCTGCGGTGATCCTGAGCTGGATCGATTCAGACATGGTCCTCCGAAGAAGCTCCTCCATGGAAAGGATGAGCCGGTTGACCGCGACCGGCTTCGGATCGAGCGGCTGACGTCGGGCGAACGCCAGAAGGCGGTGTGTCAGCGCGGCCGCGCGATTGGCCGAGGTTGTCGCGGCATTGATATAGCGATCGAGCCTTTCAAGGCGTCCCTGCGCCATGCGCGATTGCAGAAGATCGAGCGAGCCGACGATGCCGGTGAGCAGATTGTTGAAATCGTGAGCGATGCCTCCCGTCAGCTGCCCGACAGCTTCCATCTTCTGGCTTTGACGAAGCTGGTCCTCGAGCTGCTTGCGCTGGGTCACATCACGTCCGACGCTATAGAACACATCCTCGGATGGAGCGAAGGTCCAGTTGATCCACCGATAGGAACCGTCCTTCGCCGGAACACGGAGATCGATATCTGTAACGGCCCTGCCCTGCTGCAGACTCTGCAGCAGGCTGTCGCCCAGGGCACGATCCTCCTCGTGAATCCAGGAGTCGATCCGGGTTCCGACGATCTCCTCCTCCTGATATCCAAGCAGCTCCGTCCAGGCTGGATTGACGGCATTGAGATAGCCGCCGCTGTCGCAGACGCTGAAGAGATCGCTCGACAGACTCCAGAGTCGGTCGCGCTCCCGTGTGCGTTCCTCAACGCGGTTCTCCAGCCTCTCGTTAAGCTCCCGAAGTCTGGCCTCCGACTCTTTCGCCGCCGTGATGTCGTAGATGACGCCGATGAACCGTAATCCGGCCGTTTCCGCATCGCGTACATACTCGCCCCTGCGAGCGAGCCAGCGAAGCTCCTTATTATCAGCGCGCCGAATCCTGAACTCGACGTAGGAAGCGCCTTCACTCGAACTCTGCTCCACGAGAGCGCGATCGCCCGGTTCGATGAGCGCATTGACCGTGCGAACCGGGAGGACGTAGCTGGAATGAAGTCCGAGCAGACGGCAGAACTCCTCCGAAACGTTAACGGTCGCATAGCCGTCCACATACTCGAAGGTTCCGATCCCGCCGGCACTCTGGGCGATCCGCAGACGTTCCTCGACGTGCTTCTGTTCCGTGATGTCGGTGACTACACCTGTAAACTTAAGCGGTCGTTCATCGTCGCCGTAATGGCAGCGTCCCCTTGCGAGCGCCCAGCGGACGGACCCGTCGGAGGCCAGGAGACGGTATTCCTTCGAGAAGATTTCCGCCCCGTTGAGAATGCCGCCGACGGCCAAACGGATTCTGCGGCGATCATCCGGGTGTATGGCCTTAAAGAACGCCTCGGCGGGAAGCCCCTCTGTCGCCTCGGCTGAATCGAGGTCGTGGAGTGCGGCGAAGCGGGCGTCTGCGGTAAAGCGCCCTTTGGTGATATCCCAATCCCAGGAACCGCCGGTCCCGGCTACGGTCAAGGTCAGGCGAAGCCGCTCGTTTGTTTGATCCAGCTCTCTTTGACTGGCCTCGAGCGCCGCCTGCGCGTTTCTCGACTCATATGCCTGAGTGACGTCGACCTGTGTTGCGAGAAAGAATTGCGGCTCGCTCTCTCCGCTGGCGATCGGGGTGATGAAGAGATGATTCCAGAACTCCGAGCCGTCCTTGCGACGGTTGAGCAGCTCAGCCGAAATGGCTCTACCGGCTGTAATCGCCTCGCGGATGAGAGTAATGGTATCCTGATTCACACCCAGTGCCTGGAGGAAGCGGCAATTCCTACCGACCGCCTCCTCAGGCGAATAGCCAGTAATCCTACAAAAGGCTTCATTGACGTAGACGATAGGATTGTCAGGGGTCCGTGGATCCGTCGCAACCATGGGGAGCCCGGACTTTTCGAATGCAGAGAAGACGGGACCTGCCATTCGGCGCAGTTCACCTGCGGCGACTTCGATCGCCTTCCGGGCTTCACCCCGAGAAAGAACCGGCGCTGTCATACGTCGTAAGACTCGTAAGGGCGAATCTTTTGAAGCATCGTCTACGTCTCGTCTCCAATGACCCGCTCGATGAAGCTTGCGATCAGTTCCTTCAATGCCGCGAGCGACGGCAGATCCATCAGCATGGCGATATAACCTCGAATATCGTGGTTTCGCACGGAGAAATTGATGTAGAGGAAGAGAACGAGACCCTCGCCGGAGCGCTCGTGCGCATGCGTGAAGAGCCTCGTGCCATCTCCACGGATCACTTCCGGCAGGGAAATGTTGAGCGAACGTTTCAGCATGTTCGCCATGGTCGCGAGGCAGCCATTCAGGATAATATTGCCCGTTTCGGCCAGAGCTTCCTGCTCCATATCGACGATCTGCTCGGGCGGCACGTCGCTTCCAATGATGGCCTTGACGAGATCGAGGCTGGTCGCTTCGGGAAAGATCAAGAGCGCTCGACCGGAGAATGCACCTTCGAATTGCTGCTGAATGGCAACGAGATTGTCCGTTTCACGCTCCCCAATCAATCGAGCCGCGTGATGAGGAGCCATGATCTCGATGGAGGGCACCGACAGAAGGACCTCCTCGCCAATCATCTTGCGCAGGCTCGAAGCCGCACGGCTGACCCCGATATTGACGATTTCCGTCAGAGCATCGTGTTCGAGATCGGAAAGGACGAGGTCGGCGTTCCTCATGGTCATTCACCGCCTGAACGCAGGCGCAACGCGGCTCCGGCGATGAACCCTCTCAGGCCTTCCTCGGTCAGCGGCTTGCTCACGAACGTGGCATTCACCTCCCTCGCCCGGGCAATCACCTCATCCTGGATATTGGCCGTGATGACCGCAATCGGCATCGTCGGATGCAGGGCTCTCAATTCGGCCGCCAGTTCTAGTCCGTCCTTGTCCGGCATGTTGAAGTCGATCATCGCGACATCGACCTTCTTCTCGCGGATGATCGAAAGAGCATCGTGCGCGTTCCCGGCCTCGATACGGTCCCATTCGGGCTGCAGGGCGGCCAAGGCCTTGCCCGCGACAATGCGCGCGAGCTTGCTGTCATCGACGATCAGTACGGTTGTAGGCACTCGGATGCTCCGCCAACGGGATCAATACGGCCGGGAGAGGCCAATTCGGCTTGAAAGAGAAGGGCAATTTTTTCTTTTAGAGTATACGGCCCGAATGACAACTGCTCAGCCTCCGCGCAGCCCTGAGTTGGGAGGTTTTGTCGCCATCAGGATGGGGGCAAGCCAATCCTTGAGGAAGGCGTTTGTTCCTTCCCCTCGGATGGCCGGCTTCAGGGCCATGAGAATCTGAAACACTGCTCCATGGAGGTGTTCCGCGTTCGTGAGATCCACAATGCGGTTCCTGTTCGCCTGCAGCCAGGCAAGGAGTGGCTCGGCGTCCTCCACACGGCATTGCCCCTCCAGCCAAATGACGTCGCCGTCCAAACGCACGCTCATCCGATCAGCTCCGGAATATCGAGAACCATCAGGACGCTGCCGTCGCCGAGCAGGGTCGTCCCCAGCAGTCCCGGCATATCGGTCAAGATGCCCGCCATGGGTCGCATCAGGACGTCCATGCGCTCCGCGAAGCCGTCGACGGCGATCCCTACCTTTTCATCGCCCAACCGCATGACGATGACCTTCGTCCCGGCTCCAGGAACACTCCCCGAGGGGATCTCCAGGAGATCCGCGAGCCGCACCAGGGGGAGTGTCCGGCCGCGCAGCACAAAGGCTTCGCTCCCCTGAATGGGCAGGATACGGGAGGCCGGAACGACGGCAGTCTCCAACACCCCATCCATCGGGAGCCCATAGGTCTCGCCGCCGATGCGGACAAGCATCACCTTCGTCATGACGACGGTAAGCGGCAGGATGAAGCGCACTGTCGTGCCGCGCCCTGGCCTGCTCTGCACCCCGACCTGGCCGCCCATCCGCTCTACCGAGGAGCGCACGGCATCCATTCCCACGCCGCGGCCCGAGAGGTCCGTAACCTTCTCGGCCGTAGAGAACCCAGGAGCAAAGATCAATTCCATAGCCTCGGCATCGCTCATGCGCTCGATCCGGTCGGCGGAAAAAACGCTACGCTCGCGGGCTTTCCGCCGGATCGCAGCGGGATCGATGCCCCGTCCATCATCGCTCACTTCGATGACGATCCTGTCCGCCTCTCTGTAGGCCCTAAGCACGATCCTGGCCTTGGCAGGTTTTCCGCCCGCAAGGCGAACATCGTCCGGTTCCGTGCCATGGGCGACGGCATTACGAAGGATGTGGAGCAGAGGCTCGAACAGCCCCTCCACGATGGACTTGTCCGCCTCGACATCCTGGCCTTCCATGGAGAAGTCGACAGCCTTGCCGAGTTGCCCGGTCACTTCACGGACAGCCCGTGGGAAGCGCCTGAAAACCTCGCGCATCGGCATCATGCGTACATCCATGACTGCCCTGTGCATGTCCCCAACCAGGCGATCGATAGCCGCATGACTTGTCAGAATGCCCTGAACCAGATCGGCCCGATCCATCCCGTCGCCTATGGAGGCGAGATGAGCCAAGGCATTCTTGGCGACGACCATCTCGCCGACGAGATCGGCCAATCGATCAATCCGCGCCGCATCGACCCGGATCAACCGCGCGCCCGCCGCTTCGGATGCACCTGGATCATGGCCTTGAACAACGTCGGGCCCAGATCGTCGCCCCTCGAAGGTTCCCTGCCAACGCAGGTCCTGAAGCGTGACCTGATCCGGAACGAAGCGGAAGACGCTCTTCACAGCATCGAAAGGCGCGGAGGCCAAGGCTTCGATCAGAAGGTTGCAGGCAAAAGGGTCGATGTCTGCAGAAGGAGGCCATGGCTCCCTGCTCGTCACACGAACAGCCAGAAGATCTGGAACGGATTTCAGAAGCGCCAGGGGATCGTCCCCGGCAAAGAAGCAATCGGCCCGCGGGATGTAGCGGACGGCAATCAACGGGGCATCGCGCCGCGTCCAGTCTTCTCGGTCGGGAACCGTCGCCAATAGATCGTCGATCCAGCCAATGTCAGCTTCGGAAATCGCGGGAGCGGATGCCCCGACCGTCTGGTCGAGCTGCGAACGCAGAAGACCTGCAAGGCGATACCCTTCTTCTCCGGCCTCGGGCGGAAGCTGCCCGCGCTCCTCGATGAAGCCCACCCAGCGATCCGTTTTGCCGATGCACTCGAGGAGGATGTCGATCACATCACCGTCAAGCCTGGCTTCCCCAGCTTTGAGACCACTCAAAAGATCCTCGGCCGCGTGCAGCGCGAGCCCCATTGGGGCGAGATCGAACAGCCCGACGGAACCTTTAAGAGTGTGAATGGCGCGAAAGGCGCTGTCCAGATGGCCAGCAGCGGCAGGGTCACGTTCCAGAGCCAGGAGATCGTCAGTTGCCTGCTGGGCGAGTTCGCGCGCCTCGACGATGAAATGCTGAAGAAGGTCATCCATCATGGACCCTCCTCCAGCCGCTGATACACGATTGCATCCTCGTAACGACAAAGCCTGAAGCGGCTGGAAATACGGCTCATGGACTCGGTATGGCCGAGGCAGATGTAACCACCCGGATGCAGTGCATCGTAGAGATTGTTGGCAGCCAAAAGACGTGAGGCATTGTCGAAATAGATCAGGACGTTGCGACAGAAGACAACATCGAAACGCCCCTGGGCGGCAATGGACGCCTTATCGACCAGATTGACGGGCGTGAAGGTCACGGATTCCCGCAAGTCCTGAATGATCCTGCGCTCGCCATCCCGCGATTGTTCGAAGTAGCGTTCGACCACATCGGGCGGCAGGCGGGACAATGCGCGCTCACCATAGCTGCCTGCTACGGCCTTCTGCAGAACGCGGGTGTCGATGTCGGAGCCGGCGATCTCGATATGGTAGGCATCGACCATCGGCCAGTTTTCGAGGAGCCATATGGCGATAGAGTACGGCTCCTCGCCGGTCGAGCACGGCACAGACCAGATGCGCACGAGATCGCCGGGTTTCTTACCTCTTACGATGTTCGGCAAAAGCGATCGCCCAAGACATCGGAGCTGGTCCTCCTCACGGTAGAAATAGGTCTCGTTGACCGTGAAGATGTTGATCAGATACTCGACCTCGCTCTCGCTAGCCTGAGCGTACGAAAAATATGTCGGAAAAGGGCGCATCCCCGTGGCGGCCATTCGGTCAGCGATACGTCGCTCTATGTAGTAGCGCTTGCTTTCCCCGAAGATCATCCCCGTACGGCGGTAAAGGAATTCGCAAAGACGGCGGATCTCATCCGTCTCGAGAGCGTCTCCCGGCCCGCTCCCTTGACCTGCAGATCTGGCGGGCGATCGGGACCTGCTCATGAGCGCCTTACCATATCGAGGAGGTGGTCGGCGATCTGCTCGAGTGGGGTCACAACTTCCGCGCCGCCCCGGCGTACGAGTTCGCCAGGCATGCCCCAGACGACGGCACTCTCCTCGGCTTCGGCGATCGTCCGTCCGCCCTGTTCACGAAGCCGGGTCATGGTCTGCGCACCATCACTTCCCATCCCAGTCATCAGCACGCCGATCAAACCCCCAGGCGAAAAGTGTTGCATGGCGCTGTCCACGAGCCTGTCGACGCTCGGGTGCCAGCGATGCTCCGGAAGCGACGGCGCCGCCATCACGACAGGGCCATCCAGACGCATACTGACGATCACATCCGCGTCACCCTTGCCTATATAGACGGTCCCCGCTTCGAGAGGCATCGGACGGGTCACCTCGACGACGCTTAGAGCGCACAGCTTGTCCAGACGGCGGGCAAGCGGCCCCGTGAACGATCCCGGCATGTGCTGCGCCACCACCAAGGGCCAAGGAAAGTCCGGCGGAAGCCGCGTAAGCAGCGCATCCAAGGCGGGAGGACCACCCGTGGAGGTGCCGACGAGGATGAGATTGCGAACCGGCGCATCGACCTTTCTAGACCTGCGGGCGGTCTGTACCGGGCGAAGAGGCTTTTGCAGAGCGGGCGAGGGCTTCACGTCCAGTCCGCTCCGCAACCGCACCCGATCCGCTAGCCTGAGCGTCCGAGGCAGGCGCGCCCGCGATGCGGCGCGAACTTTTGCGACGAGCACGGGGGCTAGCGTTTCGATTTCCAGCGAAACGGCTCTCTTCGGCTTCGTGATGAAATCGACAGCTCCCAGGCTCATGGCCTCGAGGGTGGCATCCGCCCCTTCCGTGGTGAGAGAAGACACCATCACGACGGGACAAGGGTGCTCCAGCATGATGTGGTTCAGACAGGTCAGCCCATCCATCTCCGGCATCTGGATATCCAGCGTGATCACATCCGGCCGGAACGCGGCAAGCTGTCCCAGGGCCTCGGTGCCGTTGCGCGCGAAGGCAAGCTCGAAATCGCCTTCGGCAGCGAACACAGTGCTGAGAAGGCGTCGCATGAGCGGAGAATCGTCGACGATCAGCAGCCGGATCACGAAACAGACCGATCCGGATGATTATCGCCCATCGCGGCAAGCAGATCCTTCTCGGCGTGGTCCAGGAGCTCACGCGGATTGAGCAACAGAATCATCCGCCCCTCGACGTCGATATTCGCAATGCGGTCGATGACCTGACTTCCATCCATGGCCAAATCCGGGGTCGGGCGAAGCTGGCTTCGGGAAATCTTGAGAACCTCGGAGACATGGTCGACCAAAAAGCCGGCCTGCATCCGGTCGATCGTGACAACGACGATCCTTTCGTGACGCCGTAACCCTTTTTCCGCGAGGTTGAAGCGGCGCCGCTGATCGATCACGGGAACGACGCGCCCTCGCAGGTTCATCACACCTTCGATGAAAGCGGGAGCCTTGGGCAGGCGCGACAGGGTTTCCGGAACCCGCACGACCTCGTCTACGGACGCAATCGGCAGTCCATACTCCTCGTCTCCCAATCTGAACACGATGAACTGCTCGTCGCCGCTTGAAGAACTTTCGATGCTGCTCAACGCGGAACTCTTCTCGATATGTGGCGCAACCTGCTCGGCCCAAACCTGATCACGAAACAGGCTGCCAGTCGAGAGAACCGAAACCAAACGCGCGCCTCCTTCGAGGCGGCAGATCCCCTGGATTTTGGCTTCTGCCTCGCCTCGGGCCAAAATTGCCGGAACCGGGTCGATCTCACCGGAAGGAATGCGGAGAACCTCTTTCATACCGTCTGCGACGAGACCGACCAAAGCCTCGCCTATCCGAATGACGACGATCCTGGACTTGCTGTTTCCATATCCTGCGGCCCGCAGGCCGAGGAGTCCGCGCAGCGAGGCAAGCGGAAGCAGGCGCCCTCGCAAGGCCATGACGCCGAGCATGACGCTCTCCGCCTGGGGGATCGCTGCGACCTCAGCCGGGATCGCTACGACCTCTTCAACTGAATCCAGCGGTAGCGCGAAGTCCTGACCTGCCACGGAAAAGCAGACGAGAGGCTCTTCGTCTCCTTGAGCGTCCTCGCTGGCTTGCGGCTCCTGACTTCCCGCGACGCGAGGAAGATGTGCACGCTTCTGGAAGCGACCGAAATCGCGGGACAGCAGCGTGTCGAGATCGATCACACGTTCAGGAGTTTGCTTCTGGTCATCCGCTAAGATCGATGGCTCAGCCCCGCCGTCCTGCGCCAGAGATGCTACCCTGTCGATGACAAGGCCGATCGGTGTGCTGCGATTGAGGACAACGACTCGGGCACTCGCGTTCAGACGCGGCTCGTCTCCTAAGAGGCTGTGAACGGACACCATGGGCATCACGCCGCCGCGCAGATTGGCGACCCCAAGCAAGCTGGGCGGGCCGAGCGGCACTCGGGTCACGGCCGGCGGCCGGATCACCTCGGCAACGTCCGAGGCCGGCAGGGCGAAACGTTCACGCCCCACTTCCACGGTAAGGAACAACTGGGAGCCCGCCGCAGGAGCCGTTTCGGCCATGATGTTACGAGTCCGCGCTCTGGAGTTCATCGGCCAGGGAGGCAATCTCCTCGATAGCGGCGGCCAGATCCTCGGCACCACGCGCCTGCTGCCGCGCTGCGGTTGCAGCCTGAGCGGCAGCACTTCCGGCCTGCTCGGCCACCGCTGCGACCTGTTGCGTACCTGACCGAACCTCCCGCACGGCGTTCAGGATCGTCTCCGCTCCCGAGAGGATAGCAGCACTGCCTTGCTGGATTGCCGCCACTTCCGTCTCAACCGCGGCCAGCTTCTCGACCATGAGGCCGTTCTTGGCTACCTCCGCCTCCGAAATGGCGGTGCTCTGCTCAAGATCTCGCCTGACGAGTGTAATTTGATTACGGATCTGCCGGATAAATTCCTTGATGCGGTCGGCATTCTCGGAGGCGTCCCGCGCCAGCGCGCGGATGTCGCTGGAGACAATCGCAAAGCCGCGGCCGGCCTCCCCGGTCCGGGCAGCCTCGATGGAGCCGCTGACGGCCAGCATGTTCGTCTGGACTGCGACGAGCGCAATGCCGTCGACGATCTTCTCGATGCGGCGGCTGGACTCATCCAAACCGTCCATCAGATCGATGACGGCTCGGGTCTCCTTCAGGCCATGCTCCACACCTGCAGTCATCTGCATCGTCGCAGAGCGGTTCTCCCGAAGGAGAGAAGCGAGTTCGTCAGTGCGTTGGACGGACACGACGGCGATATCCCGCGATGTTCCGGTGGCGCGCTCAATCTGCTCCATCGCGGCATTGGCCTGCTGGGTCGCGGCGGCCTGCATCTGGGCGCCTCGACTGATCTGATCGACAGCAGTCATGATCTCGCCGGCGGCGCCGGACAACTCCTGAATAGCCGCCGATAGCTCTTCGGCTGCCGATCCGACCTGCTCCGCATTGGATGAGGATGAGCCCGCGGTGTTCGCCTGAAGCTCATCGGCCAAGACGGCGAGTTCCTGAGCGGTCTGCTGGCTCTGATCGAGGGAGACGCTTTGTTGCTGCACGGCTCGCTGAGCCTCGGCGGCGGCTGCCGCCTGCTCCTCGGCCGCGCTGGCCACCTGCTCCGCCCCACGTTGTGCCTCGCGGACCGCCGCTTCGGCCTCGATGGCGGCGATGAGGATCGATTGGCTCCCCTCGGCAAGATGGGTCATATCGGCACGGATCTTGTCGAGGGCCGCCACGATGGCACGGCCAGCCTGAGCCTCGCCCGCTCCGGTTTCCGCCGTGGTCCTGATCCTCTCGGCGATCGAGCGAACTTCGGTAACGATCCCTTCCGCGAGGCCCTGGATATCCTGCGCGCTCCGTTCCGACGTGCTGGCGAGCGCCCGCACCTCGTCGGCCACGACGGCGAAGCCCCGGCCATTGTCTCCGGCCCGGGCCGCCTCAATGGCGGCGTTCAAGGCCAGAAGGTTCGTCTGGTCCGAAATTTCGCTGACTGTGTGGGTAATGTCCCCGATCGCGACAGCCTGCTTCTCGAGGAGGGCAACGACATCGACCATAGCGTTCTGACGCACTGCATTGGTCGCGACGGCCGCGATAGAAGAATCGATCTGCCCCCCCGTCTCGATTAGGCGCGTCTGGAGGCTGCCGATCTTGGTACGAGCCGCCTCCGCATGCTGCCGCGCCTCGGAGAACGCGTTTCCGAGACTCACGATCGCAACAAGGGATTGCTGCGATGCCCCTGCGGCCTCCTCGGCACCACTTGCGATCTGCTCCATCGCGCGGCGCAGTTCTTCGGCCGCAGACGAGGCCTCGGTCACCCCGCTGGCAAGCTCCTCGGTAGCCGCGCCGATCCGCTCAGCCGCCTTTTGGTGCCGGACCCGGACACGGTCGACAGCCCTTCGCGTTAAGTTCGCGCGCTGTGGCGGCGCAGCCGATCCCGATTGGGTATCGGCGTCAGCGCTCACTTGGCGATTGCCGATGTTGCCCGGAAGAGATGTCGTCTTAACCAATGCCATCGATGGCCTTCGGAGTTTCGTCACGATGTGGGGATCGACCCATCGGCCCGACCTCACGGTCTTCCCGCCGGGTCAGGTTAAAGCGGAATGGCTACGTTTATAGGTTCCGCTCGGCTTCAAGCAAGGCGCAGGGTCAAGGATTTAGACAACAAAAACAATGTTGTGTCTTGATTGTCACCCGCAGCAATTCCGCCGCGGTTGCGGCTCAACCGCGCAGTCGGACCTCTCAGGCGCTTTCCCACACCTTTTCCTTCCGGCGACCGTGGATCGGGCTCGCCCAAGAGCGGTCTCGCCGGACACGGTGCCTTGTGGTCCTTGTCCGAACCGGTCAAACGAGGATTGCAACCTATGATCAAGGCAGCTGGAAGGTCGCGAACTCTTGCGACAACCCGAGATCTTGGAGCCACCAGCCGGCGATCAGTGAGATCACCACCGATACGATGGTGGTGACCTCCTACCCAAGACATGATTTCGGTCCTGACCAGTGTATCCCTGAATTCGACCCATCCTACACACTTCAGATCGGACACATGCGGCAGTGCCGCGCAATCGACCTAACAGGTACGACGAAGCCAAGCAGGCCCGAGTACTATCAAGCAACTCTATATCTCCAGGTCCATTTACCTCCACCATTTGGTGTAGGCAGCTCATACACCCAAATATCCAACGCGTTCTACTTGCTTTGGTGGGCACTTGAATGTTTCATTAAATCACTCGGCATGAATGGAAATCCCGTTCATTGGAACGAGCTGCACTTTCGCAACACGAACCCCAAGCGATCGGATTTCACGTATGACTCTGGCTGCCGCCTCGAGGTCCGAGATCATGATGCCGGCCATGGGATGCGGCAGCTTGGACCTTCTGGCTTTAAGGCTCGATATCGCATCGGACCTTGTGCATGAGATGAGTGCGTGCCTGAGCGAGGATGAGCATCAGCGCGCAAGAGGTCTGGTTCGGGAGCGCGACCGTCGCAGGTTCGTCGCAACACGCGGGCATCTGCGCCATATCCTCGCTTCGAAGTTAGGAATCCCACCATCCGATGTCGAGCTGGAATATGGCCCGCAGGGCAAGCCCCGGCTCTCGTCACGCATGCCTTCGAAAGAGTTGCGTTTCGGCATCTCCCGATCCGAGGACCTCGCCATCGTGGCTCTCTCGAACACCCGCGAAATCGGCGTGGACATAGAGGCCGTGCATCCTATTGCCGAGGCGGACGATATCGCAGCTCTGTGCTTTTCGGTTCCCGAATACGAATCCCTTCGTTCACTCACTCCACAGGAACGCGTGGAAGGCTTTTTCCGACGCTGGACCCGGCTCGAAGCCATCTCGAAGGCAATAGGATGCGGACTAGGTCAGCTGGTCGCCTCCGATGAAGGAGATTGGGAGGCCCTCACGTTCGTGCCGGAGCCTGGATACATCGGGACCGTGGTTTTTCAGAAGTCATGAGGATACCAATGAATATTGCTGCGATGACGATTCCAGACTTTCTGTCTGATCTCGCGGGCAGAGACATCAAGGTCTGGTTGGAGGGGAGCCAGTTGCGGTGCAGTGCGCCCGCCGGTGCATTGACGTCGGAGTTCCGCGACCAGTTGCGCGAGCGGAAGAGTGAAATCATCGGGTTTCTGAACATGGCGGCGGCGGCCGCCCGTCAACAGCCATCCATCGTTCCACTGCAATCCCGCGGGACACGCACGCCCATTTACGCAGTGCCCGGGCATGGTGGCGTCGTGTTCTCGTTCTCGGACCTCTCAAAGCGCCTAGGCGACGATCAACCGTTCTTTGCTCTTGAGCCACCCGGCTTGGACGGGCGCACGGACCCCATGGATCGGGTCGAAGACATCGCTGCATATTTCGCGCGCCAGATCCTCGAGTTTCAGCCTACCGGCCCCTACATCATTGCCGGGTACTGCTCCGGTGCGTCGACGGCTTTCGAACTGGCGAAGGTTCTCGAGCAACAAGGGGCAAACGTCGAGTGCCTTGCGCTCTTCGGCCCCGTTCATCCGAGCACATATCAGGCTGCGTCCCGACTGATGCTCTTCCAAGGCAAGCGCCGAGCCGGCGCTGTCATCCATCACCTGCGCAAAGCCGTGACGATGCCGTCGATCGCAGCCTGCTTCGAGCATCTTGGCGAACGCGCGCGGTATCTGGGCACCCGCTTCAGGAACCGCAGCAACGGTCTGCGTCCCCTACTCGCCTATTTCGGAGTCAAAGGCGACAAGGTCAAACCGGATCCGGTGCTGGCACGGCGCTCGCGCCTCGAAGCGACAGCCACTACCGCTGTGCGGCGATATAGGCCCACGTCTTACCAGGGAAGACTCTGCATCTTTCTTCCCAATAAGGCTTGGGTTCGCTCCGGAGCCGCACCACTCCGCTGGCTCGAAGTAGCGCCCCACGCCGAGATCTACTACGGCCCGAAGAGTTGCTACGGCCCGCTCATGCTCCAGGAACCAGACGCACCGTCCATTGCCGAACTGTACCGTCAATCGGCCCGATGAGTTGAGGAAACCCCATGAATCAGATCCTTCCCGCTCCGATGGATAGCGTCACGCTTCCTCTTCTGAATGATCGGGATCACCAGTCCCTGGTTATCGACTATAATGCCACCGAGGCACCCTATCCATCGAGCGAGACAATTATCGAACTCCTTCGTTCTCAGGTGGCGCGCACTCCCGACGCGGAGGCGATTCGTGACGGTTCCGAAACGCTGACTTACCAGCAACTGAACGAGCGCTCGAACCAGGTGGCCGCGTACCTCGCTTCATCCGGTGTCGGACCGGGCCGCTGCGTGGTTGTTCTCATGGAACATTCCATGGAAGTGGTGGTTGCGATCCTCGGTATCCTAAAGTCCGGCGCAGCGTATGTGCCACTGGATGCCGCGACACCGAAGGGTCGCATCGCAAGGATCCTGAAGGATATTGCCGACGGCACGGGCGAGGCGCCGACGCTCGCAATTACCCAATCGCATCTTCAGTCCAACCTACCGCCAGCACTTGTCGACGTATTCGTCCTCGACGCCGAATTCAAGTCGATTTCAGGCCAGCCGTATGCCGACCATCCATCCTCGGCGACCCCGGACGGGACGGCCTACATCATCTTCACGTCCGGATCGACGGGCGTGCCCAAAGGCGTAATGATCAGCCATCGGAGCTTGGTCAATTACATTTGGTGGGCTGCCAGGGTCTACAGTGCTGGCGAACGTCTGGCTTGGCCCCTCTTCTCGTCTCTCGCGTTCGACCTGACCGTGACGACTCTTTTCACCCCCCTTGTCACGGGGGGACGGATTGTCGTCTACCTCGGCGATCCGGGGGCACAGAGCATGGTCGTCCTCAAGGTCGTCGACGACAATGCTGTCGACATCGTGAAGCTTACGCCCGCTCATCTCGCCATGATCCGCGATCGGAATCTGCGGGCGACGCGGCTCCGTAAGTTCATCGTCGGAGGGGAAGACTTCAAGACCGAGCTGGCCCGTGACATCACGCAAGCCATTCCCCACCCCGTCGAGATTTACAACGAATACGGTCCGACAGAAGCCACGGTGGGCTGCATGATCCATCGGTTCGACATCGTTCAGGACCAGCATCCGTCGGTGCCGATCGGCGCCCCGGCCGCCAATGCCGGAATTTACGTCCTCAACGAGATTCATCAACCGGTCCCACCGGGCGTCATCGGAGAAATGTTCATTGCGGGAGATGGCCTCGCGAAGGGCTATTTCAATCGTCCTGATCTGACCGGTGAGCGATTCCTGATGACCACGGATCCGCGCGATGGAACGTCCAAGCTGCGAATGTATCGGACGGGAGACCTTGCCCGATGGAGCTCTGATGGGCGCCTCGACTTTCTGGGCCGTGCGGACCATCAAGTGAAGGTCGGCGGCGCGCGTGTGGAACTGGGTGAGATCGAAGCCCGGCTCATGAAACATCCGCTTGTCCACGATTGTGCCGTCATTGCAACTGCCGCGTCAGCGGCGAAGCCTGCTACGCAGGTGCGCTATTGCGAACGCTGCGGTGTCTCGTCGGACATGCCTGGCACGACGTATGACGAGAACGGCGTATGCAATCTGTGCCAAGCATTCGACACGTACGTCGATAAGGCACAGTCCTACTTCAGGACGCCGGAGGATCTTCAAGTTCTGATCTCCGAGATGCAGGCGAACCGTAAGGGTCCTTACGACTGCATCGTTCTCCTGAGCGGTGGAAAAGACAGCAGCTTCATGCTTTGCAAGCTTGTCGCCATGGGCGTGAAACCGCTCACGTACACGCTGGACAACGGCTTCATCTCGGATGACGCCAAGGCGAACATCCGACGGCTTGTGAACGGCCTCGGCGTCGATCATCACTGGGGGAGCACACCCCACATGAACGAGATTTTCGTGGACAGCCTGAAGCGGTTCGCGAACGTCTGCAACGGCTGCTTCAAGACGATCTACACCCTTGCCACCAATTACGCGCGCGAGAACGGTATCGGCTACATCGTAACCGGTCTCTCTCGCGGCCAGTTCTTCGAGACGCGGCTGACCGAGGAGGTATTCAAGCGGGACGATTACGATCCGTCTCGTCTGGACGCACTCGTGGCCGAAGCCCGCAAGGAGTATCATCGCCGGGAGGACGCCGTATCACGCTATCTCGACGTCGATGTGTTCCGAAACGACTCGATTTTCGAGGAAGTCAAGTTCGTCGACTTCTATCGGTATTGGAGCGTTCCTCTCGAGGATATGCTGGAGTTCCTGAAAACTCAGGCGGGTTGGAGCAGACCGTCCGATACCGGACGTTCCACGAACTGCCTGATCAACGACGTCGGGATATACATCCATAAGAAGCAGCGCGGATATCACAACTACGCCCTGCCCTACAGCTGGGACGTTCGGCTAGGCCAGAAGACGCGTGACGAAGCCATCGACGAATTGAACGACGACCTCAACGTGCCGCGCATCAAGGAAATCATGGCACAGATCGGATACATCGAGCCGCTTGCCGCTGAGGACGGCATCGCGCGTCTCGTTGCCTATTATGTCTCACCCGAAAATGTGAGCGTCGCAGATCTACGGGCCCATCTCGCAGAGGAATTGCCGGATGCGATGATGCCAACGCATTTCGTTCGATTGGATCGCTTGCCGCTAACGACCAACGGGAAGGTTGATCGAGCCGCCCTTCCCGAACCGACGGGAGACAACATCCAGCCGGTCGAGGATTTCATCGCACCGTCCACGGAAACCGAGAAGACCTTGGCCGCTCTATGGTGTGACCTTCTCAAGGTCGAGTCGATCGGACGGAACGACAATTTCTTCAACCTTGGAGGGCATTCGCTGCTTGTCATGCGCGCGGTGTCTCGCCTGCGGGAGACCTTCGGTGTCGATGTGCAGCTCCGCAATCTCTTCGAGCGGCCAACCGTAGCCGGGTTGGCCGAGGTGATCGACGGGATGCTCTGGATGGCGGAGGCAAGCGCGCCCGCGACAAGCGATGGTCCCCGCGAGGAGATCGAGATCTAAGACGGAATAAGACTTTAGTTCGCCATCATGGAGCGCCTCCATGATGGCGACGTCATGTCAGGATCTGCAGTGGATCGGATAAAGTGTATGGACAACACCAGGGGACTCGCACGGGGAACTGGGCTACCGTGGGCAGGAGGAGAATATGAGCTCCTGCGCCACCAGGTGCGCCGCTTCGTCGAGAAGGAAATCAAGCCGCATGCGGATCGCTGGGAAGAGGATGGGTTCATTCCACGTCCCGTCCTGCGCCGGATGGGCGAGCTGGGCTTCCTAGGTATCCAGTACCCGGCTGAGTATGGCGGTGCCGGGATGGATGTTGTTGCCTCGACCGTGTTCGCAGAGGAGCTCGGACGCTCGACCTATGGGGGCGTCGCCATCGCGACGTTGGTGCATACCGATATGGCCTCCGTGCACGTCTTCCATCAGGGGACCAAGGCGCAGCGCGCCCGCTGGATGCCGGGAATCATCACCGGTGAGGTTATCACCGCAGTCGCCATCACGGAGGCGGATGCAGGATCGGACGTCAAGGCCATCCGCACGCGTGCCCGGCGGGACGGAAGCGACTACGTCCTCGACGGCGAGAAGCTCTACATTACCAATGGCGTCTATGCGGACCTGTACTGCGTTGCCGCCAAGACCGACCCTTCGGCCGGAAGCCATGGCATCTCGATGTTTCTCGTCGAGAAGGGAACGCCGGGGCTCAAGGTAGCCCGCGCCCTCGACAAACACGGTTGGCGCTGCTCCGACACCGCAGAGCTCGTCTTCGAAGGCTGTCGCATCCCTGCCGAGAACATGCTCGGAATGGAAGGACAAGGCTTCTACTCGATCATGGGCAATTTCCAGAACGAGCGTCTCGTCCTAGCCGCCATGGCCATCGGGGCGGCTCAGGCGGCGATCGACATGACGCTCGCCTGGGTTCGAACACGTCGGGCGTTCGGAGGTGTCCTGTGGGACATGCAGGCCATTCGTGAACGTCTTGCCATGCTCTCGACCAAGGTCGAGGCCGGCCGCCAGTTCCTATACGCTACCGCATGGCGCATGGCCGCGGGCGAAGATTGCATGCGCGATGTCTCGATGGTGAAAGCCTTCTGCGGCGAACTTGCCAACGAGGTCATGTATTCGTGCGTCCAATTTCACGGCGCAATGGGTTTCATGCGCGAGAGTCCCATCGAACGTATGGCACGCGATGCGCGGGTTCTGTCGATCGGGGGCGGTGCGACCGAGGTGATGCTGGACGTGATTGCATCGCTCTCCTGACCTAGAGCCGGGAGCGGGCGCCAAGGATCCAGGCTTCAGACCGCTAAGACCCGCTCCCTCTGACTAATTGCGCAAAATCCGGATCATCCAAACAACCTGACTTGGCTGAGCTCGCGCCGCCCCACCTACGTCGCGAGGACAAGGGCATCCGTGTGACCGGGAGCGAAGCGCCTCTGGGCCACCTTCTCTCGAGCAGCGAATGTAGCCACGGCAAGAGTGATCGCTACGATCGCGTCAGTGAACCGCAGCAAGAGGACGTCATGTCCAGCGGTCATCTGAATGATGAGCGTCATCGTAAAGCCGAAGACGATGCCGCGATACTTCGAATGTCGCGCCGCGATCACAGGCCAAATGAGAAAGCCCATGAAGATAAGGAACGGGATCAGGCCGCTTTCCCCCAGAATTGTCAGAAATGTATTGTGAATGCCCAGCCACCTGTTCGTTTCAAGGCCGTTCAATACCTTTCTGATGCCACCCTCCATGGCATGGAACTCGCCCAGTCCGGCTCCCCAGGGAAAGACATGCTTTATCTTCTGAAGTCCAAAATCCACAAGGACGGTCCGACCCGTGGTCGTTCGCGCGCTCACCTCTCCTCCCACCAGGTTGAACACGTCCGCCAATCTCTCGCGCTGGTCCCATGAGAGGCGAAAAAGATCGTGCTCGTAAACGAACCAGAGGCCGATGATGCCGCTTGCCGCCGCCACAGAAAAAAGCAGCATGGTACTCAATGAGCGTCTCGTCAGCACGAAGGCTGCGGCCAATACCAAGCCGCCCAGCATAGCGGCCTTTGAGAACGTCATCACAAGAGCGATCACAGCGATCAAAACTTGGGCCGACCTCCAGACGAAACTCCTCGCAGGGAGCGCCACAACCAGGACCAAGCAGTACAAGGCGGCCGTCGCGGCTTGGTTCGGGTTCTCGAAAATTCCAGATGCACGCTCCATTTCGTCACCAGGCCCTCCGTAGATCGCATCGGCTGCGGACACTGCCTGGTAGTGTTGCAGTGTACTTGAAAAGATCGTGCCGACGCAGGCGATCAGCGTCAGGTACTTGAAGACGACCAGCACAGAAACCAGTCGTGGCTCATCGAGCGAGACGAGCCAAAAATACAATGCGGACACCAACAGGAATGTAACAAAATACAGTCTGATATAATAGGGATCGATCAAGATCGTTTCCATCCGAGGCACCGATCCCATGACCAGGTAGGACAACATCGTCGTGGCAAACAGCATGTAGATGAATGAAAGGTGCCGCAACCTAGCGTACTGGACGACGAGGATGAGCGTCAGCGCGAGTGCAAGCGGCGACAGCATCTCGGCCTCGCCGATGAACATGGCGGCCACCGCATTCAGGTTCAGTCCCGTAAACATGAGAAGGCCCAAGCCGACCGGATTGAGCCATCGACTTTGTGGAATCTGTGAATCAAACATTCCAATACTGGCTGCCACCCATTCGACTCCTCATTCGCTGCCGGACCGGCCGGCTGCATATCCCCATTCACGCACGACGCCGTCTGCCGGCGACATGAGGCCTTAGCTGATGGCCTGAATGAACCTCTCGTCCGCAGACTGCTGGAGACCTATGCCAGCCAGCGCACTCTCATATTCCCCAACGATGTGCTCAACATCGAAACTGCTGACGGCATCGGGCTGAACTCTCGAGCGGCCGCCACCCGCACATTTGTCGATCTCGCGAGCGAGCGCAGAAGCACTGTGATCGACAGCGACATGGCAGTCCGGGACGTTGCTCAAGGTCGATCTCAGGCCGGCCACGGGTGTCGCGATCACGGGGGTGCCACACGAGAGGGCCTCGAGGACCACGTTCGGAAACCCCTCGAACCGGGATGACAGGAGAAAGGCGTCAGCCTGCGCAAAGAACGGATATGGATTGGGCGTGTATCCGAGCAAGCGCACCCGATCCTGCAAATTCCGTTCTTTGATGAGACGTTCCAGGGAGTCGCGCAGTCTGCCTTCGCCGAGAATCGTCAGAACGACATTCTCGTTGCGGCAAAGGCCAACAGCTTCGATGGCGACATCGAAGCCTTTCTGATCCTCGAGCCGCCCCGCAGCCACGAGATTGAAGCTGTCAGGATCAAAACCTGTGTCCGTCACGTGCCGTGCTCGACTTCGAATGAGATCGACATCAAGCGGATTGTGGATCACCACCGCCCCCTCGCCTCGCCAACCGAGCGCGCGTCGGTAATCCTCCTCCATCGCGCGCGACTGGAACACGACGAGATCCGCCCGGCAGACGGCAAACCTATGAAGCATCTGCCAAACGAAAGGCCGCCGCCGTGTCTTCAGTTCGGCACTGAAAAGGATAGCCGGACGGGCAACAAATGCGGTCTGCTTCGGCCAGAAGTGCCGAGTGGATCCCAGCGCGACATTCAGATAGTCGATCGTCGAGAAGACGATGTCGGGCTTCAGCTTCCAGATAAGTTTTGCAGCCCTTGTCAGGGCGAATCGGAGCCGTCCGGTATCTAAGTCGTATATCCCGATATCGCTCGGGAGTTCGCTCGCGAGAACAGCCCCCTTCTGGTTGATGACGGCAAGGGACACCTCGAACCTGTCGCGAGACAGGTTCTTCAGCAATGTCAAAATGACTCTCTCGGCGCCTCCCGCAGCCAAGCTCGGAAGGAAGAACAGGATGCGAACCTTCTTAGCGGCCATAGCACGCCTGCCATGAACGCAACATCAGAACACGCCAGAGATGGTCCGCATAGTTCCATGTTCCGGACTGATGATCGTCCCACATCCGTTTGATGGCTTTCTCATTCAGGAAATCGTCCTGCACGTCGCGTGAAAACAGCAAGTCTGACGCCCAGGCCTTCAAAGGACCTCTCAACCATGTGCCGACGGGCACCCCGAAGCCCATCTTCGGTCGATCAATGATCGAGTTCGGCACGAAGGAGTTCAGGATCTGGCGCAACGGCCACTTCGATTGGCCGTTCCTGACCTTGTACGAGGACGGCAGGCTGAAAGCGAATTCCACCACTCGGTGATCGAGCAGCGGCAGCCGGGTCTCGAGGCTGACCGCCATAGCGGCCCTGTCCACCTTCGTTAGAATGTCCGTCGGAAGATAAGTCACCGCATCCATTGCGGATACGAGTGTAAGAATATCACGTGCGTCGGATATTGGAAACCTTGAGGCGCCGATATGACGGTGCGATGCTTCCTTCAACAAGGAACTCCAGTAATCCGGTCTGAACGAAAAGGCCATATATCGGTGAGCGGGGTTGTCGAGAGCGAACATCTCGGCCAACGCTCCGAGGCGATTGGCAGCAGCTTTCGGTGAACGACCGACTGGGAGCGCCCGCAGCCGCATGATGGCGGAAGGCGAGTTGAATGCAACCAACAGTGCACCGAACAGCGGCTTTCCGGGGATGCGCTCGATAGCGGCTGCCGTTTGCTGCCGCTTATACCCGCAGAAGAGTTCATCTCCCCCGTCGCCACTGAGGGCCACGGTGACATTCTGCCGTGTCATCCGGGAGAGGATCGCCGTAGGAATTTGAGAACTGTCGCCGAACGGTTCATCCCATATCTCGGCCAGATGGGGGACAACGGAGAGCGCGTCGGACGGAGTGACGGTTAACTCATGGTGATCGGTACCGAGACAATTGGCCACTGCCTTGGCATGATGAGCTTCATTGAAACCCGCTTCCTCGAACCCGATCGTATAGGATTGAACATTGCCGCTCGATACGGACTGCATGAGCGAAACGACCGTGCTGGAATCGATACCTCCCGAAAGGAATGCACCGACTGGAACATCCGCCATCATCTGCATGCGGACAGCGTCCGTGAGAATGTTCCGGAGTTCCTCCACTGCATCTTCGGGCGTTCCACGAAACGGATCGCGGTTCAACGCTGTCTGAAGAGACCAATAGTATTCGGTCGCCATCTCGCTTGACGCCAGAGGTTCCTTCATCCCGAACGTGAGCAACTGCCCTGGCTCGAGCTTGAAGATCCCATCGTAGATCGAGTAGGGAGCCGGGATCGCCCTTTGGTAGAAATATTGCCAGAGAGCGGTTTGGTTGATGGCGGGAGAGAAGTCCGGAATGGTTTGAAACGCTTTAAGCTCAGACGCGAAAACGAACATGCCGTTCGTGTGCCCGTAGTAGAGAGGCTTCTCCCCCAGGCGATCCCGCGCGAGTGTCAGTGTACGTTCCTGCCGATCCCAGAGGCCGAAGGCAAACATTCCGACACATCGTCCGAGTGCCTGTCGAACCCCCCATCTCTCAATGGCGGCCAGCAGGGTTTCGGTATCGGACCCACCTCGCCAGCCTCTCTGGCGTCTCGAAAGCTCGTCATTAGGGTCAGAGAAGTGGCCTGCTTCGCCATCCTCTTCTAAGGACTTCCGAATGTCCTTGTGATTATATATTTCGCCGTTGAACACCAGGACGTAGCGTCCACTCTGGGAAATCATCGGCTGATGGCCGGCCGGCGACAGATCGACGATGCTCAGGCGCCGGTGGCCCAACGCGACTCCGGCTGATCGATCGATCCACTCGCCGTGGTCGTCCGGCCCCCTCGCCACCAGGGTCGAGGTCATTCGCTCAAGAAGGGGACCCGGCTCCGTCCTGCAATGGCGAGGCGAGAAAAGAAACCCAACGATGCCACACATGATCTTCCCTTAGAATGGTCCCGGAAATCGTCGGACGCTTGCGGAGTTTGCAGCCTCTCTCAGGTGACGAGCTCACACTCTGGCCGACGCAATGCGAAGATATCATCATCGCGCCATCACTCCGGCGGATCATTCTAGCTAGCGGAATTCCAGTCGAGGTACCTCCAGGGTGTCGGGCGGTTCGAAGAGATTGACTTTGTTAATATGAGCCTAATGCCAAAGGAGATGCTGCTTCCGCCTGCGTCGATCTCACCGGAGTCACCCAGATCGCCAGGCGCATTCGGTGTAGGTCTAGGAATTTGGTGTAGTCGTCGCTGACGTCGGCTGGACCTAGCACTGAAGTGCATGGATGATCCGCTACACGCGCCATAGACGCGATGGACGATTTCATTTCCGGCGGCATTAGATGAAATTCACGAAAATTCCATACGATCTCGTCGATTGGGAACGCCTCGACGCGTTTGAGGATCGTACCTTCTCGCAGAGGAAGGCTTGGCTGGACTTCGTCTGCGAAACCCAGGGCGGCGAGCCCGTCGTTGCCGCGCTGACGGACGGCAGCCGTACCCTCGGCTTCTTTTCGGGTGTGCGCATCAAGAGGATGGGGTTCAACATCATGGGGAGCCCATTCCCGGGCTGGACGACACCTTACATGGGACTGAATCTGGAACCGGGATTCTCGCGAACCGCAGCCGTCTCCGCTTTGATCCCCTTCGTGTTTCGCGACATGAAGTGCCATCATCTCGAGATCTCCGATCCCTTCTTAGACCGCGAGGACATGGTCGAACTCGGTTTCCATCTTCGAACGGGCCAGACATTCCGTAGCGACCTGACCCTTTCCGAGGACGAATTGTTCGGCCGGATGGATAGTGCCTGCCGCCGTTGCATTCGAAAGGCGAGCAAAAGCGGCGTCATAGTCGAAGAAGCTGCTGCCGAGGGATTTGCCGCCGAATATTATCAGCAGCTTCTCGACGTCTTTGCCAAGCAGGACCTCAAACCAACTTACCGGCAGGAGCGCGTCGAGGCTCTCATCAAGCATTATCACAGCACGGGAAATCTCCTCCTTCTTCGAGCTCGCAACTCCGACGGACAGCAGATAGCAACGGGCATCTACCCGGGATTCAACAAAATTTCTTTCTTCTGGGGGAATGCGAGCTTCCGGGAGCATCAACAGGTCCGTCCAAACGAGACACTCCACTGGCACGCGATGCAGCATTGGAAAAGGCGAGGAATAGAAGCTCACTACTGGGGAAATGGCGGCGAGTACAAAAAGAAGTACGGAGGCGACCAGGTTCCGTTCATGGAGTTCCGTCTTTCGCGCGGTGCGGCCACCGCCGTCGCTCGCGACGCGGCCAAGGCGATCTACTTCTACAGTCGGAATGTCAGAAAGCACGTAGTCGCGCTGACGAGATCGCTCCTCGCGGTCTAGTTCGGGCGGCGAAAATCCTAGCTGGGAACTTCAGTTGCAAGCATCTCGGGAGGCATGAGAGGGGCAATGGAGACGTGGCGCTAAACTTATTTTCCATGGTGCTATCCCAAGTGATATCCAAGGATCTTAAGTTTTACGATAGCGAATACATCCGTATCACTGGTCTGCCTCTAGAGTTAACTCGTAATATGGGCCCTCATTTGCTATGCTCGCTAAGCCTGCAATGCTATCTTTCAGTGGGATTACAGAGAATTTCGCAGTGAGACCGCGGTGAAATTTGCTTCCGATAATTCATGGGTCCGGACGGACGCCACCGAAGTCCTGGATAGCGACAATCACACGAACACGTGAAGCGGCTCATTCCGTCGAAAGCAACATGTCAGATTGGACGAAAGGGAGGCACGGATGAAAGCCGTCATTCAGTCGGGAGGAAGAGGAACGCGCCTAAGGCCGTACACATCGGTATTGCCCAAGCCTTTGATGCCGATTGGCGCAAAGCCCGTTATCGAACTTCTTCTCAAATGGCTGCGGCGGAACGGGATAGAGGATATCTATATCACGACCGGGTAT
>NZ_JALJRK010000048.1 GCF_024519725.1 Microvirga sp. Mcv34 | reverse complement strand
GTAATCCCGGGCGCAGCCTTGGCCTTGGAGCGCCACCCGGATCTCCGTTTCCTGATGTTCGGCAATGAAACGATTGTTGCGCCCCTCCTGAACGCCCATCCCAAGCTGAAGGAAGCCACGGAGCTTCGCCATACCGATATCGCCATCGCCATGGACGAGAAGCCCAGCCAGGCCATTCGGATGGGGCGGGGCAAATCTTCCATGTGGAGGGCCGTCCAGGCCGTCCGGGACGGAGAGGCGGATGCGGCTGTGTCGGCAGGCAATACCGGCGCCCTGATGGCGACGGCCAAGGTCTGCCTCAAGACCATGGCCCATATCGAACGCCCGGCCATCGCCTGCATGTGGCCCACTATGCGGGGCGAGAGCATCGTGCTCGATGTCGGTGCGACGATTGGGGCCGATGCGGGGCACCTTGTGGATATGGCGATCATGGGCGCCGCCATGGCGCGCATCGTGTTCGATCTGGATCGCCCGACCGTCGGCCTGCTCAATGTCGGCACGGAAGAGATCAAGGGTATCGAGGCCGTCAAGGAAGCGAGCCGGATCCTGAGGGAAGCGAACCTCCCGCACCTCGATTATCGCGGCTTCGTCGAAGGGGACGATCTCGGGAAGGGTACCGTCGATGTGGTCGTGACTGAAGGTTTCACGGGTAATATCGCCCTGAAGACCGCCGAGGGAACGGCCAAGCAGATCGCCCAGTACCTTCGCTCGGCCATGAGTCGCACCCTGATGGCGAAAATCGGCTATCTGTTTGCGAAACAGGCCTTTAACGCTCTGCGTGACAAGATGGACCCCCGCAAGGTCAATGGCGGCGTCTTCCTGGGACTTGAAGGAGTCGTCGTCAAAAGCCACGGCGGAACGGATGATCTTGGCTTCGCCAGCGCCATCGACGTCGCCTACGACATGGCGCATTTTGAATTGATGAACACAATCCGGAGCATGCTCGATCATGACCCGGTGGGCCAATCGGCCTGAGGAAGGCGCATCTTGAAACGCATTCGTTCCGTCGTACGCGGCGTCGGCTCGTACCTGCCGAGACGCAAGCTGACAAACCAGGACCTCGAGAAGCTGGTGGACACCTCGCACGACTGGATCGTGCAGCGGACCGGTATTGAGGAGCGCCATATCGCTGAAGAAGACGAGACCACATCCGTCCTCGGAATCAAGGCAGCGCAAGCCGCCCTGGCGGATGCAGGTCTCCACGCCGACGATATCGACCTGGTCATCTGCGCCACTTCGACGCCGGACTACACCTTCCCCTCGACGGCCACGATGATCCAGACCGGCATCGGCATGACGCACGGGGCAGCCTTCGATCTCCAGGCCGTCTGCACCGGATTCGTCTATGCGGTGGCGACGGCAGACAAGTTCCTGCAGTCCGGTTCGCACAAACGCGCCCTGGTTGTCGGCGCCGAGACCTTCTCCCGTATTCTCGACTGGAACGACCGGACGACCTGCGTGCTGTTCGGGGACGGCGCCGGGGCTATCGTGCTCGAGGCCCAGGAGGGGGAAGGCACGTCTTCCGACCGGGGCGTCCTGACCTCGCATCTGCGGTCCGACGGTCGCTACCGGGACAAGCTCTATGTCGATGGCGGTCCAGGCTCGACGAAGACGACGGGCGTTCTGAAGATGGAGGGCCGCGAGGTCTTCAAGTTCGCCGTCGGCATGGTGGCGGATGTCGTCCAGGATGCATTCAAGGCGACCGGCACGAGCGCCGAGGAGCTGAAGTGGTTCGTGCCGCATCAGGCCAACAAGCGCATCATCACGGCGAGTGCCGACAAGCTGGGCATCGCACCGGAGAAGGTCGTCATCACCGTCAACAAACACGGCAACACGTCGGCGGCGTCGATTCCCCTCGCGTTGGATACCGCCCGAAAGGACGGGCGGATCAAGGACGGGGATCTCGTGATGATCGAGGCGATCGGCGGCGGCTTCACCTGGGGCAGCGCGCTGATCCGCTGGTAGTCCGCCGGTAGAAGGTATCGACTCTGGTGGTATCCGGTCTATCGACCTTGGCGGTTGACCATAGGGAGCCATCTGCATAGCGTCGTCCAGGACGACAAGACCAACGAACTCATTCGCGCTGGGGAGCTCAATGGCTGGCAAGACGATAACGAGAGCGGATCTGAGTGAGGCCGTCTACCAGAAGGTGGGGCTCTCGCGGACCGAATCGGCTGAACTGGTGGAGCGGGTCTTGGCCGAGATCTGCGACAGCCTGGCCGCCGGTGAGACCGTCAAGCTGTCGTCCTTCGGCTCCTTCATCGTGCGCAGCAAGGGAGAGCGGGTCGGCCGTAATCCCAAGACGGGCGTCGAGGTTCCGATCGATCCCCGCCGTGTCATGGTTTTCAAGCCTTCGAACGTCCTGAAGGCGCACATCAACGGCGAGACCTTCGAAGGCGAGGATTGATCCGGCGATGGCGAGTGGCGTCATGGACAAGAGCCCCGACGCATTCCGCACGATCAGCGAGGTCGCCGAAGACCTCGATGTGCCCCAGCACGTGCTGCGCTTCTGGGAAACCCGCTTCAGCCATATCAAGCCCCTGAAGCGCGGCGGCGGACGGCGATATTACCGCCCGGACGATATCGACCTTCTCAAGGGGATCCGTCACTTCCTCTACGGCGAAGGTTATACGATCAAGGGTGTGCAGCGAATCCTGAAGGAGGAGGGGGTTCGCTTCGTCCAGGCGATCGGACGCGGCGAGCAGAGCGTTGCCTCGATTCCCCAAGGATCCGGCCAGGAATCCGCAGAGGACCTGTCCCCGGCGAATGGAACCCAGCCCTATGAGGACGAGGATTCGGATCGCCTGCCTCTACGGCAGGGGCTGTCCTCGGAGGCTCTGCGTGAGCTCAAGGTTGCCCTTGAGGAGCTCTACGAATGCGACCGGGTGCTGTCGTCCCTGAAGGGGACGGGCGAGGCCTCGGCGGGCGAGTGAGCGGCGCCTAAGCGTCGGAGGAATTCCCTTCGGTGCGGGCTTTCCGGAACGATCGCATTCAGCGCTTGACAGGGGGCGGGGCCACCCTTAAACCGCACCCACACCGCTTCGGCGGTCCAATGCGCGGGCGTAGCTCAGTCGGTTAGAGTGCCGGCCTGTCACGCCGGAGGTCGCGGGTTCGAGCCCCGTCGCCCGCGCCACTTTCCCTCCCCAAAATCAGGTTTGATAGGGCTTCGGATGAAACGTCCCGGAGCCGCTCGCCTGCCGGCCAGGGTTTCTCCTCTGAAGCATGGTTTTTGGCAAAAAGCCGCATTCTGCTCGTGGTCTGGAGCAATTGGCGTAGCTGGGCGTTAATGCCCGAGGGGAGGTGTGAGGCCGTTGCCGATGTTGATGTCTAGGTTGTTTACGAGTTTCTCCAACTGGGTGGCTCAGGTGGCGGGGCGGCCCATCACCTTCGGGATCAGCCTCCTTATCATCCTGTTCTGGGCTCTCAGCGGTCCCCTGTTCGGGTTCTCGGATACCTGGCAGCTCGTGGTGAACACCGGGACGACGATTGTCACCTTCCTGATGGTGTTCCTGATCCAGAACACCCAGAACCGCGACGGCGCCGCCATCCAGGCCAAGCTCGACGAGCTGATCCGGGCCAGCGCGGCCCAGAACGTGTTCATCGGTATCGAACACCTGACCCAGGAAGAGCTCGACGAGATTCGGGCCAAGTGCGAGGCCAAGGCCAAGGCGGAGGCCGCCGCAGGGCAGGCCGAGGCCGCCGCCAACCGAAAAGCAGCGAAAGCGGCGGAAAAGGCCACCTCCTAATTTGGAATGGTTCTTTTTGCGGCAGTGCAAACACTTGTCACGGAAGGGGAACTCGGTTAAGCCTCCCGCGCAATCAACGTGTTGCCGCAGGGGGCTTTCGTCGGGCCCGTCTGGGGCTTAAATGCGTTCCAGGTTGCCGGTCCTAGGCCGTGCTCCGTACCTTCTAGGTGTCGTATGACGAATCTCCTCGCCGACTACCTGCCTCTCGTAATCTTTATCGGCGTATCGCTCCTGATCGGTGTGGCGCTGCTCGTGGCTCCTTTCATCGTTGCCTATAGCCGCCCCGATACCGAGAAGCTGTCCGCTTACGAGTGCGGTTTCAATGCCTTCGACGATGCCCGCATGAAGTTCGACGTGCGGTTCTACCTCGTCGCCATCCTTTTCATTATCTTCGACCTCGAAGTGGCATTCCTGTTCCCCTGGGCCATCACGTTCGGGAACCTGGGCTGGTTCGGCTTCATCTCCATGATGATGTTCCTCGGTGTCCTGACGGTCGGATTCATTTACGAGTGGAAGAAGGGGGCCCTTGAATGGGATTGATCTCCGAGAACCAGTCGACCCTGGTCGCTCCCGCGCCGCGGGGTATCATCGACCCCAACACCGGCAAGCCGGCCGGATCGACGGACCCTTATTTCGTCTCGATCAACGAGGAGTTGTCCGACAAGGGCTTCCTCGTGACCTCGACCGAGGACCTTATCACCTGGGCGCGCACCGGCTCGCTCATGTGGATGACCTTCGGCCTGGCGTGCTGCGCCGTCGAGATGATGCAGATGTCCATGCCGCGCTACGACGTTGAGCGGTTCGGCTTCGCGCCGCGTGCCTCGCCGCGCCAGTCCGACGTGATGATCGTCGCCGGCACGCTCACCAACAAGATGGCCCCCGCGCTCCGCAAGGTCTATGACCAGATGCCGGAGCCGCGCTACGTCATCTCCATGGGCTCCTGCGCCAATGGCGGCGGTTATTATCACTATTCCTATTCCGTGGTTCGTGGCTGCGACCGGATCGTTCCGGTTGATATCTACGTGCCGGGCTGCCCGCCGACGGCCGAGGCGCTCCTGTATGGGGTGCTGCTTCTGCAGAAGAAGATCCGCCGGACCGGCACCATCGAGCGCTGAGCAAAGGTCGTCGCATGAGTGCTGATCTCCAAGCCCTGAGCGATCACATCGCCTCGTCCCTCGGCGAAGCGATCGAGAGCCGGGCTATCGCCTTCGACGAGCTGACGATCGTCGCCCGCCGTGAAGACCTGGTCCGGGTGGCGACGTTCCTGCGGGACGACCCGCAGTGCCGGTTCGTCTGCTTCATCGATATCTGCGGCGCCGATTACCCGGCCCGCGACAAGCGCTTCGACGTGGTCTATCACTTCCTCGCGCCGCACCATAATCGGCGCATCCGCCTGAAGGTCGAGACGGACGAGGTGACCCCGGTTCCCTCGCTTGTCGGCCTTTGGCCCGCGGCGAACTGGTTCGAGCGCGAGGCTTACGACCTCTATGGGATCTTGTTCTCCGGTCATCCGGACCTGCGCCGGATCCTGACGGACTACGGGTTTGAGGGGCATCCGCTCCGAAAGGACTTCCCGCTTACTGGCTATGTCGAGGTCCGTTACGACGACGGACAGGGTCGCGTGGTCTACGAGCCGGTGAAGCTCAACCAGGAATTCCGCAACTTCGATTTCCTCTCGCCCTGGGAAGGCACCGACTACGTGCTGCCCGGCGATGAGAAGGCCAAGGCATAAGGAGCGGAGAGGCGACCCATGGGCGAGCATAATATCCGCAACTTCACCATCAACTTCGGTCCGCAGCATCCGGCCGCGCACGGCGTGCTGCGCCTCGTGCTGGAGCTGGACGGCGAGGTGGTCGAGCGTGTCGATCCGCATATCGGCCTGCTGCACCGCGGCACCGAGAAGCTGATCGAGTACAAGACATACGTTCAGGCGAATCCCTATTTCGACCGGCTCGACTATGTCGCGCCGATGAACCAGGAGCATGCCTTCTGCCTGGCGACCGAGAAGCTGCTGGGCATCGAGGTGCCCCGGCGCGCTCAGCTCATCCGCGTCCTGTTCTCGGAAATCGGCCGTCTTCTCTCCCACCTCCTCAACGTGACCACGCAGGCCATGGACGTCGGCGCGCTCACGCCGCCCCTCTGGGGTTTCGAGGAGCGCGAGAAGCTCATGATTTTCTACGAGAGGATCTCCGGCTCGCGGATGCATGCCAATTACTTCCGCCCCGGCGGAGTGAACATGGACATCCAGCCGGAGCTGATCGACGACATCGAGGCGTTCTGCAATCCGTTCCTGCAGGTGCTCGATGACCTCGACACCCTCGTCATCGGAAACCGGATCTTCAAGCAGCGTAACGTCGACATCGGCGTTCTCACGCTGGACGACTGCTTCCGCTGGGGCTTCTCCGGCCCGATCGTTCGCAGCTGCGGCGTCGCCTGGGACCTGCGCAAGTCGCAGCCCTACGAGTGCTACGAGGAGATGGAATTCGACATCCCCGTGGGCTTGAACGGCGACAATTACGACCGTCAGGTCATCCGCATGGAGGAGATGCGCCAGTCCGTCCGGATCATGCGCCAGTGCCTCACCAAGCTGCGGGCGCCGGACGGGCAGGGGCCGGTGGCGACGCTCGACGGCAAGGTCGCTCCGCCGTCACGCAAGGACATGAAGCGCTCCATGGAAGCGCTGATCCATCACTTCAAGCTGTATACGGAAGGCTTCCACGTCCCGGCGGGCGAGGTCTATGCCCCCGTGGAAGCTCCGAAGGGTGAGTTCGGCGTCTATCTCGTGTCTGACGGCACCAACAAGCCGTACCGCTGCAAGATCCGCCCGCCGGGCTTTGCTCATCTTCAGGGCATGGATTTCATGTGCCGCGGCCACATGCTGGCTGACGTCGCAGGCATCCTGGGCTCCATCGACATCGTGTTCGGCGAGGTCGACCGCTAACGAAAACCGCCCCGGTTCCGGGGCGGATATCCACGCTCTTTCAAGGCGTGCTGGACAATTTCAAGTCGCGATTGGCCGGGCTGATGCCCGGCCATGGCGATGAGGAGAAGAGTGTATGGCCGTTCGTAAGCTCGCGCCTGAAGACATGCAGCCCGAGAGCTTCGTTCTCTCCGCCGAGACCGAAGCTTTCGCGGACAAGGAAATCGCCAAGTATCCGCCCGGCCGGCAGGCTTCGGCCGTGATCGCCCTCCTGACCAAGGCGCAGGAGCAGGCGGGTGGCTGGCTGCCTCGCAAGGCCATCGAGGCCGTTGCGGCCCGGCTCGACATGCCGGTGATCCGCGTGATGGAGGTGGCGACCTTCTACACGATGTTCAACCTCGAGCCCGTCGGGAAGTACCTCATCCAGTTCTGCGGCACCACGCCCTGCGTTCTGCGCGGCGCGGGCGACATCCGGAAGGTGCTGGAGCGCCGCGTGGGCGACCAGAACCACGTGACGGCGGACGGGACCTTCTCCTGGCTCGAAGTCGAGTGCCTCGGCGCCTGCTCGAACGCCCCGATGGTGCAGATCAACGACGACTACTACGAGGACCTGACCACCGAGAACTTCGAGAAGCTCCTCGATGATCTCGCCGCCGGGCGTCCCGTGAAGGTCGGATCCCAGATCGGCCGCAACCGCTCCGAACCCTTCGAGGCCGTGAATACCCTCCAGGACCCGGCTCTCTACGACGGCTCCGTCGTCGGCGCCTGGCGCAAACGCTTCGAGGAGCAGGCGAGGGCCGCAGAAACCGGCGAGGCGGCTGCCGCGATGGCGAGCGTTCCGCAGGAAGCCAAGGCCGCGAAGCCGACGGCCGGACGGCCCATCGAGAGCGACGCCGCCAATACCCCGGCCAAGCGCGCCAAAGAGGGCGAGAAGCCGGTCAGCACGGCGGACCAGAAGGAAGCTGCGGATTCCTCCAAGGCCACCAAGGTCGAGCCCAAGGATGCCGGTGCCCAGCCAGCCCCTCAGAGCAGCAAGTCCTATGTGGCCTCGCCGAAGAAGGAAGGCGAAGCGGTGCCTGCGAGCCCGACGACGCCTTCCGCCGGCACGCCGCCTGCGAAAGCCGAGACCCGCCGGGACGGCAGCGAAAGCAAGCCGGGCGTGGTCGTCGACAAAGACAACAAGTCGTCCTGATGGAGTGATCGGGAATGCTTCAGGACAAAGATCGTATCTTCACCAATCTCTACGGCTTCCATTCGCCGGACCTCAAGGCTGCGCAGATGCGCGGCGCCTGGGACGGGACGAAGTTCCTGCTCGAGCAGGGCCGCGACTGGATCATCAACGAGATGAAGGCGTCCGGCCTGCGCGGCCGCGGCGGCGCCGGCTTCCCCACGGGCCTGAAATGGTCCTTCATGCCCAAGCAGTCGGACGGCCGTCCGCACTACCTGGTCGTGAATGCGGACGAGTCCGAGCCAGGCACCTGTAAGGACCGGGAGATCATGCGGAACGATCCGCATCTCCTCGTCGAGGGCTGCCTCATCGCGTCCTTCGCCATGGGGGCCCATGCGGCCTACATCTATATCCGCGGCGAGTACGTGGCCGAGCGCCACGCGCTTCAGCGGGCGGTGGACGAGGCCTATGCGGCGAAGCTCATCGGCAAGGACAACATCCACGGCTATCCCTTCGACCTCTACGTCCATCACGGCGCAGGCGCCTACATCTGCGGCGAGGAGACGGCTCTCATCGAGAGCATGGAAGGCAAGAAGGGCATGCCGCGCCTGAAGCCGCCGTTCCCGGCCAATATGGGCCTCTACGGCTGCCCGACGACCGTGAACAACGTCGAGTCGATCGCGGTCGCCGGCACGATCCTGCGTCGCGGCGCCGCCTGGTTCTCCGGCATCGGCCGGCCGAACAACGTGGGCACGAAGCTCTTCTGCGTCTCGGGCCACGTCAACAAGCCCTGCAACGTGGAAGAGGCCATGGGCCTCACCTTCCGCGAGTTGATCGACCGCCATTGCGGCGGCATCCGGGGCGGCTGGGACAACCTGCTCGGGGTGATCCCCGGCGGCTCGTCCGTGCCGATCGTTCCGGCCCACGAGATCGCCGACGCCTACATGGATTTCGACACGTTGCGGAACCTGAAGTCGGGTCTCGGCACCGCGGCCGTGATCGTCATGGACAAGTCCACCGACATCGTCCGGGCCATCGCCCGCATCTCGTACTTCTACAAGCACGAGAGCTGCGGCCAGTGCACCCCGTGCCGTGAGGGCACGGGCTGGATGTGGCGCGTGCTCACCCGCATGGCCGAAGGTCGCGCCCAGAAGCGCGAGATCGACATGCTTCTCGAAGTCTCGACCCAGATCGAAGGCCACACCATCTGCGCGCTCGGCGACGCGGCGGCTTGGCCGGTTCAGGGCCTGATCCGCCATTTCCGTCATGAGATCGAGAAGCGGATCGACGATTACGCGGCGAACCCGCATTCCGAATCCGTCCTGATCGCGGCGGAGTGAGATTGAAGATGGCGAAAATCATCGTTGATGGCGTCGAGGTCGACGTCCCCGCGGAATACACCCTGCTCCAGGCCGCCGAAGCGGCCGGGGCGGAAATTCCGCGCTTCTGCTACCACGAGCGGCTTTCGATCGCCGGCAATTGCCGCATGTGCCTCGTCGAGGTGAAAGGCGCCCCGAAGCCGGTGGCGTCCTGCGCATGGGGCGTGCGCGACTGCCGTCCCGGCCCGAACGGCGAGCCGCCGGAAATCTCCACCAAGTCGCCGACGGTGAAGAAGGCGCGGGAAGGGGTGATGGAGTTCCTCCTCATCAACCACCCGCTCGACTGCCCGATCTGCGACCAGGGCGGCCAGTGCGACCTGCAGGACCAGGCTATGGCCTACGGCGTCGACACCAGCCGCTATCACGAGAACAAGCGCGCGGTGACCGACAAGTATCTCGGCCCGTTGGTGCGCACCTCCATGAACCGGTGCATCCACTGCACCCGCTGCGTGCGCTTCTCGGCCGAAGTGGCGGGCGTGCCGGACCTCGGCGCCATCTGGCGCGGCGAGGACATGGAGATCACGAGCTATCTCGAGCGGGCCCTCGGCTCCGAGCTGCAGGCCAACGTGGCGGATCTCTGCCCGGTCGGCGCGCTTACCCATAAGCCGGAAGCCTTCCACTACCGTCCCTGGGAGCTCACCAAGACCGATTCCGTCGACGTGATGGATGCGGTTGGCTCCTCGATCCGCGTGGATTCCCGCGGCCGTGAGGTCATGCGCATCCTGCCGCGCGTGAACGAGGCGGTGAACGAGGAGTGGATCACGGATAAGACCCGCCAGATCGTGGACGGCCTGCGCCTGCAGCGTCTCGATCGTCCCTTCGTGCGCGAGAATGGCCGCCTTCGCCCCGCCAGCTGGCAGGAGGCCTTCGCGACCATCGCGGCCCGGGTGAAGGGCGCCGATCCGAAGCGCGTCGGCGCCATTGTGGGCGATCTCGCGGCCGTCGAGGAGATGTATGCCCTGAAGCTCCTCATGGAGAGCCTCGGCGTCACCAACATCGATGCCCGCCAGGATGGCACCGTGCTGACGCCGGTCTATGGGCGCGGCTCCTACCTCTTCAACACCACCATCGCGGGCATCGAGGATGCGGACGCGATCCTGATCGTCGGGGCGAACCCGCGCATCGAGGCTTCGCTCGTCAACGTGCGCATCCGCAAGCGCTGGCGTATGGCCCCCCCGCCGATCGCCCTGATCGGCGAGCATGCCGACCTGACCTATCCCTACGACTATCTCGGCGCCGGCCCTGAGACGCTGGCCGAACTGACTGGCGGCCGTCACAGCTTCATCGAGAAGCTGCGTGCCGCCGAGCGTCCGCTGATCATCGTGGGGCAGGGCGCCCTTTCGCGTCCGGACGGTCTGGCTGTTCTCTCGGCCGTGGCGCAGCTCGCTCGCGATGTGGGCGCCGTGAAGGATGGCTGGAACGGCTTCTCGGTCCTCCACACCGCCGCGTCCCGCGTCGGCGCCCTCGATCTCGGCCTCGTGCCGGGTGAGTGGGGCCTCGATGCCAGGACCATGGCGCAGGGCGAAGTGGACGTGCTGTTCAATCTCGGCGCCGACGAGATCGACATCGCGCCCGGCGCCTTCGTGATCTACCAGGGCACCCACGGCGACCGCGGCGCGCACCGCGCCGACGTGATCCTGCCGGGGGCGACATACACGGAGAAGTCCGGCACTTACGTGAACACGGAAGGCCGGGTTCAGCTCGCCAACCGGGCGGCCTTCGCCCCGGGCGAGGCCCGTGAGGACTGGGCCATCCTGCGGGCCCTGTCCGACGTGCTCGGCCACCGGCTGCCGTTCGACTCGCTCAATGCGCTCCGGGCAAAGCTCTATGCCCATTACCCGCACTTCGCCGCCATCGACACGGTCCAGCCGGCCGATGCTTTCGCGGCCGTGCAAGTGCTTGCCGGGATCGGCGGCACTCCGGGTCGCGAGGCATTCGCCAGCCCGGTGAAGGACTTCTATCTGACGAACCCGATTGCCCGCGCCTCCGGCGTCATGGCCGCGTGCTCCGCGCTCGCCCGTGAGCTGAAGCTCGAGGCGGCTGAGTAAGAGGAACGGAACATGGAATTTGGGGACATCCTCCTCGCAGTCGCGATCATGCTGGGCAAGAGCCTGCTCATGCTGGTGGCGCTTCTCATCTTCATCGCCTATGCGCTCTATGCCGACCGGAAGGTCTGGGCGGCCGTCCAGCTGCGTCGGCCCGAACGTGGTCGGACCCTGGGGCCTGCTTCAGTCCTTCGCCGACCTGCTGAAGTTCGTCCTGAAGGAGCCGGTCATCCCGGCCCCGGCCAACAAGGGCATGTTCCTTCTGGCACCCCTGGTGATGTGCACCCTGTCGCTCGCCGCCTGGGCTGTCATTCCGCTCAATGCGGGCTGGGCGATCGCCGACATCAACGTGGGCATTCTCTACATCTTCGCGATCTCGTCGCTCGGCGTCTACGGCGTCATCATGGGCGGCTGGGCGTCGAACTCGAAGTATCCTTTCCTCGGCGCGCTTCGCTCCGCGGCCCAGATGGTGTCCTACGAGGTCTCCATCGGCTTCGTCATCGTGACGGTGCTCATGTGCGCGGGAACGCTGAACCTTTCGGCCATCGTGGAATCGCAGAATACCCGCCTGGGCATCCTCGGCTGGTACTGGCTGCCGCTCTTCCCGATGTTCGTCGTGTTCTTCATCTCGGCCATGGCCGAGACGAACCGTCCGCCCTTCGACCTTCCGGAGGCCGAGTCCGAGCTCGTGGCCGGCTACATGGTGGAGTATTCCTCCACGCCGTACCTGCTCTTCATGCTCGGCGAGTACGTGGCCATCATGACCATGTGCGCCCTCGGCACGATCCTCTTCCTCGGCGGCTGGCTGTCGCCGATCCCCTTCGCGCCCTTCACCTGGGTGCCCGGCGTGATCTGGTTCGTGTTCAAGGCCAGCTTCCTCTTCATCCTCATCGCCATGGTGAAAGCCCTGGTGCCACGCTACCGCTACGACCAGCTCATGCGCCTCGGCTGGAAGGTCTTCCTTCCGCTTTCCCTGGCGATGGTGGTCATCGTGGCAGCTGTCCTGATGGCGACCGGCAATGCGCCGGGCGTCCGCTAAAGGAGTTCGGCCATGCAGCTCGACCGCATCGCCCAGTCCCTCCTGCTGAAGGAGTTCATCTCGGGCTTCGTCCTGACGGTGAAGTACTTCTTCAAGCCGAAGGCCACTCTCAACTACCCGTTCGAAATGGGCCATCGCGGACCTCGTTTCCGCGGCGAGCACGCCCTGCGGCGCTACCCCAACGGAGAAGAGCGCTGCATCGCCTGCAAGCTCTGCGAGGCGATCTGCCCGGCCCAGGCCATCACCATCGAAGCCGGCCCGCGACGCAACGACGGCACCCGCCGGACGACGCGCTACGACATCGACATGGTGAAGTGCATCTATTGCGGCATGTGCCAGGAGGCCTGCCCGGTGGACGCCATCGTGGAAGGCCCGAACTTCGAGTTTTCCGTGGAGACCCGCGAGGAGCTCTATTACGACAAGGCCAAGCTTCTCGAGAACGGGGAGCGCTGGGAGCGGGAAATCGCGCGCAACATCGCGAAGTCCGCACCCTACCGGTAAGCGAAGCATTTTTTGGTGAAGTGGACTCCGGTTCATCTCGGAAAATGCCGCTAAGGAATTGAAGCTGATCCTGCGAAGCAGGGCAGCTCCGGGCTTTCTACCCGACAAGGGCAGGGGGCAAGCAGGTCCGGCGGGTTGTGCCCGTCGGATTCGGATTTTATAGACAGGCCGCCGGATTCTCCGGTGCCACGTCGGAAGGGGCCGCCTCGGGCGGCTTAAGCTGAGCATGACGGTTACCGCCGCCTTCTTCTATCTGTTCGCGACGATCACGATCGCCTCCGGCTTCATGGTGATTGCCTCCCGCAATCCCGTTCAGTCGGTGCTGTTTCTCATTCTGGCCTTCGTCAATGCGGCGGGCCTGTTCCTGATGATGGGAGCCGAGTTCCTGGCGATGATCCTGGTCATCGTCTATGTGGGCGCGGTCGCGGTGCTGTTCCTCTTCGTCGTGATGATGCTCGACGTGGACTTCGCGGCGCTCCGCCAGGGCTTCCTGCAGTACCTGCCCATCGGCGGGGTGATCGGGGTGATCTTCCTGCTCGAGCTGATCCTGGTCGTCGGCGCCTATTCGATCGATCCGGGCCTCGTCCGCTCGCCGGCCGTTCCGATCCCTTCACCCGCGGTCATGACGAACACCGAGGCCCTCGGCCAGGTGCTCTACACCCGGTACTTCTATTTCTTCCAGGCCGCCGGCCTGATCCTGCTGGTCGCCATGATCGGCGCCATCGTGCTGACCCTGCGCGAGCGTGTCGGCGTCCGGCGCCAGGATATTTCCAAGCAGAACGCCCGGACGCAGGAAACCGCCGTCGAAGTGCGGAAGGTTCCCTTCCGCCAGGGCATCTAAGGAGGCACGCATGGTTATCGGACTGGGTCATTATCTCACCGTCGCCGCCGTGCTCTTCACGCTCGGGGTCTTCGGCATCTTCATCAACCGGAAGAACGTGATCGTCATCCTGATGTCCATCGAGCTGATCCTGCTCGCCGTGAACATCAACATGGTCGCATTCTCGACCCACCTGAACGACATCGTCGGCCAGATCTTTGCCATGCTGATCCTCACGGTCGCGGCGGCGGAGGCGGCCATCGGCCTTGCCATTCTGGTGGTCTTCTTCCGCAACCGCGGCTCCATCGCGGTCGAGGACGTCAACAGGTTGAGGGGCTAGGCATGAGTCAGAAAAGTGGGAACCGGTTTTCTGAACGAAATCAGGCCTCGGCCGTGAGCCCGAGCGGACTGGCGAAGTAATCGAACATGTATCACGCAATCGTCTTCCTGCCGCTCGTCGGCTTCCTCATCGCAGGCATCTTCGGGCGCGTCCTCGGTGCCCGTCCCAGCGAGATCATCACCACGGCACTTCTTTTCGTGTCGGCGGTTCTCTCCTGGGTGTCCTTCATCCATGTGGGCTTCGGCGAAGAGCCGTTGATCCGCGTGCAGATCGCCCAGTGGATGTCCGTGGGCGACCTTCAGGTCGATTGGGCGTTCCGCATCGATACGCTGACGGCCATGATGCTGGTGGTGGTCAACACGGTCTCTGCCCTCGTGCACCTGTATTCCATCGGCTACATGCACGAAGATCCGCACCGTCCGCGCTTCTTCGCCTACCTGTCGCTCTTCACCTTCGCCATGCTCATGCTGGTGACGGCCGACAACCTCGTCCAGATGTTCTTCGGCTGGGAAGGCGTGGGCCTCGCGAGCTACCTCCTGATCGGCTTCTGGTACCAAAAGGATTCGGCGAACGCGGCGGCCATGAAGGCCTTCATCGTCAACCGCGTCGGCGATTTCGGCTTCCTTCTCGGCATCTTCACGATCTTCGTGCTGTTCAACGGCGTCACCTTCGACCAGATCTTCCCGCGCGTCGCCGAGTTCGCCGATGCGAAGTTCCACTTCCTCGGGATCGAGTGGCACGCCCTGACCATCGCCTGCCTGCTGCTGTTCATGGGCGCGATGGGCAAGTCAGCGCAGTTCCTGCTGCACACCTGGCTGCCCGACGCGATGGAAGGTCCCACCCCGGTCTCCGCGCTCATCCACGCCGCCACCATGGTGACCGCCGGCGTGTTCATGGTCGCTCGCCTGTCGCCGGTCTTCGAATACGCGCCGGCTGCTCTCACGGTCGTCACCGTCATCGGCGGCATCACGGCCTTCTTCGCCGCGACGGTCGGTCTCGTTCAGAACGATATCAAGCGCGTCATCGCCTATTCGACCTGCTCGCAGCTCGGCTACATGTTCGTGGCCCTCGGCGTCGGGGCGTATGGGGCCGGCGTGTTCCACCTGTTCACGCACGCCTTCTTCAAGGCCCTGCTGTTCCTCGGCGCCGGCTCGGTCATCCACGCGATGCACCATGAGCAGGACATCCGCCACATGGGAGCGCTCCGCCGCTACATCCCGTTCACCACGGCGATGATGGCAGTCGGAACCCTGGCGCTCACCGGCTTCCCGTTCACGGCAGGCTACTACTCGAAGGACGCGATCATCGAGGCGGCCTATGCGGCCCATTCGTCGGCCGGATCCTTCGCCTTCCTGGCGACGGTCGTGGCGGCCTTCATGACCTCCTTCTACTCCTGGCGTCTGTTCTTCCTGACCTTCGAGGGCAGCGCCCGCTGGGGGCATCACGACCATCATGCCCATGCGCCGCATGATCATGAGGGCGTGGAGCATGACGATCACAACCGGGATGTGGAGCCTGCGACCCATGCCCAGCACGAGCACGGCCACCACGGCTCGCATATGCCGCACGAGAGCCCGCTCGTGATGCTGGTGCCGCTCCTCGTGCTCGCCATCGGGGCGGTCATCGCCGGCTTCGTGTTCCACGGCGCCTTCATCGGCGAGGGCTACCAGGAATTCTGGAAGGGGGCCCTGTTCACCCGTCCCGAGAACCAGATCCTGGAAACGATGCACCATCTGCCGGGATGGGTGCCGCTGCTGCCCACGATCATGATGATCCTCGGCTTCCTGGTCGCCGTGTACATGTACATCATCGACAACAAGCAGCCGGCGAAGCTCGCGGCCGATCACCCGATCCTGTACCGTTTCCTCTTGAACAAGTGGTACTTCGACGAGCTGTACGACGCGATCTTCGTGCGGCCCGCCATGGCCATCGGGCGCTTCTTCTGGCGCACGGGCGACCAGCGCATCATCGACGGGCTCGGGCCTGACGGCATCTCCGCCCGCGTGCTCGACGTGACGCGCGGCGTGGTGCGGGTCCAGACCGGCTACGTCTACCACTATGCCTTCGCGATGCTGATCGGCGTTGCCGCTCTCGTGACCTTCTATCTCTTCAGGGGAGCCCACTAATGCTCGGCTTCGGCATCCTCTCCGGCCTTCTGATCCTTCCTCTCGTCGGAGCGGCCTTCATCCTCTCCCTGCGCGGCGACAGCGAGGCTGCTCGCTCGAACGCCCGCTGGGCCGCTCTCGCCACGACGATCGCGACCTTCCTCCTGTCGCTCGTAGCCTGGGCACGTTTCGACATCGCCTCGGCGTCGTTCCAACTGGTGGAAAGCCATGCCTGGCTGGCCGAGTCGATCCGCTTCAAGCTCGGCGTCGACGGCTTCTCCATGCCGCTCGTCCTGCTCACCACGTTCCTGATGCCGTTCTGCATCCTGGCCTCGTGGGAATCGATTGGCACCCGGGTGAAGGAGTACTTCGTCGCCTTCCTGGTACTCGAAACCACGATGATCGGCGTGTTCTGCGCCCTCGACCTCGTGCTGTTCTACCTGTTCTTCGAGGCGGGCCTCATTCCGATGTTCCTCATCATCGGCATCTGGGGCGGCAAGCGGCGCATCTATGCGAGCTTCAAGTTCTTCCTCTACACGCTGCTCGGCTCCGTCCTGATGCTCCTGGCCATCATGGCCATGTACTGGACCGCCGGCACCACCGATATCCCGACGCTGCTCGCCTACAAGTTCGCTTCGAACCTGCAGATCTGGCTCTGGCTGGCGTTCTTCGCCTCCTTCGCGGTGAAGATGCCCATGTGGCCGGTCCATACCTGGCTGCCCGACGCGCACGTGGAAGCGCCGACGGCCGGTTCGGTGATCCTGGCGGGCGTTCTCCTGAAGATGGGCGGTTACGGATTCATCCGAGTGTCGCTTCCCATGTTCCCGGATGCGTCGCTCTATTTCGCCCCACTGGTCTATGCCCTGTCCGTCATCGCGATCATCTACACGTCGCTGGTCGCCCTGATGCAAGAGGACATCAAGAAGCTCATCGCCTATTCCTCGGTGGCGCATATGGGCTTCGTGACCATGGGGCTGTTCAGCATGAACGAGCAGGGCATCCAGGGCGCCATGTTCACCATGATCTCCCACGGTCTCGTGTCGGGCGCGCTCTTCCTCTGCGTCGGCGTGATCTACGACCGGATGCACACCCGCGAGATCAAGGCGTATGGCGGTCTGGTGAACCGGATGCCCCTCTATGCGGTGGTCTTCCTCATCCTGACCATGGCCAACGTGGCGTTGCCCGGCACCTCCGGCTTCATCGGCGAGTTCCTGACCCTCATGGGGGCCTTCCGGTCCAACACCTGGGTCGCCTTCTTCGCCGCGAGCGGTGTGATCCTCTCGGCCGCCTATGCGCTCTGGCTGTACCGGCGCGTGGTCTACGGACCGCTCGACAAGCCGGCTCTCCAGGGCATCAAGGACCTGAACCGTCGCGAGATCATCACCTTCGCGCCGCTCATCCTGCTCATCATCTATTACGGCGTGCAGCCCGGCCCGATCCTCGATGCCTTCGCGGCTCCGACGGATGCGCTCATGACCAGCGTCCAGGCTGCGCTCGCCACCGTGAAAACGGCCGCTGTCGCCGCACACTGAGGTTCCGATGAATCCCGCCCTGACCATTCCAGCTTTCGGTCCGATGCTGCCAGAGATCCTCATGGCAGTCGGAGTCCTCGTCCTGGTCCTGTTCGGCGCCTTCCGCGGCGAGCGTCCCGGCTACGGCATGAGCATCATCGCGCTGGCGCTTCTCGCCGTCACTTTCGTGGCGGTGCTGATGCTGCCCGGCGAGCGGGTCGAAACCATGGCCGGCTCCTTCGTGATCGACGGCTTCGCCAAGTTCATGAAGGCGCTGACGCTCCTGGCTTCGGCCGGGGGCATCATCCTCTCCCTTGATTATATGCGCCGCGAGGGGATCTACCGCTTCGAATACCCGATCCTGATCATCCTCTCGACCATCGGCATGATGATGGTCATTTCGGCGAACGACCTGATCGCCCTCTATCTCGGCCTCGAGCTGCTCAGCCTCTCGTCCTACGTGATCGCGGCTTTCGACCGCGACAACGCGCGCTCGACGGAAGCTGGCCTGAAGTACTTCGTGCTGGGTGCGCTCTCCTCGGGCATGCTCCTCTACGGCGCCTCGCTCGTCTACGGCTTCGCCGGTAGCGTGTCCTTCCCGGTCATTGCCACCGTTCTGCAGGGCAATGTGGGCATCGGCGCCATCGTGGGCCTCGTGTTCGTGTCAGCCGGTATCGCCTTCAAGATCTCCGCCGTACCGTTCCACATGTGGACGCCGGACGTCTACGAAGGATCGCCGACGCCCGTGACGGCCTTCTTCGCCGCCGCGCCCAAGATGGCCGGTATGGCCATGGCCACCCGCGTCTTCATCGATTGCTTCCCGGGCATCCTGGTCCAGTGGCAACAGATCATCGTCTTCGTCTCGATCGCCTCGATGGCGCTCGGCTCCTTTGCTGCCATCGGCCAGCGCAACCTCAAGCGCCTGATGGCCTATTCCTCCATCGGCAATGTGGGTTACGCGCTGATCGGCCTCGCGGCCGGAACGCCCGAGGGCATCCAGGGCGTGGTCATCTACATGGCGATCTACCTCGCCATGACGCTCGGCACCTTCGCGGTCATTCTCGGCATGCGCCGCGGGAACGTGATGTTCGAGTCGATCGACGACCTTTCGGGGCTCGCTCGCACCCATCCGGCCCTGGCGTTCTGCCTGGCGATGATGATGTTCTCGCTGGCCGGCATTCCGCCCCTGGCGGGCTTCTTCGCCAAGTTCTACGTCTTCGCCGCCGCGATCCAGGCCAACCTGGTGACGCTCGCCGTGATCGGCGTCGTGACCAGCGTGATCGGCGCCTATTACTACCTGCGCATCGTGAAGGTCATGTACTTCGATGCGCCGGTCGAGCGGTTCGAGCCCATGTCTCCGGGTGTGAGCTTCGTGCTCGTGGTGTCGAGCGCCGTCGTGCTGCTGTTCTGGCTCGTGCCGGCTCCCATCGTCAACGCAGCTGGCGCCGCTGCGCGCTCCCTGTTCTGATCGTGCGCCTGTCGCCCGAGACAGAGGCTGCCGGCTACCGGCTTCTCTCGCTCGAGGCGACGGGCTCAACGAACGACGATGCCCTGCAGGCGGCCCGGAACGGTGATCCGGGTCGGCTCTGGATCATCGCGGCCGAGCAGCTTGCGGGCAGGGGACGCCATGGCCGCCAATGGTCGTCGCCCCCGGGCAATCTTTATGCCAGCCTGCTCCTGATCGATCCCTGCGACATGCCTTCGGCGCCGCAGCTCGGCTTTGTCGCCGGGCTGGCCTTGCATGAGGCCGTCGAGGCGGTGACCGGGATCGGTGCGCCGCGTCTTGCACTGAAATGGCCGAACGACCTCCTTCTGGATGGGGCCAAGCTGTCCGGCCTCCTTCTGGAGGGGCATCGCCTTCAGCCGAACGGTCCGCTTTCCATCGTGATCGGATTCGGGGTGAACGTGGCTTTCGCTCCGACCGGCACGCCGTATCCTGCAACCACATTGCAGGCCGTCAAGCCAGGCCTTGACAGGGGAGAGGTACTCCACGCCCTGTCGTCAGCCTTTGCCCGGACGTTCTCGGCGTGGCGCACCTCTTCGAGAATGAGCGCCTCCGATCCGTTCGGAGCCATACGGCGGCTCTGGCTCGAGCGGGCTGCCGGCGTCGGACAGGAGGTGACGCTCCGCTTGCCCTCGGGCGAGAAGAAGGGAACATTCGAGGGGCTCGACAGGTTCGGACGCTTGCAGTTGAGGAGCCTCGAAGGCATGGAGCTCATCGATGCGGGCGATCTTTATTTTCCCAATTTGCTGCACGATATAGCCAAGCACGAGGCTGGCTCGAAAAGGTTTTGAATTTAATGGCTTCCCACCAGGATGAATTGGTCTTTCTCCCTCTTGGAGGGCTCGGCGAAATCGGTATGAACGCTGCGCTGTACGGCTTCGGGCCGGAAGCGGAACGGCAGTGGATTCTGGTCGATTGCGGCATGGGCTTCGGCGGTGAGGAGAACCTGCCTGGCATCGACCTCGTCTATCCCGATCTTCGCTTCATCGAGGAGGAACGCCACAACCTGCTCGGCATCTTCATTACCCATGCCCACGAGGATCATATCGGCGCGCTCGTCGAGATGTGGCCGCGCCTGCGCGCTCCGGTTTACGCGACCAAGTTCGCCATCGGCCTGCTGGAGACGCGCCGTCTCTCGGAAGCCGACGCGCCGAAGGTCGATCTCAACGAGATCGTGCCAGGCCAGCGCCTGAAGCTCGGTCCGTTCGACATTGAATACGTCCCTGTTGCCCACTCGATTCCTGAATCGAATGCGCTCGCGATCCGGACGCCACAGGGACTCGTGGTGCATACGGGCGACTGGAAGCTCGACAATACTCCCTATCTGGGAAGCCTCACGTCGGAGGAAGCGTTTCGGGCTCTGGGCGACGAGGGTGTGCTGGCGCTCATCTGCGATTCCACCAACGTGGTTCGTGAAGGCACCAGCCCCAGCGAATCCGACGTTGCCCGCAACCTCGCTCAGCTGATCAAGGATTCGCCCCACCGCGTCGCGGTCACGACCTTCGCCTCGAACGTGGCCCGCATCCGTTCGATCGCGGAAGCCGCGCGCGAATGCGGCCGCGATGTGGTGGTCGTCGGCCGGGCCATGGACCGAGTCGTCGACGTGGCCAAGGAATGTGGCTATCTCGAAGGCCTGCCCGAGTTCCGCTCCACGGAGAATTTCGGCTACATTCCCCGCGACAAGATCGTCGCCATCCTGACGGGCTCCCAGGGCGAGCCGCGCGCGGCTCTGGCTCGGATCGCCCAGGACGAGCACCCGGACATCGCGCTCTCGGCAGGAGACCGGGTGATCTTTTCCTCCCGAGCCATTCCCGGCAATGAGAAGGGCGTCGGGTCGATCATCAACAGCCTGATCGAGCAGGGCATCGAGGTCATCACCGACCGTACGGAACTCGTGCACGTGTCCGGCCATCCGCGCCGCGGCGAACTCGAGCAGATGTACCGGTGGACCCGGCCGCGCATCGCCATTCCCGCCCACGGTGAGCCGCTGCACCTGAGCGAGCACGCGAAATTTGCCCGGGCCCAAGGGGTGCCCGAGGTGGTCCGCGCGAAGAACGGCACCGTGGTGCGCCTCGCTCCCGGGCCGGCTGAGATCGTCGACAACGTTCCGGCGGGACGCCTCTACCGCGACGGCAATATCGTCATCGGAGCAGGCGAACGCGCCCTGCCGGAGCGCCGCAAGCTCGCATTCGCCGGAATCGTCACCGTTGCCATCGCCATCGATGATCGTGGCGAACTCGTCGGCGACCCTGTCATCGACGCCATGGGCCTGCCCGATAAGAACCGGGAGGGACGTGACCTGACCGACATCATTGCCGATACGGTGGGTGATCTGCTCGATAGCTTGCCGAAAGGCAAGCGGCGGGATCCAGACGCGGTGGAGAACGCTGTCCATCGGGCAGTCCGCGCGGCGGTGAACCAGGAATGGGGCAAGAAGCCCGCCTGCCACGTGCTCGTCATCGAGGCCTGAAAGGGAAAGTTCCGATGATTGGACGTCTCAACCATGTCGCCATTGCGGTGCCGGACATCGCGGCCGCTGCCGAGATGTACCGCAGGACCCTTGGAGCCGAGGTCTCGGCCCCGGAGGCGTTGGAGGAGCATGGCGTCACGGTCGTGTTCATCACCCTCCCCAACACCAAGATCGAGTTGCTGGAGCCCCTAGGGGGAGAATCGCCCATCGCTCGGTTCCTGGAAAGGAACCCGGACGGCGGCATGCACCATATCTGCTATGAGGTGGACGATATCGTCGCGGCGAGGGACCAGCTTGTGAATTCCGGGGCAAGGGTGCTCGGCTCGGGCGAGCCGCGGATCGGAGCTCATGGAAAACCGGTGCTTTTCCTGCATCCCAAGGATTTCAACGGCACGCTGATCGAACTCGAGCAGGCCTGAGGACAAGGTGTTGATAAGCTTTGTAAAAAACCTGGCGGGATCGCTCTGGTCCACCATAGCTGTCGTGGCGGTCGTGTCCGCCATCGCCGTCGCCATCAGCGTCAGTGCTTTCGGCCTGCGGGTGAGCGGTGGGTTGGCACTCTATTTCGTAATCTGGTGGATCCTGCTCTTCGCTGTCCTGCCATTCGGCATCCGTAGTCAGGCCGAAGCCGGGGAGGTCGTCCAGGGAAGCGAGCCAGGAGCCCCGGCTCTGCCTGCCCTGCGAGAGAAGGCGATCTGGACGACGCTCGTCGCATCCGTCGTTTTGGTGATCGCCGCTGCGGTCTTCCCCCTGGCTGGGCTCTGATCGGAGGCAGAAGCGGGGAGGTCAAAAAAGAAAAGCAAGGCTTTCGCCTTGCCTAAACTGCCTTTTGGCAATTTTTGATCCCTGGCTTTCTCAGGCCAGCGCCTCTTGGCGCTTGGGGATCTTGTTCCTCCCGAAACTCGGACCGTAGCCTCTGACCCTTGAAGGTCTAAGACGTTAGGGTTTCGTTTATAGTCATCTTGTTCCCCGGAGTCACCTTTTGTAGGCAGGCCTTGATGCATTTTTCGGCAATTCTTGTATTGATCTTTGGTCTAATCCATCTCGCCGCAGGCCCGTTCAGGCGATGACAGCTTGTCTTTTGGCCGAGGCCTGTGTTGTGTGCTGGAAGCGAGTCGCTACCTATTTCATATTCGATCGAGATCTAAAGGCGCCCTATGCGTTTGAGCCGCTACTTCCTCCCCATTCTCCGTGAGACGCCGAAAGAGGCGGAGATCGTGTCTCACCGCCTGATGTTGCGCGCCGGCATGATCCGCCAGGAGGCAGCGGGGATCTATGCTTGGCTGCCGCTAGGATTGAAGGTGCTCAACAAGGTCAATGCCATTGTCCGCGAGGAGCAGAACCGCTCCGGGGCCGTCGAGCTTCTCATGCCGACGATCCAGTCGGCGGACCTGTGGCGGGAATCGGGCCGCTACGATGCCTATGGCAAAGAGATGCTGCGCATCCAGGACCGTCATGAGCGTGAGATGCTCTTCGGCCCGACCAACGAGGAGATGGTGACGGAGATCTTCCGGGGCTATGTGCGCTCCTACAAGGACCTGCCGCTGAACCTCTACCATATCCAGTGGAAGTTCCGCGACGAGGTGCGCCCGCGCTTCGGCGTCATGCGCTCGCGCGAGTTTCTGATGAAGGATGCCTATTCCTTCGACCTGGACCAGGCCGGCGCCGTGCATTCCTACAATAAGATGTTCGTGGCCTATCTCCGCACCTTCGCCCGTATGGGCCTGAAGGCGATCCCGATGCGTGCCGACACTGGACCCATCGGCGGGAACCTGAGCCACGAGTTCATCATCCTGGCCTCGACGGGCGAGAGCGAAGTCTTCTGCCATGCGGATTACCTGAACTTCGACATTCCCCCGGCGGACACGAATTTCGACGATATCGCCGGTCTCCAGAGCACCGTCGATAAATGGACGTCGCTCTACGCCGCCACGTCCGAGATGCACGATGAAGCGGCCTTTGGCGCCGTCTCGGAGGACAAGAAGATGTCCGCCCGCGGTATCGAGGTCGGCCACATCTTCTATTTCGGCACCAAATATTCCGAGCCCATGGGCGCTAAGGTCATGGGGCCGGACGGGCAGGAGACGCCAGTCCATATGGGCTCCTACGGCATCGGCCCGAGCCGCCTGATCGCCGCCATCATCGAGGCGAGCCATGACGAGAACGGCATCATCTGGCCGGAGGGGGTCGCTCCGTTCGACGTGGCGATCCTGAATCTGAAGGTCGGCGATGCTGCGACCGACGCTGCCTCGGAGCGCCTCTATCGCGAACTCGGAGCGGCGGGACGCGATGTCCTCTATGACGACCGGGACGAGCGTCCCGGCGGCAAGTTCGCCACGGCCGATCTTATCGGTGTCCCGTGGCAGGTGCTTATCGGCCCAAAAGGACTTGCCGAGGGCAAGGTTGAATTGAAGAACCGCGCCACGGGAGAGCGCGAGCACCTTGCGCTCGAGGACGTGCTCGCTCGGCTCACCACGCGAAAATAGGCGGTTATGGCCAAGGAAAGAGACGCCAAGACAAGCCCGGCGGGGACGAAGCCATTCTCGCTCTTCGAGTGGATGCTCGCCGGGCGCTATCTGCGCACGCGGCGGCGGGAGGGTTTCGTCTCAGTCATCGCGGGTTTCTCCTTCCTCGGCATCATGCTCGGCGTCGCCACGCTGATCGTGGTGCTCTCGGTCATGAACGGCTTCCGTAAGGAGCTGCTCGACAAGATCGTCGGCATCAACGGTCATATCTTCGTGGCGCCACTCGAGAGCCCGCTCACGGACTATCCGGAAGTCGCGGCCCGCATCGCGGCGGTGCCGGGCGTCAAGCGGGCGATCCCGCTGGTGGAGGGGCAGGCCTTCGGGTCCTCCCAATACAATGGCAGCGGGGTCCTCGTGCGCGGCATCCGCGCGGAGGACCTGCGCAAGATCGACCATATCGCCGGTAATCTGCGACAGGGCTCGCTGGAGAATTTCGAGGACGGCGAGGGGGTCGCCATCGGCCGTCGTCTCGCGGACGCGCTTTCGCTTCAGGCCGGCGATACGCTGACGATCATCACGCCGCGCGGAGCATCGACTCCATTCGGCACGGCGCCGAGGGTGAAGGGATACCCCGTCAAAGCGATCTTCGAGATCGGCATGTCGGAGTTCGATTCCACCTTCGTGTTCATGCCGTTGACCGAGGCGCAGAACTACTTCAACCGCCAGAACGACGTGCAGCTCATCGAGGTCTATCTCGACAACGCCGACCGGGTCGACGAGGCGCGTGTCGCGATCGACGAGGCCGCGGGGCGCCCGATCCTCATGACCGACTGGCGTCAGCGCAACCGAACGTTCTTCGGAGCGCTCGAGGTGGAGCGGAACGTCATGTTCCTCATCCTCACGCTTATCGTTCTGGTGGCGGCGCTCAACATCATTTCCGGGCTCATCATGCTCGTGAAGGACAAGTCGGAGGACATCGCGATCCTGCGCACGATGGGAGCGACACGAGGCGCCATCATGCGGGTCTTCCTGATCACTGGCGCCTCGATCGGTATCGTCGGCACCATCGCGGGCTTCGGCCTGGGACTGCTGCTGGCCCTTAACGTCGAGACGATCCGCGACGTCATTTCCCGACTCACGAACACCAATCTCTTTCCAGCGGAACTCTACTTCCTGAGCCGGCTGCCCGCTGAGGTGAACCCCACGGAAGTGGCGACGATCCTCATCATGGCAATGGTGCTGTCCCTCCTGGCGACCTTGTATCCCTCCTGGCGGGCCGCGAAACTCGATCCCGTTGAAGCGTTGCGTTACGGATAAGTATGTCGCCGACTCAAGCCCAACCCGCCCTGTATCTCTCTAAGGTCGAACGCCGTTACCCGCAGGGGGACAGCTTCCTCGAAGTGCTGCGCGGCGCCGATCTCGCGATCTGGCCGGGCGAGATCGTGGCACTCATCGCACCGTCCGGCACGGGCAAGTCGACCCTGCTTCATCTGGCCGGCCTGCTCGAACGTCCCGACGGCGGCGAGGTGTTCGTCGGCTCGAAGCAGACCGCCGCCATGAACGATCCGGAACGCACCCGCATCCGGCGGGAAGAACTCGGCTTCGTGTACCAGTTCCACCATCTCCTGCCGGAGTTCTCGGCGCTTGAGAACGTGGTGATCCCGCAGCTCATCCGCGGCCTCGCGAAGGCGGAGGCCCAGGACCGTGGAACGCAGCTCCTCACATTTCTGGGGCTCGGAAAGCGCCTCGACCATCGACCCGGCGAACTCTCGGGAGGTGAGCAGCAGCGTGTCGCCATCGCCCGCGCCGTCGCCAATGCGCCGCGCCTTCTCCTCGCCGACGAGCCCACGGGCAACCTCGATCCGAACACGGCGGACCGCGTTTTCCAGACCCTCGTCGCCATCGTGCGCGCCTCGAAGCTTGCGGCCTTGATCGCGACGCACAACCTGGATCTCGCCGCCCGGATGGACCGGCGCGTGACCATCCGAGACGGGCTGATCGTCCAGCTGCCGTAAAGGCCTCAAGCTGCCTTCAATGCCTCTTTTCAGGATTGAACCTGCAGAAGCGCGTTCAGCGCTTGCGAAGCTGCGCGCATCTGCATCTTAACGTTCTGTTGACTCCGTCCCGAGCCTGGACTCTGCACAGGCTTTACACAGAACATCCAATGAACAAAGATGAACATATTGGGAACACGGAGAAACACACCATGCTTCGCTTCATCCTTGAGACCACCGCCGAAATCGCCTCCCTGGCAATGTTCGGCTCCGCCGTGGCAATCTGGGCTCTGGTCCTTTCTCCCATTGCTTGATACCGGGATCCACAACAACTCACCGGGATTCACAGGAACCTTGTCCTAGTGGCCGGAGGTTAGGCTTCCTTAGAAAAGAATCGTGCCACTATGCGTGCCGTTTGCTGAGTAGAGTTTCATGGCGCGCATTCTTCACGATATCGGTTTTGTCCATCTGCATGTCCATTCCTCGTACTCGCTGCTCGAGGGGGCGCTGAAGGTCGCGCAATTGGCCAAACTCGCGGCGGCCGACAAGCAGCCGGCCCTTGCGCTCACCGATACCAACAATCTTTTCGGCGCACTCGAATTTTCCGAGAAGCTCGCGGGTTCCGGTATCCAGCCTATCGCGGGCGTTCAGCTCTCCGTCTGCTTCGAGGAGCCGGATCCGGTCGCCCGCGTGGTGCCGCAGCCATCGAACATCGTGCTCCTTGCGCAGAACGAAGAGGGCTATCGCAACCTCATGCGCCTCGTGAGCCACGCCTATTTCGGCGTGCCGCTGGGCGAAGATCCGCGCGTGATGGCGCCCGTGCTCGCGGCCCACAGCGAGGGGCTGATCGCACTGACGGGCGGCTTCTCGGGGCCGCTCGATTGCGCCCTGCGCAACGGTGCGCGCCAGGATCTGGCGCAGGCGCGTCTCAATCTCTTGAAGAACGCCTTCGGCCATCAGCTGTATGTCGAGATCCAGCGCCATGGCCTCGAGGACGAGCGCCTGATCGAGGGCGAGCTGCTCGCTCTGGCGGACCGCAACGGGCTGCCCATCGTGGCGGCGAACGAACCCTTCTTCTCGGCAGCGAAAGACTACGAGGCGCACGACGCGCTGCTCGCCATCGCCGAAGGGCAGATCGTCTCGAATCCGGATCGCCGACGCCTGTCGCCGGAGCATCACTTCAAGACGCGCCAGCAGATGATGGAGCTGTTCTCGGATTTGCCCGATGCGCTCCAGGCAAGCGTCGAGATCGCCATGCGCTGCGCTACGCGCGTGAGAACCCGCAAGCCCATCCTGCCGAATTTCGGCACGGGTCCCGATGCCGCCGCGCTGGACGAGGGCGAAGAGCTGAAGCGGCAGGCGGAGGAGGGGCTCGAGAGGCGTCTCGCCGCACACGGCCCCGCGCCTGGCCTGACCGAGCAGGATTACCGCGACCGTCTCGCCTATGAGATCGGGATCATCCGGAACATGAAGTTTCCGGGATACTTCCTGATCGTGTCCGACTTCATCAAGTGGGCCAAGGACCACAACATCCCGGTCGGGCCGGGCCGCGGCTCGGGTGCGGGCTCGCTCGTGGCCTATGCGCTCACCATCACCGATCTCGACCCCTTGCGGTTCGCTCTGCTTTTCGAGCGCTTCCTCAATCCGGAACGCGTCTCGATGCCGGACTTCGATATCGACTTCTGCGTCGAGGGGCGCGAGCGCGTCATCGAATACGTGCAACAGCGGTATGGCGAGGAGCAGGTCGCGCAGATCATCACGTTTGGTACGCTGCTCGCCCGAGGCGTGATCCGCGACGTCGGCCGCGTGCTTGAGATGCCGTATGGCCAGGTCGACAAGCTCACCAAGCTGGTGCCACAGAATCCCGCCAACCCGGTGACCCTCGCGCAGGCCATCGAGGGCGAGCCGAAGCTGCAGGCGGCCATCGACGAGGAGCCGGTCGTCAAGCGCATGCTCGACATCGCGCAGAAGCTCGAAGGCCTGCACCGGCACGCCTCGACCCACGCGGCCGGCGTGGTGATCGGCGACCGTCCGCTACAGGAGCTGGTGCCGCTCTACCGAGACCCGAAGACCGGCATGCGCGTGACCCAGTTCAACATGAAATGGGTCGAGCAGGCGGGGCTCGTGAAGTTCGACTTCCTGGGCCTCAAGACCCTCACCGTTCTACGCACGGCGGTCGATCTGATCCGGCGCAAGGGGATCGAGGTCGATCTCTCCGCTCTGCCGCTCGACGATCGCAAAACCTACGAGATGCTCCAGCGCGGCGAGACGGTCGGCGTGTTCCAGGTGGAATCGGCGGGCATGCGGAAAGCCCTCGTCGAAATGGAGACCGACCGCTTCGAGGACATCATCGCCCTCGTGGCGCTCTACCGTCCGGGCCCGATGGCGAACATTCCGGTCTATTGCGCGCGCAAGCTCGGCAAGGACGAGCACAACAAGAAGGATTGGTATCCGCACGACAAGCTGGAGCCGATCCTGCGCGAGACCTTCGGAATCATCGTGTACCAGGAGCAAGTGATGGAGGTGGCGAAAGTCCTCTCCGGATACTCGCTCGGCGACGCCGACCTTCTGCGCCGCGCCATGGGCAAGAAGATCAAGGCCGAAATGGACGCGCAGCGCGAGCGCTTCGTCTCCGGCGCAAAGGAGGGCGGTCTCGACAAGGCGAAGTCGAACGAAATCTTCGACCTGCTCGCCAAGTTCGCGGATTACGGCTTCAACAAGAGCCACGCGGCAGCTTACGCTCTGGTCGCGTTCCAGACGGCCTATCTGAAGGCCAATCATGCGGTTGAGTTCCTCGCCGCATCGATGACGCTCGATCTCGACAACACCGACAAGCTGTCGGAATTCCGCCGCGAGGCCCAGCGGCTCGGCTTCAAGGTCATCCCGCCCTCGATCAACCGCTCCGGCGTCGTCTTCGACGTGAAATACGACCAGGAGGGCAAGGGACAGATCCTCTACGCGCTCGCGGCCGTGAAGGGAGTCGGCCGGCAGGCCATCGAGGCCGTGGTCGAGGCGAGGGGCGACAAGCCCTTCAAGGATCTTGCCGACTTCGCCCGCCGCATCAATCCGAAGGCGATCAACAAGCGCACCCTCGAGAACCTCATCGCGGCCGGCGCCTTCGACGAGCTGGAGCCGGACCGTGCGAAGGCCTGCGCCTCCATCGACGCCATGATGAGCCTCGCCCAACAATCGCACGAGGCGGCCAACGGCGGCATGATGGACATGTTCGGCGGCGTCGCAGCGGCCGGCGTGCAGCTGCGGATCGGACCCTACGAGCCCTGGCCCTCCGCCGAGAGGCTGCAGCGGGAATACGACGCCATCGGGTTCTTCCTCTCAGGCCACCCGCTGGACGAATACGGTGATCTTCTCAAGAAGCTGCGCGTGCAGACCTGGATGGAGTTCTGCCGCTCTGTGAAAGCGGGCAACTCCGTCGGGCGGGTCGCGGCCACCATCCTCGACCGGCAGGAGCGCCGGACCAAGACCGGTAACAAGATGGGCATTCTCACCCTGTCGGATCAGACCGGTCAGTTTGAGGCCATCATCTTCTCCGAAGGGCTGCAGCGCCTGCGCGAGGTTCTCGAGCCCGGATCCGCCGTGGTCCTGTTGCTCCAGGCCGGTCTCGAAGGCGAAGAGGTGAGGGCGCGCATCGGCATGGCCGAGCCTCTGGACGAGGCCGTCGCCAAGCACCAGAAGAGCATGCGGATCTTCCTGCGCGACGAGCGGCCGATCACGAGCGTCTATGAACGGCTCAAGGCCCGGGGCGAGGGGGAGGTGTCCCTCGTCCTCATCCTCGACGACGGCGACCGGGAGGTCGAAGTCAAGCTCCCCGGCAAGTACATGGCCACCCCCCAGATCGCCGGAGCGCTCCGCGCCGTGCCTGGGGTCGTGGATGTGCATGTAAATTAGGGTAATCGGTCACTAATAGATGTCCATTTGGCTGTCCAACCTCAAACGGCTGCTGCTTGAGGCCTGGTTTGAGCCCTATCAACGGAGGATCTCGTCAATAGATCCGAATAGCTCTGCTTGGGGCGCGGGCTATGGGAGGCGAGTACAGGGCCAGAGGACAGAGCCCGCCCCTTATACAGATCCTCAAGACCTTGAAAACTATATAGATGGCTGGATAACCGCTGACGCTGAGGCTGATTATTATGGGTATCCTGCGCTTAAGGAATGAGAGGCTAGCCACCCTACGGTTTCGGCTTGCATCTCAGCCGCTTTACCCCTATATGCGCGCCTATCCCACACGCGGAATCAACCTCATAAGTCCATGAGGTATCCCGGTGGCCGGTCTGACCGGTCCACTGATCCGCGGAGGCTTAACCGGAGAATAAATATGGCGCTTCCCGATTTCTCGATGCGCAGCCTGCTTGAGGCTGGCGCTCACTTTGGCCACCAGGCCCACCGTTGGAACCCGAAGATGGGTCAGTTCATCTTCGGTACCCGCAACAACATCCACATCATCGACCTCGCCCAGACGGTTCCGATGCTGCACCGCGCCCTCCAGGCCGTGAGCGACACGGTGGCCAAGGGCGGCCGCGTGCTCTTCGTCGGCACGAAGCGCCAGGCTTCCGACGCGGTTGCGGATGCGGCCAAGCGTTCGGCCCAGTACTACGTCAACTCCCGCTGGCTCGGCGGCATGCTGACCAACTGGAAGACGATTTCCGGCTCGATCCAGCGCCTGCGCAAGGTCGACGAGATCCTCGCCGGCGGCGGCCAGGGCCTCACGAAGAAAGAGCGTCTCATGCTCGCCCGTGAGAAGGAAAAGCTCGAGCGCGCTCTCGGCGGCATCAAGGACATGGGCGGCACGCCCGACCTGATCTTCGTCATCGACACCAACAAGGAGCAGCTGGCGATCCAGGAGGCCAAGCGCCTCGGCATCCCGGTGGCTGCCATCGTCGACACGAACTGCGATCCGGACGGCATCACCTTCCCGGTTCCGGCCAATGACGACGCCGGCCGCGCGATCGCGCTCTACTGCGACCTGATCGCCCGTGCCGCTCTCGACGGCATTTCCCGTGGCGCCGGCGCCATGGGCATCGATATCGGCGAGTCCGAGAACCCGATGGCCGAGGAGCTTCCGGCGAATGACACGGCTGTTGCCGCCTATGAGGGCGAGCAGTTCGAGCGTCTGGCCGCCCCCCGTGGCGCTCCCGACGACCTGACCAAGCTGAACGGCGTCGGCCCGCAGCTCGAGAAGAAGCTCAACGAGGCTGGCATCTTCCACTACTGGCAGCTGGCCGCCATGCAGGCGGGCGACATCGCCCAGCTCGACAAGGACCTGAAGCTGAACGGCCGCCTCGAGCGTGACGGCTGGATCAACCAGGCCCGCTCGATGATCGAAGCCGCTGCTGCGTAAGCCTCACGGCGCCGCAGGATGCCGCGCCGCTTGAACGAATGATCGAGCCCGGCGTTCCACGAACGCCGGGCTCCCTCTATGCGTGAACCTTTGAAAGGAAAAGCCATGGCGAACATTACCGCTGCGATGGTGAAAGAGCTGCGCGAGACGACCAGCGCCGGCATGATGGACTGCAAGGCCGCTCTCGCCGAGACCAACGGCGACATGGAGGCCGCGATCGACTGGCTCCGCAAGAAGGGCTTGTCGAAGGCCGCCAAGAAGGCCGGTCGCGTCGCGGCTGAGGGCCTCGTGGCCGTCGAGTCCTCCGGTCACACCGCCACGATCCTCGAGGTCAATTCCGAGACGGACTTCGTGGCCCGCAACGACCAGTTCCAGGCCTTCGTGCGCGAAGCCGCCAAGATCGGCCTGATGGGCAACGGCACCATCGAGTCGCTTGAAACCGCGACATTCCCTGGTTCTTCCACGACCGTGAAGGATCGCCTGCAGGAGCTCATCGCCACCATCGGCGAGAACATGACCCTGCGTCGCATCGCCAAGCTCGAAGTTTCGAAGGGTGTGATCGCTTCCTACGTGCATAATGCCGTCAGCGAAGGCCTCGGTAAGATCGGTGTTCTTGTGGCGCTCGAGTCCGAAGGCGATGTCGACGTGCTCAGCACGCTCGGCCGCCAGATTGCCATGCACGTGGCCGCCACCAACCCGGTGGCTCTCGACGCCTCCGGCGTCGATCAGGCGACCGTCGAGCGCGAGAGCGCCATTCTGCGCGACAAGAATGCCGGCAAGCCGGATCACGTCATGCAGAAGATCATCGAGAGCGGCCTGAAGAGCTACTTCAAGGAAGTCACCCTCCTGGAGCAGCCCTTCGTTCACGATCCCTCGAAGACCGTGACTCAGGTCCTCAAGGAAGCCGAGTCCAAGGCCGGCAAGCCGGTGACCCTCAAGGCCTTCGTCCGCTATGCCCTCGGCGAGGGCATCGAGAAGGAGGAGGCTCCGGACTTCGCGGCCGAAGTGGCCGCCCAGGCGGGTCTCAAGGCCTAAATCGAACCCATGAAAACGGCGGCTCTTCAGCCGCCGTTTTCATGAGAGGTCTCGAAAAGAAAGGTCTGATGATGGCAACGTTCCGGCGCATCCTGGTGAAGCTTTCCGGTGAGGCCTTGATGGCTCCCGACGGCTACTGGCTCGACACTCAGATCCTGTCCTCCCTGGCGGAGGATCTCGCCCAGGCGACGAGGGCCGGCTTCGAGATCGCCGTCGTCATCGGCGGCGGCAATATCATCCGGGGCGCCCGCATGAGCGCCGCCGGCTGGATCGACCGCCCCACGGCGGACTCGATGGGCATGCTCGGCACGGTCATGAATTCGCTCGCCGTCGAGACCGCCCTCAATGCGGCGGGCGTGCCTGCCCGCACCATGTCGGCCGTCTCCATGCCGACGATCTGCGAAACCTATGCCCGCCAGCCGGCTCTCCACCACCTCGACAAAGGGCAGGTCGTGGTCCTGGCAGGCGGCACCGGAAATCCCTTCTTCACCACCGACACCGCCGCCGTCCTGCGCGCTGCCGAGCTGCGCTGCGATGCGGTCCTCAAAGCCACGCAAGTGGACGGGGTCTACTCGGCCGATCCGAAGAAGGACCCTTCGGCGATCCGATTCGACCGCCTGACCCATGACGAAGCCATCGCCAAGGACCTGAAGGTCATGGACACGGCGGCCTTCGCCCTGGCGCGCGAGAGCAAGCTCTCCATCATCGTCGGCTCAGTGCACGCTCCCAGCTCCGTAACCGCTCTTCTCCAGGGGAAAGTGCCCTCGACCGTCGTCGCCCCTTGATCCAAGGGCCTTGATGCTGGACCCTGGGAAGCGTAAGCCCGTTTTAACTAGTTCGCGTAAGGACAAAATCGAATGGCCACGACCTTTGATCTCGCCGATGTAAAGCGCCGCATGCAGGGCGCCATCACCGCTTTCAAGAACGACCTGGCTAGCCTTCGCACCGGGCGGGCCTCCCCGAATCTCCTCGATCCCATCCAGATCGATGCCTATGGCTCTCTGATGCCGATCACCCAGGTTGCCACCATCAACGTCCCGGAGCCACGCCTCCTGAGCGTCCAGGTGTGGGACCGGGGCATGGTTGCGGCCGTTGAGAAGGCGATCCGGGAATCGGACCTCGGCCTCAACCCGCAGACCGAAGGCCAGGTGATCCGTCTGCGCATTCCCGAGATGAACGAGCAGCGTCGCAAGGAAATGGTGAAGGTCGCGCACAAATACGCCGAGGAGGCGAAGATCGCGGTCCGCCACGTCCGCCGCGACGGCCTCGACCTCCTCAAGAAGCTTGAGAAGGACAGCGCGATCAGCGAGGATGACGGCAAGCGTCATGCGGATCAGGTTCAGAAGGCCACAGATCAGTTCGTAGCCGAGATCGACGGTCTTCTGGTGACCAAGGAAAAGGAAATCATGCACGTCTGAACCTCAGGCGCGCATGGGGACGGAAATATGAGCGGCGAAGCCAAGCGGTCGGCTCCCATCCTCGCCCAGCGGGAAGCAGGCGAGGGAATGCCACGCCATGTTGCCATCATCATGGATGGAAACGGACGCTGGGCCGCTCAGAGAGGGCTGCCCCGGTTCGAAGGACATCGGAAGGGGATCGAAGCGATCCGCCGTGCGGTGCGCACCGCGACGGATCTCGGCATCGGGTACTTGACGGTCTACAGTTTTTCCGCCGAAAACTGGCGCAGGCCCGCCGATGAGGTGTCCTACCTCATGGGCCTGCTCAAGCGCTTCGTCCGGCACGATCTGGCCGAACTTCACGCCAACAATATCCGAGTCCGCATTATTGGCGAGCGCGAAGGGCTGGTCTCCGACATCCGCCTGCTTTTGGACGAGGCGGAGCATCTCACCCGTTCCAATACCGGCCTCACGCTGGTCATTGCGTTCAATTACGGCGGGCGCCAGGAGATCGTGAGTGCCGTTCGGGCTCTTGCCCGCAGGGTGAAGGAAGGATCGCTCGACCCGGCCGATATCGATATGGCGACGGTCGAAGCGGCCCTCGATACCCATGATATTCCGGATCCGGACCTGGTGATCCGGACCTCGGGCGAGCAGAGGGTATCGAACTTCCTCACGTGGCAGACCGCCTATTCCGAGTTCGTTTTCCTGCCCTGCTTCTGGCCGGATTTCGATGAGGCTGCCTTCAAGGCGGCCATTGACGAGTACTTCAGGCGCGACCGCAGATTCGGCGGCCTGAGTGTCCGGGCAGTCTGACGATGGTCTCGGACCAAGGCTCCAGCCTGCCATCCAGCTCGAAGCCGGCCCCGTCCAAGGAACTGACCGCACGCGTTCTGTCCGCACTCGTCATGGTGGCCGTCGCCCTGCTGGCGGCCTATTGGGGTGGATGGCCCTTCGCCCTGTTCTGGCTGGCAGCCGGCATCGCCATGATGATCGAATGGACCCGGATGACGGGTGTAGAGCCGCGTTTGCCGGTGCAAGGCGTCCTGGGTGTCGGCCTCGGCGTTCTGACGGCTCTTTTCCTGTCGGATGCGGACCTGGGCCTCTTCATCGGCGCAGGGCTGCTCTTCCTCGCAGCAGGCACGGTCCTGACCCGCGGCACGACCCACCGAATCTGGTCGGCCTCCGGCTTCCTTTACGCCTTGCCGGTCACGCTTGTTCCGCCGATCGTGCGCGAGCATCCCGAACTCGGCATCCTGGGCCTACTCTGGATGTTCGCTGTCGTGTGGGCGACTGATATTGCGGCCTATTTCACAGGGCGAACTTTCGGCGGCCCGAAGCTGTGTCCGCCGATCAGCCCGAAGAAGACTTGGTCGGGGTTCATCGGCGGCGTCGTGGCGGCGGCGCTGGCTGGAGTTCTGGTCGCCTGGGCGGGGCGGAAATACGGCCTCGACCTGCCGTTTGGCCTTCTCGGTACCGCCGCCATCTCCGTTGTCGCATCTGTCGCGAGCCAGATCGGCGATCTCGGCGAGTCGGCCCTCAAACGCCATTGCAAGGTCAAGGATTCGAGCCATCTTATTCCAGGCCATGGCGGCGTAATGGATCGCCTGGATGGTTTCTGGGCCGTCTGCCTCATCGTTGCGGCCGTTCTTTCGACAGTACATTTCATCCCATAGGCGTTGATGACCCGTTCCCTTACGATTCTCGGAGCCACCGGTTCGATCGGCCGCTCGACGGCCGATGTCGTTTTGGCCCATCGGGATGAGTTCCGCGTCGCATCCGTCGTCGGCGGGCGTGATGTCGCCGCGCTCGCCAAGGTCGCTCGGGACCTGGGCGCCACATTCGCGGCTCTGGCCGATGAGCGCGGAGGCGAGGCACTGCGAGAGGCTCTGTCCGGAACCGGAATCGGGAGCGGGGCAGGGCATTCGGCCGTCATTGAGGCGGCCGAGCGTGACGCCGACATCGTCCTGGCGGCGATCAGCGGCACGGCCGGCCTCGCGCCGACCCATGCGGCACTGAAGCCGGGGCGGCGGATTGCTCTTGCGAACAAGGAAAGTCTGGTGAGCGCCGGGGCCGCCTTCATGGCCGATGCCCGCCGTCTGGGCGTGGAGATCATGCCGGTGGATTCCGAGCATAACGCCCTGGATCATGCTCTTGCGGCGGGCCTCGGCAGGGATGTGGAAAAGGCGGTGATAACCGCGTCCGGTGGACCCTTCCGCTCCTGGACGAAAGACGCCATTGCTCGGGCTGGCGCCAAGGAGGCATCGGCGCATCCGATCTGGTCCATGGGGTCGAAGATCAACATCGACTCGGCCACCTTGATGAACAAGGGACTCGAGCTGATCGAGGCGCATCACCTGTTCGACCTCCCGGAGGAGCGGCTCGACGTTCTGGTTCACCCCGAGGCGATCGTCCACGGGCTCGTGCAGTGGAGCGATGGTGCCGTTACGGCCGGGCTTGCCCTTCCGGATATGAAGGTCCCGATCGCCAATGCCTTGCGCCACCAGGGGCGCCTGACGATGGACCTGCCCCGTCTCGATCTTGCCGCGATCGGACGATTAAGTTTCGAGCGGCCTGACGAAGAACGGTTTCCGTGCCTATCTCTGGCCAAGGCGGCACTCAGGGCCGGGGGGGCGATGCCCACCATTCTGAATGCCGCCAATGAGATCGCCGTTGAGTCCTATATGGCAGGTCATGTCAGATTCTATGATATCTCAGAGTTGGTTGAGCGCGTCTGCTCCGCTTTCTCGGGGAGAGGGATCTCCGCGCCGGTGACCGTGGCGGAGGCCCTCGGGATCGACCAGGAAGCCCGGCAAGTGACACGGCAGCTCATTCCGACCTATGCTGAAGCGACGCGGCTCTAGAGCCCGCGAAAGGGATGACGATGGACTTTCTTGCGACGATCAGCGGTGCGACGGGCTCCCTGTTCCTGACCCTGATCTCCTTCCTAGTGGTGCTCACGGTGGTCGTGTTCATCCACGAGTTCGGCCATTTCTGGGTCGGGCGCCTGTGCGGCGTCGGGGTGACGGCGTTCTCCATCGGCTTCGGGCGCGAGCTGTTTGGGTGGACCGACAGGAAAGGGACCCGCTGGAAGATCTGCGCGATTCCCTTGGGCGGTTATGTGAAGTTCGTCGGCGACCTCAATGCCGCGAGCGTTCCGGATCAGGCCGAGCTCGACCGGATGCCGCTGGCGGAGCGGTCGATCAGTTTTCCCCACCAGAATGTTGCCAAACGCGCCGCTATCGTAGCGGCAGGTCCGATCGCCAATTTCATCCTGGCCATCGCGATCTTCGCGGGCTTCAACTACTTCAGCGGGCGGCAGGTTCTCGAGCCGAGGATCGAGGCGGTCCAGCCCGGAAGCGCGGCCGAGAAGGCCGGTTTCCAGCCCAAGGACCTGATCCTGACCGTCGACGGCCGGCAGATCCAGACCTTCGCAGACATGCAGCTGATCGTCAGCTCCAGCGCGGGCGAGCCCCTCGACTTCACGGTCGAGCGCAACGGGCAGACGGTCGCCCTGACGGCGACGCCGAATCTGGTGGAGAGGACCAGCCCCTTCGGCAAGCAGCGCATCGGGCTTCTCGGGGTCGAAGCCTCGCGCGATCCGGCGGCGATCAAGCGCCTGACCTATTCACCTTGGGGCGCCGTCAAGGCGGCTGTGGGCGAAACCTGGAGCCTCGTCGAGCGGACTCTCAACTTCATCCGCCGCTTGGCCATGGGCTGGGAATCGACCGATCAGCTCTCCGGTCCCATCGGAATCGCCAGGGCTTCGGGTACGGCTTTCGACGTGGGAGGGGTGTACAGCCTGGTCAGCCTGATCGGGTTCATGTCGGTTTCGATCGGACTTATTAACCTATTTCCCATTCCGCTGCTGGATGGCGGCCATCTTCTGTTCTATGCCATTGAGGCGGTTCGCGGGCGCCCTCTGAGCGAGAAAGCCCAGGAAATCGGCTTCAGAATCGGCTTCGCCCTGGTGGCGATGCTCATGCTGTTCGCCACCTGGAATGATCTTGTTCACCTTGGCACCAGTTTCCTGGCCCGGGGATCGTGACAAGGACGCCACGCTCCTTAAAAATTGGTACTCTGTTGTGGATGTGCCGTTTGCAATGACGGCGAAAGTTTGTACAAGCGGTCCACAAAGATAAGGTTGGCGGCTCTCGTCTCCAACCTGCGGGGCCTCCTCGCTAGGGACAGAATATAAAGAACGGGCCAGTTGATGATGTCGACGACCACGCCTCGCCGGAAAAAGCCGGCCACTACCGCCATTGTCGCGATCAGCGCGCTCATGGCCGGGATTACTGCCGGGCAGAGCGCTTTCGCGCAGCAGGTGGCTCCGGGGAATCGCCGTGCCTCGGCCGCGCAGGGACCCATCGTCAACCGGGTCGCCATCGAAGGTAACAAGCGGGTCGAGAAGGCTCTGATCGAGGACCAGCTTCAGGCTCGGGCTCGGGCGCCCTACAATCAGGCTGCCGTCGACGCCGACGTCCAGCGAATCCTCGAGGTCTATCGCCGTTCCGGCCGTGGTCTCGCCCAGGTGACCCCGCGTCTGGTTGATCTGCCGAACGGCACGGTCGACGTGGTCTACACCATCAACGAGGGCGACAAGACCGGCGTGACGGATATCCGCTTCGTCGGCAACAATCAGGTCTCGTCAAGCCGCCTGCGCGGCATCATGCAGACCTCCGAGACGAATCTGCTGAGCTTCCTCAAGAGCAACGACGTCTACGATCCGGAACGCCTCTCGAACGACCTCGATCTCATTCGCCGGTACTACCTGAAGAACGGCTACGCCGATTATCAGCTCGTCTCCAGCGACGTTCAGTTCGATCCCAACGCGGGCGGCTACGTCATCACCATCACGGTCAGCGAGGGTGAGCAGTACCGTTTCGGAGCCGTGGGCGTCGATCCGCGCCTCTCCGGTATCGATCCCGAGGCCGTGCGCCGGGGTGTCGCGACCTCCGAGGGTTCAGTTTACAACGCTGAAGCCGTCGAGAAGTCCGTCCAGGCTCTGACCACGAATGTGGCCCGCCAGGGCAATCCGTTCGCCCAGGTGCGTCCGGTCGGCACCCGTGATCCTTCGACCCGCACGGTCAACCTTTCCTACGTGATCGAGGAAGGTCCGCGGATCTACATCGAGCGCATCAATGTGCGCGGCAACAGCCGTACCCGCGACTACGTGATCCGTCGCGAGTTCGAGCTGGGCGAGGGTGATGCCTATAATCAGGTTCTGGTTGATCGCGCCGAGCGCCGCCTGAACAACCTCGGCTACTTCAAGCGCGTCCGCATTTCAAACGAGCCCGGCTCCTCGGCCGACCGCGTGGTCGTGAACGTGGATGTTGAGGATCAGTCCACCGGTTCGTTCGCCATCTCGGGCGGTTACTCGACGGCGGACGGCTTCATCGGTGAAGTCTCGGTGACCGAAACCAACTTCCTCGGCCGTGGCCAGTTCGTCCGCTTGGCCGGTCAGCTCGGCCAGCGCGCCCACGGCATCGACTTCTCCTTCACGGAGCCGTATTTCCTCGGCTACCGGATGGCGGCCGGTATCGACCTGTACTCGAAGTTCAGCGACCAGACCCGGTATGCCCGCTACGAGAACCGCATGACCGGCGGTACGTTGCGCCTCGGCCTTCCGATGACGGAAGAGTTCTCGATCACGGCTCGCTATTCGCTCTTCCAGCAGTCGGTGGATATCCCGAACGATCTCAAACAGCCGTACAACGACTGTTCGGCTCCGATCCCGGGCTACACGCTTCTGAATCCCGACGGCGTGCCGAACCGCGCATTCTGCGAAGGCAACGGTGAAGCATCCCTGGCCATCAAGCAGTCGCAGGGCGACACCATCACGTCGCTTGCCGGCCTGACGTTCAACTACAACACCCTCGACAACATCCGTGAGCCGCGCAACGGCTTCTACGCCGAAGTGAAGACGGACTTCGCCGGCCTCGGCGGCGACTCCCGTTACTTCCGCGTGACCGGCGATGCGCGCTACTACCGCGAACTGTTCGAGGATGTGGTCGGTATCGCCCGTATCCAGGGCGGTCACATCATGGGCTTCGACAGCGGCAGCGACGGTGGCGACAACGGCGACCTGCGCATCGTGGACCATTTCTTCATGGGCCCGTCGCTGGTTCGCGGCTTCGCCCCGAACGGCATCGGTCCGCGTGACATCTCGAGCCTCGACAGCCGTGCGAACGCCGTCGGCGGCACCACGTATTTCGGCGGTTCGCTCGAAATGCAGTTCCCGATCTGGGGTCTGCCGCGTGAGCTTGGCCTGAAGGGCGCTGTCTTCGCCGATGCCGGTACGCTGTTCGGCTACGAAGGTCCGACCAGGTTCGGCCCGACCGGCGGCAGCATCCTCGATCCCGCCGATGCCTGCGTGCAGGATCCCAACGTACCGCAGAACTGCATCAACGTTCTCGACAGCAAGGTGATCCGGTCGTCCATCGGCGCCTCGATCCTCTGGAGCTCGCCGCTCGGTCCGATCCGCTTCGACTATGCCTATGCGCTCACCAAGGAAGAGGGCAGGCTTCTTCCGGACGGGACCCGGGTCGGCGAGGATCGCACCCAGGCCTTCCGGTTCACGGGCGGCACTCGCTTCTAATCGGGGAGGGCGCCGAGGGGCGCCCTCACTTATTTTTCATGACAGAATCCAATTTCTTTCCGCAAACCCAGACGTTAATGGTACGTCAGGTGGCGGAGATGGCCAATGCAACGCTCCCCGACGG
>NZ_JALJRK010000047.1 GCF_024519725.1 Microvirga sp. Mcv34 | reverse complement strand
CCGTCTCCGGACTTGATCCGCGGATCGGTCCCGGCCACCCTGATCCGAAGAGCGCCGTGCCTCAATGGATTGGGATCACCGGCACGAGGCCGGTGATGACGTAGGGGGTGTCTCTCGGTAGAGCGACGTGAGCGGGCGTCATCCCCGGAGGCCGGGAAGGGGATCTGCGACCAAGCGCCGAGCGATGGTGTCCCTTCCCGTCCTATGGCTGCGCCATCTCTGGCCCGGAATGACAGCGGGGAGCACTCTTCCGAGCGGGCGAGCGTCAAGGCCGGTTGAGGCTCAGTTTCTGGAATCCTTTGCCCGACAGAACCGGCTTCTTGGAACTCAGCATCCGGGAGTTCACGCCCTGCCAGGAGATTTCGCCGGAGAGGCGTCCGAACTCGATCTTCGGGCAGCGGTCCATGACGACCTTCAAGCCTTTCGCTTCGGCCTTGGCGGCGGCTTCGTCGTTGCGGACGGAGAGCTGCATCCAGAGCACCTTGGGCAGCGGGTCGAGCGCCAGCGCCTCGTCGGTGATGGGACCCGCGGCTTCCGAATTGCGGAAGATCTCCACCATGTCGATGGGAACGGGCACCTCCTTGAGGGAGGCGTAAACCGTCTTGCCGAGGAGCTCGCCACCGGCCAGTCCCGGATTGATCGGGATCACGTCGTAGCCCCGCTCCAGCAGGTACTTGGTCACGATCCAGCTCGGACGGGCCGGATTCTGCGAGGCGCCGACCAGCGCGATGGTCTTCACGCTGTTGAGGATGCCGCGAATGTAATCGTTCGGATAATTGTCGTGCTTCATGAAGGAAACGTATGGGATAGGGCAGGGCAGTTCAATGAGCATTTGACGCATGGCTTCGCATCATCCGATCATGACGAAAGACGAGTTGACGGTGTTCCTCGACCGGGAATTCCCGCAGATGCATGCGGGAGGCCGCAGCTACTTCGTGGACGAGATCGGGCCTCTCTCCGCCCGGATGCGCATGGAGTACCACGAGCGCCATTTGCGTCCCGGCGGCACCATCTCGGGGCCGGCCATGATGGCGCTGGCGGACCTTGCCCTCTATGCGGCCATTCTCGCTCATATCGGCCCCGTGGCGCTCGCCGTCACCACGAGCCTCAACTTCAACTTCCTGAGAAAGCCCGAGCCCCGCGCGCTCATCGCCGATTGCCGCCTGCTGAAGCTCGGCAAGCGTCTGGCGGTCGGCGATGTGTCGATCACATCGGAGGGGAGCCCCGACATGGTCTGCCATGCAACCGGGACCTATTCGATCCCGGAGCGATGAACATGCGGACCGCACGGATGATCACCCTCATCGGGGTGCTGATGACTCAGCCCGTGATGGCTCAACCTTCCTCCTGGGAGTGGAAGGATGCTCACCGCAAATGCGCGTCGGCTATCGAGGGCAACGAAACTTGGCCCTCTGAGCCGGTCAAAGCATGTGCGGCCATGCATATGTGCGCCAATGAAGCTGTTCTCAGCAACAAGCAGCAGATGCTTCTGCTGTCGGCTATCCGGCGTATTCCCAATTGTCAGGATCCCTGATCTTCCTAGGCAGATCCTTGGCTCTTGGGCACACGCGCATCATCGATCTCCCGCGCCCGGACGGCCGCGGGACGCGAGCTGATGCGCTGCCAATAGGCGTCGAAGGCCGGGCGCTTGTCGAGCGTGCCGAACATCATGCCCCAGCCGATCTGAGAGCCTACATAGACGTCCGCCGCCGTGAACCGGTCGCCGGCGATGTACTCGGATTGGGTGACGGCATATTCCAGGGCATCGACTACGTTCTCGATGCTGCCATAGCCGACCATGCCGCGCCGGTCGGCCGGGACCTCGAAACCGAACGCCTTGTTGCTCAAGGAGGCTTCCACCGGACCCGCCGCGAAGAACATCCAGCGGTAATAGGCGGCCCGCTCCGACAGGGGCGGGGCAAGTCCGGCATCCGGGAACGCATCCGCCAGATAGGCGCAAATCGCGGCCGCCTCGGTGACGACCTTTCCCTTGTGGAGGATCGCCGGCACCTTGCCCATGGGGTTGATCGCCAGATAGCCCGGCGATTTCATGTCCGGGCCGAAATCGAGCACTTCCGTGCGATAGGGGCAGCCCGTTTCCTCCAGCATTCAGCGGACGATACGGCCGCGGGACATGGGATTCGTGAAGAAGATCAATTCGTCGGTCATCGGAAGCCTCTCCGAATCTGGCAACGGCACGAGCCGCACGGCCAAGCATAGCGGTAATCCGCCCGAAGCCAATGGTATGTGGTATCCTAATGCCGCTTTTGTGGTGTTATGATACCATTATGCCTCTAGCCGTTGTTTTATAAGGGTTTTACGGGACTTACTCCGATGAAAATGCGGTTGACTTCGGCGCTCGATCTTACTAAACAGCCCTCACTCGCCGTCGCGTCTCGCGGCGGTTTGTCGTTTTCAGAACCTGAGCCATACGGCTCCAACGGGATACAGCGCAATGAAGACTACGACTTCGCTGAAGCCCGCCGAGGTCGAGAAGAAGTGGGTTGTGATCGACGCGAAGGGCCTGGTTGTGGGCCGTCTCGCTTCGGTCGTTGCCATGCGCTTGCGCGGCAAGCACAAGGCGAACTACACGCCCCACGTCGACTGCGGCGACAACGTCATCGTCATCAACGCCGACAAGGTGGTGTTCACCGGCCGCAAGCGCGAGCAGAAGGTGTACTATCACCACACCGGTTATCCGGGCGGCATCAAGGAGCGCACCGCGAAGTTCATTCTCGACGGCCGCTTCCCTGAGCGCGTGGTCGAGAAGGCTGTGGAGCGCATGCTTCCCCGCGGCCCGCTTTTCCGTCAGATCATGGGCAACCTGCGCGTCTATGGCGGCGCTGAGCATCCGCATACCGCTCAGCAGCCTGAAGTCCTGGACGTTGCTGCCCTCAATGCCAAGAACGTGAGGGCCTAATCCATGGCGACTCTTCAGTCTCTCGCCGATCTGGGCCAGAACGCCCAGGCCGCCGCTCCGGAAGCTCCGAAGCATGTCCAGAAGCTCGATTCACTCGGCCGCGCTTATGCCACCGGCAAGCGTAAGGACGCTGTGGCCCGCGTGTGGATCAAGCCCGGTTCCGGCAAGATCGTGATCAACGGCCGTTCGGCGGAAGTTTACTTCGCCCGTCCCGTGCTGCGCATGATCCTCGCTCAGCCGCTCCAGATCGTCCAGCGCGAAGGCCAGTACGACATCACCGTCAACGTCGACGGCGGCGGTCTCTCCGGCCAGGCCGGCGCGGTCCGTCACGGCCTCGCCAAGGCGCTGACCTACTACGAGCCGGAGCTTCGCGGCCCGCTCAAGAAGGAAGGCTTCCTGACCCGCGATCCGCGCGTCGTCGAGCGTAAGAAGTACGGTAAGAAGAAGGCCCGCCGCAGCTTCCAGTTCTCGAAGCGCTAAGGCTTATTCAACCAGATATCTCGGAAAGGGCGGCTCTCGGGCCGCCCTTTTCTCATTCAGGCCAGGGCGCGTTCCAGTTCGGCCTTGGTCATGCGCGAGCGGCCGGGAATGTCCCGTCGGCGCGCCCGCTCCATGAGTTGCGCCTTGGTGGCGGAAGACGAGGTCTTGCGCGCGGCTGCGGCCTTCTTGGCGATGTCCCGCGGCTGCTTGGAGAATTGCCGGCCCTTGCGTGTGTCGGCCCGCTTCTTCTCGGTCGTGCGCTTGTATTCGCCGTCCGTCAGCGCCTTGCGGCTCTTCGCCGGCAGATAGCGCTCCCCGGTCTCGCCGCTCTTTCGGCCTGACTTCGTGCCCCAATCCTCATCCTCCCATTGCCGGAGGTGATTGTCGGCGGATTTCCGGCCCTCGTAGCCGCCGCCTTCCTTCTTGTATTCCGCGACGGCCATCTGGGCCTTGCGGGCGGACCACTGGCCGGGTTTGCCGCCCTTGGCCCCCTTCGTCACCTTCGCCTTCACCATCTCCCAGAGCTTGGGATTGGTCTTCTTCGCTGTGCCTGCCATGCGAGCCGCCTGTCTGACCTGAAACTGCGGGAGCAACCTCGGGAGGCCTCGCGGGTTCCGACGCGGTTCCTTGACAAGCATGGCCTTGCGGCCGCATAGATCGCGCCATGACGATCTTTTCAGACATCCGACGTCGTGACTTCGCCGCGCCTGCGCGCCTGCGATGAGGGCCGTTCGTCCGCTCGTCTGCCAGCCGCGCCGGGAGCGCGGCTTTTGTTTTTCTGAAACCTTGCAGGGCTGAAGCGTTTCGCCCTATCTCCAGCATCGACGACAGATTGGATCGACCATGACCGCGACGCTCGACAGATCATCAGGCCTCGACCAGCAGACCAGGACGGTCTTCATCGACGGCGAAGCCGGCACGACGGGCCTCGGCATCCGCGAGCGCCTGAGGGACGTGAAGGGCGTCGCCATCCGCAGCATCGATCCCGAGCGGCGCAAGGATCCCGCGGCCAAGCGCGAGATCCTGGCCGAAGTCGACCTGGTGGTGCTCTGCCTGCACGACGATACCGCCCGGGAGACCGTGAGCCTCGTCGACGGCCTTGCCGGCAAGAAGCCCCGCATCCTCGACGCCAGCACCGCCCACCGGGTCGCTCCGGGCTGGGTCTACGGCTTCGCCGAGCTCGACCCGGCGCAGCGGGAGGCGGTCGCCAGGGCCGACCGGGTCGCCAATCCCGGCTGCTACCCGACGGGCGCCATCGCGCTCATCCGGCCGCTGATCGATGCGGGCCTGGTCCCGGCCGACTACCCGATCAGCGTGAACGCCGTCAGCGGCTATAGCGGCGGCGGGCGCTCGATGATCGAGGCCTATGAGGCCGGCACGGCGCCTTCCTTCGAGCTCTACGGTCTCGGCTTCGAGCACAAGCACGTGCCGGAGCTGCAGAAATACACCGGCCTGACCCGCCGGCCGATCTTCATCCCGTCCGTCGGCAACTTCCGGCAGGGCATGCTGGTGAGCGTGCCGCTGCATCTTGACCTGCTGCCCGCCAAGCCCAAGGCGGCCGATCTCGAGGCGGCGCTGCTGAACCATTATCGGGACGGCGGCCTCGTCAGCGTCGTGCCGACGCTCCGGGACGGCAAGAGGATCGAGCGGATCGAGCCGGAGGCCCTGAACGACACCGACCGGCTGGAGCTCTTCGTCTTCAAGAACGACAGCTACAATCACGCCGTCCTGGTGGCGAGGCTCGACAATCTCGGCAAAGGCGCGTCCGGTGCGGCCGTGCAGAACATCCAGCTCATGCTGGGGCTCGCGTAGGGCCTGTCATCGCCAGCCTCGTGCCGGCCATGACGAAGAGGTGACGCAACGGGCACTTGCTGGAGCCCTCATCCTGAGGGATTGCGTCAGCAATCCGTCTCGAAGGGCGAGGGCGGCTCCAGTGCGCGTGGGACGATCCTTCGAGACGCAGCTGCGCTGCTCCTCAGGATGAGGGCTGTGGGCTGGCAATCAGGCGTGGATGGCCGGGACGAGCCCGGCCATGACGCAGGGCCTACAGGGCCGTCAGTTCCCCTTCCAGCTCTTGCTCGTGTCGAGCGCCGGTCCGTCGAAGGCGACGAAGCGCTGGCGCTGCTCGCCGAGGCCTTCGATGCCGAGGGACACCACGTCACCGGCCTTCAGGTAGCGCTGGGGCTTCATGCCCATGCCGACGCCGGGCGGCGTGCCGGTGGTGATCACGTCGCCGGGCTCCAGGATCATGAAATGCGAGACGTAGGACACGATCTGCGCCACGTTGAAGATCATGGTCTGGGTCGAGCCGTTCTGCACGCGCTCGCCGTTCACGTCGAGCCACATGGACAGGTTCTGCGGGTCGGGGACCTCGTCCTTGGTGACGAGCCAGGGGCCGAGCGGTCCGAAGGTCGGGCAGCCCTTGCCCTTGGTCCAGGTGCCGCCGCGCTCCAGCTGGTATTCGCGCTCGGACACGTCGTTGCAGACGCAGTAGCCGGCCACGTAATCGAGCGCCTCGTTGGCGCCGACATAGGACGCCCGCTCGCCAATCACGATGGCGAGCTCCACCTCCCAGTCGGTCTTCTGCGACCCGCGCGGGATGATCACGTCGTCATTGGGCCCGACGATGCAGGACGGCGCCTTGTTGAAGACGATCGGCTCAGCGGGGATCGGCGCTCCCGTCTCCGCTGCATGGTCGGCATAGTTGAGACCGATGGCGATGAAGTTGCGCACCTGTCCGACGCAGGCTCCCAGGCGCTGCCCCGAAGGAGCGACGGGCAGGGTGGAAGGGTCGGTCCTGCGGATGCGCTCCAGAGCCCCGGACGACAGGGACGAGCCGTCGATCTCGGACACGATGCCCGACAGATCCCGAATCTGGCCGCTGGAATCGATCAGTCCCGGCTTCTCCTGTCCAGCATCTCCAAATCTCACCAGCTTCATCAAGCGCTCCTCTCGTAACGGCACGTGCATAATTGGCGCGAATGCGCCGAGCTACAATGCATGTTCTAGCCGCAAATATGTTGCCGTTTTGCCACGAGCGCGAACAAAGCGGCGGATGTCCACGTCATGGCGACAGTCGGCTCACCCCAAGATGAGAGCCGACTATACATCGGTTTACATATGAACCATTGGCGCGTACTTGCCGCTTATTCGGCGCCAGTTACGTAAATGGAAGTAAAAGAAGAAAGGAAGAAGCCGAATTTAGAAATTGTTAATCCGCTCTTCGGCTTTCACGAAAGGATTGCGGCCAAAATTAAGCATTGGCACATTGCCCTTACGGCGGGATTCTCCCGCACAAAAAAGCATAAGGGCAGGAAATCTCCATGGGTCTTCTCTCTCGTTCCTTGTCGCTGGCCGCGGTTTCCGCCGCAGCGCTCATCGTCGCCCAGGGCAACGCGCATGCGGGTGCCTTCGCGCTGCGCGAGCAGAGCGCCACGGCGCAGGGCTACTCCTTCGCCGGCGCGGCCTCCGGTTCGGGTTACCTCTCCTCCATGTTCTGGAACCCCGCCGTCATCACGATGATGCCGGGCTGGTGGAGCGAGGGACATGCTTCGCTCGTTATTCCGCAGGTCGACATCAACCCGCTTCCGTCCGTTCCGACCTTCGTGTTCGGCGGCTCGGGCGATATCGGTGAGGACGCGCTCGTTCCGTCCGGATACAGCTCTTTCCAGATTAACGACACGTTCTGGGTCGGTCTCTCGAGCACCTCGCCCTACGGCCTCGTGACCGATCCGCGCCAGAACTGGTCGGGTCAGCTCTACTCGCGTTCGTCCCGGATCTTCTCCGTCAACGTGAACCCGGTGCTCGGCGTGAAGGTGAACGACTGGTTCTCGTTCGCGGTCGGCCCGTCGCTGCAGTATTTCGACATCCGCCTCAAGCGGGCGGTGCCGTTCCCGGGCGCTCCGGCCGCTTCCGCGACCCTACCCGGCGCTCCGAGCGCCATTCTGGACGGCGACGATATCGGCTTCGGCTTCACGGCCGGTGTGACGATCACGCCGTTCGCCGGCACGACGATCGGTATCGGCTATCGGTCCCAGGTCGAGCACGAGCTCGAAGGGAGCCTGGAGGCGCCTCGCGGTTCAATCGCCGCCTTGGGCCCGTTCTCGAACGTTCCGATCACCGCGAAGCTGAAGACCCCCGACCAGCTCACGATCGGTATTTCCCAGGTCATCACGCCCGCGATCACGGTCCATGCCGGTTTCGAATGGACGAACTGGAGCGTGCTCAAGACGCCGCTCGTGACTGGTCCCGGCGGCGTTACCGTCACGGACATCCCGCTCAACTACGAGGATGGGTACTTCTACTCCCTCGGCGCGGATTACAAGCTGAACGATCAGTGGACCCTGCGCGCCGGTCTCGCCTACGAGCAATCGCCGATCGATACGGAGATCCGCTCCACCCGTCTCCCCGACAACGACCGCATCTGGGCGTCGATCGGTGCGGGCTACCAGTGGAACGACCGCCTGTCCTTCGACGTGGCCTACACGCACATCTTCACGAGGGAGACGGATATCCGCATCCTGCCCGGTCACCAGGACTTCGAGGGCCTTCCCTTCGTGGCGAACGTCGATGCCTCCGTGGATATCATCTCGGCGGGCCTGCGCTATCGTTGGGACGACCCGAAGGTTGCGATCCCGGCGGTTCCGCTCGTTCGCAAGTACTGAGCGACCACGACCCGACAGCAGAAAGGCCGGCTCATGCGCCGGCCTTTTTTATTGCGCGGTAAAGCCCGAAGGGTTCAGGATTTTTCCAGAACGTAGGTGCCCGGTGCATCGCAGAGCGGCTCCAGCTTGCCGCCGCCCGGCTCCCGTGCGGCGACCATCCTGGGGGCCTGGGCCTTGATCCAGTCGAACCAGTAGGGCCACCAGGAGCCCGAGGTCTCGGTCGCCTGCTTCATCCAGTCTTCCAGTTCGCCGTCGACGGGACCACCGGTCCAGAACTGGTATTTCGGCTTGCTGGGGGAATTGACGACGCCGGCGATGTGGCCGGAGCCGGCAAGCACGTAGCTCACCGGTCCGCCGAACATCTTCGAGCCGACGAACACGGAGCGGGCCGGGGCGATGTGGTCTTCCTTCGTGGCGAGGTTGAAGACCGGCACCTTCACCTTCTTCAGGTCCAGTTTCACGCCGGCCAGTTCCATCTCGCCCTTGGCGAGCTTGTTCTCGAGATAGCAGTTGCGGAGGTAGAAGGCGTGGTTCGCCGCGGGCATGCGGGTGGAATCGGCGTTCCAGTAGAGCAGGTCGAACGGGAAGGGCGACTGGCCCTTCATGTAGACGTTGACCACGTAGGGCCAGATCAGGTCGTTGGGCCGCAGCATGTTGAACGCGTTGGCCATGCGCGAGCCTTCGAGATAGCCGCGCTTCTTCATGGTGGCTTCGAGGCTGCGCACCTCTTCCTCGCCGGCGAAGATCTTCAGATCGCCCGCATGGGTGAAATCCACCTGCGCGGTGAAGAAGGTCGCGCTGTCGATCCGCTTGTCGCGCTTGGCCGCCATGTAGGCGAGGGTGGTCGCCAGCAGGGTGCCGCCGACGCAATAGCCGATGCCCGTCACCTTCTTCTCGCCCGTCGCCTGCTCGATGGCGTCGAGCGCGGCGAAGATGCCGTCGACCATGTAATGCTCGAAACCCTTCTCCGCATGCTGCTCGGCCGGATTGACCCAGGAAATGCAGAAGACGGTGAGCCCCTGCGAGACCGCCCAGCGGATGAAGCTTTTCTCCGGATTGAGGTCGAGGATGTAGAACTTGTTGATCCAGGGCGGCACGATCAGCAGCGGCCGCTTGAGGACCTTTTCCGTGGCAGGGGCGTATTGGATCAGCTCGATCAGGTCGTTGCGGAAGATGACCTTGCCCGGCGTGGTGGCGATATTCTCGCCGACCTTGAACCGGCTCGTGTCCGATTGCCGGATCTTCAACTCGCCACGCCCGGCCTCGATGTCCTCCGCCAGCATGCTCATGCCGCGCACGAGATTGGCCCCGTTCTCCTTGAGGGTTTCGCGGATCAGCTCCGGATTGGTCAGGAGGAAGTTCGACGGCGAGAGAGCGCTGGATAGCTGCTTGAGATAGAACTGCGCCTTATGCCGCGTGCGTTCATCGAGTCCCTCAGCATTCTCGACGAGATCCTCCGCCCAGCGGGAGGAGATGAGATAGGCCTGTTTCAGGAAGTCGAAAATCGGGTTCTCGGACCATTCCGGGTCCTTGAACCGGTTGTCCCTCGGCTCCGGCTCGGCCACGGGGTCGGCAGCTTCGCCCTGCGCACGTTTCAGGGTCGAGGCCCAGAGCGACAGGAATTGCGTGCCGAGGCGGGACTGGGCCTCGAAGCTCTTCTGCGGATCGCTCATCCAGACCTCGGCTACCCGCCCGAGGGATTTTATGGCTTCCGATGCGTCACTTGAGAGTTCGGGTGAGGCTTGGCCTTCCTGGACGGGCTTGAGGTAGGCGGCCGCGGCCTTGCCGGCTCCCTCGACGAAGCGCGCCATGTTACGGGAGAGTTCCTCGAAGTCCGGCACGGGGCTTTGAGTCTTCTCCTCACCGTATGGCTTGTCCATAAGGCGATCTCCCTCTATCGCAGCAGCATTGCTCGCAAGCCGCATTTCCGACATCTTAACGTTCGACCCGTCGGGTATGCCAGAGTCATGTTGCAGATCTTAGGTATCACAATGCGTATGAAGTCCTTTTCGATCCGCTGTGCTTCGGCTGCCGCCGTGACGATGCTCGTTGCCGGCTGCAACGGCAGCTTCAATCCCGTTCGGGACGTGGCAGCGGCCGTTGGGGCAGGCCCGCAGACGGCGGCGAGCCAGGATTTCGTAGTTCAGTCCAGGCCGACCAACCTGGAATACATGCCGATCGGCGCGGCGGTCCAAGGCCGGCCGACGCCGGCACGCACGGCCGATGAGGTCAAGGCCGCCGAGGCGGAGCTCGATGCCCTGCGGAGCCGGAACGAAGCCGCCGGCGCCGCGGCCGCGGAACTCGGCAAGACGCCGCCCCCGGAGCCGGTCAAGCTTCCGGCCAACGGGTCGCAGCAGACGCGCCAGAAGACGAATTCCAAGAGAAAGCCTTAGAACCTATACCGGAATCCCGTGATTCCGCCCGAGGACGAGACCCATGCCTGACTTTTACCGGATTAAGCGCCTTCCGCCTTACGTCTTCGAGCAGGTCAACCGGATCAAGGCAGCCGCCCGGGCCAACGGTGCCGACATCATCGACCTCGGGATGGGCAATCCGGACCTCCAGGCACCCCAGCACGTCATCGACAAGCTCGTCGAGACGGTTGGCAAACCGCGCACGGACCGCTATTCCGCCTCCAAGGGCATCGGCGGTCTGCGCCGCGCCCAGGCCGGCTACTACGAGCGCCGCTTCGGCGTGAAGCTCAACCCCGACACCCAGGTGGTGGCGACCCTCGGGTCCAAGGAAGGCTTCGCCAACATGGCCCAGGCGATCACGGAGCCTGGCGACGTGATCCTGGTGCCGAACCCGAGCTACCCGATCCACGCCTTCGGCTTTCTGATGGCGGGCGGCGTCATCCGCTCCGTTCCGGCCGAGCCTACCCCTGAGTTCTTCGTCGCGGCCGAGCGGGCGGTGGCCCATTCCATTCCGAAGCCCGTCGCGCTCGTGGTCTGCTACCCGTCGAACCCGACCGCCTACGTGGCCTCCCTCGACTTCTACCGGGACCTCGTGGCCTTCGCGAAGAAGCACGAGCTGATCCTGCTGTCGGACCTCGCCTATTCGGAGGTCTATTTCGACGAATCGAACCCGCCGCCCTCGATCCTGCAGGTGCCCGGCGCCATCGACGTGGCGGTGGAGTTCACCTCCATGTCCAAGACCTTCTCCATGGCCGGCTGGCGCATCGGCTTCGCGGTTGGCAACGAGCGCCTGCTGGCGGCGCTGGCCCGGGTGAAGTCCTATCTCGACTACGGCGCCTTCACGCCGGTCCAGGTGGCGGCGACTGCCGCCCTGAACGGGCCGGACGACTGCATCCGCGAAATGCGCGCCACCTACAGGCGGCGCCGGGACGTGATGGTCGAGTCCTTCGCCAAGGCGGGCTGGGACGTTCCCGTGCCGACCGCCTCCATGTTCGCCTGGGTGCAGATTCCGGAGAAGTTCCGGTCGATGGGCAGCCTCGAATTCTCCAAGCTCCTGGTGGAGAAGGCCGATGTGGCCGTGGCGCCGGGAATCGGCTTCGGCGAGCACGGCGACGAGTATGTGCGCATCGCTCTTGTGGAAAACGAGCAGCGCATCCGCCAGGCGGCGCGCAACATCCGCAAGTTCTTCGATCACGCGGACCAGACGCTCCACAACGTGGTGCCGATGGTGCGTCGGGGCTGATTTTCGCAGGGGCGGAATCCACCGGATGCCGCCTCCGCATGGACAGGACACCTTGGCGGTCGTAAAAGCAGCCCGACAATTTGAGGAGCTGTTGTTCGTGACACGTCCCCTTCGGGTCGGCATTGCCGGCCTCGGCACCGTCGGCGCATCGGTCGTTCGCATTCTCGACCGCCAGAACGAGGCTGTCGCCCAGCGTGGCGGCCGGCCGGTTGAGATCGTGGCCATCTCGGCCCGCGATAAGACCAAGGATCGCGGCTTCGACCTCTCCCGCTTCACGTGGTTCGACAGCCCGGTCGAGCTGGCGCGTTCGGCGGATGTGGATTGCGTGGTCGAACTGGTCGGCGGTGCGGACGGCGCAGCTCTCGAGACGGTGCGGACGGCCCTTTCGCTCGGGAAGCACGTGGTCACGGCCAACAAGGCGCTGCTCGCCAAACATGGCCTCGAACTGGCGAAGCTGGCGGAGGAGAAGGGCGTGTCCCTGGCCTTCGAGGCCTCCGTCGCGGGCGGTATCCCGGTCATCAAAACCCTGCGCGAGGCGCTGCCCGCCAACCGGATCTCGCGCCTCTACGGCATCCTGAACGGCACCTGTAACTACATCCTGTCGCGCATGGAGCTCGAAGGCCTCACCTTCGCCGAATGCCTCAAGGATGCGCAGCGGCTCGGCTATGCGGAGGCCGACCCGACCTTCGACGTCGAAGGTTACGATACGGCCCATAAGCTCGCGATCCTGACCAGTCTCGCCTTCGGGACCGAGATCGACGCGGACGCGATCTATGTGGAGGGCATCTCCTCCATCACGCCGCTCGACCTCGCCATGGCGAAGGAGCTGGGCTTCCGCATCAAGCTGCTTGGCGTCGCCGAGCGCACCAAGACCGGCATCGAGCAGCGCGTGCACCCGACCATGGTGCCCCGGACCTCCTCCATCGCCCAGGTCATGGGCGTGACCAATGCGGTCACCATCGACGCCGACGCGGTGCGCGAACTGACCCTCATCGGGCCGGGGGCAGGGGGCGATGCCACCGCCTCCGCCGTCGTGGCCGATATCGCCGATGTGGCCACCGGCAACGTCCAACCGCTCTTCGGCACCCGGACCGACCGCCTGGAGAAGGCGGCCCGCGCCCCCATGCAGCGCCACGAGGGCGGCTATTACGTCCGCCTGACGGTCCACGACCGTCCGGGTGTCGCCGCGGGCGTCGCGACCCGCATGGCCGAGGCGGACATCTCCCTGGAGAGCATCCTGCAGAAGCGCTCGGAAATTGCCGCGACCCAGGACCCGCACGGGCGCTCCGGCGCGCCGGTCTCGCTGGTGCTGATCACCTATGCGGCCACGGAAGCTTCGATCCGCTCGGCCTTGGAAAAAATCACGAGGGATGGTCTTATCGCCGAGCCGCCCCAAGTCATTCGCATCGAACGCGAGTAACGCAACACCGGTCCATTCCGGACCCCGACGATCACAAATGGGAGACGACAAGTCCATGTCGCAAGGCATTACCGTCCAACCGGGCCAAATCATCGAGCGCATCCTGACCCTGGAGCTCGTCCGCGTCACCGAGCGCGCGGCGGTGGCCTCCGCCAGGCTGCGCGGCCGCGGCAACGAAAAGGCAGCCGACCAGGCCGCCGTGGATGCCATGCGCCGTGAGCTGAACAAGCTCCCCATCGACGGCACGGTGGTGATCGGCGAGGGTGAGCGCGACGAGGCGCCCATGCTCTTCATCGGCGAGAAGGTCGGCAACAAGCAGGGGCCGAAGGTCGATATCGCGGTCGACCCGCTGGAGGGGACGACGCTCTGCGCCAAGGACATGCCGGGCTCCATCGCCGTGATGGCCATGGCCGAGGCCGGCACTCTGCTGGCGGCTCCCGACGTCTACATGCACAAGATCGCCGTCGGCCCGGGCTATGCCGCCGGCGTGGTCGATCTCGACGCCTCGCCTGAGGAGAACCTGAACAACCTCGCCAAGGCGAAGGGCGTGAAGGTGAACGAACTTACGGCACTCGTGCTCGACCGTCCCCGCCATGCCGACCTCATCGCGGCCATCCGCAAGACCGGCGCCGGCGTCCGCCTGATCTCGGACGGCGACGTCGCCGGCGTGATCTTCACCACGAAACCGGCGGAAACCGGGATCGACATCTATCTCGGCATCGGCGCCGCCCCCGAGGGCGTTCTGGCGGCTGGCGCCCTGCGCTGCATCGGCGGCCAGATGCAGGCCCGCCTCATCCTCGACACCGAGGAGAAGCGCTCCCGTGCGCTCCAGATGGGCGTGACCGATCCGAACCGGAAATACGACATGACGGACCTCGCCCGTGGCGACGTGATCGTGGCCGCGACCGGCGTGACCGACAGCGCGCTCACCCGCGGGGTTCACTTCGGCAAGGACGTGATCACCACCGAAACGGTGGTCTACCGCTCCGCCACCGGCACCGTGCGCCGCATCTACGGCGAGCACCGGGAGCTGTCGAAGTTCCACCTGGACTAGCTCGTCCCGAGGTTCTGAGAGCAATCCAGATCGAGTCATGGCCGGGCCTGTCCCGGCCATGCACGTTTGGGGCCGAGCAAGGCCAAACATGACGATGCGGCAAGTCAGGGAAGTGACATGATCGAAATCCGCCCCATCACCGAAAGCGACGGGGCCGCCTGGGAGCCCCTCTGGCAGGCCTACCTGACGTTCTATCAATCGTCCTTGCCGCCCGAGGTGACCGATGCCACGTGGCGCCGGTTCTTCGATCCGGCCGAGCCCATCAATGCCCTGGTGGCCGTTCTCGACGGCAGGATCGTCGGCATCGTCCACTACCTCTATCACCGCTCCACCTGGACCACGGCCGATTACTGCTATCTGCAGGATCTGTTCACGGCCGAAGAAGCGCGGGGGCGCGGGGTGGCGCGGGCCCTCATCGAGGCCGTGTACGAAAAGGCCAAGGCCCATGGCGCTGCGCGGGTTTACTGGCTGACCCATGAGAGCAACACGACGGCCCAGGCTCTCTACGACAAGGTCGCCGCCCGCAGCGGCTTCATCCAGTACCGCCACCTGCTGGGCTGACGCCGGTGTTCGGTGGGCGAAGGGCAGCCATGACCACCGAAGAGCAGCTGGGGTACTTTGCCAGGATGCTTTGACCACGATTCGCGGATAAAACTCCCGCTGTGACCGAATCATCTCCTCTTCTGCTGCCGAAGCCGTTTCTCGGCGTCACCCATTCCGCCCTCGGGCGCACCTGGATCGAGCGCTGCGATGCCGCCCAGGGGACCATTGCGCTCGCCATCGCCCAGACCCATGGCCTCCCGGACGTTCTGTCCAGGGTCCTGGCCGGGCGCGGCGTGGGCATCCATGACACGGAAGGTTTCCTGAACCCGCGCCTGCGGGATCTCATGCCGGATCCGCATGTGCTGACCGACATGGAGGCCGCCGCCTCCCGGCTGGCCGATTCCGTGCAGCGCAACGAGAAGGTGGCGATCTTCGGCGATTACGACGTGGACGGAGCCTGCAGCGCCGCGCTGCTGGCCGAGTACCTGCGGGCCTGCGGGCTGGACTATGCCATCCACATCCCGGACCGGATCACGGAAGGCTACGGCCCGAATGTCGATGCCATCCGGGCGCTGAAGCAGCAGGGCGCCGATATCCTCGTGACGGTCGATTGCGGCACGGCGAGCCTCGAACCCCTGGCGGAGGCGAAGCGTCTCGGTCTCGATCCCATCGTCCTCGACCACCACCAGGCGCCTGAGCAACTGCCCGACGCGCTCGCCATCGTGAACCCGAACCGGCAGGATGATCTCTCGGGGCTGGGCCATCTCTGCGCGGCCGGCGTGGTGTTCCTGTTCCTCGTCGCCCTGAACCGGACGCTGCGCTCCCGCGGCTTCTTTCAAGGCCGGGCCGAGCCCGACCTGATGGGGAGCCTCGATCTCGTCGCTCTTGCGACCGTTGCCGACGTGGTGCCGCTCATCGGCCTCAACCGGGCCTTCGTGCGCCAAGGGCTGGCGATCATGAAGAGCCGCCGCCGGGTCGGGCTGGCGGCGCTCCTCGATACGGCGGGCCTCGCCGGAGCGCCGGAAAGCTGGCATCTCGGCTACCTCGTCGGGCCACGCATCAACGCGGGCGGCCGCATCGGCGATGCGGCCTTGGGCTCGCGGCTCCTGCTGACCGAGGATCCCGTGCAGGCCGGGCGTTTGGCCGCCGAGCTCGACCGGCTCAACCGGGAGCGTCAGGCCATCGAGGTCGTGGCGGTCGCCGAGGCCGAGGCGCAGGCCATGATGGCGCTGGAGCGCCTGCCCGACATGCCCGTTCTCGTGACGGCATCCGCCGAGTGGCACCCGGGCGTGGTCGGCCTGATCTCCGCCCGCACCAAGGAGCGGTTCCGCCGGCCGGCCTTCGCTTTCACGCTGAATCCGGACGGTACGGCCACCGGTTCAGGGCGCTCCGTCCCCGGGGTCGATCTGGGCTACGCGGTACGCGCCGCCGTCGATGCGGGCATCGCCATCAAAGGCGGCGGCCATACGATGGCGGCCGGCGTAACGATTCAGGCCGTCGATCTGGAGCGGTTTCTCGGCTTCGTGACCGACAGGCTCGGCGATCCGGTGAGCGCCATGCGCCTGAAGGACAATTTCGCCATCGACGCGACCCTGACGGCCGCCGGCGCCCAGCCCGCCGTAGTCACGGCGCTGGAACGGGCCGGGCCCTTCGGCCAGGGCCAGCCGGAACCTGTCTTCGTCTTTCCCCAGCATCGGCTCGTCGAAGCGCGCGAGGTGGGCAGCGGCGGGCATATGCGTGTGAAGCTCAGGGGCGGCGACGGCAGCATCATCGGCGGCATCGCCTTCCGAGCTGCCGGTCAGCCCCTCGGCATCGCGCTGTCGCAGGCCATGGGCAACACGCTCCACGTGGCCGGGACGCTCTCCATTGATCGTTGGGGCGGCAACGAGAAGGTCGAGGTGCGGATCATGGACGCGGCGAGGCCGGAATAATTCCAATCAGGTGCTTGCGATGCGTCACGAACCCATCTATAGGTTCGCCCACTTCGGAGGCACTGCCACGAAGCAATGCGCGCCCTTCGTCTATCGGTTAGGACATCTGCCTTTCACGCAGGAAAGAGGGGTTCGACTCCCCTAGGGCGCGCCACTCTCCAATCCCTTAGATCCAGCTCTTTTCAGCCTAGAGGTTCGATACCTCGCGGGTTCGATATTATGCCGATATTGGCGGGCGTCGCTCAGGCCGGGTTGCCCTTGATCTTGGTGACCATCTCCCAATTGTCGCCGGTGGCGATGAGGCAGGCTTTTCCGTCCGGCAGGGTCATCACCATGGTCCACGAGCCTTTCGACGAGGCGAAGACTTCGAGCACCTGTCCGGGCTGGGCGAGGCCGATCCCGACCGGATCCTCCTTGTACTGGTCGGCCAGCAGCTTCACGAGCTGTTCGCGCGGGCCGCACGACGTCTGCGCGGTGGTGGGCGTGATTCCAAACGCGGCGATCGCGCCTATGAGGGTGGCGGAAGCGAGAGGGCGACGGATCATGACATGCCTGTAACGGTTGACCCGCTATTACCCTTGGCGTGCCAATCAACGCGCGCTCATGAAAAAAGCTCCATGGAACGAGCGGGTGTGCGGCACCCTTGCGATAGGCGTCATCATTTCCGGAAAAGACGTGTATAGGAAAATGCAGGTGCCTGATCGAACCTGCCGCCCGCAAGGGCGTTCTTCCCGCCAAACATCCATCCGAAGCTTGATCCCCATGCCCCGCTATTTCTTCAACATCCGAGACGGCTACGACGTCGATGAAGACGATGAGGGGATTGAACTCCCCGATCTCGAGGCCGCTCGGGCCGAGGCCCTGGCCACCGTCGAGGAATTACGGGACGAGCTGGCCGACGCGGGCAATATCGAACTCGAGATCACCGACGAGACCGGTCGGCGCCTCCTGACTGTCCCGTTTTTCCGCAGCGGGCAGGGCGGACGCCGCCGCTGAGGCGGTCGAAAAGGAAAGGCCCGGCACGAGGCCGGGCCCGGATTGGCGAAGACAAGAACCCGATCAGCACTCGGTCTTCTTCTTGGTGGTCGTGTCGCCGAACTCGTCCGTCTTCTGCTTGGTTTCCGTGGTGCAGCCCACTGAACCCGTGCTCGTGGTGACCGAGGTGGAGGACGTCGTGCTCGGCTCCGTCTTGCGCTCGATCGTCGTCTGGCTGCCCAGAATGCCCTGTTCCTTCTTGATGGTCGTGGTGGTGTCCTGGGCGAAGGCGGCCGTGCTGAGAAGCGAAGCCGCAAGAATCAGTACCGTCTTCTTCATCGTGAATTCCTTGAACAAGCATTTCTCCCTGAGAACGGCTTTCGCTCCCAGGGGTTCCTGCTCAGGTCATTCAGAACGAACAGAGTTTGCGGATCAGGCCGTCAGGTTTCGCCAGGACTGCGCGAAATCGCGGGCATTACGCCCGATGTCCTCGACACTCATCGCAGGCGTGAAGAGGGCCGATCCGAGACCGAAGCCGTTGGCGCCTGCATCCACATAAGGCTTCATGTTGTCAGGCTTGATGCCGCCGACCGGCAGGACGAGCGCGTCCTTCGGCAGAACGGCCCGCCAGGCCTTTACGACGCCAGGGGGAATAGCTTCGGCCGGAAAAATCTTGATGGCGTCCGCCCCGGCCTTGAGGGCCGCGAAAGCCTCGGTCGGAGTCGCGACGCCGGGGGTGCAGAGGAGGCGGTTCGTCTTGGCGGACCGGATCACGTCCAAGTCCGCATGGGGCATGACGATGAGCTTGCCACCCACATCATGGACGCCCACCACCTGCTCCGGCTCCAGGACAGTTCCCGCACCGACAAGCACGTCCTTCGGCATGGTCTTGGCCAGGATCTCGATGCTGCGGAAGGGCTCGGGCGAGTTGAGAGGTACCTCGATGATCCGAAAGCCGGCCTCGACCAGCGCGAAGCCGACAGCCTCGGCATTTTCGGGCTTCAGGCCACGCAGAATGGCGACCAGAGGAAGATCGGTCATATAATCCCGCAGCACAACAGCACCTCCAATCCCGACGTGAAACAGCAACTGCCCTCATGGCGCTGACGACAGGCCGGTACTAGTTGGCAAAGGGGGAGGCGGGTTTCAACCTCTTGCGGTCTGCGGCGGCAGAAATCGTACGAGGTAAGAAACGGCGCTGCGAAGCGTGTCGCGGCCGTCCGTGCTGTGTTCGATGAACCAGTCCTCCAAAGCCGCGTCGGGATACATCTCCTCAACTCCAGCAAAGAACTGCATCAGCTTGAGCGAGTCGAAGCCGAGAGAGTGAGTCAGTGACATATCCATGCCGACTGTACTTCTGCAATTCTCGCTAAGGGATCTGCAAAGCGCCGAAATGCTGTCGGCGACATCCGTCTCCGAAAGAAGATTCACTGATCTTGGCCCTCAAAAAGTGACGTAGAGTTATACTCAAGCTTCAAGGCTCTTCAACAATGAAACGATATAGAGCTGTGAAAAATGAACACGATCAGGTGTCTATTGTGCAATATAGTATCCATACATTGTGGCCTGATTGTGAAGAACGTTCAACTTCCGACTGACGAACCCTGGTGGGTGCAGCAGCCGGTTGTGGCGCTGCCTCATTCCTTATGTGGAATTGCAACGCTCATGCTTCGTAGGTTAGAGACCTGACGATCTGTCGTCGGCCCGTGCCGTTCTCGGGGGCCCTGTGCGAGCCGAACCATGAAGCCGCCTTCGAAGCTGCTGAGTCGCAGCGTCAAACCTTCCCTCGACCGGATCGACCTGATGATCCTCGATGCCCTGCGCGACCATGGGCGCATCACCTACCAGGCTCTGTCGGAGCGGGTCGGGCTGTCGGCGCGTCCCTGCCTCGAACGCGTGAGGCGCCTCGAACAGAAGGGCGTCATCCGTGGCTATACGGCTCTGATCGAGCCGTCCGCGCTCGGGCATGACATCATTGCGCTGGCCGGGATCAGCATGCGCGATCCCTCCACCGGAACCCGGCAGCGTCTGGAACGAGCACTGACAGCCAATCCTGCTGTGATCGAACTCCAGGTCGTCAACGGCGAGTATGATTATGTCGCCCGAATCGTGGCTCCGACGCTGGCCGCTTATGAGGCTCTGACCGAGGCCTACCTGGCAGATCCGGGGTTCGGAATCGGCCGCATCCACACCACCTTCGTGCTCAAAACCCTCAAGGAATTCGAGGGCTATCCGGTGACCGACCGCCAGGATTGAGCGCGGGCACCTTGCCCTACGACAGAAACGGCTGTGGGTGCACGGGAATTCAGCCTCGATCGAGGAGTGAAGCTCATAAGCTTATCCATGGAGGAACCCATGGATTTCATAGCTCTCGAACGATCGGTCACGGCTGCCAATTACGATCCCCTGCCTGTCGTCCTGAAGGAGGCGAAGGGCGTCTGGGCCACAGACACGGAAGGCCGGCGCTACCTGGACATGATGAGCGCGTATTCGGCCGTCAGCCTGGGCCACGGCCATCCGCGCATCCTGAAGGCGATGATGGAGCAGGCCTCGAAACTCGCCGTCACCAGCCGCGCCTATCACACGGAACTGCTCGGCCCCTTCCTGGAGCGCCTCGTCCAGATCACCGGCCTCGACATGGCGCTTCCCATGAACACGGGAGCGGAAGCCGTCGAAACCGCCATCAAGGCCGCCCGGCGCTGGGGCTATAACCGGAAGGGAATCGCGAAGGATCAGGCGGAGATCATCGTCGCGAACAACAACTTTCATGGCCGCACGACCACCATCGTGGGATTCTCGTCGGATGAATCGTATCGCGAGGGCTTCGGTCCCTTCGCGGGGGGCTTCAAGCTCGTGCCGTTCGGCGATGCCGATGCGGTCGAGCGTGCGATCACGCCCAATACCTGCGCCATCCTGATCGAGCCGATCCAGGGTGAGGCGGGTATCGTCGTGCCGCCCGAGGGATACCTGAGGGACCTGCGCGCCCTCTGCGACAGGCACAACGTGCTGCTGATCCTCGACGAGGTGCAGTCGGGCCTCGGCCGCACCGGCCGCTGGTTCGCCCATCAGCACGAGAACATCAAGCCGGACGGGCTGATCCTCGGCAAGGCCCTGGGCGGCGGCGTCTATCCGGTCTCGGCCTTCGTGGCGACGCAAGAAGTCATGAATGTCTTCAATCCCGGCTCTCATGGTTCCACGTTCGGCGGCAATGCCCTCGCGGCGAGGATCGGCCTGGAGGCGCTCGCGGTGATCGAGGAGGAGCACCTCGTCGATCGCAGCGCGGAGATGGGCGGCTACCTGCAGGACCGCCTGCGCGCCATGCGCAGCAATATCGTGAAGGAGGTGCGCGGCCGCGGCCTGTGGGTCGGCGTCGAGGTGGATGCGAACGTGGTTTCCGCCCGCGCGGTCTGCGACGCGCTGCTCGAGAACGGCGTCCTCTCGAAGGATACCCACGGGACGGTGCTGCGCTTCGCGCCGCCTCTCACCATCACCCGGGACGAGATCGACTGGGGGATGGAGCGCATCGAGCGGGTTTTCGCCCGCGCCGTTCATTGATGCAGAGGGAAATTCCATTGATGGCACAGAACCTCAAGAAGATGAGTGAGCCTGCGAGCCGGGAGCAGCGGCTGGAGAATTATCAGCCGTTGTCCGGGATGGTGGTGCCGCGCTTCGCCGGCATCTCGACCTTCATGCGGCTGCCCTATCTCGCCCCCACGCATGCGCCCGATGAGATCGACATCGCCATCCTCGGCATTCCGTTCGACGGCGCCACCACCAACCGTCCCGGAACCCGCCTCGGCCCGCGCCAGGTGCGCGAGGCGTCCTCGCTCATGCGCCTGGTCAATTACGGAACCCTGGTCGCGCCCTACGATCTCTGCGCCTGCGCGGATGTGGGCGATGTTCCGGTTAATCCCGTCGACGTGCAGGATACGCTTCGGCGCATCGAGGCGGAGGTGTCCTATCTCTATCAGGGCGGCGTGACGCCGCTCTCCATCGGCGGCGACCATATCATCTCGTATCCGATCCTGCGGGCGCTCGCCGCCAAGAGCGGCCCCGTGGGAATGATCCATGTGGACGCGCACAGCGACACGGGCGACACCTATTTCGGCGGCCAGAAGCTCACCCACGGAACGCCCTTCCGCCGGGCCATCGAGGACGGCGTGCTCGATCCCAAGCGAATGGTTCAGATCGGGATCCGGGGCCACATGTATGCCGCCGACGAGCGCGAATGGGCGCTCGAACAGGGGATCCGCATCATCGACATGGAGGAGGTGGCGGAGAAGGGCATTCCCTATGCGATCGCCGAAGCGCGGCGGATCGTCGGGATGGACCCGACCTATTTCACTTTCGACATCGATTCCATCGATCCCGCCTTCGCGCCCGGCACCGGGACGCCGGAGATCGGCGGCTTCACCAGCCGTGAGGCGCTGCAGCTCGTCCGCGGCTTCCGGCACCTGAATCTGGTGGGCGCCGACATGGTCGAAGTGTCTCCGCCGCTGGATCAATCCGGTGGCACCGCGCTGGTGGGAGCGTCCATCGCGTTCGAACTCCTCTGCCTTCTGGCGGAAGCGAGGGTGGAGCGCGCCGCGAAGGAGACGCGGCTGAACGTGGTTTAGCCCTCACCTTTTGTCCACCCAACCACGCACCACGTCGTCACCGACCTTGTGAAGGTGATCTCGATTGGAAGAGCACAGCGCCTCACGGAAGCGAGATGGCCGGGCCTGATCCCCGGATCAAGTCCGGGGACGGCCATGACATGCGGGAGGACGCCTCTACGAGGGTGGGCTCTGGCGCATGCATTGCTGTGCCGCCCGCGAGATCCGCATGTTGTCCTCCGCGGCGGCCTTGTTGGCGAGGAGCCTTTGCCAGAGTCCGCGCTCCGGGACCTGTTGCAGGATGCAGGAGCAGACCGACGGGCAGAGGGCAGGGTCTCCGTTCTGCATCAGGCAGATCTGCCGGCAGGCCGCCGACGGGGACGGCCCCACGATCTGGGCGACGCCGTAGAGGACCCCGAGCAGGACGATCTGGTGCGTCAGGTAGATCGGCAGGCTCTTGCGCCCGGCCCAGATCAGGAGCGTGAAGATCGGATTACCGGCGCGCCATCGCGCCAGGCCGAGCGCCTCCCCCTGAGGCAGGAGCCACGTCCCGGCCGCAACGCCGATCAGCACAAGACCGAACCAGGGAAAGATCGGCACGTAATCGTTCGTCACCGGTTCAGCCGCGCCGAGGCCCAGCCAGTCGAGCCAGGGCGCGTCGAGGGCAGGGCTCGTGAAGAGCCAGGGGCCGACCAGAAAGAAGGCGGCGGCGACCAGAGTCAGGCCAGGGGGCAGGCGCAGGAAGGGCAGGGCCAGCACGCTCGAGACGGCGATGCAGTGAAGGATGCCGAAGAAGATGTAGCTTTCGGGAAAGGCGAAATAAGTCCCCAGGGTCACCGCCAAAGCGGCGCCGCCGACCCTCAAGAGACGCTTCAGGAACGGGATCCGCCGGAAACCCTGGACATGGGCCAAGGCCAAGCCAAACCCCGCCAGCATCAGGAACGAGCCGGCGATCCCGCGTGCGAACCAGCGCCAGGCCGGGACCTGGAGGATGTTCGTCCCGATCAGCTGCAGGAAGCTCAGGTCCCAGCTGAAATGATAGACGATCATCGCGGCGATCGCGAGGCCGCGGGCAACGTCGATGGCATCCCATCGTTGCGACGCGGCGGTGCGGGCCTTGGGGGAGGTGGAGGTCAAGTCGGTCTGTCTCATGGGCAAAGGCATTCCCTCACAGCCTGTCGGCCTTATGTGAGTGACATGACCGAGAGCCTCGCCGCATCAATCGCCACATTACGGGGCATGATTCAAGACGCCCGCGTGATCGCCGGCTTCACGGGGGCGGGCATTTCGACGGAGAGCGGCATTCCCGATTTCCGGTCTCCGGGCAGTCCCTGGATGCGGCACAAGCCGATTTCGTTCGATCTTTTCCAGCAGAGTGCGGAAGCTCGCCGCGAGGCATGGCGACGGAAATTCGCCATGGACGACCTTTATCGGGGCGCACGTCCGAGCCTGGGGCATCTCGGTTTCGCATCCCTCGTTGCCATCGGCAGGATGCCGGCCGTGATCACCCAGAACATCGATGGCCTGCACCAGGAATCGGGCCTCGGAGAGGACCAGGTCATCGAACTGCACGGCAACGGCACCTATGCCAAGTGCCTGTCTTGCGGGCGGCGCCATGAGCTCGACTGGGTGAGGCGGTGCTTCGAGGCGGACGGGGAGCCGCCCGTATGCCGGATCTGCGGCGGCATTCTCAAATCGGCGACCATTTCCTTCGGCCAGACCATGCCGGAGGGGCCCATGCGCCAGGCGCAGCGACTGACGGCGTCATGCGACCTCTTCCTGGTCGCGGGCTCCTCCCTCGTGGTTTATCCGGCGGCGGCTTTTCCGGCCTTCGCCAAGGAGAACGGGGCCCGTCTGGTGATCATCAATCGGGAGCCTACACCCCTCGACGAGGTTGCCGATCTGGTGATCAATGCGGAAATCGGCGCCGTCTTCTCAGAGTTTGTATCGTAATTTCAAGAACATGAAGACTGCCGAAAATTTCATCGCGCTTCGATGCGCGTTTCTGGCTTCCCCTGATTCAGGACGATGTTATCCTCTTATTAAGAATCGGGTTCATGATTCGAGTTTGGGTATTTTCATGACTGGCGATTACGGCTCCAATTCTTTCAGTCTCCGCGAGGAGAATTCCCCTTTAGATCAGGGCCACCGCGAGGTCGCTCAGCCCGTCTCGGAAGAGGGCGCTCTCGAGCTCGTCCAGGTCAGCGGCCGAATCAAATGGTTCGACGTCGCCAAGGGCTTCGGCTTCATCGTTCCCGACAACGGCATGCCCGATGTTCTGCTCCATGTGACCTGCCTGCGCCGGGACGGCTACCAGGCGGCCAATGAGGGGGCCCGGATCGTCGTCGAGGCGGTTCAGCGCCCGCGCGGGCTCCAGGCCTTCCGCATCCTGTCGCTGGACGAATCCACCGCCCTGCATCCTTCCGAGCTTCCGCTGCCGCGCACCCATGTCCAGGTGGTGCCGACCAGCGGGTTGGAGCCTGCGGTCGTGAAGTGGTTCAACCGCCTGCGCGGCTTCGGCTTCCTGACCCAGGGAGAGGGCAAGCCGGACATCTTCGTCCATATGGAAACTCTGCGCCGTTACGGCATTGCCGAACTCAAACCGGGTGAGCGCGTGTTCGTCCGATTCGGCGACGGATCCAAGGGTCTCATGGCCGCCGAGGTTCGTCTGGCCGACATGGCTCTGCCACACTCCCATTGATGAGCTTGCCCGTGCTGTCGCGTATCCGGCCGGCGTTATCGGCCTTCGGCCTTCTCGTCCTCATCGCCGGCGCGGCCTACGCGCAGGCGTTCGAGAACCTATCCATCGCGACCAAAGCGGGGCAGCGGCAGTCCTTCAAGGTCGAGGTCGCCCGCAACGATGCGGACCGGGCCCAGGGGCTGATGTTCCGCCGGTCCATGCCGGCCGACCAGGGTATGCTGTTCGATTTCGGCCGAGTCGAGCCCGTCTCCATGTGGATGCAGAATACCTATCTGCCTCTCGACATGCTGTTCATCCGTGCCGACGGCACGATCGCCCGAATCGCCGCCAATACCGAGCCGCTCTCGACGCGGACCATTTCCTCGGGAGAGCCGGTGCTGTCCGTGCTCGAACTCAATGCCGGCACGGCGGCCAAGCTCGGAATCAAGCCGGGTGACCGGGTGGAACACCCGCTGTTCAAGCGCTAGACGGATTCGGACACGTCTTGTCTCCGGCGGGTCGTTCCGCTCTCTCGACAGCCAGCCCATCTGACCGGTACGCCCGTGGGGGCGCGTCAATCCATGAACTTGGCCCCGTAGTGTATCCCGGTCGTCCAGATGAGCCGGACATTCGCCTTCGCGTCTTCGGAGGGGATCTGGAGCTCGAATTCCAGGGGAACGTCCGCAGGCGGGGGCACCACGAGCCGGACGCCGGCTTCCGACAGGTCCCAAACCGTACATTCGATCGGTTCGCCGGCCGTCCCAATTGCGATCCAGCCCTCCAGGAAGGCGGGATAGCGCTGACTTGACCGACGCTCCGGAATCCAATGGCTCATGCTTGCGATCCTGCCTTCGAGAGAATGATCTTTCTAAAGGAGGAAGCTGGTGTGAAGATGGTCTTGGGTTATCCGCTGAGTTCCGTAGCGGAGGGAATGGCTCGCGCCAAAAAAGAAGCGCCTCCGGATGGTGGCGCTCAGGTACGATCCGTAGGGGCAAACCTGGACCGGGATTCGGATTATGCTTCCGGCGCTGCCAGAGGGAAGAACCCGGCCGCCGATCATGCGAGGTACGGGACACCTCGGAAGAGTATGGCATTTGGGATGGGATTGGGCTCCCTGGGGACCGGCCCAAGGAACAGGCATTTCCTTTGTTCTCCGAGAGAGGAACCTCGCCCTTGCGTATCGGTTCTCAAATCGATAGAGAAACCAAGCTGTTGAGGATTACGGGGTGTAGCGCAGTCTGGTAGCGCATCTGCTTTGGGAGCAGAGGGTCGCGGGTTCAAATCCTGCCGCCCCGACCATCTTCACCGGATGAGTCTTGGAGAGAGTCCAAAACCAATGCCTGCACGGATCTATAAGCCCGCCAAGTCCGCAACGCAGTCCGGCATGGCCCGGACCAAGCAGTGGCTTCTCGTTTTCGAGCAGGACAAGCCTCGCGAGATCGAGCCCCTGATGGGCTGGACGAGCTCGGGCGATACCCGCCAGCAGCTCCGCCTCTGGTTCGACACCAAGGAGGAGGCCATGGCCTATGCCGAGCGCGAGGGCATCGCCTACCGGGTCGAGGAGCCGCACGAGGTCAAGCGGCGGACGATGTCCTATTCCGACAATTTCAAATTCAACCGCGTCGGGCCCTGGACCCACTAAGGACAGGGCGGCCGGTCCGATGGCTCCGTAGCTCAGCTGGATAGAGCAGCCGCCTTCTAAGCGGCAGGTCGTAGGTTCGAGCCCTACCGGAGTCGCCATTCCCTTATCCGCCCAGAAGGCGCCCGAAGACGCAACTTCCTTCTGACGGTCCCCGTTGCATCAGCCCTGGAGCACATAGGTGCCGGGCGCCTCGCAGAGAGCCGGATACCCTTGCGCCGGTGCTCCCATGGGCGGCGGAGCTGTCGGCTCGCCGGAACGGGACGCGAGCCAACGCACCCATTCGGGCCACCATGACCCTTCGAAGCGAGGCGCGATCTTGGTCCAGGTGTCGGGATCCAGGTAATGCCCCGCAGCGGATCGCGTCAGCACCTGGAACCTCCCTCCCGTCCTGCTCGGATCCGCCACGATGCCGGCATTGTGGCCGCCGGTCGTGAGAAGGAACGTCACGTCCGTGTCGGACAGGAGATGGATTTTGAACGCCGAGCGCCATGGCGCGACGTGATCGCGCTCGGTGCCGACCGCGAAGATTGGGACGCGGATATCGCGGATCGCGATGGGGCGCTCGTCGACGAGGAAACGTCCTTCGGCCAGGTCGTTGTTGAGGAAGAGCTGCCGCAGGTAGTCGGCATGCATGCGGTAGGGCATGCGGGTCGCGTCGGCGTTCCAGGACATCATGTCGTTGAGCGGCGTGCGTTCGCCCAGGAGGTAGTGACGGATGAGCCGCGACCAGATCAGGTCGTTCGAGCGCAGGAGCTGGAACGCGCCGGACATCTGCCTCGTGTCCAGGTAGCCCTGGCTGCGCATCAGGTCCTCGAGGAAGTGGAGCTGGCTCTCGTTGATGAAGAGCGTCAGTTCTCCGGCTTCACGGAAATCGGCCTGGGCGGCCAGGAGCGACAAGGTTTCAAGGCGCCTGTCGCCGTCCCGCGCCATGGCGGCCGCCGCGATGGACAGAAGCGTGCCGCCGAGGCAATAGCCGACCGCATGGACCTTGCGATGGGGCAGGACGGCATTGACCGCATCGAGCGCCGCCATCACCCCGAGCTTGCGATAAGCGTCGAGACCGAGATCCCGATCCTCTGCGGTCGGGTTCTTCCAGGAGATGATGAAGACCGTGAAGCCCTGATCGGTCAGGTAGCGCACCAGGGAATTTTCGGGCGACAGGTCGAGGATGTAGTACTTCATGATCCAGGCCGGCACGATAAGGAGCGGTTCCGGCCGGACCTTGTCCGTGGTCGGGCTGTACTGGATCAGCTCGATGAGGGCGTTGCGGTAGATCACCTCGCCGGGCGTAACCGCCACCCTGCGGCCGGGCCGGAAGGATTCGGTGCCGGCCGGAGGCTTGGAGCGGATGATCCTCTCCCAGTCGTCGACGAAGTTGCGCAGGCCCTGGAGGAGGTTCTGTCCGCCCGTCTGGAGAATGCGCCGCTGAACCACCGGGTTCGTCGCGATGAAATTGGACGGGGACACCATGTCGAGGACCTGGCGCATGGCGAACTCGACCACCGCCTGATGCTGACGGGTCACCCCGTCCACGTCTGTCGTGGCGTTGTCCCACCATTGCTGCTGCAGCAGAAAGCTTTGCTGGATCAGGTTATACGGCCAATGGGACCACTCCTTCTCGGCGAACCGATGGTCTTGAGGGAGCGGTTGGATGCATGGCTCGGCGGTGCCGCCATTGATCGCGCATCGGGAGGCGAACTGCGTCAGCCGGGACCATTTCCGCGCGGCTTTCGTGGCAAGCTCGACCTGCTTGCCCGGAGAGATCGCGAGATGGACGCCCCAATCCATGAATGCGTCGATGATGGCTGCGGGTGAGAGGCCGGCGGTCAGATGCGCAAGTCCGGCATGGGCTGTGTGGTCGAGCGCGTCCCGGAGTTGATGAAGTTCGGCATCGTCCGAGGGCTCGGGCGAGGGAGGCGGTGCGGGGAGCGGCGCACTCGCGGCGGCGGATGCCCGCACCGGCTGCATGGATGGATGCGATGTGGAGATTCGACGATCTTTGGACGTGGAGGATGTATGAGCCGGCATTGCGAACTCCGGGACTACTTGCCCCGACGGGGGCTAGGCGACCGTCACATCATGGCCGCTCCTCGGACCCGTTCCTTGCGGTCGATCAATTGTCCGTTCATCTGACCGTCGAAGCCGGAGGATGGGACTCAGCCTACGTTGCCCAGGGCTCCCCATGACAGCCATCTTTCGGGTTACCCAACAGATGCTCCCCGAGATCGCCGGAACAGCCCGTTGCAGTCCCGCTCATGCCTCAATTTGACGTGAATCAAGGAAGCCGGAGGATTCAATCCTAGTCTTTGCCTGAGCTTTGCCTCAACAGGCAGGCCCATGAGAGGCGCGCTCGCCGTCGGGAGGGACAATTGCTGTACCACATCACCCTGCACCTCGCCCGCAACAAGCAGTTTCCGGAGGGCAGTCCGCGCTACGGCTACGAGTTGACTGCGCCGCTCGACGCCAGCGGGCACCTGGATCAGGAGGAATGGGCGCGCAAGCGGTCCCTGTGCCGCGTCCGCCGCTTCTGGGGCGACGAGGGCGAGCGCCAAGGGGTTCTGATCCACCGCCCGGGAGGGTCCGGTGGCGCGACCTGGATGATCGACTACAACCAGGGACGCCCTGGCGACGAAGAGGCCGGCTATCACCTCAACCAGCATCGCTTCGTCGAAGGCGAGTACGTCACCATCCAGGATGAGGACGAGAAGCCCTATACGTTCGAGATCGTTTCGGTCCGGCATGCGGAGCCGTCGCCAGCAGAAGGACGCCGGTTATGAGAATATTCGTCATCTGCGGCCTCGGAATCGTGCTTGGATCGACGGGCGCCATGGCCCAGGCCGGGCGCATCCAGCGCGGTCAGACTTTCGCACAGACCAACTGCTCGCAATGCCATGCGATCGGACGGGTCGGCGAGAGCCCCATTCCCGAGGCGCCGCCGTTCCGGACGCTGCATACGCGCTATCAGATCGAGGATCTGGCGGAGGCCTTCGCGGAGGGCATCACGACGGGGCATCCCTCCATGCCTCAGTTCCAGCTCGATCCTGCTCAGATCAACGATCTGATCGCCTACCTGAATTCCATCCAGGGCTAGAGCCTCGGACCCAAAAGTGGCTTCCACTTTTGGGATTCATCCGATGCTCCTTCTCTTGGCTGGCGCATCGGATGGACCGAAAAACCGGGTCCACTTTTCCGTCCGATGCGCTAGTGACACCCGCGCAGCATGGAGACAGCAGTCGTCGGGCGGTTCTCAGGCGAATGTCTTCTCGATCCGGGAGCGCAGAACCGTGAGTTCCTGGACATAGGGGGCTCGCCGCTCCCGATGTAGCCGCCAGAGCCGGTCGATCATCTCGCTTTTGCGGTCCTCATCAGCTTCGCTGTGCCTGATGGAATCGAGGATTTTCTCGTAAGCGAAGTCGATGTCTGCAAGATCGGCCAGCACCGATTGGAGCTGAGGAAGAATGTCGGGAGAGTAGAATTTTTCGGTGCGCGATACCTTTTGGAAATGCTCGGCGTCTGAGTCCATAGCTTCCTCCGACGGTATTCTCTTAAGCTTGGTGTCCTTACGCGACAAACATGGACTAAAAATATGGCGGTGATCTGTATCGTCAGCATAACGTTGCGGAACGCGATCTTGATATAACCATGCAGGACTCGATAGCCGCAAGCTTTGATTCCGATCAAATCTTCCGAAGAAGTTTCTGCCAGTGTGGTTGCCTGATTTTCGGCCGAGCCGTGTCGGATGATGATCCCCGCGCGTAGCCTTGGAAGCGTTCATGATCGGATGGGTCGTTCGGTTCTTGATGATTGCGGCCGGTGTCGTGACCGGGTGGTTCGTCGCCAAGGATGCGCCGATCTTCGGCGTGGCGCAGGTCATGGTGGCCCTGCTTCTCCTCACCTTCACCGTGGCCGTCCTGGCTTTCTGGCCGCACCGTTGGACGAACGCCCTGAACCGATCCGTGAAACACTGACGGACCCGGTAAACGAAACGCCCCGACCATCGGCCGGGGCGTGATCTTGCGGACGCGCTAGGCCGCCCGGTTGGCGCGCTCAGCGAAGTCCTTCACCTCGGCGGTTGCCGTGCGGGTCGTCTCGTCTGCCAGTTGCATCATGAGTTCGGCCATGCGGCGGCTGTTGTCGATCGTCTGCTCCAGGTTGTCCCGGATCAGGGAGCCGTGAACGGCCACGAAGTCGTTCATGGTGCGGCAGCGGGCGAGAGCGTTCAGCCCCTCGAGATTCGTCTGCAGGCGCTTGTGGCTGAGCTCGAACCATTCCCTCGACACGTCCTGAAAACCCCTGGTCAGGTGGCTGTTGGATTGTGCGATGGCCCTGAAGTTCCCCACACTCTGCTCGCCCACTGCACGCGCCTCGCCATTGGGGCGAGCGGCCATCTGCATCGCCTGGCCCGTGGAGCGGCGCGCCAGTTCGGAAAACAGGCCGAAGCTGGTCTGGATGGCCATCTGCATGGCCTGGGCGATGCTCTGGGCGTTCTCCGTTCCGGTCTTCACGGTTTCGGCAAGGTCATCGGTCATGCGCTGGACCGTTTCCACCTGGTCGCGCGCGCGGCGCGCCTCGAACCGTTTCGTCTCGTCGATCGCTGCCATTTCATCCTCCACCTTCTCGGCAACCGCTTCCGCCTCATCGTCGCTCAGGACCTTGAGCACGGCCGGGAGAAGCTCCTTCCTGTCATCTCGGATATGCTGCTGAAAGACACGTCTCAGTTCGGCGACCTTGGAGAGAAACTCTGCGGTGTTCTTCGGCATCCGCTCCAGGTCCGTCAGGAGCGTGTTGGTTTCCTCGTTGTCGGCGAGGGCCTGCCTGACCAGATCGGACATTCCGTGCCGGCGCAGGACGGGCAGGAGGTGCTGTTCCTGCAGGGTTGCCAGGAGTCGCAGCTCTTCCTGCAGGTCGGCAAACAGCCGCTCTCGGGATTTCACGGCGCTGTCGGAGGTGGCGAGAAGCTTTTCGAAGAGATCCCGCGCCTTGTCCGGAGGAGTCTGGGTTATTTTTCGCATGGTGATGATCCATTCACAAAAGTCGGATGAAATGCAGCCCTGCGCGGGGCGCAGCCGTCCAGGTGCTGAAGGGGGGAATACTGCCTAATGCTGGACGCCGAGCGGCCAGGGGGCAAAGAGGTTCGGCCGTCTCCACAGGACGAAATGGTCCTGCACGGCGAGATCCAGGCGTGTGTCTTTTTCCAGAAGCGCAATCTGGGCTTCGATCGCCTTGAGCTCGCGCTCGAGCTTGGCGGTCCGACGGTTCTCGGAGAAAACGGGTTTTCTTTTCTTGGTCTTCATCAAGCACTCCATGGTCCGGCGCAGCCCGCTGCATTCTCGAAAGAAGCGGACGGCATACGGATGGCCATGTTGGTGCCCCCGGAGAGTCTGTTCATTCTGTGTTTGGGCGGGATGATACAGAAGTGCGCCTGTTCGTCTGTCAGGAACCCGACACAAAGAAAGAAATTGTTAACACAGGTTAAAGTGCCGCAGGTCCGGTGTCCCGCGCGAAGCCCGAAGTCATTCGCAGGCCTAGCGGAACCCGCGCATGGCCAAGGTGTTCACCCTGCAGGGTGAAGATCCACTGACGGCCGCTCGCCCACACGTGTCGAAAAGGCCGGCCCTGCGAGAGGTGCCCGGCCTGAATGAGTCCGGAGGGTCGGGTGATCAAGCGAATTCTCCTGGTCATCATGGTCGGCGCGGCGCTCGCAGCGGCGGGCTACTTCTTCCTGATCCGCACGCCCCGTCAGGCGCCAGCGCCGCAGACGGCGTCTGCGGCTCTCCCGACTCCCCAGGTCGGCATCATGGTCGTTCAGCCGGCGGAAGTACCGTACCCGGTGGAATATGCCGGCCGTGTTTCCGGGTTCCGTGACATCGAAGTCCGCTCGCGCGTGGGCGGGCTTCTGCTCAAGCGTGAATTCGACGAGGGTGCACGCGTCAAGCAGGATCAGGTGCTCTTCCGCATCGATCCGGCGCCCTACGAGCTTGCCCAGACCCGGGCGGAGGCCCAGCTGCTCCAGGCGCAGGCAGCCGTTCGACAGGCGGAGGAGAACTTCAACCGGATCGAGCAGCTCGTGCGCCGGGGCGTTTCGACGGCGGCCCAGCTCGAAGATGCCCGCTCCCAGCGGGATCAGGCCAGGGCCGGCGTCCAGCTCGGCGAGGCGGAGGTCCAGAACGCCAAGCTGAACCTGAGCTACACCACGATCACGGCGCCGGGAAACGGCGTTACGGCCCTGGAATCGCCGCCGGTCGGCGCGCTCGTCCAGGCCCAGCAGACGCTCCTGACCACCATCTCCCAGATCGATCCGGCCTACGTGATCTTCTCCTTCACCGACGAGGAGGGCAGGGCATTCCGGGCCCTGAACGAACGGCGGGAGAAGCCTATCTCCGAGCGGGACCTCACCGTCGAACTTCAATTCGCCCAGCAGGGCAAATACCCGCAGACGGGCAAGATCGATACCGCTGCCCAGCGGGTCGATCTCCAGACCGGGACGATCCAGGCCAGGGCGGTCTTTCCCAATCCGGACGGGGTTCTTCTGCCGGGTCAGTTCGTGCGGGTGCGCCTCTTGGGCATCACCTTGCCGGATGCCATCGTCATCCCGCAGCAGGCCGTGAGCCAGGGGCCGCAGGGACCGCTGGTCTATGTGGTCGGCGGGAACAACATTGCGCAACCGCGCCCGATCCGCCTCGGCCCTGAGCTCGCATCGGGCTGGGTCGTCCAGGACGGCCTGAAAGGCGGCGAGAGGGTGATCGTGGACGGCGTCATCCGCGTCCGGCCAGGGCAAGCCGTCAGGCCCGTTGAGATGGACCCGAAAGCCGCCCAGGCCACCGCCTCGCCGGGCAGCCCGGGTTCCGGGGGGCAGCCATGATCTCGAAGTTCTTCATCGACCGTCCGATCTTCGCCTCGGTTCTGTCCATCGCCATCGTGCTTATCGGCCTGATCGCGATGCGGATCCTGCCGGTTGCGCAATATCCCGAGATCGTGCCGCCTCAGGTGGTCGTCTCGGCCAATTATCCGGGCGCGAGCGCTGAGACCATCGCCGAGACCGTCGCGGCTCCTCTGGAGCAGCAGGTCAACGGGGTCGAGGACATGATCTACATGCAATCGACCTCCACCGGCTCGGGAACCATGAGCCTGTCGGTCTACTTCCAGACCGGCACGGATGCCGACCAGGCGACGATCAACGTCAACAATCGCGTGCAGCGGGCGACGGCCGTGCTCCCCGAGGAGGTGCGACGGCAGGGCGTGACCGTGACCAAGCGGTCCTCCTCGATCCTTCAGATCGTCGCCCTGTCCTCGCCGGACCGGCGCTACGACACGATCTACATCTCCAATTACGCGCTCATCAACATCATCGACGAGTTGCGCCGCACGCCGGGAGTCGGTGACGCCTCGCTCTTCGGCGCGTCCGATTATTCCATGCGCGTCTGGCTCAGGCCCGACAAGCTCGCGCAGTACAACCTCACACCCGGCGACGTCGCTGCTGCCATTCGCGATCAGAACGCGCAATTCGCGGCCGGGCGCTTCGCCGAGGAGCCAACGCCGGGACGGCAGGCCTTCACCTATTCGGTCACGACCCAGGGCCGCTTCGCGGATCCGCGCGAGTTCGAGCAGATCGTCCTGCGCTCGGACGAGAACGGCGGCGCTCTGCGGTTGAAGGATGTCGCCCGGGTCGAGCTCGGATCGCTGAACTATTCGACCCAGTCGACCCTCAACGGGGCGCCGACGGTGCCAATCGGGATCTATCTTCAGCCAGGAGCGAATGCGCTCAGCGTTTCGGCCGAAGTCGACGCGACGATGAAGCGGCTCGCCCAGCGCTTCCCGGATGGTCTGCGCTATGACGTTCCCTACAACACGACGAAGTTCATCCAGGTCTCCATCGACGAGGTGGTCCGGACCTTCGCCGAGGCCATCGTGCTGGTCGTGCTCGTGGTCTTTCTCTTCCTGCAGAACTGGCGAGCGACCCTGATTCCGCTGCTGGCGGTGCCGGTCTCCATCATCGGCACATTCGCGGGCATGTACGTGCTCGGCTTCTCGGTCAATCTGCTCACGCTCTTCGGTCTCATCCTCGCGATCGGCATCGTGGTTGACGATGCCATCATCGTGCTGGAGAATGTCGAGCGCATCATGTCGACCGAGCACAAGCCGCCCCGCGAGGCCGCCATCCAGGCCATGCAGGAGGTAAGCGGCCCGGTGATCGCCGTGGTGCTCGTGCTCTGCGCGGTGTTCATTCCCGTGTCGTTCCTCGGCGGCCTGGCCGGCGAACTCTACCGGCAATTCGCCGTGACCATCGCGGTCTCGGTGGTGATCTCCGGCATCGTGGCGCTCACCCTGACGCCGGCCCTGTGCGCGATCCTCCTCAAGGAGGGGCACCGTGAGCCATGGATGCCCTTCCGTGTCTTCAATCAGGGATTCGATTGGGTGATGCGGACCTTCACCGCCGGGACGGCCTTCTTCCTGCGACACGCCTTGATCGCCCTCGTGCTGATCGGCGCGATGCTCGGCGCCACATGGTGGCTGTTCGAGCGGGTGCCGGGCGGCCTCGTGCCGGCGGAGGATCTGGGCAACGTCTTCGTGGTCACCGCGCTACCGCCGGCCGCTTCTCTCGATCGGACCCTCGACATCACGTCGAAGGTGAGCAAGGAGCTCAAGGACAATCCGGCCGTCGCGGACGTGGTGACGATCGCCGGCTTCGACCTCCTGTCGGGCGCCCAGAAGACCAATTCCGGCGTGTCCTTCGTGACCCTCAAGGACTGGTCGGAGCGAACCGATCCGCGCCTCGACGCCCGCAATCTCGCGCCGGCTTTCGCGGGTCTGAACGTCAATTTCCGGGACGGCGTCGTGTTCGGTTTCAACCCGCCGCCGATCACGGGCATGAGCACCACGGGCGGCTTCGAGTTCTTCCTGCAGGACCGCTCCGGCGGCTCCCTCGAAAGCCTCTCGCAGGCAGCGCAGCAGGTGGTTCAGGCTGCGCGGGAGCGGCCCGAACTCTCGGGCGTCTCCACGACGTTCAACACGAACGTCCCGCAATATCGCATCGACGTCGACCGCGACAAGGCTAAGGCGCTCGGCGTGCCGATTTCGGCGATCTTCGACACGATGCAAAGCACGTTCGGCAGCCTTTACGTGAACGATTTCGGCCTGTTCGGGCGGACCTATCGGGTGAGCCTGTCCTCCGAGCCTCAGTTCCGGATGAGCCCGAACGATCTGCAGCACGTATTCGTGCGGTCGGACAAGGGCAACATGGTGCCGCTCAGCGTCCTCCTCTCCACGTCCCGCATCGTCGGGCCGGATGTGGTCGACCGCTTCAATCTTTTTCCCGCCGCCAAGATCCAGGGCAATCCCGCGCCGGGCTACTCGTCCGGGCAGGCGATTGCCGCGATCGAGCAGATCGTGTCGCAGAACCTGTCCTCCGATTACTCCATCGGCTGGACGGGATCGGCCTATCAGGAGCTGCAATCGGCGGGAACGGGATCCCAGGGCTTCCTCCTGGGCCTCGTCATGGTGTTCCTGATCCTCGCTGCGCAATACGAGCGGTGGTCGCTGCCGCTCGCCGTCATCACCGCAGTGCCCTTCGCGGTCTTCGGCGCCATCGTGGCGATCTGGCTGCGCGGGATCGAGAACGACATCTATTTCCAGGTCGGCCTCGTCACTCTCATCGGACTGGCGGCCAAGAACGCGATCCTGATCGTTGAGTTCGCGTCGGAGCGCCACAGGGCAGGGGAAAGCGTCTACGAGGCGGCCCTGGATGCGGCCCGCCTGCGGTTCCGCCCCATCGTGATGACCTCGCTCGCGTTCATCCTCGGCGTCGTGCCGCTCGCGATTTCGACGGGTGCGGGTTCGGCGAGCCGTCACTCGGTGGGCACCGGCGTCATCGGCGGAATGCTGGCCGCGACCTTCCTGGCCATTCTCTTCGTGCCGCTGTTCTTCCGTCTGGTGACGCGGGAGCGGAAGCGGTCCGACCAGGCGGGCGCGCCCGTCATGCCCGAAACCGCGCCCGCGCGGGAGGTTTGATCGACTCGGCCCGTCAGCGCTTGCGCAGTCGCTCGATCGCCTCCTTGTGGGCGGCGGGATCGACATCGTATTCCGTCGCCAGGCGCTGGATCTCAGCCTGCCTGTCTTCGGCGGAAAGCCGTGGGTTCAGGCTCGCGACCGCGGCCAGGAAGGACGCTCCCGCGAAAACCGGATCTCGGCGCCTTGCGGTCTGCTCGCGCTCCTTCTTCAGCTCGGCCTGACGCTGTTTGTAGGTCTCGAGCGGCCCGAGAGCTCTCAAGGCCCGGTTGCGCAGGGCCGGGATCGGCAGGTCGTGCTCTCCGGCGATATCCGCCAGGACCTGCTCCGGGTCTTCTCCAGCCATCAGGGCTTCGGCGAGTTCTTCGAGTGCGGATACGAACGGATCCATGGAGGCCCCTTCAAATTCTCTATCGTCAACGGGTGGTGAGCGATCCAGTTCTGAGCGGAGGTGTTGCTCACGGCGCGGAGTGACCAATAATCCCTCCAACCGATTCTCGCCCTCGATATCATCAACCTCAACGGAACGCGCAACCATGGCCGAACGGATGCAGGAACGCCCCGATCCCTATCTCTGGCTGGAGGACGTGGAAGGCGAGGAGGCGCTCGCCTGGGTGCATGGTCATAACGAGATCACGAAAGCGGCCCTTTGCGATGCCGCCTTCGATGCCGACAAGCGGGTGCTCTACGAGATCTCGACGCGGCCGGACAACATCCCCTTCATCACCCGGAGGCGCGGCCGGCTCTACAATTTCTGGCAGGATGCCGACCACGTGCGCGGCCTGTGGCGGCGCACCACGATGGACGATTACCGCAGGGCGCAGCCGTCCTGGGAGACGGTCCTCGACATCGATGCCCTGGCTCGCGCCGAGGGGGAGGACTGGGTCTGGAAAGGATGCGGCACGCTCGAACCGGAGCAGCGCTACGGCCTTGTCAGCCTGTCGCGCGGGGGAGCCGATGCCGTCGAGCTGCGCGAGTTCGACCTTGTCGAGAAGCGCTTCATCGAGGACGGCTTTGCCCTTCCGGAGGCCAAGGGCGGAGCCACATGGCTCGACCCGGACCGCCTGCTGGTTTCCACGACGCTCGGCGATAACGCGGCGACCGCTTCCGGCTACCCGCGCACGGTCCGCCTCTGGCGACGCGGCTCGGACTTCGGTCAGGCACCGGTCCTCTTCCAGGGCGAGTTCAACGATATCTACATCTCCGCTTCGGTCGACCGGGAGCCGGGCTACGAACGGGTCTTCTACCGGCGGCAGATCACGTTCGAGGAGGGGATCAGCTATCTTGCCCAGGAAGAGGGCGAACCCCTGCTGATCGATCTTCCCCACGATGCCCGCTTCGATGTGGAGAAGGATTGGCTGGTCGTGAAGCTGAAGAGCGCCTGGGCCCTGCCGGAGCGCACTTATCCGGCCGATGCGCTGCTGGCCATCAGCTTCTCCCGCTTCATGGAAGGCGACCGGCGCTTCGAGCTGCTCTTCGAACCGGGGCCCAGGCGCGTCCTCTCCAGCTTCTGGTGGACCAAGTCCCGGCTGGTCCTGACCGTGCTCGACAATCTCGCGAGCCAGATCTGGCTCGGCACCACTGGTGAACCCTGGCATCTGGAGCGCCTGTCGGGATTGCCCGATACCGCATCGGTGCAGGCCATGTCGCTCGATGCCGGGCAGCTCGACCGCACGGACGAATTTCTGCTCGCGATCTCGAGCTTCATCGAGCCGACCAAGCTGGCGCTCGTCACCGAGGATCGGCTGATCGACGTGCTCAAGGAAGCGCCTGCCGCCTTCGATGCTTCAGGCCTGGAGGTCACGCGACACGAAGCCGTTTCCGTCGATGGGGAGAGCATTCCCTATTACCAGATCGGTCCGAAGAACCAGCAGGGGCCGCGCCCGACGGTGCTTTACGGCTATGGCGGGTTCTCGGTGTCCATGACGCCGGGCTATCTCGGCGGCATCGGCAAGACGTGGCTGGAGCGCGGCAATGTCTGGATCGTCGCCAACATCCGCGGCGGCGGTGAGTTCGGGGCGGCCTGGCACAAGGCGGGAATGCGGGAGGGCAAGCGCCTCTCCCATGACGACTTCGCGGCCATCGCCCTGGACCTGGCGAGGCGAGGCGTCACCACGGCGAAACAGCTGGCGGCCTATGGCGGATCGAATGGGGGCCTGCTCGTCGGCAACATGCTGACCCGCTATCCGGAGCGTTTCGGCGCCATCTGGTGCGCGGTGCCGCTCCTCGACATGCGGCGCTACACGCGGCTTTTGGCGGGCCCCAGCTGGGTGGCGGAATACGGCGATCCGGAACGGCCGGAGGATTGGGCCTATATGGCGGGCTTCTCCGCCTATCAGAGCCTCGAAGAGGGGCGGTCGTATCCGCCTGTCCTGCTCGTCACATCGAGACGTGACGACCGGGTCCATCCGGGCCATGCCCGCAAGATGGCAGCCCGTTTGGAAGCCCTGAAGCAGCCGGTCTTCTTCTACGAGCCGGACGACGGCGGGCATGGAGCGGCGAACAAGGAGCAGGCGGCCTTCCTTTCGGCCCTGGGACTTTCCTTCCTCAGGAAGACGCTGGGCGGTTAAGGGCTGTTTGAGTTGCCAGGGGATAACCTGTTACAAGGATCGGCTCTCCATAGCCGTCGATCCCTTGATAATGCACTCTGCCATGGACACATGAGGGAGAGGAAAGAGGCGACGGGTCAAAGCTTTAAGGCTGATCCTTCCTGTCTCGACCCGACCTGAGCGGGTCGATCGACGTCCCTGAGACCGATCCCTGAAAACATCCGGGCCCTCCGCGAGTTGAATCCTGGCTCGTGCCAGAGCGGCAGACGCCCCATGAACGAGGCCGGAGCGGCGACAGGCGCGCTCCGCCATGCGGAACCATAATGCCGAAGAAGTCAAAGAACCTTGTCAGCCTCAACCACCTGCCGGGGATCCTCCTGGCCAGCGAGGCCGAATGCGAGCGCTGGATCGAGGCCGGGCTCATTCCGGTGGCCGATCGGCGGACGTTCCAGAAGCGTGGGCGGACTTTCGAGGCTCCCATGTTCGACCCGGATGTGGTCGCGCAGTTGGCTGGAGAAGTGCCGGCTTGGCGGGAGCAGGGCGGAGAGATGCCAAAGGGTGGCTCCCGCACGTCCCGGAACGGCGGCGAACAGCAGCCCGCGGATGATGCCGCCCACCGTCGCCGGCAGAGCATCCTAGCGCCGGTCCGGCGGAACACCGGACTCTACGTCGCGGAGGATATCCGCCGGGTCGAAAGAGGCCCATGGAAGCCGGAGCGCGTCTTCGCGGGCTACCGGGCCGTGTTCAGCAAGCCGATGCAGATCCTGCCGGAGACGGCGCCCATCGGCATCGTCATCGAGTATGCCTTGTCCGAGCCTCCCGAGGTCGCCGCCGTCGCGCTTGCGCCCGCGCGGGTGGAGCGTAACGAGCTCGCGGCGGCGTCGGACGCTCTCGAAGCCAGGATCGTGGCGCTGCGCGATGAGGTCTTCGAGGCCTGCGAGCAGGAAGTGACGAGCTGGCGCGACGAGCTCGAGACCTATCTCGATGCCTTCGAAGACGCGGGCGAGCGGCAGGCGATCCTCGACGGCATTCAGGCCGCCATTGCGAAGCTCGACCGCATCCAGGCTTCCGACAAGGGCGGGCCGGCCGGTGCGGGCCGCAAACTGCGCCAAAAGATCGACGATTTCCGTTCCAAGGCGGCCGCGCGGCGGCTTCGACACCTGCGCGAGGCTCAGATCCGCGAGGCATCCGGCTACGAGCGCTATGCGGCCATTTTCCCCGTCGCGCGCGCGCTCGACCGCCGCTTCCTCTTCCTCGCCGGCCCGACCAATTCCGGCAAGACCCATGAGGCTCTCAAGCTGGCCGGCGAGGCGGAGAGCGCCGAGATCCTGTCGCCCCTGCGGCTCCTCGCGCTTGAACACTATGAGCGCCTAAGCGCGGACGGTTTCGCCGCCGGCATGATCACGGGTGAGGAACGGGTGCTGCCGGATGGCGCGACCCATATCGCCCGCACGATCGAGACGCTGGATCTTCATCGGGTTGTGGACGTCTGCGTGATCGACGAGGTGCAGATGCTGGGCGATCCGAGCCGCGGCTGGGCCTGGACCCAGGCTATGATCGGAGCGCCCGCGAGGCTCGTCGTGCTGACCGGCGCCCCGGAGGCGATCCCCCTG
>NZ_JALJRK010000046.1 GCF_024519725.1 Microvirga sp. Mcv34 | reverse complement strand
CTGGGCGTCGATGTCCTTGTAGCGGTCGAGCATGACGCGCAGGCCGGGAACGTCGTAGCGGTCATAGGCGCCCGGCAGCCCCGCCATGATGTTGGAGAGAAGCTTGCGCCGGTCGCTCTCCGACGAGCGGACATGCCAGTCCTTCGCGCGGGTCAGCACATCGGGCGCGTAGTCCGCCTCGGCGCCTGGGCGCTCCAGCATGAAGCAGTCGAACGCCGCGAATTCGTGGATGTTGAAGCGCAGCGCCGTCGCGCCGCCCGGCAGCGGATGGGCCAGCTCCGTACGGGTCCAGTCGACCACCGGCATGAAGTTGTAGCAGATCGTGGTGACGCCGCATTGCGCGAGGTTGCGCATGGATTGACGGTAATTGTCGAAGAGGCTCGTCAGGTCGCCTTCGCCGATCTTGATGCGCTCGTGGATCGGCAGGCTTTCGACCACGCTCCAGCGCAGGCCGAGCGAAGGGGCGGCCGCGATCAGCGCCTTGCGCTTCTCGATCTCCTCGACGCTCCAGATGACGCCGTAGGGGATCTGGTGCAACGCGGTGACGATGCCGCTCGCGCCCGTCTGGCGGATATGGGAAAGCTGGATGACATCCTCGGGGCCGAACCAACGCCAGGTCTGTTCCATGATTGCCTCTCAAATAATGGGCCGAGCTGGGGACTCGGCGGCAGTTTCGAAGTCTTCTGTCGTTGAGATCACGCGCTGAGCACCTGCGGCAGGGCATCGGATTCGGGCTCAAACAGGTCCGGATGCTTCGCGGCGAGCTCGGGCAGGGAGCGCAGGATCTCGCTCAGGTGCCGGTGCATGGCCTTCTCGGCGGCGATGGGATCGGACGCCTTGATGGCTTCCACGATCTCCGCGTGCTGCCCGACGATGAGGTGGCGCGGGGTCGCCTGCTTCACGTCGAGATAGCGCACCCGGTCCATCTGCGGCTTGACGTCCTCGATCATACGCCAGGCGGCGGGCCGACCGGCCGCTTCCGCGAGCAACCGGTGGAACTCCTCGTCCATGGCCATGAAATCGTCCGACGAGGTGGCGCGCTGGGCGCGGCGCTGCCGGGTCAGGCTGGCGTTCAGCTCCGCCAGGATCACGGGCGAGGCCTTGAGGGCCGCCTCACGGACGACGGCGCATTCGACCGCCACGCGGATGAAGCGCGCATCCTCGACGGCCGCCCGGGAAATCTTGACCACCTGCGTGCCCCGCTGCGGCAGGACCCGAACGAGCCCGGCCTCGCTCAGCTTGATCAGGGCCTCGCGCACCGGCGAGCGGCTCACGCCGAATCGCTGCGCCAGATCCTGCTCGGAGAGCATTTCGCCGGGTGCGATCCTCATGCTGACGATGGCCTGGCGGAGGGCACGCGTGACCTGCCGAGCCATGGGTTCACGGCCGGTATCGAGCTTCGCGAGGGCTGGTCCATTGGTCATAAGTGGCACACTACCATACTAGTAGACCATTGCAAAGGATCGGCGATGGGCTTAAGGTTTCCCCTATGTGACGCTCGCAACTTGGCCGTGAAATGGGCCTGGGCGACGCGTCGAGGGAGTACGCCATGTTGATCCACCCGGACCGGCTGTTTCCTGTCGAGCCCGAAGCCCGCCAGGTGGCGCGCAGGCTCTACGCGCAGGTGAGCGACCTGCCCATCGTGTCGCCGCATGGCCATACAGATCCGCGCTGGTTCGCCCAGAATGAGCCGTTCCCGGATCCGGCGACGCTCTTCGTCATTCCCGACCATTACATTTTCCGCATGCTCTACAGCCAGGGCGTCCGGCTGGAAGATCTCGGGATCCCGGCCAAGGACGGCACCCCGGGCGAGCGCGATGCGCGGGCGATCTGGCGCCGCTTCGCGTCGCATTATCACCTGTTCCGCGGCACCCCCACGCGCCTCTGGCTCGACCACACCTTCGCGACCCTGTTCGGCTTCACGGAGCGGCTCTCCGCCGCCAATGCCGATGCCTATTACGACCGTATCGACGCAGCCCTTCGCGCGCCGGAGTTCCGTCCACGCGCCCTGTTCGAGCGCTTCCGCATCGAGGCCATTGCCACGACGGAAAGCCCGCTCGATCCGCTGGCGCATCACGAGACCATCCGACAATCGGGCTGGAAGGGCAGGGTGGTGACAGCCTACCGTCCCGACCCGGTCGTCGATCCCGAATTCGAGGGGTTCCGGCAGAACCTCGCGCGCTTTGGCGAGATCACCGGCCACGACACGACGACCTGGAGCGGCTATCTAGACGCGCACCGCACGCGGCGCGCCTTCTTCCGCGAATATGGCGCGACCTCGACCGATCACGGCCACCCGACGGCGCGTACGGCCGATCTCTCGCAGGCCGATGCGGAGGCCCTGTTCCGCCGCGTTTCGACGGGCGCCGCGACGCCCGAGGATGCGGAGATGTTCCGCGCCCAGATGCTGACAGAGATGGCCGCGATGAGCGTGGAGGACGGCATGGTTATGCAGCTCCATCCCGGCTCATTCCGCAACCACAATGACGCGCTCTATCGCCGCTTCGGCCGCGACATGGGGGCCGACATTCCGCTGCAGACCGATTACGTGCGCGCCCTCAAGCCGCTGCTCGACCGGTTCGGCAACGAGACGAACTTCACCTTCATCCTCTTCACCCTCGACGAGACGAGCTATTCGCGCGAGCTGGCGCCGCTCGCGGGCCATTACCCGGCGCTCAAGCTCGGACCCGCCTGGTGGTTCTTCGACGCGCCGGAGGGCATGCGCCGCTTCCGCGAGCTCACCACGGAGACGGCGGGCTTCTACAACACGGTCGGCTTCAACGACGACACGCGCGCCTACCTGTCGATCCCGGCCCGGCACGACGTCGCCCGCCGGGTCGACTGCGCCTATCTCGCCAATCTCGTGACGACCCATCGCCTCGACGAGGACGAGGCGCACGAGATGGCCTACGATCTCGCCTATCGCCTCGCCAAGGAGGCCTACAAGCTGTGACACGGGACATGGCCGGCCATGAAGAGCCATGTCGCACAGAACGGGAGGAAGACATGACGAACCTGATCACCAGGCGGACTTTCGTCGGCGGGGTCGCCGGCGCCGCCGGCGTTGCAACCCTCGGCGGCAAGGCCTTCGCGCAGGCGACCCTGCCCACGAGCCCGGTTACCCTCAACATCATCGACGTGGCCGGCAACCTGGCGCTGACCCAGAAGGCCATCGAGAATTATCGCAAGGCCAAGCCCAACCTGGTTTCGCGCATCACCTTCACCAAGGCGACGGCACCGGAACTCGCAGGCAAGATCAAGGCGCAGCAGGATGCGGGCCGGGTCGATATCGACCTCGTCCTCACCGGCACCGACGCGCTCTCCGCCGGCATCGAGCAGAAGCTGTGGGTCGACCTCATCCCGGCCCACGCGAACGCGCTCCCGAAGCTCGACGACATCTACCTCGCGCCCGCGGCCAAGATGCAGGGTCTCGCCAAGGGGCAAGGCGTCGTGGTGACCTATTACCCGTCGGGCCCGCTGCTCGAATACATGCCCGACAAGGTCAAGACCGTGCCGACCACGGCCGAGGAGCTCCTAGCCTACACCAAGGCCAATCCGGGACGCTTCCTCTATGCACGCCCGGCGAATTCCGGTCCGGGCCGCACCTTCATCATGGGCCTGCCGTACATTCTGGGCGACAGCAACCCGCAGGATCCGGCCAAGGGCTGGGACAAGACCTGGGCGTACCTGAAGGAGCTGGGCCAGAACGTCGAGTATTACCCGTCCGGCACCGGCGCGGTGATGAAGGAGCTCGGCGAAGGCTCTCGCGACATGACCGTCTCGACCACCGGCTGGGACATCAATCCCCGCGTCCTCGGCGTCGTGCCGAAGGAGGCCAAGGTGGCGGCTCTGAAGGGCTTCCACTGGGTGGCTGACGCCCATTACATGTGCGTGCCCAAGGGGCTGCCCAACGAGAAGTTAGCGGTGCTCCTAGACCTCATGAGCTTCCTCCTCACCAAGGAGCAGCAGGCCTACACCTATGACGAGGGCTACTTCTATCCGGGTCCTGCCGTGAAGGGCGTCACCCTCGACATGGCGCCGCCGGAGAGCCAGGCGGCCATCAAGGAATTCGGCCGTCCCGAATACGAGAAGTGGATCGCCGAGAACCCCATCGAACTGCCGCTCCAGCCCGACCAGATGGTCGTCGCCTTCCGCATGTGGGACGAGCAGGTCGGCGGCGGCAAGCGCAAATAAGACTAAGAACAAGGACGCGCGATGACCATTGCCCTTTCCCAGTTCGACGAAGTGCGGCTCGACCATGTGAGCCGCGACTTCGGGGCGCTCAACGCTCTGCGCGATGTTTCCCTCACCATCCGGCGGCGCGAGTTCATCGCACTGCTCGGACCATCCGGCTGCGGGAAATCGACGACGTTGAACTGCATCGCGGGTCTCCTGCCTGTGACCGGCGGGGCGATCTGGCTCGACAAGAGCCGGGTCGACACACTCCGCCCCGAGGAGCGCGGGTTCGGGATGGTGTTCCAGAACTACGCGCTCTTTCCCCATCTCAACGTGCGCCAGAACATCGGCTTCGGCCTCAAGATGCGCGGCAGGCCCAAGGCCGAGATCGACCGCAAGGTCGACGAGGCCCTGAGCCTCGTTCGCCTGCAGGGCCAGGAGAACAAGCTGCCGGGCCAGCTCTCCGGCGGCCAGCAGCAGCGCGTGGCCATCGCCCGCGCCATCGTGATCGAGCCGCCGCTGGTGCTGATGGACGAGCCCCTGTCGAACCTCGACGCGAAGCTGCGCCTCGAGATGCGCGCGGAGATCCGGCGCATCCACAACGAGCTCGGCGCCACGACCATCTACGTCACCCACGACCAGGACGAGGCCCTGTCGCTCGCCGACCGCATCGTGGTGCTGCGCGACGGCGTGGTGCGGCAGGTCGGGACGCCTAAGGAGCTGTACGAGGCGCCATCCCATCTTGACGTGGCCGATTTCATGGGCTTCCGCAACAAGCTGAAAGGCAAGGTGGCGGGAACGGATAACGGCCGCGCCGTTCTCGACGTGGAAGGTGCGCGGATCAGCGGCGTCGCCCGCGAGAGCCTCTCGGCCGGCTCCGCCGCCTACGCGGCCATCCGCCCGGACGATCTCATGGTCGGCGAGGCGGGACCGAATGCCATCGCGGCGACCGTCGACACCATCGAGTATCGCGGCCGCGAATTCGTCGGCACGGCCCATTCGGCCGGCGGACTCGATTTCGTGTTCCGCTCCCATCAGCCGGTCGAGCCCGGATCGCACGTGCACCTGCGGGCCGACGACCAGCGGGTTCTCGTCTTCGCGGAGCCGATCCAGGGGAGGCAGTGATGGACGCGCTTGCTCCCACGGCCCCGGTCGAGCACGGCCCGAGCCTGCGTCAGCGTCTCGCGGCGCGAGGCTTCGACGCGGTGACCCTGCTCGTCATCCCAGCGGCGATCTTCAGCCTCCTGCTCTTCGTCTATCCCTTCGCCTTCGGTTTCATCCTGTCCTTCGAGCCGAAGGCGGGCGGGGACTGGCTGGCCAATTACAAGCGCTTCTTCTCCGATCCGTTTCTCTACGACACGATCGGCAACACGCTCCGGCTCGCGATCCCCGTCACGCTCCTCAACCTCGTGCTCGCGGTGCCGATCGCCTTCCGGGTGCGCCTCATGCGGCGCCAGCGCCTGCTGACCACGATCCTCGTCCTGCCGATCACCCTCGGCACCGTGCTCGTCGCGGAGGGCCTCCTGAACTATCTCGGCCCGCAGGGCTGGTTCAACCGCACGCTCATGACCTTCGGGCTGATCTCGCAGCCGCTGAAGCTCGTGCACAATTACTGGGGCGTCTTCGCCTCACTGGTGATCACCGGCTTTCCGTTCACCTTCCTGCTGACGCTCTCCTACGTCACCGGCATCGATCCGGCACTCGAACAGGCGGCCGCGACGCTGGGCGCGAGTGCGTGGCAGCGCTTCCGCCACGTCTATCTGCCGCTGCTCATGCCGGGCTTCGCCATCACCTTCTGCCTGTCCTTCGTGCAGGCCTTCTCGGTGTTCCCCTCGGCGGTGCTGCTGGGCGAGCCCGCGGGCATCACCCGCGTGATCTCGATCGCTGCGGCAACGGCAGCCTTCGAGGAATACGACTACTCCATGGCCTCCTCCATCGCCATGATCATGGGCTTCGTGCAGCTCGCCATCGTGGTGGCGGTGCTCGCCTCGCGCGGCCTGTTCTACCGTGGGCCCGCTTCGGGCGCGAAAGGGTAAAGCCGATGATCCGCGACACGACACTCGGCTCCAAGCTCTGGGCGGCGGCCATCTGGTTCCTCGTCGGCTTCTTCGTCATCAACCTCTTCGCCATGATCGCCACCGTGGTGACGAGCTCCTTCGCTACTCGCTGGCTCGGCACCTGGCTGCCGGTGGGCTTCACCACGCGCTGGTATTCCTCCGCCTGGAGCGAGTTCCAGCTCTGGGACGTTCTGATCGTGACGTTCCAGGTGATCGCCGCGGTGGTGTTCGTGTCCGGCGCCCTCGGCGTCACGGCCGCCTATGCGCTCGCCCGCCGGGACTTCGCGGGAAAGCGGCTTCTCGTCCTGCTCTTTCTGCTGCCCCTGATGATCCCGCCGATCACCTTCGGCATCCCGCTGGCGACCGTGCTCTACCAGACCGGCCTCGCGGGCACGTTCTGGGGCGTGGTGGCGGCCAATCTCGTGCCGACCGTTCCCTTCGTGATCCTCGTCATGATCCCGTTCATCGAGCAGATCGACCCGAAGATCGAGGCGGCCGCCCGGGTGTTCGGCGCCAACACGTTCAAGCTCTTCGTGCACGTTCTCCTGCCGCTGCTCCTGCCCGGCATCCTCGCGGCCCTGCTGCTGGTGCTCGTGCGCACCATCGCCATGTTCGAGCTGACCTTCCTAGTGGCGGGCCCGACGAGCCAGACCCTCGTGGTAGCGCTCTATTACGCAGTCTTCGCCGCGGGCGTGCGCGCCGTTCAGTCCATCGACGCCATGGCGGTAATCTACATGGTCACGACCCTGGTCTGGCTCATCATCGCCCTGCGCTTCGTCAACCCGACGCAGATCGTCACCCGGGCGAAGCAGCAGCCGGCGCATTGAGAAAAAGCGATCATCTGTAGGAGTTAGGCGCGCCGGTGCCGCAGCTTCACCTCTCCCCGAATCTCGGGTGTTCCCGAGATCCGTTCCTGCAAGCCCAAGTCGGGAACACCCGATTTGGGATGGGGAGAGGTCGAGCGGAGCGAGGGTGAGGGGGTACAGGTCCATCCGGAGAGGGCGTAACCCCTCACCCGCGCCTCCGGCGCGACCTCTCCCTCAAGGAGAGGTGAAATCACGCCACATCTTGATAGACTATCGCCCACAACCCCCACCCCTAGCCCCTCCCCACAAGGAGGAGGGGAATACACACATCCCTTTTCAGGCCGGACCTCGAGGACACCATGTCGGATCGCTTGAACGAAGACTCTCTCGCCGATCTCCCGGAAAACATCCGGCGGCCGGCCTATGACCGGCGGGCGGTGACGACCGGGATCGTGCATCTCGGAATCGGGGCCTTTCACCGGGCGCATCAGGCGGTCTACACGGACGACGTGCTCGCCCTCGATCCGCGGTGGGGCATCGTGGCGGCGAGCCTTCGCAGCCCCGATACCTTCGACGCGCTGGCCCCGCAGGACGGGCTCTATACGCTTTCCGTGCGCTCGCAGGCGGGCGAGGCGCTGCGCATCATCGGGTCCATCGGCCGGGTCATCGTCGCGCCGCGCGCCACGGACGACCTCCTCGACGCGATGGCCGATCCGCGCACGAAGATCGTCACGCTGACGGTGACCGAGAAGGGCTATTGCCACGACCCGGCGACCGGCACCCTGAACGAGGCTCATCCCGACATCGTGCACGATCTCGCCTATCTGCGGACGCCGCGCTCCGCGCCCGGATTCATCGTCGAGGCCCTGCGCCGCCGCCGCCGGGCGGGCGTGCCGCCCTTCACGGTGCTCACCTGCGACAACCTTCCCTCCAACGGCCGCACGGTGAAGCGGGTTCTCACGCGCTTCGCGGAACTGATCGATCCGGATCTCGGCCGGTTCGTGGAAAGCGAGGTGTCCTGCCCCTCGACCATGGTCGACCGGATCGTGCCCGCGACCAGCGATCAGGACCGCCAGCGCATCGGCGAGGCTCTGCATGTGGAGGACGCCTGGCCCGTCGTGACCGAGCCGTTCACGCAATGGGTCATCGAGGATCGCTTCCCGCAGGGGCGTCCGGCCTGGGAGAAGGCCGGGGCCGAGTTCGTTGCCGACGTGGAGCCCTATGAGCACATGAAGTTGAGGCTGCTGAACGGCAGCCATTCGACGCTTGCTTACCTCGGCTACCTCGCGGGCTACGAGACGGTGGCCGACACCATGGCCGATCCGGCCTTCGTGCGGCTCATCGAGGGACTGATGGACGAGGAGGTCACGCCGACGCTCCACATGCCGCCCGGCGCCGATCTCGCCTCCTACAAGCGCGCCCTGATCGAGCGATTCAAGAACCCGGCCCTGAAGCACCGCACCTGGCAGATCGCCATGGACGGCTCGCAGAAACTGCCGCAGCGCCTCCTCGGCACGGTGCGCGACCGCCTGCGCGATGGCGCCTCCATCGCGCGCCTGTCCCTCGGGGTGGCGGCCTGGATGCGCTACGTCACCGGCATCGACGAGAAGGGCGCGGCCATCGATGTGCGCGATCCCATGGCGGCCCGGTTGCGGGAGCTGGCCGATGAGGCAGGGGGCGGCGCCGAGCGCCTAGCCCATGCGCTGTTCGGCATCCGCGAGATCTTCGGCGACGACCTCCCGAGCGACCCACGCTTCACCCAACCCGTGACCGCGCATCTGGCGTGGCTTTACGAGAAGGGCGCCCGGCGGACGGTGGCGGAGTTCGGAGGAGCCTAGAGCCTCGGACCCAAAAGTGGCTTCCACTTTTGGGATTCATCCGATGCGCTAGGGTTATCGGCAAATCGTTTGATCGCCATGCGTCTCGTCTGAGACGACGCTCCTCCTAACGTAACCAAAGTCGTCGCGTCCGTGCTGATGCGGAGACACCAACTCGTAGAGATACAGCGGACGTTAGGCTGACCGGACTTCAATCAATATGTCATCGAACAAGCTGAAGTACCTCTGCTCGAGCTCCGCAGTGGAAAGTTCGAACGCAGCCATCGCATACTGCAAGCCGAGTGCTTGTGCAGCCGCTTTTCCGTCCAACATAAAAGATGGATGTAGATCATCTGCCGTCATCAGGTCGCCGGCATTGCGCATGGCATAATCCATGATCCAGAGACAGTAGACTAGCCGCTCAAACGGGGTGAGCGATGAAAAACCCTGGGCAGATTTCTTTGCGACGACACGATCGCCAGTGTTCAAAAGCCATGTTTCATGATCTGGGTCTGCCATCTCAAATGCGCGCCTGCTTGGCCCGCTTGCGCTCGCATGATTTGCAGCGGCAGCCCATGGGCTTGATGAAGGTCTCGAAGTAGTTCTTGCCGTAGTTGTAGGTGATCTCGTCGCCGGGCTTGATGCGCTTGATCGCCTTGATGCGGATCCGGCCGCGCGACACGGTGGCCTCGGCATTGGGGCGGCAGCCGTGATTGATGTAGCGGGCGGTGTTCCAGCGCGGCGAGCCGTCGATCGTCCAGCGGTCGCTGATCTCGAACAGGTAGCGCGTATTGCGGCGCCGCTGCACTTCCTCGTTCGTGATCTTCGGCCCGACATACTCGATGATGAAGGTGCCCTTCTCGATCACGTCGGTGGCGAACAGGCCGAGGCCGGTTTCGGATCTCCCGATACGAAACGGTCCTTCTGCGGGTTTCATGTTCATGGGAGACGAGGACTCCGAAGCACGCGTACTGACATGCAGGTGTAGTATCGCTAAACGCGGAGCGATGAAATTGGGTCTGAACGAAAACTTCTCCAGATCCCATGCCCGCTTTTGCACGAAGACGCGACGATTGCGTCCGCCACGCGGGCGGTCTCTACACCACTTCCGAGGAATCCGCCGCTCCGGCGAGAGCGCGACGCAGGGTATCGGCGAAATTGTCGTAGGAGAACGGCTTCGACAAGGTCGGCGAGTCGCGGAAGCGTTCCGGTAGCGAGCGGAAATCGTAGCCCGTCGAGAAGATGAACGGGATGCCGCGGAAGCGCAGGACATCGGCCACGGGAAACACCACCGAGCCGTCCACGTTGATGTCGAGGATGCCGATGTCGATATCGGCCTGAAGCGCCAGGGTCAGGGCATGATCGAGCCGTGCGGCCGGGCCTACGATCTCGCATCCGAAATCGAGAACCATGTCCTCGATCAGCATCGAGATCATCGCTTCGTCCTCAACGATCAGGACCCGCTTCCTGCGACCCTCGAACATAGCCCCTCCAAGCCGGATTGCATCTGCATGGCACCTTGCGGCGTCGTTAAAACGAATCAGCTGCAACAACTATAGTCGATGGTTCGGTACGCCATCACTATCTTAGGTTATTATGACTTGAGCCCGCATCGTAATGCCGTGGATTACGGAAAGTAAAGAGTCGGGGTGTCTGCGGTTCTAATGCGTTCTCATGGAGTGTTTCCGTGCGCAGCACTGCGCAATCCTTGCTGCGAAGGCTCCATGAGGCGCGTGTGCCTCCCAACCGTGGTGAACCTCGCGGTCGAAGGGCGCGGCGAATCATGTCGGCAGCGAGTCTCTGCCCCAAGGTAGCGTGACGGCGGCCGGACGAGGGGAGGCCGTCGAGCACTCTGTGGCGGACCTATCCGTGACCCGCCATGCGCAGTGGCAGCGCCTGCCAATCGTCTTCCACCCGATCCTCTCTGAACGAGGGCTGTCTGGCAGGTGCCGTCTACCGATGAATCAGAGATCGGACGTCAGTGCCGACGCAGTCTTTGAATCAAAACGTCCGCAGCTTGGCTTGTTAGGCCCCAGGCGACAGGGCGCTCGCCAAGATACACCGTGAAGGTGCCGTCCTGGGTCGCCTGCTTGGCAATCTGTATCATGAGTTACCCTCCTCATGGGGAGCCCGGACATCGGTCCGTTGTCTCGCCATGATGAAATGAGAGGCGCTTCCCGGGAAGCTTAAATTATGGGCAGTGACAGGCCGATGACGATGCAAAGCCTTGCGAACCAACAGCTTCACAGAAGGTTGCCGTAAAGGCAAGTCCCGGTCCAGATGGGCCGCAGAACCGCAGGATCGCCTTATGAAGCTCTTCGAATGCCAGGCCTGCGGGCAGCCGCTCTATTTCGAGAACAGCCGTTGCGAGAGCTGCTGCCGGCGGCTCGGCTGCCTCCCGTCGATCCAGGAGATCAGCGCCCTGGAGCCGACGGCGGACGGGAGTTGGACCGCTTTGGCTCTGCCCAGCAAGGGATTCCGTTTCTGCGCCAATGCCCGGTACGAGGCCTGTAACTGGCTGATCCCGGAGGACGATGCCAACCCCTATTGCCGGGCCTGCCGCCATAACCGCACTGTCCCGGATCTCTCCGATGGCCGGAACCTGATCCGCTGGCGTAGCCTCGAGACCGCCAAGCGGCGGCTTTTCTACACCTTGCTGAAGCTCGGCCTGCCTCGGGCGACGCGGGCCGAGGACCCGCAGGGACTCGCCTTCGACTTCCTGGCCGAACTCGCCGAGAACTCCCCCGCTGGCCCCTCGATCCTGACCGGACACGACAACGGCCTGATCACCATCAACATCGCCGAAGCCGACGATGCGGAGCGGGAAAGGCGGCGTCACAGCGTGGGAGAGCCCTACCGGACCCTCTTGGGGCACTTCCGACATGAAGTTGGCCATTATTTCTGGAACGTGCTCGTCCGGGACGATCCGAGCCTCGAAGTATTCCGACGGATCTTCGGCGACGAGCGGCAGGATTACGGAGAGGCCCTGAAGGCCCATTATGCCCATGGACCCAGAGAGAACTGGCAGGAAGGGTTCATCAGTTCCTACGCGGCCTCGCATCCCTGGGAGGACTTTGCCGAAACCTGGGCACATTATCTCCATATCGTCGACACCCTCGAAACGGCCCACGCTTTCGGACTGGCAGTGCGTCCCAAAATCGGCCGGGGATCCGAGCTTGCGGCGGAAATCGATTTCGATCCGCATCGGGAAACCGATCTGAACCGGCTGGTCGCGGCTTGGCTGCCCCTGACGTTCGCCGTCAATTCCCTGAACCGCAGCATGGGGCAGCCGGACCTTTATCCTTTCGTCCTAGCCTCCCCCGTCATCGCCAAGCTGGCCTTCATCCATGAGCGGATCCACGGCTGGAGCGGGCGCCTATAGGAAGGCGCAGACCGCCATCGCGTTCTCAAGGCGATGATCGGAGGGCTTAATTCTCGCGTCGGACCGCCACAAACCGCATGACACGCCCTTTTGGGACCTTGCGTGAAATGTCTAGGTATGAGTAGTTATCGTCTTGCTCTCAATGGTTGAGGGCGTTACGCCTATAGCGTTTACGAAACTTGAGACTTTAGAAGGCAGTCCTGATGGGCCGGGGAAATGATCACCGTGATCGCCGACGTCAATTTGGCGGTCAACCCGAAGATCACTGGGGCGATTTCGCTCCTCCAACATCTTACGAACGGCCCATGCGGCAGCAGACATCTTATGGCTCACCCGCTTCGGGCCCAGAGACCGAAGCACGGGTGAAGTGGTTCAATCCTGAAAAGGGCTTCGGATTCGTCGAAATGACCGACGGATCGGGCGAGGCCTTCCTGCACGTCCGGCAGGTCGAGGCGGCGGGCTATTCCGCGCTCGAATCCGGCACGACCCTGGTCATTAAGGTCGGTGCAGGCCAGAAAGGACCGCAGGTCCAGGAAATCGTGAGCGTCGACGCCAGCACGGCCGAGCCCGAGCCGCCGCGTGGCGCTCGCGGTCCCCGGCCCATGCGTTCGGGTGGCCCCAGCCAGTCCGGCGGGTTCTCCCCGCGTCCGAGCAGCCCGCGGCCCGTCGCCGGTCCGCCGGAGGTTCCGGCCACCGTCAAGTGGTTCGATTCCGTGAAGGGCTACGGCTTCGTGTCCGTTGAGGGCGAGAGCAAGGACCTGTTCCTGCATATCTCCGTCGTGGAGCGTGCCGGCCTGAGCCAGCTCGAGCAGGGCCAGGCGGTCCGTGTCGCCATCGTCGAGGGCCGCAAGGGCCCTGAAGTCGGCGCCATCGAACTCGCTTAAGGCTTCCAGCCTCTTCGTGTGAACAGCGTCGGGTCTGGGGCCTTCTCCTCATGGGGAAGGCCGGCCCGGGTTTTCGCACGTCCTTTGGCATGCCATCCGACGACATTGAAACCGGCCCCTAAGTGCGGTGCGCTTTGGGGGCCGATCCTCATGGAACTCGCATCGGGACCACCCGCGGGAGCGGGCTCGTTCCGATGCCTAGCAGTGGACCTCTTCGAAGGCCCGCACCCACATCTCGCAGACGCCGGACCGGACGATCTCGTTCAGAGTGAATTCGATGATCGGGACAGGGAGCATCTGCGACTTGATCAGGTGAATGACGGTGCGCAGGCCCGAGGTTTCCCGTAGGTCGCACTGGCTGACGTCCCCATTGATCACCACCGTGCAATCCTCCCCGATGCGGGTCAGGAAGGTTTTCATCTCGGCCGGAGTGGCGTTCTGCGCTTCATCGAGGAGGATGAAGGCGTCCCGCCAGGACCGTCCGCGCATGACCTCGAATGGCACCATTTCGATATCGCCGTTCTTGACCGCAATGTCGTAAGCGGCGGTGCCGATCCGCTCCTTGATGGCCTCGATGACCGGGGCGGCCCAGGGACCGAACTTTTCCTCGAGACTGCCGGGAAAGAACCCGAGGGAGCGGCCGCTCGGGACGTTGGGGCGGGTGAGAATGATCTTGCGGATGCGGCGCTGCCGGAAAAGATCCGCCGCGTAGGTCGCCGCGATCCAGGTTTTTCCGGTGCCCGCGGGCCCAAGGACCACGACCTGGGCATTGGTCTTCAGAGCGTCGAGATAATCGTCCTGTGTCGCATTGAGCGGTTTGATGGGAGGGAGGCTGCGCTCAGCCTGGAATTTGGATCCGGTGAGGTCGAAGACCTGCGCTGTTTCATGGGAGCGGCGGGTCTTGCGTCTCTGCTTCTCATGATGCTTGCTCAATGACCAACTCCGGGTTTCGAAACTGCGCACAGAGACCTATCCAGGCGCCGCGCAGAGGCGTCTGGGGGAACTTGCAAGAGAAGGTTGTTTGCGAGGGCGAGTCGTTGCGGGCGGTGGATTTCCGCGATCCGGACGGTGAGGATCAACCTGCCTGCCCATCAAAGCCTGTTCTTCAATCTGCCAGTGGCGAACTATCTTTGATTCTGATGACAGTTTACCGCTGCTACGCCTACCTGCGAGTCAAATGTTGAGGCAGCCTGCTTGGTTCCCGGGCATCATCCCTCTGTGCAATGGAGGGGAGAAATAGCTGTGGACGGCGCCGGAGTCCTCCTCCTGCGATGCCTGGACGGCCAGCCCTCGCCAATCGCGGCTGCCCGATGGTAAGGATGGCGCCTTGAACAAGGGCAGCGTGGCATGATCGTTATCTTCGGCTCCATCAACATGGACCTCGTGGCAAGAGTCCAGCGGATCGCCCGCCCGGGCGAGACCGTCCTGTCTCGCCGGGCCGACAGCTTCTTCGGCGGCAAGGGCGCCAACCAGGCGGTCGCGGCCGCGCGGGTCGGCCACGGTCTTCCGCTTCGGGTCGCCATGGTCGGAGCAATCGGCACTGATCCGTTCGGAACGGCCTGCCTCAAGAACCTCGAAGAGAACGGAGTGGATGTCACCGCCATTCGGGTGACAGACGAGCCCACGGGCTGCGCCTTCATCACCGTCGACGAGACTGGCGAGAACGCCATCACGGTCGCCAGCGGCGCGAACATGGCGCTGCGTTCGGATGACCTGCCCGAGAGCCTTCTGTCCAGGGCTTCCGTTCTGGTGCTCCAGATGGAGGTGCCGATTGCTGATTCCCTGGAGGCTGCCGCGCGGGCGCGCCGGGCCGGCGTCAAGGTGGTGTGGAACTTCGCCCCGGTGCCGGCCGTCAAGGAGCGTTCGGCCATCGCCGAACTCCTGGCGGTGACCGACGTCCTCGTGGTCAACGAGCACGAGGCGCTCGCCATCGCCGATGTCATCGGAGAGCGGTCGGGCGAAGACTATCTCAAGGCCGGATCTGACATTGCCCGTTCGTTCGGCCCGACCTGCATCGTCACGGCAGGATCGCGCGGCGCCTATGCCATCACCCCCGATGGTGCTCAGATTCATGCGACGGCACGTCCGATCCTCCCGGTCGACACCACGGGCGCGGGGGACACCTTTGTCGGCGTCCTGGCCAACGGGCTTGCCGAAGGGCTGGAGATCGGGCCGGCCATGGAGCGGGCCTGCGCGGCCGCGTCCCTGTCCTGCCTGACGGCGGGTGCCCAGGCGGGCATGCCCCAGAGACAAGCCCTGGAGCAGCACCTGAATCAGGCTTGAGAGAGCGCCTCGGGGATCACCCTGGTCAGGCTACCGTTTGCCGGGAAGAGCGGGATCAGGCAGGCCTGCAGGGCGTGGTAGAGGTCCGGCTTGCCCGTGAAGAGGGTCGTCCCCGGCTTCAGGTCTTCCGTCAGCTCCGGGCGCCATCCGCCGTGGTCGTGGTCGATCAGGTTGCGGTCGGCAAAGCCCCAGAGGGTGCGGTACCATTGCTCATGATAGACGCTCGGGTCGTGGTCGCCGAGAAACGCCGCCGCGCCGATCGCTTCCGCGCAGGGCCACCAGAGCTTCTGCGGCAGGCGGGGCTTGTCCTCCCAGTCGAGGGCATAGAAGAAGCCGCCCTTGTCCTTGTCCCATCCGAGCTCGATGGATTGGCGGAAGAGTTCACGGGCCGCCTCCGGCATCCAGGCATGGCGCTTGCCGCCGAGAGACCAGAGCTGGAGCACAAGGCGCGCCCATTCGAGCCAATGGCCCGGCGTCGTGCCGTAGGGGCGGAACACGTCGTAGCCGCGATAGTCCTTGTCGAGGCTCCAGTCCGCATGGAAGTGCTCGGCCACCCGGTAGCCGAGGGAGGCGGCATGGCGGCCAATGATCAGGCTTGCGATCCGCTCGGCCTTGTCGAGATAGGCCTTGTCGCCGGTGGCCTCGAAGGCAGCCATCAGCGACTCCGTCAGGTGCATGTTGGAGTTCTGGCCGCGGTATTGGCTCAGGGGTTGCCAATCGCGGGAGAACTCCTCCGTCACGGCTCCGTGTTGATCTTCCCAGAATCGCTCCTCCAGAACCTGCGTGATGTCCTGGATCAGGCGGTCGGCGAGGGGATGTCCGACCGTCTTGGCGCTGGAGGCGGCGAGCAGGACGAAGGCGTGCCCATAGGCCTGCTTGGTGTCGTCCTTCGGCCCGTCGTTGTCGAGAGACCACACATAGCCGCCGTGCTGGGCATCCCGATGGGCATTCCAGAGGTAGTTCATGCCATGGTCGACGATAGCATCGCTACCAGGGCGGCCGAGCAGGGTGCCGATGGCGAAGCAATGCACCATGCGGGTGGTGTTGTGGATCTGCCGCACGGGATTGGCGGTCTCGATAGGCCGACCCGCATCGTCGAGATCGAAGAAGCCGCCGGCCGGGTTGATGATGCCGCGCTGGAAGAAATCGAACAGGTTGTTCGCCTGATCCATCAGCCATTGCCGGTGGAAGCGGTTCGAGCGCCAGGTCGGGCCAAGGGGAGGGAGGACGGGCTGGGACATCGTCATGACAGGTTCCGTTGTGATCAGGCGCGTGATGCCATGAATTGTTCGACTTCGGCCCAGGAGGGCGGGTTGGCGCCGCGCCGGGTGCAGACGATGGCCGCAGCGGTAGCGGCGAAATCGAGCGCCTCTGTGGCCTGCCCTTCCGTCAAGCCGGCAATGCCTGCGGGCGTGAGCAGGTGGCTGGCATCGAGCCAGGACAGGAGGCCGGCATGGAAGGTGTCGCCGGCGCCGACCGTATCCACCACGTCGATCCGTGGAGCCGGGCGCTCCACGATCCGGTCGCCGAAGGCCGCCAGCGGGCCCTTCTCACCGCGGGTGATGATCACGAGCTTCGGACCGAGCGCCAGCCACGCGCGGGCCGCGGAGGCGAGGTCATTGGTGGCGTAGAGAAGCTCGATGTCCTCGTCGCTCGCCTTCACGATATCCGCATGGGCAAGCAGACCTTCGAAACGATCGCGATAAGCCTTCAGGTCGCCGACGACACGCGGCCGGACGTTGGGATCGAGGGAGATCACGCGCGACCCGGCCTCGCGGCGAAGCAGCGTCTCGATGGCGCTGGCGATGGGCTCGACGCCCAGGGCATAGGAGCCCGCTGCGATGGCGTTCACCTCAGGCGGAAGCCGGGCCGGCAGCATGTCGGGCGAAAGGGCGCGGTCGGCGGAATTGGGCGCATAGAAGGAATATTGCGGCTGCCCGGAGGCACTCGTCGCGACCACGCTGAGGGTCGTGTAGTTCGGGCAACGCTGGAGATAGGCGGGACTCACGCCGGATTCCGCGAGCTTTTCCGCCAGGAAGGTGCCGAACACATCGTCCGACAGGGTGGACAGGAAGGCGGAGGGCCGTCCGAGGCGGCCGATCCCGATGGCCACATTGAAGGGTGACCCGCCGGCAATCGCTTCCGCAGGAAAGCCGGACGGGCCAGGCGCTCCGATGAAAAGGTCGATCAGGGCTTCGCCGCAAACCAGGATCATGAAAAGCCTCCGGACAAAACCTCAATGACACTCATGGGCACCCAGCGATCTCAGCGGCGTAAGGTTAGCCCGGCATCGCATCGGGCGGAACGGGCTCCGAGGGGAGAGCCGCGATCCGTTTGAGATCGCGCAATATATGATCCAGGGAAACGGGTCCAGAGACGCCGCCGAAGCCGAAATACAGCGTCCTGTAATGAGCAAAGAGCTGCTCGTAGACCGCATGCGCCGTCGGGTCCGGTTCGAAGGTCCTGAAGGGCAGGCAGATCGCCGCCCGGGCGCTGTCGAGATCGGGATGCGATCCGGCGGCGAGGCTCGCGAAGATGCTGGAGCCGAGGCCCGTCGGAATGCCGTTCGGGACCAGAACGGGACGGCCGAGCACATTGGCGTAGACCTGGTTCAGGACGGCATTGTGCTGAGGGATGCCGCCCGCATTGATGACGCGCTCGACCGGCACCCCGCCCTCGGCCATGCGCTCGAGAATGATGCGCGTGTGGAAGGCGGTGCCTTCGATGGCGGCGAACAGTTCGTCCTGAGCGGTGTGCAGCAGGTTCCAGCCGAGCGTGATGCCGCCGAGATCCGCCTTCACGAGGACCGTACGGTCGCCGTTGTCCCAGGTCAGGCGCAGGAGGCCGGTCTGGCCGGCGCGGTATTGCTCCAGGCCCTTGGACAGGTCCTGGACGTTGGTGTTGGCGCGCCTGGCGATCGCCTCGAAGATATCGCCGGTCGCCGACAGCCCGGCCTCGATCCCGACGAGGCTGGGATCGACGCTGCCGGGCACGACACCGCAGACGCCCTGGATCAGGCTGGTGTCCTCGGCGATCGCGATGATGCAGGTAGACGTGCCGACCACGTTCACCACGTCGCCGACCCGGCAGCCGGCCCCGATGGCGTCCCAATGGGCATCGAGAGCGCCGACCGGGATCGGAATGCCCGCTTTCAGGCCGAGACGCTCGGCCCAAACGGGCGTGAGATGGCCTGCCACGACATCGGAGGTGACGTACTCGCCCGCGAGTTTTTCGCGGATGCCGTCGAACAGCGGATCGACCTTGGAGAGAAATTCCTGAGGGGGCAGGCCGCCCCAGCGGGGGTTCCACATCCACTTGTGGCCCATGGCGCAGATGCTGCGCTTGATCTGGCGGGGAGCCGTGACGCCGGTGAGGGTGGCCGCCACCATGTCGCAATGTTCGAGGGCCGTCACCAGCCGGTCGCGCTTGTCCGGATTGTTGCGCAGCCAGTGCAGCAGCTTGGAGAAGCCCCATTCGTGCGAATAGACGCCGCCGCACCATTGGATGGCTTCGAGACCTTCCTCATGCGCGAGCCGGGTGATCTCCTCGGCTTCGGCTTTCGCCCGGTGATCGCACCAGAGGTAATACTCGTCCAGGGGTTCGAGGTCTTTGCCGACCATTACGACACTGGAGCCTGTGGTGTCGATCGCAAGCGCCGCGACGTCCTCGCCCTTCACGCCGGCCGAATCCAGGGCCCCGCGCATGGCGCGCGTCAGCGCATCCATGTGATCGGCATGCGCCTGGGTCGCGTAGGCGGGGTTCTCGCGCTTCCGGTGAAGCGGGTATTCCGCCTTGGCGAGGCCGAGCGGGCCCTTGCGATCGTCGACGAGGGTGACCCTGACGCTCAGAGTGCCGAAATCGACACCTGCTACAACGGCCATCTGTATCTCCCCAAACGGGTCATGTGCGGTTGAAAAGGAAACGGGAGGTTATGTCTCGGACTGGCCATAGGTCGCGGCCGCGCCATGCTTGCGGAAATAGTGCCGGTCGAGCAGCGCCTGCGAGACGCCCTGGGCGTTCGGCTGCAGCGAGACCGTGTACATCGCCATGCGGGCGACAGCTTCCAGAACAACGGCGTTATGCACCGCGTCGTCGGGCGTCCGGCCCCAGGCGAAGGGGCCATGTCCTGCGACCAGAGCGGCCGGCACTTCCATGGGGTCCCGATTGCCGAAGGCCTCCGCGATGGCCACGCCGGTCGCGCGGACATAATCGTTCTTGATCTCGTCGGCGGTCAGCTCCCGGGTGACCGGTACCGGACCATAGAAATAATCGGCGTGCGTGGTCCCGAGGGCCGGAATCGAACGACCGGCCTGAGCCCAGGCCACGGCGTGTTCCGAATGGGTGTGCACCACGCCGCCGATCTCCTGGAAGGCCTTGTAGAGATGGATATGAGTGTCGAGATCGGAGGAGGGACGCAACTCGCCCCAGACGACCTTGCCTTCAAGGTCCGTGACGACCAAGTCGTCGGCCTTCATGCGCTCGTACGGTACGCCACTCGGCTTGATGACGACGAGCTTGTCCTCGCGGCTGATGCCGCTGACATTGCCGAAGGTGTAAAGCACGAGCCCGCGGCGAACGACTTCCAGATTGGCTTCCAGAACCTGTTCACGCAGCTGCTTCAACATCGGATGCTTCCTCAAAAAAGCCCATGAACGGAAAACGGCGGCCACAGCTCGCGCCATGGCCGCCGGATGTCAAACGAAATCAGCGGACGGCCTGCCAGCCCTTGTAGTCCTTGATGTTATCCGCGGTGATCAGCTTCGGCTCGAGCAGGATCACGTTCTTCTCGGGCTTCTTGCCGTTCACGATGCCGACGGCGAGCTCATAGGACTGAGCGGCCATGATGTACGGGTCCTGGGAGGCCGAGGCCTTGATCAGGGAGTTGCCGGACTTCAGCTCGGTCTCGATATCCGGGGCGCCGTCGACCGCCGTGATGATGAACTCATTGCGGTTGAGCTGCTTGGCGGCCAGATTGATGCCAATGGCGGTCGGGTCGTTGATCGCGAAGACGGCGTCGATCTTCGGGAAGCGGGTCAGCAGGCTCTGTCCGACGGCGAAGCCGCCTTCGCGGGAGCCCTTGGCGTCCTGGTTGTCCGACAGGATCTTGATGTCCGGGAACTTGGAAAAGACGTTCTTGCAGCCCTTCACGCGATCCGTGATCGAGGAGACCTGCGGGCCGTTCACGATCAGGACGTCGCCCTTACCCTTGAGGTGATCGGCGATGTACTGGCAGGCGAGTTCGCCGGCTTTGACGTTGTCCGTCATCACCGTGACGTCGGCGCCGGCCGCGGCCACGTCGAAGGCGGCGACCACGAGGCCGGCCGCCTGGGCGCGCTTGACGGAAGGCTCGATGGCCTTCGGATCGACGGCATTGATCATCACGATGTCCGTTCCGGCCGCCGTGAAGTTGTCCATCTGGGTGAATTGCTTGTTGAGATCGTAATCCGCCGAGACGGACGTGATCTTGGCGCCGGGGGTGATCTCCTTCGCCTTGGCCTCGATGCCCTTGATGGTCGCGACGAAGAACGGGTTGCCGAGCAGGCCGACCGAGATGCCGACGTTCTTGACGTCCTTGGCATAGGCCGGGGCAGCCAGAACGGCAGCGACGGCAAGGCTCAGCGTAAGACGGGAAAGTGCCATTGGTTCCTCCAAGTGTCCTTTGCAAGTTGCTTTGCAGGTGTCTTTGTGCTCCACGCCTCCCGGAGCCTGTGCTTGCCTTCCAGGAGTGCGGTTATACGAGCGTCCGAGGCGGGCGCTGGTATCTTGTGATCAGGTGCGCGCCGATCCCTTGAGGCGGTAGCGGTCGAGCGCCACAGCCCCAATGATCACGAGCCCCTTGATGATGAACTGCCAGATGTCGGAGACGCCCACCAGAATGAGGCCGTTCGACAGGATCGCGATGATGAGCGCGCCGATCAGCGTGCCCCAGATCGATCCGATGCCGCCGACGAAGCTGGTGCCGCCGAGGATGACGGCCGCGATGGCGTCCAGTTCATAGGATTGCCCGAGTTGCAGGCCATTCGCGGCGAACAGGCGCGCCGCCGACATGACGCCGCCGAGACCTGCCGCCAATCCCGAAAAGGCATAGACGAACAGCAGGACAGCCCAGACCTTGATGCCGGTGAGCCGCGCTGCGTCCGGATTGCCGCCGACCGCGTAGATATGGACGCCCAGTACCGTCCTTCGCAGGATGAACCAGGAGATGATCACCACGGCGAAAGCGATCCAGACCAGCCAGGGCAGGCCGAAGAGGGTGCCGTTGCCGATGAACGCGAAGGGAAGCTGAGGGTTGAACTGGGTCGTATCATTTCCGAGCAGGCGCGCGAGGCCGCGCACGGCTGTCAACGAGCCTAAGGTGACGATGAATGGCGGGAGCTTCGCGAACGCAATGAGCGCACCGTTCACCAGACCGAGACCGAGTCCCGCCAGTAGGGCCGCCGGAATTCCCAGCATGCCCCATTCGGGGATCAGAGATCCCAGGATGGCCACCATGGCGGCGGCGGCCAGGATCGAGCCGACCGACAGATCGATGCCGCCCGTGAGAATGACGAAGGTCATGCCGGCGGCCAGGACGGTGTTGATCGAGGCCTGCTGCATCACGATCGAGAGGTTCTGAAAGCTCAGGAACCGGCCCGACATGAGCTCGAACACGATGCCGAGGATGATGAGCACCGGCAGCATGCCGATGGCCTGCAGGGTGGAACGCCAGGCAAGGCGGCGCTGGAGGCTCTCGGACGCCGCATCGGGGCCCTTCACACCAGTCGATTGCATGCGTGCGCTGGTCTCATTCGGGGATGTCATTCGGCCGCTTCCCTTACGCCTGTCGCGATAGCAATGATGTTTTCCTGAGTCATGGGCGGATGGCCGGCTCCACCGACCTCACCCTCGAGCCGCCCCTCTCTCATCACCAGCACGCGATCGCAGATACCCACGACTTCCGGCAGCTCGCTGGAGATGACGATGACGCCGACGCCGTTTCGGGCGAGGCTGTCGATCAGGCGGTAGATTTCCGACTTGGCCCCGATATCCACGCCGCGGGTCGGCTCGTCGAGGATGAGGACCTTGGGTTTCGTCTCGAGCAGACGCGAGAGGAGGACCTTTTGCTGGTTGCCGCCCGAGAGGCTCCCGACCGGCACCACGTCGCCCGCCACGCGGATGCCGAGCGCCCGGATCGCCGCCGCGGCCCGTTGCCGGGCGGCTTTCATGTTGAGCACGCCGCCCGCACGGGCATCGCGGCCCAGAACGTTCACGTTCACATTGTCCCGGACCGTCAGGTCGAGGAAGAGGCCGAGATGCTTGCGGTCTTCCGTGAGGTAGACCACGCCGGCCTGGATGGCGTCGTCCGGCTCGTCGATCGAGAGGCGATTGCCCTGGAGAAAGATCTCGCCGCTGGTGCGCGGATCAGCTCCGTAGATGAGCCGCGCCAGTTCCGTGCGTCCCGCGCCGACGAGGCCGGCGATGCCGAGAACCTCGCCCTCATGCAGCTCGAAGGAGCAGTCGTGAACGCGAACACCGTCGCCCATATTGCGCACCGCGAACATCACCGGCCCGCGGCTCTGATGGGCGTCGTGCTCCTTCTTGTAGAAGGACGACAGGTCACGTCCCACCATCATCTGCACGAGGCGCTCGGCCGAGATTTCGTCACCCACGAGGGTGCCGACATAGGAGCCGTCCCGGAGCACCGAGACGCGCTCGGCCAGCTCGTAGATCTCGGCCATGCGGTGGCTGATATAGATGATCGCAAGGCCTTCCGCACGCAGCTGCCGGATCAGCGCGAACATCGCCTCCGTCTCGCGGGAGGAGAGGGAGGTCGTGGGCTCGTCCATGACCAGGATGCGGGAATTCGCGATGAGCGCGCGGGCGATCTCCACGAGCTGCCGCTCGGCCATCGACAATTCGCTGACCTTCGTGGTCGCCTTGAACTGAACGCCCAGGCGTTCGAGAACCGACGTGCAGGCTTTTTCCATGGACCGCCGGTCGACCATGGGACCGGACTTGTGCTCCCGCCCGAGAAGCATGTTCTCGGCGACCGTCAGGTTCGGCGCGAGGGAGAGTTCCTGGTAGATGATGGAGATGCCGTGATGCCGCGCCGTCAGCGGCCCGTCGATGACGACGGGTTGGCCGTTGATGCGGATCTCGCCTCCGGGGTCAGCCTGATAGGCGCCGGAGAGGATCTTCATCAGCGTCGACTTGCCGGCGCCGTTTTCCCCCATCAACGCATGGATCTCGCCGGGATAAACGGTCAGGGAGACGTTCGTCAGCGCCTTGACGCCTGGAAACGTCTTGGAAATGTCTTTCATTTCGAGGATCGGGGTGGATCCTGTCATGGGCGTTTCCCTAAAGGCGCGTTATTGAGGTGGCAGTTTTCAGCCTTGAACTCTGAAGACTCTATCATGCCAAATTTCGGACCGGATCAGAAGGGATTGTGACTGCCCTAAATGTTTCAATTCAATCGGGTTTCAATCCCTCCTTTATAGACGTGGATGGCAGCCCACAACATTTTGCGGACAAAGTGAATTTGCGCATCATCCAGTCGCCTGATGCGTCGATACATTGTTTCTATTGAGGCGTTCTTTTCAGAGCCTTCCGAATTCCGGCTTCAGCGCGCGATACAGGCTGCGGAAGGCCTCGATCCTCGGGCGATAGAGGTCGACGAGCTGCGGGTCGGGCTCGATGGTTTCCAGAATGCCCGGTGGCTTGCACACCGTCTCGGGGGATTCCCCTGTGGTCGCCAGGCGCGCCAAGCGGGCGGCACCGAAGGCCGGACCCTTGTCGCTGCCTTGATACCGCAGCATCGGAACATTCAGCACGCTGGCGAAGATCTTGGCCCAGAATACGCTTCGCGATCCGCCTCCGATCATTCCTGCATGCGTGAGGGGAGTGCCCGCCTGCGCGAGGCATTCCTTCGCGTCGGCGAAACTGAAGGCGACGCCTTCCAGGATCGCCTGCACCAGGTCCGTCTGCTGTGTCTGCGGCGAGAGCCCGAAGAACACGCCGCGCGCATAAGGATCGTTGTGCGGCGTGCGCTCGCCCGCGAGATAGGGCAGGAAGAGAACGGATGACGGCTTCCGATAGGCGGCCTCGGTCTCCTGCAGGAGCTCCCCGATGTCGCGTTTCAGGAGCTGGGCGCCCCAGGCCAAGCAACTTGCCGCATTCAGCATCGCGGCCATCTGGAACCAGCGCCCCGGCACCGCGTGGCAGAAGGAGTGCACCACCGCCTCGGGAGCCGGGCTGAAATCCCGGGTGGTGACGAAAAGCTGTCCGGACGTGCCGAGAGAGATGAAGGCCGATCCTTCCTCGATGGCGCCCAGGCCCACGGCACCGGCGGCCGCATCTCCTGCGCCGCCCGCTACGACCACGTCCTTCCGCAGGCCCCATCGTCCGGCGATATCGGACCGCACGAGGCCCGACGCTTGCGAACCTTCGACGAGCCTCGGCATCTGCTCGCGGCTGAGGCCAGTGGCTGCCAACGCCGCGTCGGACCAGTCGCGCTTGGCTTCGTCCAGCCACCACGTGCCGGCTGCGTCCGACATCTCGGTCACGATCTCGCCGGTGAGCTTGAGCCGGATATAGTCCTTCGGCAGCATCACCTTGCGCACGGCGCGAAAGATCTCCGGCTCATGGCGCGCGAGCCAGACGAGCTTCGGCGCCGTGAAGCCGGGCATCGGAATGACGCCCATGGCGTGGGACAGCTCGGGGTGCCTTTCACCGAGTTCCTGCGCCTCGCGAAAGGAGCGGCCGTCGTTCCAGAGGATTGCAGGCCGGAGCGGCCGGTCGTTCTCGTCGAGAAGAACGGCACCGTGCATCTGACCCGAAAGGCCGATCCCGCGGATGTCGGCGAGTGCCGACAGGGCGCGAGTGCGCAGTTGGTCGAGCGCCGCCTGCACCGCCTCCCACCAGCTCTCCGGATTCTGCTCGGACCAGAGATCATGCGGTCGGGATACCTGCAGGGGGACATCCGCTTCCGCGACCGCTATCTGTGATTCGTCGACGAGGATCGCCTTTACGGCTGAGGTGCCGACATCGATGCCGAGGTAATGAGGCACGCCGCATGCTCCTTGAATTGTCGATGGCCTTGGTTTGGCCTCATGTCCGGAAGAGCATATAGCTCAGCCCTGCCGCTTAGGCATACGGGTGATAAAATCCAGAGGCGCGGCCATGAAAAAATCTCATGGTCCAAATGTCGCTCGGATATTTAAATGGCAGCGGCATGCACCAGATAGTCGGTCATGCCACAGAATTCCAAACCCCAGTCCGAGTTCACCCGTCCCGAGACCGCCAACTCTGCGGCTGCGTTGAGCGCCGCTGTGCGGCTGCACCTCGGGAAGCAGTTGCGTGCCCTCTATGGCGACCCCGCGGAGGACAAGCTGCCGCGCGACCTCGCGCGTCTGGCTGATCGTGTCGCCCAGGTCATCCGTGCACATACGGAGCCGGTCGACCAGGAGTTCGTCAACGGCGTCATGGATGCCCTGCCGAACCTGCGTGCCTTCGCCCTCTCGCTGACCGGAAAGGTCGATCAGGCCGAGGATCTCGTGCAGGACACGGTGCTCAAGGCTCTGACCAAGCAGGACACGTTCGAGTCCGGCACGAACCTGCAGGCTTGGCTCTTCACGATCCTGCGGAACGGCTTCTACTCCACACATCGCAAGACCAGCCGCGAGGTGGAGGATGGTGACGGGACCCATGCCGCGAGCATGATCGCGATCCCGGACCAGGAGGACAAGCTCGCGCTTCAGGATCTCTCCACAGCGCTCGAGAAGCTGCCGCAGGAGCAGCGCGAGGCCATCATCCTCATCGGCGCCGAAGGCATGTCCTATGAGGACGCGGCGGAAGCCCTGGGCGTGAAGGTCGGGACGATCAAAAGCCGGGTCAATCGCGCTCGCAACCGTCTCGCCGAGCTGATGGGAACGTCCCGCGTCGACCACGACCACTCGGCGACGGCCTGACGATCAATTCTCTGTAGACCTGAGCATCGTGCGGAAAAGTGCATTCCACTTCTCCGCACGATGTTCTATGCCTCCGCCTCACCAACTTGTGAGCAGGCGCGCGGCATCCATCTGCGGAGCGCTGCTGCTCTCAGGCAGCGGTTCGCGGCGTTTGGCGACTTGATACCCGTCCGACGTCCGCAGAGACGACCGACTGCCCGAAGGATCTTGAGGCATGTCGCTTGTCGAGCTGATCGGTTTTCTGGCGCTGACCGGAATTGCCGCCTACATCCAGACCCTGACCGGCTTCGCTTTCGGCCTGATCACCATGGGTGGTGTCGGGCTCACCGGCCTTCTGTCGCTTCCCGATGCGGCGATGCTCGTGAGCGTTCTCACGTTCGTGAACGCCGTCCAGATGCTCCACAAGGGGTGGCGCGATGTGGCGTGGCGCGAGTTTCTCGTCGTAATGCTGACCAGCATCCCCACACTCTTCGTCGGTTACTGGCTGCTGGAATGGCTGGCGGGAACGCGGGCCGACATCCTGCGCCTCATCCTCGGCTTCGTGATCATCGTTTCCAGCCTGCAACTCGCCCGAAAGCCGGAGCCGCTTCCTCGGCCATCCAGCGACGGTTCGTTCATGTTCTTCGGCAGCATCGCGGGCCTGATGGGCGGGCTGTTTTCGACCGCCGGGCCTCCGCTCGTCTATCATTTCTACCGGCAGCCGATGCCCCAGGTGACGGTGCGGGAAACCCTGGTGACGATCTTCGCGCTCAACGCGGTGTTCCGGAACGGCCTCGTCGTCTTTTCCGGCAATCTTCCGTCCACTTCGACCCTGACCGGGCTCTTCGCCATTCCGGTCGTCATGGGGGCAACCCATGCCGCGCGCCGCTGGCCTCCACCGCTCTCTCCCGCCACCATGCGCTGGGTCGTTCTCGGATTGCTCTTCCTGTCGGGCGTGTCGCTGGGCATGCCTGCGGTCGTGCATCTGCTGAAATCCCCTTGACGATCCCTGGAGTGCGCAAAATATCAGCGACGTCGGGTCGGCCGTTCCTCGAACTTTTCCATAGGCTTCAGGTTGAGCCTGTAGCTGGTGGGTGCTCGAAGCCGCTCTTCTGCCAAGGAGGGGAGCATGGAACACAGGCCTCTGTCCGAACTTAGTAGCGTCGCCGATCTCAAGATTCCCGAGGACGTCAAAGCGCCGGTCCTGTCCAAGCGCGAGCGTCTCGACCGCTGGGTCGAGCTCCTGGAGCAGGAGCCGGACCGGATCCTCACGACCCTGGATGAAATCGAGTGGAAGCCAAAAGCTCAGCGCCTCGCCCTGCGGGCCGACGGCTCCGCTTTGACGGTTGCCTATTCAGATCCGCTTCTTCGCCGTTCGGGGCTGCGCAGCGATACCTTCGGGGACGCGGTGGATTTCTTCCAGATCTCCGACCACGATGCGCATATCGTCCTCTGCTCCTGCCATGGCGGCGAGGCCATGCGGGCGGACGAAGCGGCCCGCAGGGTTCGCGGCATCCGATCTCCCAGCCTCTGGGCGCTTTATTTCGGTTGGTTCCGCTGAACTGGAAGCAGGGTCCCGGAACTGGGCTGCCCTGGCTTGGGATCGGTTCTCATGAGGATCGAACTCACCAGGGCCGCACGGCGAACCATTCGTGATGCGGGAGCAGGATGTCAGAGCCGGAACCAAGTTTCGATTGTGATCTCGGATGATATTTTGTTTCGCAATCCTGCTGCAAAGATACCCAATCAGTAGCTATACAGAAACGCCAACACAGTTACTCCCTGCTGGTTATCCATGATCGGCGCCTAGAGCCATATCTGCTGTCCCATTCAGGGGAAATGAGATGGCAGCCCAGGCTCCCGTGGATAGAACATACGATCAGGATATCGACGGGGTCCTGTCCGGACAGCGCTGGGACAGTTTGGAACTGACCTATAGCTTTCCGTCTGAGGCCGCTGTCTATGGAAACTCCTATGGCTATGGCGAAGCCAAGAACAACTTCCAGCCGCTGACCTCTCTTCAGAGTGCGACCGTCCGCAGGGTCTTCGCGATGATCTCGGACGTGACTGGGCTGAAGTTCACTGAAATCCACGAGAATTCGTCCGAGCAAGCCGACTTGCGCCTGGCGAGGTCCGACGAGCCGGGCACAGCTTGGACCTACTTCCCGGCCTCGGCGCCGGAAGGCGGAGACACCTGGTTCCGGACGAGCGGCGGTCGTTTCGATCAACCATCCCCCGGAAATTATGCCTATTTCGTGTTCATCCATGAGGTTCTTCATGGAATCGGTCTGAAGCACGGCAATGAAACGAGCGCATTCGGGGCCATGACGGCAGAGCGCGATTCTATGGAATACTCGCTGACGACCTACAGGTCCTATGTCGGCGCGAGCGGTCTCTATGTGGAAAATGAAGCGTGGAGTTTCGGCCAGACTCTGATGATGTACGACATCGCCGCACTTCAGCGGATGTACGGTGCGAACTTCACCACCCGCAGCGAAGACACGATCTACCGCTGGAGCCCGAGTACCGGGGAAACCTTCATCAACGGAATAGGACAGGGAGCTCCGGGAGCGAACCGGATCTTCATGACCATTTGGGATGGAGGAGGGAACGACACCTTCGATTTCTCGAACTACAGGACCGGTCTGAGCGTAGACCTGCGGCCTGGCGAATGGTCGACGACCTCAGCCGGCCAGCTTGCCGATCTCGGTGCGGGCGAGTCGGCCCGGGGCACCATCGCCAATGCTCTCATGTACGACGGTGACCCCAGGTCGCTCGTCGAGAACGCCCTGGGGGGTGCAGGAGGCGACGTGCTCGTCGGCAATGACGCTGCGAATATGCTCAAGGGAGGGGCGGGGAAGGACCGTCTCAGCGGCCTGGACGGAGCAGATACCCTGTATGGCGGAACCGGCAGGGACGTGCTCGTCGGAGGCCAGGGGAAAGACGCTTTCGTCTTCGACACGAAACCCAGGAAGGCCGTCAACCTGGACCATATCCTGGACTTCTCGGTGCCAGACGACACCATCTATCTCGAGAACGCCGCGTTTTCGCACCTGGGCCATGCGGGCAGGCTTCCTTCGGCGGCATTCTGGACCGGCTCCAAGGCCCATGATCGATCCGACCGGATCATCTACGATAGGGAAACCGGCGCGCTCTATTACGATCCGGACGGAACCGGGGTCAGCGGCCAGATCAGGTTCGCTCAGCTGACCAAAGGGTTGAAGATGACCGCTGGCGACCTCCGGATCATCTGAGGCAGGCCAGACGCGCCTTTCGGCCTCGCGGATGCGTCCGGAGCGCCGCTACCTTCCGTCAATTTGACTTCCTGCCGGGTTTAGAGGACATCACGCCCTTTGATGACCCGTGCTATGGGAATTCCTGTCGGCACGAAGGATTTGCCCGCCTCCGGAGTGATTGATGGACGGTTCTGTCCCCCAGCAGCGGATGTCTCTGCGCTACCTCTCCGTCGCTCAGCTGACGAGCCTCGTCGAGCGGAGCCATGCCCGGCTCTGCGCCGTCCTCGTGCTGCTGTCGCTCGCCTGCTTCCTCCCGGGCTTCACGACGCTCCAGCCCATGGACCGGGATGAGCCGCGTTACGCCCAGGCGTCCAAGCAGATGCTGGAGACCGGTGACTTCGTCGACATCCGGTTCCAGGACGAGGCCCGAAACAAGAAGCCGGTCGGCATCTATTGGATGCAGAGCGCCACCGTCTCCCTCGGACAGGCTCTGGGCGTGCCGGAGGCACGCACCACCATCGCCCTCTATCGGATTCCATCCCTGTTCGGTGCCATCGCGACGGTTCTGCTGACCTATTGGGCGGCACTGGCCTTCTTCGGGCGGCGGGGGGCGTTCCTCACGGCGGCCTTGATGGCGACCTGCGTCATCCTCATGGTCGAGGCACGATTGGCGAAGACGGACGCGATGCTGACGGCCTGCTCCGTCGCCGTCATGGGTGGTCTGGCCCGGGCCTATCTGAGCCGTGGGGCAGGGACCCTGCCGAGACGGGCACTATGGCTCTTCTGGACGGGCTTCGCCTTCGGAATCCTGATCAAGGGGCCGCTGGTCATCATGTTCGCGGGCCTTGCCGCTGCGGTGCTGTCCTACAAGGAACGCTCCGGCCGCTGGCTCATGACCCTGAAGCCCTGGCAGGGGCTGGTCTTCACGCTCGCCGTCGTCCTCCCGTGGTTCATCGCCATCGCCATCAACACCAAGGGCGCCTTCTACGCGGAGGCCATCGGACACGACATGCTGGGTAAGGTCGGCACGGCCCAGAAGGTGCATTGGGCGCCGCCGGGCTTCTACCTGATCTCGTTCTTCGCCACCTTCTGGCCCGGGGCCATCCTGGCCGCCATCGCGGTGCCCTTCGCCTGGATCCACCGCCGCGAGGAGCCGGTCGCCTTCGCCCTGGCCTGGATCGTGCCATCCTGGATCGTGTTCGAGGCGGTTCCGACCAAGCTCCCGCACTACACCTTGCCGCTTCTGCCGGCGGTCGCCATCATCACGGTCATGGCCATCGCGCGCCACTTCGTAGGACCGCAGCGTCCGGCGGCCAAGATCGCGACGGTGCTCATCCCGTTCATTCCGGTTGGGCTGACGATCGGCCTGTCCGTGGTCGGATGGACGTTCGACGGGATGATCCCTTACCGAGCGCTCCCGTTCCTCGCCCTGTCCTCGCTTCTCTCGCTTTGGGCCTGGTGGCTTTTCGTGAAGAACCGGATGGTTCCGACCCTTTGGGCGAGCTTCGTGGCAGCGATCTTCCTGGCTGTCGGCGTTTTCGGGTTCGCCCAGCTCGATCTGCGCTCCCTGAAGGTTTCGGGCCGGCTCGCCGAGGCGGCTCACAACGTACCCTGCGCCGATCCCCAGGTCGGAACCCTCGGCTACCGTGAACCGAGCCTCGTCTTCCTGACGGGCACGAAACTCGAGATGATCGATTCGGGTGCCGACGCCTCCGCTTTCCTGAGCCAGGGCGGTTGCCGTGTCGTATTCGTGGAAAAAAGGTTCGAAGGTGAGTTCCGGAGCGAGAATGAGCGCCTGAAACAGCAGCCCACGCTCTCGACCAGAATCCAGGGATTCAATATCAACAGCGGTCGGCGGGTCGATATCGCCGTCTATGGGACAGGTTTCTAGAACTTCGTTCCGCTTTCGAAGAGGCGGCCAGGAATGGCCCGTAAAGAATGACTGATCTTTCTCATGGCCCCCGCATCAGTGTCGTGGTGCCTGTCAAGAACGAGGCCCTCAACATTCTCCCCCTGGTCGAGGAGATCGAGCGTGCCTGCGCACCGCTCTCGCCCTTCGAGGTGGTCTATGTGGACGACGGATCCACGGATGCGACCGTGGAGCAGGTTCGGAACGCCCGGGCGACGCGGCCGTGGCTGCGCCTCGTCCGGCATGAGGCGAGCTGCGGCCAGAGCGCGGCCGTTCGAACCGGCGTCCACGCCGCCCGCGGCCCCATCGTTGTCACCCTCGACGGGGACGGGCAGAACGACCCGGCTTTCATTCCCCAGCTTGTTGCGGCCCTCGACGATCCGCAGGTCGCCCTCGTGGCCGGGCAGCGGGTGGGGCGCAAGGACGGTGCCTACAAGAAGTGGCAGTCCCGGATCGCCAACGGCGTTCGCGGGCGGATCCTGAAGGATGGGACCCGCGATACGGGCTGCGGACTTAAGGCCTTCCGCCGGGACGTTTATCTGCGATTGCCTTATTTCGACGCTCTTCACCGCTTCATGCCTGCCCTGGTCAAGCGCGAAGGCTTCCGGATCGCTCATGTGGATGTGGTCGACCGGCCCCGGCATGCGGGCCGGTCCAATTACGGTATGTTCGACCGCCTGTGGGTCGGCATCCTTGATTTAGCCGGAGTCTGGTGGTTGATCCGGCGCCGGCGCCGCGTGCCCATTGCTCAGGAAATCGTCTGATGTTGATGCGTCTTTCCCACGATCTGGGACTCTATTTCTATGATCTGGTCGTCGCCCGGTTCGACCTGTGGGCTGCCTTCGGCGTGCTGGCGCAGTTCGTCTTCGGGGCACGCTTTCTCGTGCAGTGGATCGCCAGCGAAAAGGCCGAGAAGAGCGTGATTCCGGTCGGCTTCTGGATTCTGTCCATATCCGGCGGCCTGATGACCCTGGTCTATGGCTTCGCCCGCAGCGACATCGTCATCATTCTAGGGCAGGCCTTCTCAATCTTCATCTATATCCGCAACCTGATGCTGATCTCGAAGGAGAGGAAGAAGGCCGCGGGCCGGGTCGTCTCCGGATCGGAGGTCGAGGCCCCGGCGCAGTAGACGCCGAGGCCTCGTGGGTTTCAGGCAGCCTCGGCGTCCGTTACCCGAAGGCGTGCGAAGCCTGCATCGAGATCCCGCTTCAGGTCCTCAAGATCCTCCAGGCCGATGTGGAACCGGAGCGCATGGCCGCCGGGCTCCCATTTGGTCGCCGTCCGGTAGGTCGCGCAGTTGAAAGGAATCACGAGGCTTTCAAACCCTCCCCAGGAATAGCCCATGCCGAAGAGGGAAAGCCCGTCGAGCATCGCGGCGAGCGCCTGGTCGGAGCAGGGCTTGAGGATGACGGAGAACAGGCCCGACGAGCCCTTGAAGTCGCGCTGCCAGATCTCGTGCCCGGGATAGGTTTCCAGGGCTGGATGCAGCACTCGGGCTACCTCGGGCCGTGCTTCGAGCCATCGGGCCATTTCAAGCGCCTGTTTCTCGTGCTCACGCAGGCGCAGGGCCATGGTGCGCAGCCCTCTCAGGCCGAGAAAGACGTCCTCGGGTCCCGGGCACATGGCAAAGGAATCGTAGGTTTCCCGCAGGCGCTTGAAGCAGCGCTCATTGGCCGAGACCAGTCCGAGCAGCAGGTCCGATCCCCCGCTCAGGTATTTCGTGCCGGCCTCGATGGCGAGGTCCACCCCGCGCTCGTGGGGCGGGAAGAGCAGGGGGGTCGCCCAGGTATTGTCCATGAGGACCACCGCCCCGTGCCGGTGCGCCACCTCGGCGATCGCGGGAATGTCCTGCATCTCGAGAGATTGCGAGCCGGGAGCCTCCGTGAACACGGCCGTGGTGTTCGGGCGGATCAAAGCCTCGATCCCGGCGCCGATCTGTGGGTCGTAATAGGTGGTTTCCACACCAAAATTTTTGAGTACCCCGTTACAGAACTGCCGCGTCGGCAGGTAAACCGAATCCGTCATCAGAAGGTGATCGCCCGCCTTCAGACATGACATGAGGGCAATGGTCACGGCGGCGAGACCCGAAGGGGTCAGCACGGTGCCGGCCGCACCCGCCAGTTCCGTCCAGGCCGTTTCCAGGGAGTTCGTGGTCGGAGTCCCTTTCGTTCCATAGGAATAGCGACCGCGCCGGTGCAGCAGATCGTCCGTCGTGGGGTAGAGGACGGTCGAGCCGCGGTAGATGGGCGTATTCACGAAACCGTGCTGCTCGAATGGCTCCCGTCCGGCATGGACGAGGCGGGTGCGTTCGGAGATGTTTTGGGGCTTTGGGGGGAGTTTTGACATTGCTTCAAGGGCTTGCTGAGGAGACCTGGATCAGAGACCGGGCAGCCTCTGCCGTCAAGTCAGGCAAGAAATGCCTTCCATCAAGACTTGACCAGTGATTAATCATGGAATGTGATGGATCTCGATGCCGTCTCAGTCGAGGCGGCGCGGAACGGTCTATCCGGGCGCGGCTGGGGGGTAATAACCAAAAACGGCCGAGCCATGTCGAACTATTGGGAGAAGATACAAACATGAAAAAGGCTCTCGTATCGATTGCCTTCGGCCTGACGGCCAGCCTGTTCGCAACGGGCGCTTCGGCACAGGCGACACTCAACAGCGTGAAGCAGAAGGGCTTCCTGACCTGCGGCTCAAACACGGGCCTCGCCGGTTTCGGGCAGCCGGACGCTCAGGGCAACTGGACGGGCCTCGACGTCGATCTCTGCCGCGCCATCGCCGCGGCCATCTTCGACGATCCGACCAAGGTTCGCTTCATCCCGCTCGCCGCCAAGGACCGCTTCACGGCGCTTCAGTCCGGCGAAGTGGACGTGCTGTCCCGCAACTCCACCATGACGATGTCGCGCGACACGCAGCTCGGCCTCGATTTCCCGGCCATCAACTACTATGACGGCCAGGGCTTCATGGTCCGCAAGAAGCTCGGCGTCTCCTCGGCCAAGGAGCTGAACGGCGCTTCCATCTGCACCCAGCAGGGCACCACGACCGAGCTGAACCTCGCCGACTACTTCCGTGCCAACAACATGAAGTACGAAGTGGTGGCGTTCGCGACCTCGGACGAGACCTTCAAGGCCTATGACGCCGGCCGCTGCGATGCGTTCACCACGGATGCCTCCGGCCTCTACGCCGAACGTCTGCGCGCTTCGGCTCCGGACGATCATATCGTCCTGCCCGAGATCATCTCCAAGGAGCCGCTTGGACCAGCTGTTCGCCACGGTGACAACCAGTGGGGCGATATCGTCCGCTGGACCCACATGGCCATGCTGAATGCCGAAGAGCTCGGCGTGACCAAGGCCAATGTCGAGCAGATGAAGACCTCCGACAATCCGGAGATCAAGCGTCTTCTCGGTACGGAAGGCAAGTTCGGCGAGGCCACCGGCCTGACCAACGACTGGGCCGTGCGCATCATCAAGCACGTGGGCAACTACGGCGAGGTCTTCGAGAAGAACGTGGGCGAAGGCTCCCGTCTGAAGATCAAGCGCGGCCAGAACGCCCAGTGGACCAAGGGCGGCCTGCAATACGGCATCCCGGTTCGCTAAGCCGCTTCAAGACCAGGACGCCCGGAATATCCGGGCGTCCTTCTCTCAAAGAACAATAAAAAGCCGCCCGTTCATGACAGTATTGGCTGCATGAACAGGGGAGGACGGCAGGGTATAAAATAAAAAGCCGTCAGAGGATGAACTCAGTGCAGACCGTTGTCAGTCAGACATCGCCTCCCAAAAAATCGTTTCTATACGATCCGAAGGTCCGTGGAATTTTCTATCAGGTCGTTGTTGTCGCGGCGATCGTCTTCCTGTTCTATGCGGCCGCGAGCAACGCCATCGAGAACCTGCAACGCGCCAAGATCGCATCGGGCTTCGGATTCCTCAACAATACGGCCGGCTTCGATATCAGCCAGACGCTGATCCAGTTCAGCGCTGCCGGCAGCACCTACGGCGACGCCTTCATCGTCGGCCTTCTCAATACGCTGATCGTCTCGGCCATCGGCATCTTCTTCACGACCATCCTTGGCTTCATGGTCGGCATCGCGCGCCTTTCCAAGAACTGGATGGTGGCGAAGGTCGCGATGGTCTACGTCGAGGTGCTGCGCAATATCCCGCTCCTGGTGCAGCTTCTGTTCTGGTACATCGCCGTCCTGGGCGCCCTGCCGCAGCCGCGCAACTCCCTCGACATGGGGGCGGGGTTCTATCTGAACTCGCGCGGCCTCTTCATGGCCAAGCCCATCTGGGGCAGCAACATTTCGGTGATCATCGCTGCGCTCGCGATCGGCGTCGTCGCCACCTTCGTGTACCGGCGCTGGGCCAGGAAGCAGCAGGAGCAGACCGGCCGGCAATACCCTGTCGGCAAGGTGACCCTGGCCCTGATCCTCGGTCTGCCGATCTTGACCTGGATCGCTCTCGCCTTGGCCGGCGCTAATCCGATCACTTTCGAGATGCCGCGCAAGGGAACCTTCAACCTAACCGGCGGCCAGCAGATCCTTCCGGAATTCGTGGCGCTGCTGCTCGGCCTGACGACCTACACGGCGGCCTTCATCGCCGAGGTCGTTCGCGCGGGCATCCTGGCCGTCTCGAAAGGTCAGTCCGAAGCCGCCGGCTCCCTCGGCCTCACGCCCGGGCAGACCCTGCGCCTGGTCGTGATCCCGCAGGCGATGCGCGTCATCGTTCCGCCGCTGACGAGCCAATATCTGAACCTGACGAAGAACTCCTCCCTGGCCGTGGCCATCGGCTATCCCGACCTGGTGCAGGTCTTCATGGGAACCGTGCTCAACCAGACGGGCCAGGCCATCGAGGTCGTCGTCATCACCATGGGCGTCTATCTGACGATCAGCCTCGTGACATCGTTCATTATGAATATCTACAATCGCCGCGTGGCGATCGTCGAACGGTAGGAGATCGCATGAGCACCGCCGTCGACGTGCCCCGTTTCGTCCGCGCCAAGCAGGTGGAAGCGCTGCCTCCACCGAACCTGGCTCGCGGCCCCATCGCCTGGATTAGGGAAAACCTGTTTTCCGGCCCCCTCAATACCGTGCTGACGCTGGTGGTGTTCTACCTCCTGTACGTCAGCGTCCCACCGCTTGTGCGCTTCCTCTTCATCGACGCCGTCTGGACCGGCTCGGACCGGGCCGTCTGCCGTGCCGATTCCGGCGGCAGCGAGACCGGAGCCTGCTGGGCCTTCATCTGGGACAAGATCAACTACTTCATCTACGGTTCCTACACGATCTCGGAGCGCTGGAGGGTCGACGTCTTCTTCGCTCTCCTGGCCATCGGGGTCGTCTGGCTGCTGTGGCTCAGGGCGCCGCGCCGGGATCTGGGCGCCGTCTACTTCTTCTGGATCTTCCCGGTCGTCTCCTACATCCTCCTGACTGGCGGGAATGCCGATCTCGGGGTTCGCTTCTGGATCGGGTTCGCGATCTTCGGAGCGCTGGTGATCGCCCTGTTCGCCTTCTTCGCCGCTCTGCTCAAGGCGTCCATGCGTCCGGCATTCATCATGAGCGGCGGCATCGTTGCGGTGATCGGCATCACCCTGGCCCTGGTCGATATCGATTTCGGTCTTGCCCATGTGCCCACGTCCTTGTGGGGCGGAATCCTCGTGACGCTTCTGGTGGCGACGGTGGGCATCGTGGTGTCGCTGCCCTTCGGCATCGTTCTGGCCCTTGGGCGGCGGTCCAAGCTCCCCATCATCCGCATGGCCTCGGTGATCTTCATCGAGTTCGTGCGCGGCGTGCCGCTCATCACGGTGTTGATCATGGCCAACACCATGCTGCCGCTCTTCCTTCCCGGCGACATTACGGTCGATCGTCTGCTGCGGCCTCTCATCGGGACGGCACTCTTCGCTTCGGCCTATATGGCCGAGGTGGTGCGTGGCGGCCTCCAGGCCATGCCGAAGGGCCAGTATGAAGGAGCCATGTCCTTAGGCTTGAACTATCCGCAGATGATGAGCCTCATCATCCTGCCCCAGGCGCTGCGGATCGTCATTCCTGGCATCGTGAACACCTTCATCGGTCTGTTCAAGGATACGTCGCTCGTTGCCATCGTCGGCATCTTCGACCTGGTGAAGACCATCGAGGCCTCCCGGATCGATCCGAACTGGGCGGCCCCCACCATCGGCATCACGGGCTATGCCTTTGCGGCCCTGTTCTACTTCATCTTCTGCTTTGGAATGTCGCGATACTCGCTCGGGGTCGAGCGGCGCCTTGCGGCTGGTCAGAAACGGTAAACATTCATGGCTACGACAATGACATCCCAAACCGCCCGTTCCGTCGAGATCGATCCGAAGGCCGAGTCCGCCGTCCAGATGATAGACGTGCATAAATGGTACGGCGAGTTCCACGTTCTACGGGACATCAACCTGAACGTGCGCCGCGGCGAGCGCATCGTGATCTGCGGCCCCTCGGGCTCGGGCAAGTCCACGATGATCCGCTGCATCAACCGCCTGGAGGAGCACCAGAAGGGCCGTATCATCGTCGACGGTATCGAACTTACCAACGATCTCAAGCGCATCGACGAGGTCCGCCGCGACGTCGGCATGGTGTTCCAGCACTTCAACCTCTTTCCACACCTGACGATCCTCGAGAACTGCACGCTCGCTCCGATCTGGGTCAAGAAGATGCCCAAGAAGGAGGCGGAAGAGGTCGCCATGCACTACCTGAAGCGGGTCAAGATCCCCGAGCAGGCGAACAAGTATCCGGGCCAGCTCTCCGGCGGCCAGCAGCAGCGCGTGGCGATCGCCCGCTCTCTCTGTATGAGCCCCAAGATCATGCTGTTCGACGAGCCGACCTCAGCGCTCGACCCGGAAATGGTGAAGGAAGTGCTCGACACCATGGTCGGCCTTGCCGATGAGGGCATGACCATGCTGTGCGTGACCCACGAAATGGGCTTCGCGCGTCAGGTGGCCGACCGGGTGATCTTCATGGATTACGGACAGATCGTGGAAATGAACACGCCCGACGAGTTCTTCAGGAACCCGCAGCACGAGCGCACCAAGCTCTTCCTGTCCCAGATTCTGCACTGAGCCGGATCAGCATACGAGTTTCGATAGGCCCCGGCGACGTCCGGGGCCTTCTTGTTAGATGGCGGATAAGTCGATCATGAGCATTGCCTTACGTCAGCATCGCTCCTCGGCGGCGATACCGCTTCGGTCGCGTGGGTTCCGGCGCGTCCGAACAATCTGAAAGAGACTATTCGCGTCAGAGGGAAAGGCCTGCGGGCTTTCGGTTGTCAGGGTTCAGCGACGCCGTATTCCTCGGCATAAAGGTTGGCGACCCGGGTCTGCCACAGGCACAGCACCGGCGCGACGACCAGTTCGACGATCAAGCCGCCGATCATGAAGAGGGACGGCAGGCCGGTCAGCCCCAGTCCGATCAGCCGGCCCAGCCCTCCGATGACGACGAGGAGCGTCAGGAGGCGGAAGCGGCCCGTTCTGATTTCGATGGAGGGCAGGGTGCTCCAAAAGCCGAGACCGATGCCGAGGAGCAGGCCGGAGAGGAAGCGAAAATGGCTCTCGGCCGAGATGCTGACCGCATCGCCCGTCAGCGCCTGCCCGAACAGGATTCCGTAAAGGCCCGTGGCGACAGGAATGGTGGCGACGATGGCCACGCTCTGCTGCAACAGTTTCCGCTCGCGTTCCATCCTGGCCATGGCATCCCCCACTCCGGGAGATTCTGCTCCTTCCCGAGCGCGAGACAATCGCTTACGGTGCCCGGCCACAGATTTTTCTCATGCGGGGACGCATTATGCCGGTACGGTTCGAATTGCACGGATTTGCCTATTCAGGGCCGACCTACAAGGTCGCTCTTGCCCTGTCCCTTATGGGCGAGGCCTTCGACTATACGCATGTGAACATGATGGGAGGCGAGCACAAGCAGCCCCCGTATCTATCCAGGCAGCGCTACGGGCAGGTGCCCATGCTGGTGGACCGCAACAATGGTCGACACCTGTGCCAGTCGGCGGCAATCCTGGAATATCTTGCCGACATGACGGGCCGGTTCGGCGGCGCCGATCTCGATGAGCGCCTTCAGGTGCGCGAATGGCTCTATTGGGATTTTGATCGTCTCGCGGCACCATTGTACAAGGCTCGCGTCGTCAAAGCGGGTTTCCGCCAGGCTCCTCCCGAGGTGGTCGAGGACTGCCTCAATGCCGCCAGGACTGCCCTGGGCGTTCTGGAGAGCCATCTCGCAGGCCGCGCCTGGCTGGTGGGGGAGGGCGCAACCATCGCCGATATCGACATCTACGGCGTCGTCTGCTGCGCCGGCGAGGCCGGGATCGACATCGCCGAATATCCCCAGGTGGGGGCGTGGGCGAAGCGTGTCGAGGCCTTGCCCGGCTTCAGGTCCCGGGCGGATCTGCTGCCCATGGAATCCCGAGTAGCCGCATGAGCGCCCTGTCGATCCGTGAGGCGCAGGCCGGAGATCTAGAGGCGATCATCCGCATGCATGAAGAGGACGAACTGGGCTCGCACGGCGATGTCTGGTCGGACGAAACGAAGCCGGCCTATGAGGCGGCTTTCGCAGCCATTCAGGAGAGTGCTGAAAACCGGCTGTTCGTGGCGCTCGATAACAACGAGATCGTCGGCACGTTCCAGCTCACCTTCATTCCCAATCTCACGGGGCGCGGCGCCACCCGGGTGAAAGTGGAGAGCGTGAAGGTGAGGGCTGCCCGTCGCTCCGGCGGTATCGGCGGGCAGATGATCGCGTTCGCCGAGGACTACGCCCGCACCCATGGAGCTGCCGCGATGGAGTTGACCTCCAACAAGACCCGCAAGGACGCCCACCGCTTCTACGAGCGTCTTGGGTTCGCCCGGAGCCATGAGGGCTTCAAGAAGAAGCTCTGACCTGGGCCGCCGCGCCTCCTTGTTCCTTCGGGATGAGCAAAGAGAGGACGCTGAACGTCCTGAACACCATCCCTCCTGTTTGGAAACACCCGGCGTCGCATCCAGTCGGGAACCGGCTAGGGCAGGGGCTCCATGGCCCCCTGTTGCCGTTCTATGCTTCGAATGGAGTTGACAAGTGTGCTGTGAGGGGACATATCCGCAGCCCCGCCGGCTTTTGGGCCGGGCGGGCTTCATTCTTTTTCCGGCGCCGGCCTGGGCGGGGTCTTTGGATCCTGCGGCAGGGGCGGGCGCGTGATCGGGTCTCGTGGAGGTTCGATCGGCGGCACGAGCCAGGGACGCCAGCATTGGGTCAGTCTTCGGGGCTCCTCTGACGACATGGGGAAGCATTCGATCAGCATTGTCTGGTTCGGGTGACAGCAACGCGGAGGGCGAATACGCTGTCTGCGGGCGATGAAGCTTGCCCGAATACCGTGAGGGGTGGGTGGGGCGCCGGTTTCGAGACGAATTCTTCGAAAAAGGTGTTGACCTGGGGGAGGGGTTCGGTTAGAACCTCTTCATCGGCGGCGGGGTTCTTCGGACCCTGGTTGCCCCGGGCTTCGCGGTCTGGCGCCCTGCATGGGGATGGCCGGGCTGGTTCGAGGTTTTGCTCTTTGACATTGTTGAGAGGGAAGAGAAGCGTAGGCGGCGGTGTCCTTGCG
>NZ_JALJRK010000045.1 GCF_024519725.1 Microvirga sp. Mcv34 | reverse complement strand
AGAAAGTGCGAGTAGGAGGCCCGCATCTCGGGACTCGTGTGTGAGCCAAGGCTAAGAGCCAATCCCAATTACCTTCGTTTGCGAGGGTGCGGTGTGTTGCGTGGCTTGGATGATGCCTGACGGCCAGCCTTCTTCGTCCCAGGGATCGTTAGTGCTGCAGGGGACGAGATTAGCATGTCCGCCACCATCTCCAGTAAGGCGAGGTCGGCAGGTCCGGGCGGTGCGTTGGCCCGGAGCTGGTCGCCGTAGAGTGTTGCGGCCAGGGAATGGCGGAACGGCAAGGGCTCCCCGCGTTCCGTCGCAGCCAGACAGAAGTCGAGGGTCTCGGCATCGGGCGCTACGATAATGCCAAAGCCGGCATGGAACGGCCCGGCATCGAACAGCCGCAGGCCGATGACAGCATCTTCGGGGGCGGAGACCTCGAGGGCCTCGTCGACGAGCCAGACGCGACGTTGTCCGGCCAGCAGGTCCTCCAGCCAGAGCCCGGCCGCCTCATGCCGCTCGGCCACCCGGAAGATCGAGAACCACGCCCCGACCATGCGCTCGGCCAGGGCCCCTTCCACCCCGGTCAGGCGCTCGCCCTTCTCGGCGAGAAAGCGCTCGAACGCACGCCGGCCCCGCTGGTTCGGCTCGAACAGCGCGACATCGACCAGCATTTCGGCGGTGACCTCCTCGTCCAGCACCTCCGCCTCAGCCCACGGGGCGACCTGCTTGATGGCCCGGTCCAGATCCGCTCGGCCGCACGCCTTCGTCGCTGCGCTCAGCACGCGGCGGATGCCCGCTCGGATCGGGCGATACTGAGCCAGAACCTCGGCCCGTGTCATGGCCGCCCTCTCATGTCGCGTTCCCGTCAGTCACACGCTGGCAGATCAGGGCACAGGCGAGGTGGAGGAAAGCCGCATGGTTGGCCACCTTGCGCTCCCAGCGCACCAGCAACCGACGGTAGCGGTTGAGCCAAGCGTGTGTCCGCTCAACAACCCACCGGCGCGCCCGCTTACGCTTACCTTTCTGCTGACCCATTTCGTCTCGCCAACCGCGAATATGAACCCTATAGCCGCGCCGCGCTGCCTCGTGCCGCGAGCCCGCATCATCATAGCCGAGGTCGAGACACAAATGGTGCACCATGGCTGTGCGGGTGGGGCGCCGAGCCACCAGACTGTCGAGCGTCTCAGCCAGAAGCCGGTGGTCATTGCGATTGGCCGGCCCGACCACAAGAGCTAACGGCAGGCCCTTGCCGTCGACCAGCAGGGAGCGCTTCACGCCCTGCTTGCCGCGGTCGGTGGGATTGCGCCCAACCACCTCGCTGCGTGACAGCGGCGCTTTCGTCAGGCAGCCATCGACCGCAAGCCAGCGCCAGTCAATCCCGTGCACTTCATCGTAGCGCTGGGCCGCCACCCGCCACAACCGGAAGAACAGCCCGGCTCGGACCCACTCCTGAAACCGGCGATGCGCGGTCGAGCCTGAGCCAAGCCCGGTGGCATCCAGCGCTTTCCACTGACATCCCGTCCGCAGCACGAAGATGATCGCGGCCAGGACAGCTCGGTTCGGCACGCGCCGACGCCCACCCCCGAAAGGATGTGGCTTGGCAGGCTTGGGGATCAGCCGCCGGGCCAGAGACCAGAAGCGCTCGGATAACTGAAACGACGAATTCATCGGGGCACAACCAACAAACGTTCGGCCCCAGGATATGGCCCTTCATCCTTGCCCTTGCACGACCGCCGACCGCCCCGCCCGGTAATTGGGATCGGCTCTAAGGGGAGTTCCTGATCTCTATTGGCCGCAGCAGCCCATGATATAGGCGAGCTCATTCGTAAAATCAGGAATCCAGTCTTGCCACTATACACCGCATAAACCGTGTCCAACCCGTCTCCGACGAGCGGAGCAGACAATCAAGTCCCCGCCTCTCACTGGCGTCGGCTTCGGCCAGGTAGCTACCATAAGCAAATCCCAGCGCCACCCGGGGCATCAGGCCACCTGAATGGACATGTCACAGAAGGGTAAATGCCGATCAGCCTACGATACTGCTAGTGAGCGCACTGGAATCTGTACCCAGGACCTTCCGATTAAGAGCCAGATGGTCAAAGAGCGATTATCAGTGGACTCGAATCACATTTACGAAACCCTGCCGAACTTGGTCATGCGCTCCCACGGCTCAGAACGGCCTTACCCAATGCGGCAAGCCCTTCCGTACACGCTGCTAGACGCTCCACGCTCAGCCAGCGCTGCCAGTCCGGCATGATACTCCTGGCAGGATCGCTCAGGTGCGCCTGCGGCAGCCGGTAATGAAACACCGGCCTGGATGCGATCTTCTCATGCGGCAGAACAGAGCGCACCCGCTCCTCATCGAAGTGAGCTAGCAGGGGCAGAAGATCCAACGCACGCTTCCGGGTCGGGTTCGCCACAAGATAATCTTCGGTCAATTCCGGCAGGCGCGGCCAGTAGGTGGGATCAAGCACGCGGTGCTTGTAGGCCTGCGGGTAGTCGGGCGGTAGGACGAGGGCATGACGAAAGCTCCCGTGCGCGATTTCCCGCCGCAGCCGGTCGCCGACCAGGAGAAAAGCCTTCAGAAAGGCCATTACCGTTGTCGCATCAAGATGCGGTGGATCGATGTTGAAGTGGAGGCCCAGCGAGTCCCAGAGCACGGCCCCGCGGCCATGCGCTCCCGCTGCCCGCAAGCTGGCTATGACGATGTCCATCTGCGAGAGCCGGGCGATGGGCAAGGGGGCGGTGATGAGCTCGCGCGGGACAAACGGTGCGGTCACTGTGCCGAGCCATGTCGCCAAGCGGCGGTTCAGCCTAAGGTCGAGTTCCGGATGGTGGTCAGGGTGAACGTGCCGCAGGTCGGTTTCGATCAGCAGGTCGCCCAGGCCGGTGCCGGTGACCCTGAAAGCGTGCGGGTCCTCAGCCTCACAGCTTCCGCCAAGATCATTCGCAAGGGCCTCCGCGGCAGCCCGGGCTGTGGGGCCCAGGAACTCGATCTCAACCCCGACTCGCCGGAACGAGCCGTCCGCGCCCATCAGAATGGGTGGGTTAAGAGCGCCGGCTGTGATGGCAATGTCGTTCATCATCGCCTGACATGGGGACGATGGAGACTGACCTCAATGAACGATCCTGCGGCTCCTGTACAATCTGCGGACGGCTGGTGCAGACAAGGATAAGGCCGTGCCGGAATGCATTACTTCTTGCCTCGTATACCTCATGAGGACGATACAAAATATTATTGAGGTCCGGTAAGGCTTGCGACAGCCGTTCTGGATCAACAACTTAAACGAGTGACGGCTTCCAAAGGACCTTACCGCGATGTCCATGTCGTTGCTGGCTTCTGCTAGACCATCCGCACGCGAGTGCACCTATAACCTGTTCCGGAATAGGCCGCGGCCTGAGCTTCTCTGTGCTGTGCCGGAACACTGGCCCGTACCCAGGTTCCTCGACTTAGAAGGCTGGACGTTTGAGCGGCCTCTCCATGATGCCGACATAGCCCCGGCAGGCTTTGAGGATCGGGCCGCATCGGTTGGCGTGCGGTTTAACGGCTTTTACCTGTTCCAGGTCACAGCTTGGCAGGGGAAAGTGGCTGCTTAGTCGCGCGGGAGTCCACCCGGCGTCGTCCCATCAAGCGAGTATGAGCCATTCTGAACGGACGCCCCGCTCGTCTGAGTCATGGAAAATACTTAATCTGGTATTTGCGGGAGGAGCCGTATAGGCAAGTAACACGTGTTGAGGTCACAAGGCCGGAGGCCGATCCGAACTCACCGCCGGTTTCTTTCGGCATACAGGTACATCGGGGACAAGGCCGTCCGTGAAGATCATTGTGCACCATTTCTGCTGCGGCTTTTGACGGAGTGTAAATGCAATGAGCGACTTCCCGCGCGCTGCACCTTCACATTGTCTGTCCGGGCAACTCAGAACCCTTCTTGGGATTTCTGTACAGAGAACATCGTGTGTCTTCAGATGGCAACAGCACTATTGGCTCACAGCACTTCTCGACGTTCAACCCGGTGACCGAATTCTGGTGTTGGGATGCGGTTCCGGGCTAGAGCTGTCTCTCTGCCTGGCCTACGGCGCAAGCAGGGTTGTTGGCTTCGATCCTTGGTTGGTGAAGCTCGCCATCGCGTACCGCCGCAACCGCGCCGCATGTCTTCTAGGTCGGCTGAGTCTGCGTCACGGAGCGCTGGAGGCCCTAAGCGGCGGCATCGAGCCTGTCAATAAAGTGCTCTGCATCAACACAGTCGAAGACGTGGAAAATCGGATTGGAATTCTTCGCAGGCTATCCGACGTTATCGCCGCTGGTGGTCGCATTATCATTGCAACAGATGCCCAAGCATCGCTGGGAGGTGCCACTGCACTCGGCGAGGATACACGACTCGACATGATCGGCGCTGGATGGACGGGAACACGTGTAGAGGCTCTACCACGCCGGAGAGGCTCTTTGGTCTGCACAATCGGCCATCGACGTCGCTGATACGTGTTGCAAGATGAGCATGTAGATCAGGTGTTCTGCGGTTGATCCCTGCACCGGGGCGGGTATAGCATCGCTTCACTTGAGCCATCTCTATGGCCGCTTGAGCATTTGCTCACTGTGTCAGACAGCGGTCTGATGGATCGTGTCGAGCAACGGCATCAGATTGAATTGCGAGATAAACTTATTGCGAAGTTGCTCGACGCTGAGCAACCGCATTTGCTGAAGGCACAGGATGAGCGCTTCCGGACCGGGGAAGAATTCTCGGTCACCGGGCGAGGAGAATCCGGCTGTGACCCACAAGACTGGTCATCAGGCTGCTAGAGTATTGGATCCAGAAGCGGGCTCCTGTTTGTAGTATCCAACGATGCTCCATTTCTTGAAGTTCGAATCGTTGGATCCGAACCGAAGGTCCACGTGAGCAAAAAACCGGGTCCAGTTTTCCGCTCGATGCGCTACCGCGGACCGCGTTCGTGAGCACCAAGCTAAGCTCCTCACGCAGAAGTGAGATCGGGCGGTTCCATTTGCCATACAACGGACCCAATGTTCCCTGTTTTCGATACCGTTCTTTAATCCTATCCCGGCACTTATCGCCAGGAGAGGGGGTGGATCCGGGCACCTGTCCGCCGCTCCCGCCGTCGACCACACCTAACCGGGAAGAGCCTGCGCTCATGTTGTCTCGCCGTACCCTCCTGACTGGATCGCTCGCCCTCGTCTTCACGCCGGCGACCGGAGCCTTGGCCCAGCAACTCGCTCAGAGCCAGGCCGAGTGGTCGCAGAACTACGAGGCGGTGTCCCGCACCCGCGTGCAGCGGACCTCTACGCCCATGCTGTCTCAGGAGGCGCTCGCCGCCACCGAGCAGATGATCGAGTATTACCGCAACATCTCCGCCCGGGGCGGCTGGCAGCCTGTGCAGGGCGTCCAGGGCCTGCGCGTCGGCTCCAAGAGCCCGGCCGTCATGGCCCTGCGTCAGCGCCTCATCATCACGGGCGACCTCGATCAGGCCGCCGGCGAATCGCCGATCTTCGATTCCTATGTCGAGGCCGCCGTCCGCCGCTTCCAGGCCCGCCACGGCATCAGCTCCACCGGTACTGTGACTGCCCCGACGGTGGCGGCCATGAACGTGCCGGTTGACGTCCGCATCCGTCAGCTTGAGATCAACGTCTCTCGCCTGCGCACCCTCGGCGGCGCCGGACTTCCCAACAAGTACGTGGTCGCCAACATCCCGGCGGCTCTCGTGGAGACGGTGGAGGGCGGCGTCGTTCATACCCGTCACGCGGCCGGCGTCGGCAAGATCGACCGTCAGTCGCCCATCATCAATGTTAAGATCACGGAAGTGAACTTCAACCCGTTCTGGACGGTTCCAGCTTCGATCATTCGGAAAGACCTGATTCCGAAGATGCAGAAGGAGCCGAACTACCTGACCGAAAACAAGATCCGAATCATCAACGGTCAGGGTCAGGAGATTAGACCCGAGCAGATTAACTGGAACTCAAATGAAGCCACTCGGTATATGTTCAAGCAAGATCCCGGCGGTGAGATCAACTCGATGGGCTTCGTTCGCATTAACATGCCGAATAAGGATGGAGTCTATATGCATGACACTCCGTCCAAAGGCATCTTCGGCGACGATTTCCGTTTCGTGTCGTCCGGCTGCATCCGCGTACAGAATGTGCGTGACTACATCGAGTGGCTGCTGAAGGACACCCCCGGCTGGAGCCGCGAGCAGATCGACGCCACCTTCAAGTCCGGCGACCGCATCGATGCTAGGCTCATGCAGGCGATCAATGTCTACTGGGTCTACATCACGGCTTGGGCGACCCCGGACGGCTTGGTGCAGTTCCGCGACGACATCTACAACAAGGACGGCCTCGGCAACGCCATCCCAGTAGCGAGCCGCACCCCGACCGAGCCAGATCAGGAGATGTTCCTGCAAAACTAGAGGGAAGCCAGTTTGTTGAGCATTGTCTCGATCTGCTCTCGCCCCTGCTCAAAGTTCGATGCGCGCACTTCTGGATTGCGGAGGGGCTGACCGCCGTGATTGATCGACATACAGAGCCGGACGACAGCAACTGTCTCACCTTGACGCAACCGGCGACTCGAAGGATCTGCCACGGCATCTATTCGGCTGGAACAGGCACCATCCTTGCCTGCACTGGCGCTCCGATGCGGAAGCGCCGGTCACTCAGTGACAAGGTGCCGCCCGCAGCCATAACAATCGCACCAAGCCAGATGAGCAGGATCAGAGGTTTGTAGTAAAGCCGGATGGCAATCGCACCATCCGCCTGCACGTCACCAAAACTGATGTAGATTTGGCTCAACCCGATCGTGAGAATGCCGGCTTCCGTCGTCGGCATGCCTCGGGCTGGATAGACGCGCTTCATCGTCTCGACAGTGCCAATGGCCCGGTCAGCCCGAATTACTGACAGCCGTGCCACATCCTCGCGATAATTAGGGCCGGTCCTCGGCTGAACACTCTCCAGACGCGCCTGATATGACCCTACTCTGACCTGCTCACCCAGGCGCATCGTCGCTATATTCTCGACGCCCCAGGCTGACGCGGCGATGCCAATCACAGTCAAACCAACGCCAGCATGAGCCATCACCATACCCCAGGCCGAGCGCGGCAGGCCAGCCACCTTGCGCAACGTAATGCTGAACGGCTGACCACGTCGCCAGGATCGCGTCACGATCTCATTGAGGGAACCTAGGATCAGAAACACGCCGAGACCAACGCCGAGCGGCGCTGCAACGGGCCCTTTGATCGTGAGAGCAAAGAGAACGAAAGTGGCAAACAAGGTGAAGCCGAACACCAGGAAGAGGCGTTGGGTCGTGCCAAGGAGGTTGCCCCGTTTCCAGGCTAGGGCCTGGCCGAGAGGCAACAGCAGGAGAAGCGGAACTACAAGTGGCACAAAGGTTAAGTTGAAGAAGGGCGCGCCGACCGAAATCTTTTCCCCGGTCAGAGCCTCCAAGGCCAGCGGGTAGAGCGTGCCGATGAAGACGGTCGCGCAGGCAGTCGCCAGGAAGAGATTGTTCATCACGAGCGCCCCCTCCCGCGACACCGGCGCGAACAGGCCGCCCTGCCGTAGGAGCGGTGCACGCCATGCGAACAGGGCCAGCGAACCGCCGATAAAGACGATGAGAATGGCGAGAATAAAGACACCACGGGCCGGATCAACGGCGAAGGAGTGCACCGACGTTAGGATGCCGGATCGGACCAAAAACGTTCCGAGCAGCGATAAGGAGAAAGTGAGAATGGCGAGCAGGATTGTCCACACTTTGAGTGCATCCCGGCGCTCCATGACCACGGTGGAATGCAGGAGGGCTGTGCCAGCGAGCCAAGGCATGAAGGAAGCGTTCTCCACCGGATCCCAAAACCACCAGCCACCCCAGCCGAGTTCGTAGTAGGCCCAGTACGAGCCCATAGCGATGCCCAGTGTCAGGAAGATCCAGGCCCCGAGAGTCCAGGGGCGCACGACTCTCGCCCAGACCGCATCAATGCGCCCGCCGATCAGGGCTGCCACGGCGAAGGCGAATGAAATCGAGAAGCCCACATAGCCGAGGTAGAGGAGCGGCGGATGAATCGCGAGCCCGAGATCCTGCAGCAGCGGGTTCAGGTCCTGCCCCTCGAGCGGAGCAGGAGTGACCCGCGTGAACGGGTTTGAGACGATGAGCAGGTAGAGCAGAAACGCCAGGGTAATCGATGCTTGGACGGCAAGCGTATTGGCCCGAAGCCGCTGCGGCACTGCATCCTTTGCCATAGCAAGAATGGCCCCGAACAAGGTCAGGATCAGAACCCAGAGGAGCATCGAGCCCTCGTGGTTTCCCCACACCCCCGAGATTTTGTAGATCATCGGCTTTGTCGAGTGGGAGTTTGCGACCACGTTCAGAACCGAGAAGTCGGAGGTCACATAAGCGGTGGTCAGCGCCAAGAAGGCAAAGGCAACACAGCCCGCCACCGCGAGGGCGGTTGCCGGCGCGACCCCCATCAAGGCAGGATCGTTGACCCGTGCACCCCAGAGCGGCACAATGATCTGGATCAAAGATAAGCTCAAAGCCAACGCGAGGGCATAATGTCCGGCCTCAATGAGCATTGGTCATCTCCACTCTCTGATCAGCGTTCGCGCCTGGTCTGATCGCTCGTTGACGCCCGGTTGGATTCAGCAATCCCGGGGTCAAGGTCACTCAAGCGACGCTCTTCAAGCCTACTCGCAGACCAGAAAATCTGGAAGGTCATCGTTGATCCACTATTGACCAACCCCTGGTTGAATAACGACGAACCGGCAGAGGCCCATGCGGCGTCGCGCCTACGATGCCACTTGGTTGAGACGGCAAGCGATAGCACCAACCCGGCAACCTGTTGCAGCAGGCCGAATGCTGCAATCAACCAAGGCAGGCCGATGTTGGACGAGATGTCATTTCAATCAGGATGGAGGGTGGTCGGGGCTGTGCCCCATTAAGCATAAGCAAACCCAGCGCGATCCTTGCGCTCCAGGTCGGTCTCGAGGCGTTGTACGGTTTGGGTTTTGCCCCTCCCGGGAGCCAAACCCATCCGCGCAAAACCCTGAAACAGCAGGCGGCAGACCCTTAAACTTCAGGAAAGGCCCCGGCCGTCCGCCTTGGCCGGCCACGGCATCCGCAGTGTCCGGCAGGGAGCGGCGCCCGGCCGGCACTTGGGCCGGAACCATTGTGACGATACCGGTGCCGCTCCGGCTCGGTCGGATCCGCAGGTCGCCGCCGAACTTCTCCAGGCGGGCCCGCATGGCCGCGATGCCGACGCCGAACCGGATCGCTCCATCTGGCCGGGCCGGGGTTGCCATGCCGTGTCCGTTGTCGGGGATGCTGACGGCCAGATTTCGGGACATGATTCGGGTATTGACCGACACGTGCGAGGCGCCGGCGTGCCGATGCACGTTGGTGAGAGCCTCCTGCACCACGCGCAGGACCGCCCGCTGCATGTCCGGCGGCAGCTCGTCGATCTCCTCCGGAATCCAGACCGGGGCGACAAGCTCCGTCCGCTCCACGAAGCCTTCGGCAAAGTCCCGCACCGAGGCTTGGAGTCAGTCCTTCTCCAGGTTCGGTGGATGCAGCAGGTAGGTGAAGATGCGCAACTCCCTCAGCGCCTCGGTGAGCAGACGCTCGACCTCAGCCAGGACCTTCCGGCCCGCAGGGCTCTGCCGGACCTCGGCCTGAGGGCCCGACAATCCGAGGTTCGCCGCCACGAGGTGCTGCGCCGTCGAGGCATGCAGCTCGCGGGCGATACGTTGCCACTCCTCCTCCTGAAGGGCGAGCAATGGCCTGGACAGTGCGCTGACCTCTTGTTCGCTCCCGTGACCTGATCCGACAGCGATCAGAGCGGCTGCTCTACTTGGCCAGTCGTGAACAGTGCGGCGAGGCCGCTGGCTGGATCGAGGAAGGTCGCCATTCCCTCCATCTGCCGCGGGACGCCCGTGACTGGTGCATTGACGAGAGAGCGGGACAGCGACCACGGTCGTCCAGTTGGTTGCCCCGGAACTCCGGTATGCGACCAGGACCGGGGCTCCGCTCTCGTCCACGTCATCGATCAAGATGGCTGTAGCCGGACGTGAAGATCAATTAGCTCTGCTTCGTTACATCAACTTGTCGATAAAATGGTCTGCCGCCGCGGTGGATCGCAAGGGTTACGCAGGATCCCTCGCGCTCAAGGCACCCCTCAGAGGTTAGAGATCAGGAGCACGCTGGTGCCGCGTGTTGATGGGAACAGAAACGCTAGGGCTGATAGGAGGTCCTCTGGCGTCGGCCACAGCTTAGTCTGTAATTCGGTCGCGTTCAGGTCTGTCACTTTGGAGCGTTCCGAGGACTTCGAGCATGATGTCGCAGAAGGGATCTCATCCCCCTTGGTTCCTTGCCTGAACCTTAGAATGCCTTATGTTTGCGACCTCAGCCGATGGGCTGGTTCCCAAACAATAGATACGCAAATGTGCAAATGGATGGCAGGACATCACGACAGTGATGCAGTCGAGAGAGATCTCGCGCGGGCAAAATCACTGCTCATCCGGCTTCGCGCCAAAATAGACAAAGGAGGCAATAGGAAGGCTCAGGCCTATGGACTTGCGTTGGTACATGTTGCAGACCTTCTATCCGGACTTCTTGGTATCCCAGCGAGCGATGCGTTGCTCGCACGTGGGGTCAGTTTGGATAATCTGAGGCGGTCGGCGTCGGGGCCGAGGTCCTTGAGGTGCTGGCTCATTTCGAAGAGCGTCGTCGGGCACACCTCCGGACAATGCGTGAAGCCGAAGAAGTAGGCCGTCGGCTTGCCCTTGAACGTCTCCTGGGTGACACGCTCGCCGTGGTGGTTCACCAGCGAGAATGGACCGCCAACGGCAGGCGTGCCCGCAGTCGTCACTGTCGCGGGCGGCGGCTGGCCGAGCCATTCCGTCCTGAACCAGCCAACTGTGATCCCGGTCACGACGAAGATTGCCACGGCGACCAGTACCCATGAGATCCAACGCACGAGTTTCAGAATGAACATGGCCGCCTCAGTGGTGCTGATGGGCGTTGGCTGCGGGGGCGGCCTGCGCGCCGATGCCGCCGACCTGGTATTCGATCTTGAGCACGCCCGCCTTCTCGAGGTGCAGAAATGGCCCAACATGCTCGCCTCAAGATCGATACAGGCATCCAGGTCTACTTCTGCGATCCGCACAGCCCATGGCAACGGGGCACCAACGAGAATACCAACGGACTGCTGCGTCAGTACTTCCCGAAAGGCACCGATCTGAGTGTGCACAGCACCGAGGAGATCGCCGCTGTGGCAGCCGCCCTCAACGCAAGGCCGAGAAAGACGCTGGGCTGGAGAACCCCTGCAGAGGTGCTTGACGAGTGGCTGCGAGAGGGCAACAGAATACGTGTTGCGACGACTGTTTGAAGCCGTCGAGCCTGCCGTCCGCACCAAAGGCGAGAGGGGCCGAGCCGGGATAGCCGAAGCGGCCGACCACCTTTGTCTCGCCGGTCTTCACATCAAGGGCGAGGAGGTCGGTTCCGACACCACCGGTGGCGTAGATGATGGAATCGGCTTATGCACCGAACGTGGACGTGAGGAGCAGGCCAGTCGCCACAATAAACAGGCACGAGACGGACCGCATGTCACCCTCCTGACCGGAACAGCACAAGCGAGCCTACACCCACTGAGCTTCGCACGGAAGCTGCACCGGTACATACCACTAATACTATGTCGCAATGGCCCGTCACAACGTGGCGAGCGCGGCCGCTCTATCCTCTGGAAAATCGAGCAGCGTAAAGAGTTTCCAATTTTGCATAGGCTGTTAACTGTTTGCTGCCTTGGGGGCCCTGATTATCTGTTTCCAGGATGCAGGGACCTGCCGCCAGATCCGACGATGAGCAACGCGGTATGGGGGTCAGGCCACGACCCATCCCCGTCAGGGCGGCGGAGCGCCGTGGCGAGATCCTATCGGAGCTAGGGACGCTGCCCTCAGCGTCGGGGAGGCGCACCGGGACAGCGCCGACGTCCACTACGCCCGCCGGTTCGATGACGTCAGTGGGCGTCTGGAGATTACCGCTGCGACACTGCATGCATCCCACGGTTGACGAAATTTCGAAACGATCCCGGGTGCGACCTGTTAACTCTCGTTTAGCTTCTGCCTTGAGATCGCCCATCTTGCTGTGTCAGGTTTGATGAACAAAACCTTAACGGAACAGCGGTGGGGCAATGCGGCAACCTCTCTTCGGGCTTCTGAACATTCGGCCTTTTCTCAAGAGCACGCTCCGTTTTGCTGCGATCTCCTTAGCTCTGACTGTGACAGCCGCGGCGGCACAGGCGCAAACTCTACCTGCCCTGCCGACAGTTTCCCAACCTATCGCCAAGGTCGGGTCTGCTAAACCCATCATGGGTTGGGTCCGCTTCTGCGAGCAGAACCCGGCGGAATGCGCCGTCGACCCGTCCGAGCCCGCCACCATCAACCTCACGCCGAACGACTGGCAGACCCTCATCCGGGTCAACCGGCAGGTCAACGCCGCCATCAAGGCCAAGACCGACCAGGACCATTGGGGCGTTGAGGACCGTTGGGATTTTGCCGAGGATGGCTACGGCGACTGCGAGGACTACCAGCTCGTCAAGCGCAAGCTCCTGGTCGGGGCCGGCTTCTCCCGCCGGGCGTTGAGGATGGCGGTCGTCATCGACGAGGAAGGCGCGGGGCATGCCGTGATGATGGTCCGCACCGACCGTGGCGACTTCGTTCTGGACAACAAGAGGAACGCCATCCTGCCTTGGCATAGGACCGGCTACGCCTATGTGAAGCGCGAGGGTGACGAGGGCTCGACTTGGGCCTCGCTCGGCGGCACGTTCTCCTCCCCGACCGCCACCGCAGGCCGCTAACCGGACCAACCGGGCTCCCTGCGGTCTGCTGGTTTAAGAGAAGGGTTCAGGCGTCGGCTTCAAGCCGAGGATCGGACGACCTTTAGGTCATGGCGGGCATGATTGATAATTGCCCATGAGGATTGCAGGAATAATCCCGCGATTACAACTGCTACCACGAGGTCGGGCCACGGCGTTGCCGTCCACGCGACCAGACCGGCGGCAATGATGACCGCGGCGTTGCCGATGGCATCGTTCCGGCTGAACAGCCGCACCCGAGCCGACGCGACGTTCACGACGAGGGCGATCACCCCGAACAAGCCCATGATGTCGGCCTCGGGCTGCTGCAGGACGAACCCCGGTTAGACGGACAGGCCAGCCCCCCAGCCCGAGGAGGCCAAGGAAGATGCCCTGGAGCAACGCCGAACGGGCCCGCCAGACCAGGCTCCATCCGATGGCGAGAAGGCCCAGGAGCGTGATCGTGCCGTCGCCCAGAAAGTCGAGGGCGTCCGCCTTCAGGGCTTGCGACCCGGAGACGAACCCGGCCACGATCTCGGCCAGCCCATAGCCGACGTTCAACACCACGACGGTCCACAGGGCCCGCCGGTAGGCTGGGGTGACGTGGGAACAGTCCTGGATCCCGTCGTCATCCCCGCTCATGGTTTGGATCTCCTTTCAGCCGTATGTTGCTCATGACGAAGCCGCTGCGTGGCAGCGCCGGGAGCCTGGCGCGGTCAATCCGCAGGTCCTGCTCCGGCACGTCGTACGCCATGTCCCTGGCCAGAACGCCCACCGCGACCTTCATCAGTTCGATGGTGATCCACTCGCCCGGGCAGCGATGGGTCACGTGATGCTCGCCTCCGCCTTGAGGAATGAAGTTGAACGGGCCTCTGTCCCACTGCCGGAATCGCTCCGGCCGGAACTCCTCCGGTTTGTCCCAGGTCCGCGGGTCGTGGTTGGTGCCGTACAGGTCGAGCATCACGCTCCTGCCGCGCGGAAACCGGTAGCCGTTCCAATCAAAGTCATCCCGCACCCGCGCCATGACGGCGGGGAAGAACGGATAAGACCGGCGCACCTCCTGCACGAAGAGGTCCACGTAGTTGTCCTTGTCCTCCTCTAGTCTCTGCCGGCATTCGGGATGGAGTTGCAGGGCGTGGGCGGCGAACGTGATGAAGACAGAGACAGCCACGGTCGGCCGCAGGAGGTTCAGCAACTCTACAGCGGCCACTCGAGCAGGCAGCAATACGCCATTCAGGTCTCGGTGCGTGGCGATGATCTCCAAGGGGCTCCGCTCTGGCGGGCGGAGTTGCCCGGTTCGAACCTGCTCGACGATGCCTCCGACCCATCGTTCGGCCCGCCAGCGGGCGAGGCGCGACCACAGGTGCCTTGGTCCCACCGCGGCTGCGGCGTCGAATAGAGCCACCAGCTCCCCGGTTCTCTGCGGGACCTCAGCGTCGGCGAGCGGGACGCCAGCCCAGGCGCACACGGCGCGGGTCAGGACCGGATGGAGCGCGGGATACAGGACCACGCGATCCATCGCAGCCCACCCGCGGGCCTGGGCTCGCCAGTGCTCCGCTACGAGGGTGCCCAAATGTCGGATGCTCTCAGGCGTCATCAGCGACAGGAACATTTCTTTGCGGCGTCGATGCTGCTGATCATCAAGCCCCTGCACACCGCCCTTACCCAGCAGCGTGCTGCGGATCGGCTCCGGCATGGCGCCGCGGCGGATGAAGCGGTGCGGGTCGTAGAACAGCTTGGCCGCCTCTGGCCCGGTCATGCAGACGGTCCGGCGAAGCATGAGACGGGCCTCAAACAGATCGCCCCCGTACCGGCGGCATCTCCTCAACACGAACTCGTAGGGCTCGCGGAACAGGGCCAGCGTGCTGTCAAAGCTGGGATCGCGTGGGATCTGGCGCACAGTGTATCTTCCTTTATCCTCAATCGGATCCAGCCTGCAACATGCGTTCTGTGGCACCCTGGGCGGTCTCTGAACGTATTTGCCCGGTAGGGCGGTTGCGCTTGCGTTCGACGGGGTGGCACCTGCATTAATGGTACAGGCCTCCCCCCGATCTGGCGGCTGGATCCCGACCTAGGGCTCGTCACGCGTTGACGTGGAGTGCTTCCGGTTAAGGCTCCCTTGATGCTGAGACCGGGGTTGGGGCACGACGGGCATCTCGCGCTTCCTCAAGGATCTCCCATCCACCCTTGAGGACGATCCCAGCCACAGCCAGCCCGATCAGCAGGTCAGGAAGCGGAGACTGAAAGAACATCACCGCAACGCCAGATAGGACGATTCCAGCATTGGCGAGCATGTCATTGGTGGTGAAAATCCATGACGCCTTCAGGTGCACCCCCTGCTCGCGATGAGACCGCAGCAATCGGAGGCAGACGAGATTTGTCGCCGCGTTCGCGATCGCGGTGATGATCATTGCAATGCCGACCGGCTCTGCCCCAGCGATGAAACGACGGATGACTTCACCGAGCAATCCGAGACCCAGCATAATCAGGAACACGCCGGAAAGGCGTGCGACACGGGCTTTGGCAACAACGGTGCGACCTACGGCGTACAAGCTGATGGCGTAGACCCCGGCATCCGCAAGATTGTCGAGTGCCGCGCCCATCAGACCGGTTGAATCTGCCACAAAGCCGACTGCGCCGACGGTCAAGGCCTGTACCAGGTTGATAACCAAAACCCATACGAGTGTGCGCCGTTCCTCGGCATTGCGCGCGTCGAGGCGGATCTCGCCTCCTTCATCATTTCCTTCAGAGCCCATCTCTGATCTCCAGGAGGAGGATGTTGAGAGACCGAAGTAACAAACCAGGGTCAGGAATCGGAGCGTGGCTGTGACGTGGAGCCGGCACAATCACGAACCATCGCGCCATCAAACTGTGTAGGACTAACCATGGGCATCACTCAACAATGAGCCTTAAACGTTTGAAGATATGTTTGTGCACGTGTCTTCAACGGCCGCCCTTAGTTTAATGTTCCGCTGCCCGATGAGCGGCCGTGCCTGTTGTCTGTTGATGTTAGCGGGATGGTCTAAGGGACCTGCCACGCAACATTGTTTTGCTGTGTATCCAAGGCTTGTGCCGCATGAGCAACGTTATATGAGATATCAACTGTCAGCGTCCGGAGATGACGAACCCGGACGCGAGGACATAGCTTGCGGCCGTTGATGCGCCAGTTAGGGCCATACCAAACGCGCGGCTGGGTGCGCCTTTCGCGTAACCGAGTGCAAAGGCCATTCGACCGACCCAGTACAGGACGGCCAGCACAGGGATGAGGATCAACTCGGATTCACGCAGCACCGTAGCGAGGATAAGGTGTGCACCGACGGCGAGCACCGTCTGCTCGAGCGAGGTTTGCAACACAGCCGCACGAGCTGCGAGCGCCGGGCTGGGCGGGCCGAATGCTGCTCCTCGTCGGTCCACAGGCGAGTTGAATCGGCCTCTGGCCACTGACCGGACGCACGCAGCCAGCCACATGAATACCAGCAGGTCAGCTTTGAGAGCGAAAGCGATCTGATCGCCGACGGGCATGCCCCTGTCCAATCCAAAGAACTCAGCCGGCAGCCAAGCAACACCGATACCGAGCACTACAGTGGCGACAAGCAACGCCAGGATGCTCCCGCGAGAAATGCTCCATTGCTCCTTGTCGAAAGCCATATTCGTTCCCTCCACAGACGCAAATCTGATCAAAGCGCATATGCTGAGTTCCCTCACCACGACGGCAGCCCTACCTGGCACAACTAGGGTTATTCTCCCATTCGGCCGATCTGGATCGAGCGCAGCGACATTCGTGCACAAGATTTTAGCTCTGGTGCCATGGTCAGGCAGAGATTCGGAGCAAAAGCACGATCCCCCTCTGAAGGCGCAACAGGCACGATACACGTTCAACCTGATCGCGGAGGTGGTGCGCCATTGACGCGACGACGATCCGGGTTTAATTCAGCCGACGTCCTGACCTCTAGAGACTATAGCTTCAAGAGAGTTTTTCCAATGGATCTCCCGATTGGCGAGCTGTCCCGCCGGACTGGCGTGAAGGTACCGACGATCCGCTATTATGAGCAGATCGGTCTTCTCCCCTCGCCGACCAGAACCGGGGGACAGCAACGCCGTTACAATGTCGATGATGTCGACCGGCTGAACTTCATCCGGCATGCTCGTGAACTCGGGTTCGAAGTCGAAGCCATCCGGCAACTTCTCAGTCTCACAGGTGATCCAGACCGCTCCTGCGGTGATCTTCATGAGATTACAAAGGCACATCTTCATGAAGTGAACAGCAAGATCGAACGCCTGATAGCCCTTCGAGACGAGCTCCGAACCATCATGGATTGCGACAGCCAGCGGGTGGCCGGATGTCGGATCATAGAAGTCTTGGCTGACCACGGACGGTGCCAACACCGTCAGCATTAAGTGCATGCGCATGCCAGGGCGATGCCTCAGCGTCCCCTCTGCATTGGATGGCATGCAACCCAGGCACCGTGGCAATGCCATCGTCCACGGACCTCACCGAGAGAGCCGGTACGGACGTCCTAATCAGTTTCCTGAGGATTTCGGCAGTTCGGATGATTGTAGGCTGACCCGGGCTACTAGGACGCCGGCAAGTTGATCGAAGCGGCATTCCGCGAGGCGACGTCCGGGCGGCCTCACTGACTTCGAGCGGGAGCGCTCATGTCCAACGTGCAACGAAGCTCTTCTAACCTGGGGGAGTTTCGGCTTTTGCTCGGCAGGCTAAGGCGCTCCCATGGCCATCGCCGTATGCAATTCAGTTACGGTCGTGGCAGCGAGTTAACACCTTGAGCTATGTCATCGGCCCATGCGCAGTTCACCCGTGTTTGTCAGCCCCCTCACCCCAGGTTCCATCCTCCTTTTGGCTGGGAGCCGCGCATTTTCGATGTAGAAACACGGAAATGGCGGCTGAGGAGGCTCCGGTTCCCCAATACGAAAGTCTTCAGCTGGTGTCTCTAAAGAGATGGCCACCATGAGCAGATTTTAGCAGATTTTAAGTGTCAAGTAACACAAACAATTGTACAGATGTTGCAGGTTTTAGCGGCAGACTGCAAAGCCGCATAAGAACAAGGGGACTCAATATGAGGCGTCTATGGATTGCAGCGAGCCTGACGCTCGCGCTCGCCGCCTGCCAGAGTGAGGGCGTCTCCACGAGCTCCACGAAGCATCTGGCGCCGATCCCAGCGGCCACCATGGCGCTGATGGCCAGCAAGGGGATGTCCCAGAACGACCCGATCCTGATGCGGTCGTACAAGAAGGAATCCGAGATCGAGGTCTGGAAGCGCGGACGCGACGGCCGCTACGCGCTCCTCAAGACCTACCCGATGTGCCGCTGGTCGGGCCAGCTCGGGCCGAAGACCCGGGAGGGCGACCGCCAGGCGCCGGAGGGCTTCTACACGGTCACCCCGGCCGCCATGAACCCGAACTCGCAGCTCTACCTCTCGTTCAACCTCGGCTACCCGAACGCCTATGACCGGGCCCATGGCCGGACAGGGGCGCACCTGATGGTGCACGGTTCATGCTCGTCGCAAGGGTGCTTTGCCATGACCGACGAGGCCATCTCAGAGGTCTATGCACTCGCCCGCGAGTCCTTCGCCAGCGGTCAGCGCGGCTTCCAGTTCCAGTCCTACCCGTTCCGGATGACGGCCGAGAACCTGGCCAAGCACCGCTACGACCCGAACATCGCCTTCTGGAAGAACCTGAAGGAGGGCTCGGACTACTTCGAGGTGGCCAAGCAGGAGCCGCAGGTGTCCGTCGTCAACCGGCAGTATGCCTTCGGCGGCGATGCCTCGGTCATGACAGCGGTGGCTCAGAAGCGGCAGAAGGACGAGCAGGAGGTCGCCGAGTTGGTGGCCAGCGGCGTACAGCCGATCAAGCTGGTCTACAACGACGGCGGCGGGCATGAGTCCTTCCGGCAGGTGCTGGCCGGCACCGCCGGGGAGGGTGGTTCGCTCGCGGTCGACGCCAACGCCCGCAACCGTCTCGGCGACGTCAGCCGGCCGGAAGCCTTGGCCTCTGGACCTCAGGAGGTCATCCTCGCCGCAAACGGCAAGCCGAGGCAGGAACCCTCGTCGGCGCTGGCCTATGCCTCGCAGAAGCCGGCCGTGGGCCAGACCCGCGCCAGCGGACCGGTCCGGCAGGCCGCCTCGGCGCCTGCGGCAGCGCCTGAGCCGACGGCCCCGGCCGCAGGTGGCGACGAGCGCTCCGTCCTGAAACGGATGCTTGCGTTTATTGGCGGGTAGGCGCACGTTCGCCGACGAAGCCGCTCCGGATCAAGACACCAGAGCCGCGCCCTGGCAGGCGCGGCTTCACCGTTTCTGGGATAGCGCGGCCTCGTCATCCGGCACGTTGTGGTCGAGTTCCTCCAGCCAGACGCCCGGTCCCGCATCGGACGGCGCACGCCAATCGCCTCGTGGCGACAGGGAGCCGCCGGACGAGATCTTCGGGCCGTTCGGCATCGCCGTGCGTTTGAACTGGCTGGTGAAGAAGCGGCTCAGGAAGACCCGCAGCCATCGCTTGATCTCGGGAAGCTCGTACGATCTGTGCGCGCTCTCCGGGATGTTCGGCGGCCAGGAGCCGGCCCCGGCATCCTTCCAGGCGTGCCACGAGAGATAGGCGATCTTGGACGGCCGGAAGCCGTAGCGGGTGAGATAAAAGAGGTTGAAGTCCTGCAACGCGTAGGGGCCGATCATCGCCTCCGTCGACTGGATCTGCCCGGACGCATCCTGCGGCACGAGTTCAGGCGAGATCTCGGTCGCCAGGATCGCGTGCAGGATGTCGGCGGTTGTCTCATCCACGTCACCGGAGGCGGCCACGAACCGGATCAGGTGCTGGATCAGGGTCTTCGAGACTGACGCGTTGACGTTGTAGTGGGACATCTGGTCCCCGACGCCATAGGTGCACCAGCCCAGCCCCAGTTCGGACAGGTCGCCCGTGCCGACGACGATGCCGCGGTTGTGGTTGGCGAGGCGGAACAGGTAGTCCGTCCTCAGGCCCGCCTGCACGTTCTCGAACGTGACGTCGTAGACGGGCTGCCCTTCGGCGAAGGGATGCCCCATGTCGGAAAGCATCTGCCGCGCGGCCGGCCGGATGTCGATCTCGGACGCGCTGACGCCGAGCGCCCGCATCAGGGCCCAGGCGTTGCCCTTTGTGCCCTCACTCGTCGCGAAGCCCGGCAGCGTGTAGGCGAGGATGTTCGTCCGTGGCAGGCCGAGCTTGTCCATGGCGCGGCTGCACACGAGAAGGGCTTGCGTCGAGTCGAGGCCGCCGGACACGCCGATCACGACCTTCTCAGTCCGCGTGGCTTGCAAGCGCTTGGCGAGGCCTTGGACCTGGATGTTGTAGGCCTCGTAGCAGTTCTCGGAGAGTTTGGCGGGGTCCGAGGGCACGTAAGGGAAGCGCTCGACGGGGCGACGGAGCGGGAGGGCCTCCTCCGGAGCATCGATGGACAGCGGGATGATCCGGAAGTCGTTGGGTGTGACACCCATCACGTCGCCGCAGTCGCGGAACGTGACGCGCCGCATCCGCTCCTGGCGCAGGCGTCCGAGGTCCACGTCGGCCACCGCCATGGTGGAGCCCGCGGGAAAGCGCTCGGTCTCGGCCAGGCGCAGGCCGTCCTCGAAGATGCCGCCATGGCCGTCCCACGCGAGATCGGTCGTGGACTCGCCCGGTCCTGCCGCCGAGTAGGCATAGGCCGCGATGCAGCGCATGGACTGGGATCCGCACAGCAGCCGCCGGTCCTCGGCCTTGCCAATGGTGATGTTGCTGGCGGATAGGTTGAGCAGGATCTCTGCCCCGGCGAGCGCCGCCTCAGTACTCGGCGGATGCGGCACCCACATGTCTTCGCAGATCTCGACATGGAAGGTGAACGGGCAACTGCCCGTCGACCGGAACAGGAGATCGATTCCCAATGGGACCTCAACTCCTGCGACGGTGATGGTCTGTCCCCGCACCTCCGCCCCGGGCGCGAAGTGGCGCCGCTCGTAGAATTCCCGGTAGTTGGGCAGATAGGCCTTGGGCACGACGCCGAGGATGCGCCCGGCATGGATCACGATCGCCGCATTGTAGAGGCGACCTCTGGACCGGAGGGGAGCCCCGACCACGAAGGCCGGGAAGAGGTCGGCGCTGTCGGCCACGAGGCGGCCGATCGCCTCTTCCACTGACTCCAGTAGGGCATCTTGATGGAACAGGTCGTCGATCGAGTATGCCGACAGTCCCAGTTCGGGGAACACCATGAGGGCGATGCGTTCCTGATGGCCTTGGTGCAGGAGTTCCAGCGTCCGCTCGCCATTAAACCCCGGATTCGCGACCTCCATCTGCGGAACGCAGGCGGCGATCCGGACAAGGTCGTGACGGTAGGGGGAGAAAAAGGAGATCATTGGTCGCGTACTCTTGGGGTCAGAGACAGCAAAGCCAAGTGCATCAGCAGCGCACCAGCGTCCCCGAAAGTACTTGGTGCGACAAGAGCCGCTCCGTTGGCCGGTGACAACCCAAGTGACCGAATGGAGTGACCGGACAAGGGGAGCGGTAGGAGACCGAACGTCGGGCATGCTCAACCCAAGCCCCGACTTGCAGCTGCGGAGAGCTCCCAACGGGAACCTCAATAGTGAATTGCTTGACCAAAGGCATCCAGAACGCCCTCATGGACTGTTTCGAAGAGGGTTGGGTGTGCAAAGACAGTGTGCATGATTTCGACCTCTGTCGTTTCCAAGTTCATCGCAACGACATAGTTGTGGATGAGTTCCGTGACTTCTGCTCCCACCATGTGGGCGCCGAGCAATTGCCCGGTCTCCCGGTCAAAAATCGTTTTGACGAGCCCTTCAGGCTCGCTCAAGGCGATGGCCTTGCCATTGCCGATAAAGGGGAAACGGCCGACGCGGACGTCAAAGCCCGCCTCCCGCGCCCGTCTTTCCGTGAGCCCGACCGAAGCCACCTGTGGGTTGCAATAGGTGCATCCCGGGATCTTTCCTTCGTCCAGCGGATGGACGTCGTTGCGACCGGCAATCGCCTCCACGCAAACAACACCCTCATGGGAGGCCTTATGGGCCAGCATAGGGGCGCCCGCGACATCACCGATCGCATAGATGCCCTCGACATTGGTACGGCCGTATCCATCCGTCACGATGATACCCCGCTCGACCTGTACTCCGATGCGTTCCAGACCAATATTCTCGGTGTTGCCGACGACGCCGACGGCCGAGAGCACGCGCTCGACCGTGATTTGGCGCGTGGCTCCTGTACTATCCTCGATTGTAGCAGTGACACTGTCCAACCCCTTGTCGACGCGCGTGACCTTGGCTCCCGTCACAATCTCGATGCCCTGTTTCTCGAAGCGCTTGCGAGCGTGAGCCGCAATCTCTTCGTCCTCAACCGGCAGGATCTCCGGCATGATCTCGACCAGGGTGACGTGCGCGCCCATCGTTCCATAAAAGCTTGCAAACTCGACACCAATCGCGCCCGAACCCACAATGAGGAGCGACTTCGGCATGGTTTGTGGCACCAGTGCCTCGAAATAGGTCCAGATCAGCTTTTGATCCGGCTCAAGACCAGACAGCATTCTCGGCCGCGCTCCGGTTGCAACGATGATATGCTTGGCTTGGTAAACGCCGGCCCCCTCACCTGTAACCGAGACCCGGCCAGGCACTTCGATTCCTGCTGCTCCTTTAATAACAGTAACCTTGTTCTTCCTGAGAAGATGGACAACGCCTTGGTTGAGCTGCCGTGCCACCGCTCGCGAGCGCTTCACGACGTTCGCGATGTCGAAACTCGCACTGTTTACCGTCAGGCCAAACCGTTCAGCATGGACGACATTCTCGTAAACCTCCGAGGAGCGAAGCAGCGCCTTCGCAGGAAGGCAGCCCCAGTTGAGGCAAATGCCACCCAGCTCATCTCGCTCGACCACGGCTGTTTTTAGCCCGAGTTGGGCGGCGCGAATGGCAGCAACGTAACCGCTAGGTCCCGCTCCAATGATGAGAATGTCGAAGCTGTTGTCCGGCATGCCTGCTCTCCTGTAAGAGGTTTGCCACAGTAACGAGGTCTAACCTGGAAGGTTCAGCCAATGTCTTCTTGAGCCACGACCGTCGAAGGCCACGCGCCGCTTCCTCTGACAACTGGGTGTCTTCAGACGTGCTCACCCGCGTCAGGGGATTGAGGGTTCAGGTCGATTCGAACCCCAGCAATCCCGGGACGTTGTTCACGAAATCCCGCTCACTGCATCCCGCAGAGAATCCCGCAACAACAGTTCGAGGTAGCCCATGACGAATTTGTATGACCTGGTGATCATTGGCGGCGGCCCAGGCGGCTATCAGGCCGCACTGCGGGCCGGCCAGCTTGGGATGAAGGTCGCCTGTATCGAGGCGAGAGAGCGCCTCGGAGGTACATGTCTGAATATCGGCTGCATTCCCTCGAAAGCTTTGCTTGAGTCTTCCGAGCGATATGAAGAAGCACTCCATCGCCTCGGCGTTCATGGAGTCGAAGTCACAGGGATTAAACTCAATCTCCAACAGATGATGCGGCACAAGGAAGAGGTTGTTGGCGGACTGGCGAAAGGGATCGAGTTCCTGTTCAAGAAGAACAACGCCGAGCGAATCAGAGGGCTGGGACATATCAAGGCTCCCGATACAGTAGGCGTCGCCCTGAAAGACGGAAGTTATCGCGAGTTGAAGACGAAGACGATCATCATCGCAACCGGGTCGGATGTCGTCAGTCTGCCAGGAGTCGACATCGATGAGGAACGTATCATCTCCTCGACCGGGGCGCTCTCGCTCAAGAATGTCCCGCGACGTCTCGCGGTCGTCGGCGGCGGGGTCATCGGGCTTGAGCTCGGTTCCGTTTGGCGGCGGCTCGGCGCTGATGTGACGGTGATCGAGTACCTCGACCGGATCGCAAATGGCATGGACCTTGAGGTCGCCAAAGGTCTTCACCGCGTTCTTGAGAAGGCAGGCTTCACATTCCGCCTCAGCACCAAGGTTATGAGCCTCGAAAAACGCAGGAACGATCTCGCTTTAACCGTTCAACCTGCTCAAGGGGGCGCCAGTGAGGAGCTTGCGGCCGACGTCGTTCTCGTTGCCATCGGCCGCAAGCCGTTCACGCAGGGGCTTGGTCTGGAGAACGTCGGCGTGGCGCTCGACGAAAAGGGGCGGATTCTCACTGATAACGAGTTCCGAACCAATGTTGAGGGCATCTACGCCATCGGTAATGTGATTGCGGGTCCAATGCTGGCACACAAGGCGAGCGAGGAAGGCGTCGTGCTAGTGGAGCGGCTTGCGGGCATGCGCCCCCATGTGAACTACAACGGGATCCCCAACATCATCTACACTTGGCCGGAACTTGCATCCGTCGGTCACACCGAGGAGGAGGTGAAGGCGCAAGGAGTCAACTACAAAGTCGGACGGTTTCCCTTTAATGCGAATAGTCGGGCACGGGCACAGGGTGAGTTGGATGGTTTGGTGAAGATCGTGGCTGATGCGAATACCGATCGCGTTCTCGGGGCTCACATTCTTGGGCCTGACGCAGGCACCATGATCCATGAAGCCGTCGTTGCCATGGAGTTCGGGGCATCGGCCGAGGATGTCGCTCGCTCTTGCCATGCGCACCCAACCTTGCCCGAAGCCGTTCGCGAGGCGGCACTCGCCGTCGACGGACGGGCCTTGCATATCTAATGGAAACGTGGAGGGGCGCTGGTAACCTCGCCGTGAGGGCTTAGGCGCGACGGAGGTGCGAGTGGGCAGCGTCCAACAACAGAAGCAGGTTTCGGTTTTTGACCTGTTCATCGCCTTTGCGTCGATCGGCTTGATCGGGTTTGGTGGCGTCATGCCTTGGGTGCGGTGGATGATCGTGGAGCGCCGCCGATGGTTGAGCGAGAAGGAATTTCTTGACGTCCTGGCTCTCAGCCAATTTCTCCCTGGCGGCAACGTCATGAACATTGCCGTCTGTGTCGGATCCCGGTTCGCAGGATTTGCAGGTGCGCTGGCCTCGCTGACCGGACTCGTTCTGGCACCGGCATTGATTGTCATAATGCTTGGAGTTGTCTATTCCAACTTCGCGCACGTTCCGGCCGTGCAGGGCATGATCCGGGGAGTGTCGGCGGCGGCTGCCGGACTGGTGATTGCCATGGGTATTCGCTTCATCCTTCCGTTGCGTCGTAATCCTCGGGCCCTTTTGTTCGTTGGTGCAACCGCAGTAGCCGCAGCCGGGTGGCAGATCCCCTTGATCTGGATCCTCGTGTCGCTTTTGCCTCTCAGCATGCTGACGGGCTGGTTCTTTCGCCGATGAGTCCGCGACCTGTTCTCGTTGAACTCGCCGTGCAGTTCGCCTTGCTGTCGGTGATGGCGGTCGGCGGTGTCATTGCCGTCGTGCCGGAGATGCATAAGACCGTTGTCGATATCCATCAATGGATGTCGAGCGAGGCTTTTGCGACCGCATGGGCTCTGGCGCAGGCCGCACCTGGCCCTGGCGTGATCGTAGTGACCCTGATCGGCTGGCATGTGGCTGGCGCGGTGGGTGCGATCGTCGCGACTGTGGCGGTCTGCACGCCTTCGTTCGTGATCACCTACGGCATATCCCGCCTTTGGAGCCGGTATTCCCAACATGAATGGTACAAAGTTTTCGAGCGCGGCATCGTCCCAATCACGGTCGGTCTCATTCTATCGGGGGGCGTCGTCCTGACCACAGCGGCCGCATCCAGCTGGGCAACCTATGGGGTGGTTGCGGCGACAGTGGCCTTCGGGCTGCTCTCCCGGGCAAGCCCCTTGATCGCCTTGGCCGCTGCCGCTGTGATCGGCCTGTTAGGTCTCTTGTGAACCGCGAGCCATCAGCAGGATGGTGCGGCTTGCAACATGCGAGCACGACGACTCCTCCTGAAGACAGAAGCGACCTGGGCAATCGCAAAAGCCTACGCGTCAGGTGCTGCTCGTTGTGCTCTTCCTCGGCACTGAGAACAAGACCTCTGGTTCTGCAATGAGGGGACGATCGACCGGGATCCGTCGCAAGACGCTGTGATTCGAGTTTAGTGCGGCCCAACCCCGGCGCCTCCTGCCTTCCGCTGCCCGAGCGGCAGTGATCATACCTTGGGACCGTTTGTGACCCGAGATACCGGGGCAGCCGGGCTTGCCTGCCACCCCGACCTCCATGCTGGAGGATGCGCAAGATCGCGGGATCGAGCTCACCCCTGGTCATGCCGTCATTCATCTGCGCTCTCCCGCAGGAGACCAGGATGCTATCAGGACAGCCTGAATCTCTCGCTGAAAGATGGTGACGTAGATGATGGCCGCGGCCACGTACACCCAGGCAAGAACGATGTGAACACGTGCGAGCGGCAACGCGAATTGGATGAGGAAGAGGATGAGCAGTGCGAACGCCTTCCAGAGATCGAAACGGAGCGTCATCAGGAGGACGGTTCCGAACAGCGATTGGGCCGCAGTCAAGAAGATTTCTTCGCGCGCGAGCGTTCCGAGGGGCAGCGCTTGCACGTGCCCGGCCCCGAGACTGTAGGCGATCGGGATGGTAGCGATCAGCAAGGTCCACTGGTTGAGCTTGGACGAGATGAGGGTGCCGAGGCCCATGGCCGCTGCAATCACTGTGGCTGCCCAAATATAGGCCGTCAGACTTTCTGGAAACTCGGACAGGAACGGCGCGAGCCACTGAATCAACGCGAATTGACTGATACCAAAGCTGCGGGCAACAGCCAGGACCGCATCGAGGAAGGGTTCGGCCCCGACGTAAAGGACGAAGGCGCCGAAGCTGAAGAAGAACCCGATGGCTGTCCATTTTCGCGCTTTCGGCATGGCCTTGGTGGTGGCCGGAATTCCGATGGCCTCCTTGGCGGCCTCGCCGCCTTCTTCCATCTCCGGCTCATGGCGATGCAGCATCGTCCAGATGTAGGCGCCATAAATAGCGATCAGGACCGCGGAGTCGAGAAGCGAGAGTGTCCCCTTCAGCACGATCACGAACGCATACAGCGATGCGCCGAGCAGGAAGGTGACAGGAATCCCTTGTTCCCGCGAGAGCGCAATGGTCGTGTAGCGCTGCCCGCGGCTGCGGGCTGCAAGCGCGGCCGTGAAGAGGATGAGTGGCCAACCAAACCCGAGCAGGAGCCGATTGGCTCCCGTCATGGAGGCCGCCGCGAGCTCGATCTGCTGACGATAGGCGAGGATGGCCTCGAACGTGTATTCCGGGGCGACCTCGATGAGGGCCAGGATGGCGAGCGCAATACCCTGCGGCATGCTCCCCTCGAGCGACTCGACGCCCCAGGACAGAGTGAATGAGGCTGCGACGATTGCCAGTCCGGTGGCCGCGGCGACGATGGAAGTCGAATCCGTGCCGGCTCCCAGGAAACGGACGGCCACCAATGGAACCAGCGTCGCCGTCGCGATCCCGATCGTCAGCCATTGACGCGGCGTGTAGGCATACGTGGCGGTTGGGTGAGCCATTCGAGGTGCGTCCGTGTGGTCCATGCATTTTGCCTCAGCCCCTCAAGGCGCGCCTCTGCTGAGGCCAGCCCAATGGCAGGGAGATCCATCCGGCGGATAATTCAAACACCTGTTAAAATGTTCAGGGAAGGTGGTGGGCAAGCGCCTCGATACAACATTGTTTGTGGTTCAATGAAACATTATACAGGCATGAGCCTGTGCACGCACCGAGGCCCGTGCAAGTCATTCCTGTGGCTGCTTAAGACCCGTCATTGCCTCCAGCACGGCTCCCGCCGGATCGCTCAAACGGGATCACCGAGATACCTCCGCCTCGCTCCAGCACAGCGAACTTAATCTGGTCGATACGCTCCAGTCCCCGCCTGTGGCGCGCCGCCTCAAGGATGTCTGCCTCGTCAAGCCGTGCACTTGCCATGCGGTCAGGCAGGAGACGTCCGTGGGCCACAACGACAAGGGGGAGGCCGTTCACGACTTTGTCGAACCGGCGAAATCGCCCGCATAACAGTGCCAGCAGGGCATTGAGCAGGACCAGGGTGCCGATCACCAGGAAAGCTGTTGTGAACGAGTTATCGTTTGCAAGCAACGCCTGCTGCGTAGCCTCGCTGATGATCAACAGGAGCACAAAATCGAAGGTGCTGGTTTCGGCAAGCGCCCGGCGTCCCGCGACCCTGAACAGGACCAGCAGAAGGCCGTACATGGCTGCGGTGCGGATGACGGATTCCATAAAATGACCTTGACCTCAGGGATAGACGAATTGAACCAATGGAAGCTTGGAGCTGTCGACCACGACTGCGCCCCGGACGAGACCAGGACGCGAGGGCGACAAAGTCAGCGTGACGAGGGTGCGGTCCCCTGCTTGACCGGGATCGAAGCCGAAACGTATAGTTTTTTGGAACACAAGCGTCTGTTCAGGCTCAGGCACAACACGGTCAATACGCATATCCTTAAGGTAGTCGCCCGACAGCGACAGCCACTGCAGGCCTGATGGGTTGGCGGCTGTGAGCCGGACCTCCACGATGGTAGGAGTATCGTTGCGGGTGAAGCGGTCGTACCGGACTGCGAGGGCACCTGATGGGACCTGGGCCTCAACGCGGCTGAGCCAGCCCTCGCCGAACAGGCCCAGTAGCGCCGCACCCACAAAGCCGGCTAGTATGGCCCAGCCGCTGCGCTCGAACCGCCAGAGAACCCGCTGCATCGGCAGATCCTCATCAATGTGGAGGTCCGCGAGATGCTTTGAAGACAGTGGTTCACAGCGCATCCTTTCCTCCGTTCCAGGCGGACTTTCCCTCAGGAACGCACCGACCCCGGAATCTTACTATAATCAAATATGTCTTCAAATGTTCATAGGAGTATCATGACACGAGTCCTTCTTGATGAGGAGCGCGCGGCGGAGCTTGCGGAAATCTTTCGCCTGCTCGGTGACGCGAATCGCCTCCGCATCGCAGTAGCGTGCCTGGACCAGCCGCTTTGCGTGAGCGACATCGCGCAACAGGTCGGCCTGTCAGCTTCTCTCGTCAGCCATCATCTCCGGCTCCTGCGGGCCGCCCGGTTCGTGCGGGCCCATAAGGAAGGCAAGCAGGTCTTCTACGTTTCGGCTGACGAGCAGGCACGCTGTGTGATCAAAGACATGGTCAGCCATGTTGGTGCACATCGGGACGCGACGGATGACGAAGGCTGACGCTGGTGGGGCTCGCAGCCCAGGTGGAAACCTGGTCCACCCCAAAGCCGTGCAGCGGGTTTTGCTGTGCACGCTGGCTCTTGCTCGGATTAGGCAGGTTGCCGCGGTTTCGGGGCATGTGATCCTAAACCGCGTCCAGTTTGAGAACCATGGTTTTTGGGCTTGGATTGGCGGCGGGCGTTCCCATCTGAGGCACTTTCCTTGACATGGTCGGTCTCATGCTACGGGTTGATTGTGAACGCTGGGGTCAAACACCGGATGACCTGCGGCGGTTGGCGCTGAACGCGCCTCATGCGCGCACCCGCGAGCGCGCACTCGCCCTCTACGACATTGCTCAAGGAAGCTGTGCCACACAGGTAGCGGCACGCACTGGGCGCCATCCGCAGACCGTGATGGGCTGGTTGCATGCCTATCACGCACAGGGCCCTGCGGCCCTGACCTATGGCCGCACCGGCGGCCGTCCCCCCTTTGCGCCCGGACCGCGGCCAGTCTCGGTGAGGTCGTGCGCACGGCCCAGGGTGCGGTGGCCGCGCCGCCCTTAGACGGTGCTGATCCGGCTCCCCGCTTCACCCTCAAGCGCCTGGTGGCGTTCGTGCACGAGCGCTCAGCGTCTGTCGCGAGACCATCCGGGCGGTCCTGCACCGCCTTGCGCTGTCCTGGAAGAAGGCCAAAAAGTTGCTCGGCCGCGCGGATCCGGAGCACCGACAGGCTTTCCTCGACCGCCTCCAGGACCTGTTGGCCGGTGCCCAGCGCGACCACCACCTCCTGGTCTATCTTGATGAGGCTCACATTCACCAGGACACAGATCTTGGTTATGGCTGGGGCACCCGGGGCGAGCGGCTGTGGGTGGCCTCCAGCTCGCCCAGGCTCTCGGCCAAGGTGTCGTTCTATGGTCTTTATCTCTACAACGAGGGCGAGGTCCGGCTGTGGCCCTATGCCCGCGCCAACGGAGAGCACACGATCGAGGTGCTGCGCCGGCTGCGGGCCGAGGTGTCCGACCGCAAGATCATTCTGCTGTGGGACGGAGCACCCTACCATCGCGCTCAGGCGGTTCGGGCGCAGGCCTCTGATCTGAACATCACGCTTGTACCCTTACCCGGCTACAGCCCCGACCTGATGCCGGTGGAGGCGCTCTGGCGCTGGCTGCGCGAGGACGTCACCTATCACCACTGCCACAGCAGCCCGGACGATCTCACCCGGCGCGTTGCCGCTTTTGAAACCCGCATCAACACGGATCCATGCGCCCTGGCCGATCGCCTCTGGGTCAAGGATCAACTCGATCCCAAGGAGGAAGAACTACGATTCCCAAAATAGACGCGGTTTAGCTGCTCCCCAGTAGCCGACGCCGTTGACCATCGGCAGCCCCGAACAAGCCTTGACGGCGACAAAGGCCAGCCAATATTCAAACGTATGTAAAAATGTTTTATTGATCCGCGGGGGTGTCGAGCCACGATCTTTGTTCCCTCGCCCCGCGCGGAGCGACACAGGACGGGGCCATGAGCGAAAGCCCGTTGGGGCTGATCCTCGACGCCCACAGGGCGCGAAAGCAGGATCCGGCCCGGACGGGCTGGCGCCAGCATCGTCGCTTTCGTGAAATGGTGGCGTATGCCCATGCGAACTCGCCTTACTATCGCGAGCTCTACCAGGCCCTGCCTGAACAGATCGACGCCGTCGGATCGGTGCCGACGACCGACAAGAAGCGGTTGATGGCGCGCTTCGATGACTGGGTCACCGATCGGGACGTGACGCTGGACAGGATCCGCGCCTTCATTGATGACCCGGGGTGTATCGGCGAGCCATTTTTGGGCCGCTACACGGCGGCCACGACATCCGGCACCACCGGGACACGCGGGATCTTCCTGATGGACGACCGCAGCATGGCCGTGACGGGCGTCCTCGCCCTGCGGATGCTGGGCGACTGGCTGCGTCCTGCCGATGTTGTGCGAATCCTTGTCGGTAGGGGGCGGATGACGATGGTGATCGCAATCGGGGGCCACTTTGCCTCGGCGGTGGCGGCGGCCCGTCTGCACCAACGACGCGGTGATGCGCTTCAGGTGCTGCCGGTCGAGATGCCGCTGCCCGAGCTGGTCGCGCAGCTCAACCGGTTCCAACCGGCCGTTCTTGCTCCTTACGCCAGCGTGGGTGCGCTTTTGGCGACGGAGCAGGAGACCGGCCGGCTGCGGATCGACCCGGCGATGGTGGTCCTGTCGGCTGAAGGTCTGCCAGGTGCTGAGTATCGCCGCATCGGCAAGGCCTTCGGCGCGGTGGTCCGCGACAGCTACGCGGCCACCGAATGTCCGTTCCTCAGCTACCGCTGCGAGCATGGCTGGCTGCACGTGAACAGCGACTGGGCCATGCTGGAACCTGTCGATGCGGATCATCGGCCTGTCTGGCCGGGCGAACCGTCGCATACGGTCCTTCTGAGCAATCTCGCGAACCGGGTGCAGCCGATCCTCCGCTACGACCTTGGGGACAGTGTCCTGCAGCGGTCGGATCCATGTCCCTGCGGGAACCCGCTCCCGGCGATCCGGGTGCAGGGTCGCGCTGCCGACGGGCTGACCTTCGCCACCGAGCGTGGCGGGACAGTGACCCTGCCACCGTTGGCGTTCGGCATGCTGGTCGAACGAATCCCAGGACTGGAGCTCGTTCAGATTGTCCAGACGACCCGGACGAGCCTTCGCGTGCGCCTGCTGATCACCGCCGGGGCTGACCCTGATCGCACCTGGACGGCAGTCCATGCTGAGCTGACCCGGGTATTGGCCGCCCAGGGACTTGGCCACGTGACGGTTGAACGGGACCAGCACCCTCCCGAACGGTTAACGGGCGGCAAGATCCGGGAGATCATCCCGCTGCGCTGGTGATTGACCGGAACAGCGGTCCTCGCGGTGATCCAAAGGCGGGTGGCAGACTTGACACCCGCTCGGGAATGGAGAGTTCATATGCCTGTTGAAATGTTTTAGTGACTTCGATGACCGGTCGCTCTCAATAACGACCGCGCCATTGAGCTGGCGGCGATCTTCCGCCTGTTCGGCGATGCCAACAATCAGACGCCGCGAGGCGGGAGCGGTGATCGCCGCGACGGCACGCGGTCCTTTCGGCGAAAAATCGCAGCTCAAGGCCACAGGTGCGGTCCCTCTTCAGGAAAACTCATATGTCCTTCGATCAGGAGCAAAGGTCGATCGTCCTGCAAAGCGCCCTTGCCGTACTGCTGTCGGCTGCAGTGCTCGGTGCCGGCTACCTGTGGCTGCCGCCGGACGGCGTCGGCATTACGCTCGCGATGAACGTGGCTGACCGCCTCGCCTTCGCGCTCAAGTGGGATCTCCTGATGTTCCTATGGCTCGCCGGCTGCGTCGGCGGGGTGGCGCAGGGGCGGTTCTGGAATTCGGTTGACCGCAAGGGTTCGGCATTCGCCCCGCCGGGACCGGCGATTGCCGTCCGCGCTGCCGTGCTTCACAATTCGCTCGAGCAGACGGTGCTGGCCGTCGGTGCGCACCAGATCCTCGCGACGGTCCTGCGCGGTGCGGAGCTGGTTCTGATCCCCCTCCTCGTCCTGCTGTACCTGGTCGGGCGCGCGACGTTCGCGGCCGGCTATACGGCAAGCCCGATCGCCCGCGCCTTCGGAATGGCCCTGACCGGCGCTCCGATTGCCTTCGCTTATGTCCTCGCGGCCGGGCTGATCCTAACCGGCCGCTGATTGCACGAGATGGGACGGCCGCAATGAGCAGTCTGCTCGACGAGGACGGAGCGGCCGGCGTAGCCGCCATCGTCGGCCTGAAGCCTCTCTCGAATGTCGACCCCTGAATGTGCCAGCGGCACTCCCCTGCACGGGTGATTGGCCGCACCCAAGGTCCTCGCAACGGCAATCCGGAAGCGGGCAACGGACTTGACACCGGATCGGGAATGAATAATTCAAACGTCCATTGAAATGTTTTAGCGAGTTCGATGACTGGTCTTTCTCTCAACGACGACCGCGCGGTCGAGCTGGCGGAGATCTTCCGCCTGCTCGGCGATGCCAACCGGCTGCGAATTGCGGTCGCCTGCCTGACGGAGCCGCTGTGCGTAGGCGACATTGCCCAGCAGGTGGGGCTGTCCCCGTCGCTCGTCAGTCACCACCTGCGCCTCCTGCGGGCGGCCCGGTTCGTGCGATCACAGAAACGAGGCAAGCAGGTGTTCTACGGCGCCAGTGACGAGCACGTGCGTTGCGTCATCCGAGACATGGTGGCTCACGTCGCCGAACAGCAGCTAGGAACGGAGTACGATGATGACGAACGCTAGCCTCGAAGCGACGCGCGACACCGGAGACGGCCGGCGCCCGTTACGCCGGTTCAAGGTCGAAGGACTGGATTGCCAGAATGAGGTGCGCCAGCTCAAGGCTGCGGTTGGCCCTCTCGTCGGCGGGGACGACAAGCTCATCTTCGACACGAAGGCCGGCCTGATGGAAGTCCAGAACGACACTGTCGGCATTGATGCCATTGCGGCGGCCGTCGCCGGCACCGGCATGCGCGCCATGCCCTGGCCAGCAGCTCAGGATGAGCCGCTTCGGTTCGAGGTCCAGGGCCTCGACTGCCAGAACGAAGTACGTCTCCTCCGGGCAGCCGTTGGTCCCCTGGTGGGCGAAGAGAGGCTGAGCTTTGACACCAAGCAGGGCATCATGCTCGTCGCGCCCCAGGGCGAGGCCACGCCAGATGCCATCGCAGCGGCCGTGGCGACGACCGGCATGCAGGCCAGGCTCAGTCCGTCCGCCCCCGCGAGTTCGACGACGTTTCGGGTTCGCGGCCTCGACTGCCAGAACGAGGTCCGGCAGCTCAAGGCCGCCGTTGGTCCCCTCGTCGGTGGAGAGGACAAGCTTTCCTTCGATACGAAGCAGGGCCTGATGACGGTTGCGCCACAGGCCCTCGCGACCATCGCCGCAATCCGCGATGCGGTTGCATCGACCGGTATGGCGGCCGAGCCCGCTGACTCAGGTGAGGCGAGCCCCGCGATACCGCTCGCGGGCGAGGCGTCCTGCACGACCTGCTCGGGTGAGCAGGCGTTGACCGCGCCGGTCCCGGTCACGCTGCCCGGCCAGGTCGTGTTCAAAGTCCATGGCATGGACTGCGGCGACGAGGTTGCAGTCCTCAAGCGCGAAGTCGGACCGTTGGTCGGCGGTGAGGACAAGCTCGCCTTCGATCTGGTCAATGGCCGGATGTCCGTGGCCGGTGCCGCCGACGCCGTCCCGGTGGACCTTGTCGAAAAGGCGATTGCCCGCACCGGGATGACCGCTGAACTCTGGCAGGAGGGCGTGAGGTCCGATGCCGCCGTTGCCGAGGAGCGGCGACGGTGGATGCAGACCGTGCTGACATCAGCAAGCGGCGTGTTCGCCGTGCTGGGCCTCGCCCTGCACGCCGGTCTCGGTGGCGGCATTGCGGTGGCGGTCGGGGCCGAGGAAGCCGCTGGAGGCACGCCATGGCCGGCCATGGCGGCCTACGCGGCGGCGATCCTCTGCGCCGTCCGTTACGTGGCTCCGAAGGCGCTGCTCTCCGCGCGCCGCCTGCGGCCCGACATGAATCTTCTCATGGTCATCGCCGTCGCCGGTGCGGTCGGCATCGGCGAGTGGTTTGAGGCGGCGACCGTCTCGTTCTTCTTCGCCCTGGCTCTCGCGCTGGAGGCTTGGAGCCTGGGCCGGGCGCGACGGGCCGTCGCCGCGCTGATGGAACTCGCCCCGCCCGTGGCTCGCGTCCGGTCGAGCGACGGGTCGGAGCGGGAGGTGCCGGCGGCCGACGTCGCGGTCGGAGCCCGGGTGATCGTGCGGCCAGGCGACAAGATCCCGCTCGATGGACAGGTGGTCGCGGGCGAGAGCGAGGTCAACCAGGCCCCGATCACCGGCGAGAGCGTTCCGGTCCCGGTGGCACCCGGCAGCGGCGTGTATGCCGGCACAATCAACGGCGAGGGCGCGCTCGAGATCGAAACGACCAAAGCTGCGCAGGACACCACGCTGGCCCGCATCATCCGCATGGTCGGGTCGGCCCAGAGCCGCCGGGCGCCGAGCGAGCAGTGGGTCGAGCGCTTCGCCCGGGTCTACACTCCGGTCGTGATGGTGCTGGCCGTGGCGGTGTTTCTGGTTCCACCGCTGTTGCTCGGTGGCGGCTGGGAGGTGTGGTTCTACCGCGCCCTCGTGCTCCTGGTGATCGCCTGCCCGTGCGCACTTGTGATCTCAACCCCAGTCACCATTGTGGCCGCGCTCGCGGGCGCCGCGAAGCAGGGCGTCCTGGTCAAGGGCGGTGTCCACCTGGAGACACCGGCGAAGCTCCAGGCGATCGCCATGGACAAGACCGGCACTCTCACCGAGGGGCGGCCCAAGGTGGTCGAACTGGTGCCGCTCGGCGGCCACAGCCGGACGGAGCTCTTGCAGCTTGCGGCCGCGCTCGAGGCCCGCAGCGAGCATCCGCTTGCAAGAGCCATCCTCGCACAGAGCGCTGAGGACGGTGTCACAGTGGAGCCCGCCACCGATGTTCAGGCGCTGCGGGGCAAGGGCGTCATCGGACGCCATAGCGGACGTATGGCTTGGCTCGGATCCCGGTCCTACCTTGAGGAGCAGAGTGTCCAACTGGTTCAGAAAGGAAAGCTCCAGAAAGTCGATGTGACCGGCATCCTTCACCAGGCAGACACGCTCGCCGGGGCTGGGCGCACCGTTGTGGCGGTCGGCGATGATGTCTCGGTTCGGGGGCTGATCGCCATCGCCGACGCCGTGCGGCCAGAAGCCAAGCGGATCGTCGCCGATCTGCATGCAGCCGGGATCAAGCATGTCGTCATGCTCACGGGTGACAACCGCGCGACGGCCCAGTCGATCGCGCGAGAAACCGGCGTCGACGAGGTCCAGGCCGAGCTTCTGCCCGAGCACAAGGTTGAGGCGGTCGAAAAGCTCGTGAAGGAGCACGGCACCGTCGCCATGATCGGCGACGGCGTCAATGACGCACCGGCCATGGCCCGGGCCAACATTGGCGTTGCCATGGGCGCGATGGGAAGCGACGCCGCCATCGAAACGGCGGACGTGGCCCTGATGGCGGACGACCTGTCAAAGCTGCCGTGGCTCATCCGCCACTCGAAGGGAACGCTGGCGATCATCCGGCAGAACATCGGCTTCTCGCTGGCGGTCAAACTGCTCTTCACCGGTCTGACGGTGTTCGGCTTGGCGTCACTGTGGGGCGCCATCGCTGCGGACGTTGGAGCGTCCCTGCTCGTTGTCCTCAACGGCCTGCGTCTGCTCCATCGCGGGCAGACTGCCTGATCGGGGATAAGCAGTGCTTCCCGGCATCCGCAGCGGATCCCGCGACGCACTTGGCCGACATGGCTGAGTGCGCCGCGGTCTAGAGCATCGTGCGAAAAAGTGAACCTGGTTTTCCGCAAGAACGATGCTCTCATTCAAAAAGGAAGCATCGGACCCAAAAGTGGGTCCACTTTTGGGTCCGATGCTGTAGCCCGTCTCTGCAAAGGATGAGCGGGCCTGTCAGTGAACTCTGGAGCCCTTCATCCGGGGTCGGGAACATCACAATGAGCGACGGTCACCCCCCAAACTTCGTTCCCGCCGCCGGCTTCCACCGGTTGACCGGGCTCTACGACCCGGTGCTGACCGCCGTGATGCGCGAACGCTCCTGGAAGGGTTGGCTCGTCAAGCAGGTCTCACCACAGCCGGGGCAGTCCATTCTCGATCTCGGGAGCGGCACGGGAACACTAGCCCTCATGCTGCAGCAGGCCTGTCCTGACGCCACGATCATCGGCGTCGACGCGGACGCCGACATCCTGGCACGGGCCCGCGCGAAGGCCGCCCGAGCTGGGGTGACACTCGCCCTCCACCACGGCCGCATCGATGATCCCGACCTCGTCCCGATCCTTGGGTCGGCGAGCTTCGACACGATCGTCTCAAGCCTCGTCTTCCATCACCTCGATCGGGTGGCCAAACGGCGGGCCCTGCACAACGCCGCCGCCTTGCTGCGGCCGGGCGGCACCATCCACATTGCCGATTGGGGACAGCCGGCCAACCCGCTCCTGCGCCTCCTGTTCTACCCGGTCCAGGTGCTCGACGGTTTCGCCAATACCGCCGACAATGTGAAGGGCCTGCTGCCCCAGTTCATGCGTGAGGCAGGCCTTCAGGAGGTACGCGAGTCCCGCCGCGTTGCCACTGTATTCGGCAGTCTTTCCTTTTATGAAGCGGTGCGACCTTGAAGCCGCTTATTAGTTTCGATCCGAATGGGACCTGGCGTGCAGCGGCGCTGCTCGGGCTCGCAACGAGCACCTATTCGACGTTGGTTGCAAGCCTCGGCGCCGGCCCGCTCGCGGGTCGCGACGTGGCCGTCGACTGGATGATCGTCGGCACGATCCCGCTGCGCGCGTCCGCCATCAACGCAGTGCCGACCTGGAATGCGATCATCGCGGGTCTTCTTACGCATCAAGCGGCGGACTTCGGCTGGACGCTGGTGTTCTTCGGCCTTCTCGGACGCTGGACAAGCCGTCTTCGGCCCGGTCCCCTGCTCATGCTGGCGCTCCCGTGGGCTGCGGCCACGTCGGCGGTCGAGTACTTTATTGTCCTGCCCTGGGCGCAGCCGCTCTTCGTGCTTGAGCAGCCCTACTGGGTTGGCCTGGCGGTGCATGCCACGTCGAGCTTCGGCTATCCGCTCTTCCCGTGGCTCCGCGGCCGGTTCGTCCTGCATCGCGACCTGCCGGGGAGCCGCGGTGGACGGCGCTGGGCCAGCGTCATGGCGACGGTTGCGTTCATCGTCACCCTGGCCGCCATGTTCCACTCTATGAGCCTGGCGCCACCCTGGCCCGGGCTCGACGTGCCGGCCCACACGGAGCAGCGCGCTTTCCTGCAACGGATGACAGCGCATCATGAGCTCGGCACGATTCTGGCCGGATTCGCACAGCAGAAGGGCTCCGGTGCGAAAGGCAGCGTGGCCGATCTCAGCCTGCACGACCTTGGCGAGCTCATGGTCGTGGTGCAGGAGAGCGAGATCCGTATCATGAATGCCTACTGGCGCAGCTGGTATGGCGGAGACGTGCCGGTCCTGCAGGGCGAGGAGCATCATATCATGCCCGGTATGCTAGAACCGGCGACCGTTGCGCAACTTGAGGCCGCGGCGCCAGGACCAGAGTTTGAACGCTTCTTCCTCACCGTCATGGCCGAGCATCATCGCGGCGCGGTTCTGATGGCCAACGATGCTCTCTCTCGCATGGCGGATCTGCGCCTCAAGGCGCTTGCTAGCGCGATCAGCCATGCCCAGCGCGGGCAGCTCGCGATTATGGACAGTCTGGCTGCGCGTCTCGGGCCACTCAGCATTCAAAGGAAGCCACATCCTTGATCGAAAGCATCGCTTTGGCCGCACTCCTGGGCCTTGTTGAAGGCCTGACAGAGTTTGTTCCGGTCTCCTCGACGGGCCATCTCATCCTGCTGGTCGATATTCTTGGCTTCCAGGGTCCGCCCGGAAAAGTGTTCGAGATTGTCATCCAGCTCGGGGCCATTCTGGCCGTGTGCTGGGTGTACCGCGCGAAGCTGCTCGGCGTCCTGCTCGGGCTGCCGCATCAACCCCGCGCCCGGCGGTTTGCCCTTCTCGTCTTGCTCGCGTTTTTGCCCGCTGCCGTCATCGGCGCCCTCGCCCATGGGTTCATCAAGGGCGTGCTGTTCTCGCCCTGGGTCGTGGCGGTGAGCCTCATTGCCGGTGGCCTGGCGATCCTCGCCATTGAGCGAGCCGTCGTGGATGGTCCCGCACGCGAGCCGAACGTGGACCAGCTCCGATACGGCACGGCACTGAAGATCGGGTTTTTCCAGACCCTCGCCATGGTTCCGGGGGTCTCGCGCTCCGGCGCCACCATCATGGGCGCTCGGCTCCTGGGGGTCGACCGGCCGACAGCCGCCGAGTTCTCGTTCGTTCTGGCCATTCCGACCATGCTCGGTGCGACGGTCTTCGACCTCTACCGGAGCCGTGCAGCGCTCGATACGGACGGGGCACTCGTCATAGCCGTGGGGTTCGGGGTGGCCTTCCTCGCGGGACTGCTGGTTGTTCGGAGACTGGTCGCTTTCGTGGCTCGGCATGGCTTCGCGCCCTTCGCCTGGTACCGCATTGCAGTCGGGACGGCGATGCTCAGCCTTCTGGTGGTTCGATGATCGTTCGTACAGGTAGGACAGTCAGGTGGCGGTAGACATTTCCAGCATCGGCCTTGCGACGGCGTTCGCCGCCGGAGCCATCTCGTTCCTCTCGCCATGCGTGCTCCCGCTCGTGCCGGGATACGTCTCTTATGTCGCCGGCCAGAACATCGGTGCCGAGCGGCGAAACCTTCGCACGCTGGGCCTGAGCCTCTGCTTCGTGTTCGGCTTCTCCACGATCTTCGTGGCCTTCGGCGCCGGAGCGAGCGCCATGGGCTCGGCGCTGAATGCGTTCCGGTACGAGCTGAACCTGATCGGTGGTCTCGTCGTGATCGCATTCGGCCTGTTCACGATGGGGCTCATCCGATTGTCCTGGCTTCAGCGTGAGCTGCGCTGGCATGGCGATCCGCCCGGGCGCGGTCCGGTCGCTGCTTATCTGCTCGGGATGGCCTTCGCCTTTGGATGGACGCCCTGCATCGGGCCCGTTCTGGGAGCCATTCTCGCCATCACCGCATCATCCTCAGGGGCGAGCGGTGTCACGCTGCTGGCTGTGTATTCTCTTGGCTTGGGCGTGCCGTTCGTCCTCGCCGCTCTGTTCCTGTCCGGTTTCGTGGCCCGTCTGGGGACGCTGAGGCGGACCGGACGCACACTCCAGCTCGCTGCCGGCGGCGTGATGATCACGATGGGAGCACTCATGATCACGGGCCGCATGGCCGACGTGGCGATTTTCTTTCTCGAGATGTTTCCGGCGCTCGGCCGCATCGGCTGAATGCCAATCCTTTTGCTCGTGAGGTTCTGAAGCTAATGCTCCGATATGGACTTTCTCTCGCTGCCGCATGGGTCGTGCTCGATCATGCGACTAAGTGGTGGATCCGCGACTGGGTCATGAACCCGCCGCGCATCATTCCGATCACCGACTTCTTCAACCTCGTGCTTGGGTACAATACCGGAGTGAGCTTCGGCGTGCTCGGCGGCACGAACCTGCCACCCTGGGTCCTGTCTCTGGTCGCATTTGTCATCGCGGCGGGGCTAACGGTGTGGCTCGCTCGCGCCGGGGGCCGGCTCGTGGCGACGGCCCTTGGCCTGCTCATCGGAGGTGCGCTCGCCAACGGCACCGATCGCCTCATCCATGGCGCCGTAACCGACTTCCTGGATTTCCATCTCGCGGGGTGGCACTGGCCCGCATTCAACATGGCGGACGTGGGCGTGGTCTGCGGGGCAGGCCTCCTCATGCTCGACAGCCTCGTCCACCCCAGCGGACATCCCGTGGAGCGCGCCGCCACGCCGGACCAACGTGTCTCAAAAGGTGTCCAGTTCCCACAAAGGGGCACAGCTCAAGCCAAGGATAAGACATGAGTATGAACACAAGCTGTCGCTTTTGCGTCGCTCAGCTAACCCGCTCCAGTGCGCGACAATCGAATGGGAGCATCGAGGACGAGGCGCCAAGGAGATGAGACGCGACCTTTTCGGCATCGAGAGATCTCAGGCCGTAAAAGCCTGGCAAATGAGCTCAGTGACATGGGGATAACGACAAGCGGGCTCGATCACCAGGAACCCTGGTGGAAGGCCGGGGCTCACAGGCTACTCCAGACCGTTGGCCTGATGGCGCCGATCGGAAGTATGCTCGCAGCTTGCAGCGTCACGGTTCCGATTGCACCGGTAACCGCAAGAGGATCGCAAGCGGACGCGATACCGGCCGCCCTGCTTGCACTTGCACCCCAGCTGTCTGGCGAGGACTGGCGCCGCGCGCGAGGTGCACTCGGGATTGCACTCGATCCGCGCGGAAATGGCGCGCCCGTACATTGGGACAATCCGGAAAGCGGGGTCGACGGGAGCTTTCGATCAGCGGGCGAACCGGTCGTCGTAGACGGTGAGGTCTGCCGGGCGTTCGCCGGCACGATCCGGAAGATGCCTCGAGGTTTGTCGTTCCGTGGAACCGCTTGCCGTCAGTCCAATGACGATTGGGACGTAACCGACATGGAGCCTGGGATCCAAGCGCGCAACGAGATGCAGGCTGGCTCCGATAAGCCGGGCCTTGACCCGAATTAATCGCGGAGGAAACGATGGCGCACGCCAAGACTCGTGCTCCTTGGCTCATCAGATTCGTCGCACGGCTTGGATGGGCGCTGCGTCCGGCCCGTACGCCGAGCCGCGGCCGTAGTCAGCCGAGTGCCATAGGGTGCGCCGACGTCGCAGATGCCTCAGCATCGCTGAGAATAGGCTGCACGATATTGGCGAGCCTGATCGTGCTCCTTCTAGCTCTGAGCAGTGCCACCCCTGCCGATGCCGTCGAGGGTGTTTACAGGAATGCTATGACGAAGGCCGCGATCCTCAGGCGGGCCAAGGGCTTTGCAATATCTTTCGAGACTGGCGCTCGCCGCTGCGGTGGGGCGATCAAAGGAACAGGACAACGTCGGCATAATGACATCCTGTTCCATGGAAGAAGCACCATTGCACGTGACGCTCCCGTCTGTAGGATGACGATCACACCTGTTCGAAACAAGTTGCACGTCCGTGAGGGCCTAGGATGCACGTACTATCACGGCGCTGCATGTGAGTTCGAGGGAATCCTGACGAAACGGTCGAGGCTGGAACCATGGAAGAGACCCTCGAACCCACTCAAACGATACGGCGGCTGTAATGCTACAGTTCACTAGTACTACTGTGTCATAAACTTTGTGTGGCAGCAGGGACATCGTGGGAGCCTTC
>NZ_JALJRK010000044.1 GCF_024519725.1 Microvirga sp. Mcv34 | reverse complement strand
GGCCCTGAGCACCCTCCCTCGACCCCCGAAGGCTCGCAGCGCAAGCTGCGGGCCCGAAGGTGCTGGCTCTTTGACATGAACCGATCAGCACCCGCCCGTCATGGGCTCCCTCCGTCTCTGGAGCCGCCGTGCCGCCCAGGCGTGGATCCTTGGCACAGGGCCGCCCATAACGGGGGAGGCAATCCTCCTCACGACGCTTTTACGGGGCCAGCGGCAATCTTCCCCTTGCGGCTATAAGAGGGAAACGTCATTCTCCGGCCTGATTTGGCGCACATCTCGGCTATCCAGAGATGCTGCGATGATTGGAGCCGCGCTTCGTGCCCATTTTGAAACTGCCTTTGGCCCCCAAGGGTCTGCCTGCATTGATGTTTTTGGCCGCCGGTCTGCTCGCGGCCCCGGCCGTCGCGGCCAACACGGCCCAGGACGAGCCCCTGACGCCAGCCCAGAGTCTCGAAGGCAACTTCCTGTCGGCCTATGTGGCGGGTTCCGCGCGAGATACCGAGGCAGCGACGATCTTCTTCCGCGAGGCGATCCAGGAGGATCCCCGCAACCAGGAGCTTCTGGAGCGGGCCTTCGTGGCGTTCCTGGCCAACGGCTCCATGAGCGAGGCCGTGCGCGCGGCCGAGCGGCTCTCCGCCCAGGATGCGACCAACAACCTGGCGCAGTTCGCTCTCGCGGTCCGCTCCATGAAGAGCCAGAAATACGCCGATGCGCGCACCCGCCTGTCCAAGGGGACGCGCGGTCGCCAGGCCGATCTGACGGCAACGCTTCTCACGGCCTGGACCTATGCCGGCTCCAAGGACGGCAAGCAGGCGCTCGCCACGGTCGACAAGCTCAAGAACGAGCGCGCCTTCGACCAGTTCCGGGAATACCACGCGGCGCTCATCGCCGACGTGGTGGGCAACCCGACCGAGGCCGAGAAGCGCTTCAAGGCGGCCTATGAGAGCGAGCGTAACACCCTGCAGGTGGTCGACGCCTATGGCCGCTTCCTGGCCAAGCGCGGCCGCAAGGACGAGGCGCTGAAGATCTACAAGGCCTTCGACGAAGTGGCGCCGCGCCACCCGATCGTGCGCGCCGCCATGAAGGCGCTCGAGGAGGACAAGCCCCTCCTGCCGCTCGTCACCAATGCCCAGGACGGGGCGGCGGAGCTGCTCTACGGGCTCGGCGTCGTCGGCAACACGCAAGGGGACGAGCTGACCGCCATCATCTACCTGCGGCTCGGCCTCGACCTGAAGCCCGATCATCCGCTGGCCCTCGTGACCCTCGGCGACGTCTATGAGCGCCTGAAGCAATACGACAAGGCCAATGTGATCTTCGAGCGTATTCCCAAGGAGTCGCCGGTCCGGCCGAGCGCCGACATCTCCATCGGGCATAATTTCGAGCTGATGGGGCGCGGCGACGACGCCATCGCCCACCTCGAAAAGCTCATGAAGGATCGCCCGGACGACGTGGAAGTGGTCATGGCGCTGGGCAACGTGCAGCGCTCGCGCAAGAAGTTCGCGGAAGCGGCCGAGACCTACGACAAGGCCATCAAGCTGATCGGCCAGCCGGAACGCGGCCACTGGATCCTCTACTTCTATCGCGGCACGTCCTACGAGCGCGCGAAGCAGTGGGGCAAGGCGGAAGCCGATCTGAAGAAGAGCCTGGAACTCGTCCCCGATGGGCTTCCGGCCGGCAAGGCGCAGGTGATGAACTACCTCGCCTATTCCTGGGTCGACCAGAACATGAACATCGACGAGGCCTTCAAGATGCTCACGAAGGCCGTCGAGCTCGCGCCCCGCGACGGCATGATCATCGACTCCCTCGGCTGGGCCTATTACCGCATGGGCCGCTACGACGATGCCGTGCGCGAGCTGGAGAAGGCCGTCGAGCTGAAGCCGGGCGATCCGACCATCAACGACCACCTGGGCGATGCCTATTGGAAGGTCGGCCGCAAGCTCGAGGCGAAGTTCCAGTGGGACCACGCCAAGAACTCGGATCCCGAGCATGAGGAGCTGGTGAAGATCCTCAAGAAGATCGACAACGGCCTCGAAGAGGACCCTAAGCCGGCTGCGGCGGAGAACGCGCCTCCGCCGCAGCCGGAAGCGCCGAAGCAGAACGGCGGTTAGCAAAACCCTCTCACGTCATGCCCGGCCTTGTGCCGGGCATCCACGTTTTTGGCGCCATGGTTCCAAGGCGTGGATGGTCGCAGCAAGTGTGGCCATGACGACGGGCCCTTTCCAATGGGCCCGCTCTCGGGCATGGAGGCGCCATGTCCCAGCCGCTCGCCACCCGCGCTCCCGCCAAGATCAACCTGACGCTCCATGTGCTCGGGCGACGGAACGACGGCTATCATGAGCTGGAAAGCCTCGTGGCCTTCGCCGGCACGGGTGACGATCTGCGTCTCGAGCCCGGGGCGGGGCTGGCGCTCGACGTCAGCGGCCCGACCGCCTCCCTTGCCGGAAACGATGCCGACAATCTCGTCCTGAAGGCCGCGCGTCTTCTGGCGGATCGCGTGGAGGACCTGCAGCTCGGCACCTTCCATCTGACGAAGCGCCTGCCTGTGGCGGCCGGGATCGGCGGCGGGTCCTCGGATGCGGCTGCCGCCCTGCGACTCCTGGCCCGGCTCAACGGCCTGCCGCTGTCTCATCCCGCCCTGCGCGAGGCCGCCCGCCTCACCGGAGCCGACGTGCCGGTCTGCCTGGAGCCGAGAGCCCGCATGATGCGGGGCGCGGGCGAGGCGCTGGGGCCGCTGCTCGACCTGCCGCGCCTGTTCGCCGTACTGGTCAATCCGCGCGTGCCGGTGGAGACGCCGGCGGTGTTCAGGGCGCTTGGGCTGCATCCAGGGCAGGCCCTGGCGGGTGCAGGACACCCGGTCATCGAGCGGGGTGCGCTCCTAGAGACGCTGAAGACCGCCCGCAACGATCTCGAACCGCCTGCGCTCAGGGTCCAGCCGCTGATCGGCGAAGCGCTCAGCTTACTCCGGCAGACCGAAGGCTGCCGCCTGGCGCGCATGTCCGGGTCGGGCGCGACGGTGTTCGGGCTCTATGACGATTGCGGGACCGCCGCCGAGGCAGCAAAAGCCGTCAGGCGCTCACGCCCCGACTGGTGGGTGAAGGCGACGAGCCTACGGTAATCGACTCGCCGGAATCATGGCCGGCCCGAGTCCGGCCATGGAGTGCCGAGATGCTGGCGCTCAGGAGAGCATTACCACGCCGGGATGATGGCGCCCTTGAAGCGCTCTTCCAGGAACTTCGCCACTTCCGGCGATTGGTAGGATTCCACGAAGGTCTTGATCTCCGGGCGGTTCTCGTCGCCCTGGCGGGCGGCGACGAAATTGGCGTAAGGATTGCCCTCGCGCTTCTCGACCGCGATCGTGTTCTTGCGGATGTCGAGGCCTGCATTGATGGCGTGATCGGTGTTGATCACAGCCGCGTCCAGATCGGGCAGGGCGCGAGGCAGCTGGGCGGCGTCGAGCTCGGAGAACTTGATGCCCTTCGGGTTCTCGGCGATGTCGAGTAGGCTCGGCGACAGGCCCTGGCCCTCCTTGATCTTGATCACGCCCTCAGCGGCGAGCAGGTTGAGCGCGCGGCCGCCATTGCTCGGGTCGTTCGGAATGCCGATCTTGGCGCCCTTCGGCAGGTCGCCGACGGCTTTCACCTTGGTGGAGTACAGGCCGATGGGCTGGACGAAGGTGAAGCCCACAGGGACGATCTTGTAGGCCCGGGCGGCGATCTGCGCGTCAAGATAGGGCTTGTGCTGGAAGGCGTTGGCGTCGAGGTCCTTGCGCTCCAGCGCCTCGTTGACGAGGGCGTAATCGGAGAACGGCACGAGCTCGACGTTCAGGCCCTTGCCGGCCGCCACCTTCTTGACGACCTGCGCGACCTCTTCCTCGGCGCCCGACATGACGCCGACCTTGATGCTCTTCTGCTGGGCGGCAGCCGGCAGGGCCGCGGCCAGAGCGGCGCCGAGCGCGAAGGTCGCGGACAGAAGGCTGCGGCGGGTGAAAACGGACATGGGTTGACCTTTCAGGCAAAGTGAATCGGGCTTCAACTCGAAGCCGGACATGTGGTTCGGAAGGAAGGAGAGGATCAGGCCGCGAGGCGACGACAGCTCTCGGCCGGCGAGGGCCGGGGCAGGGAGATCGTCATGGAAGTCGGACGCATCATGGCCGTTCGATCCTCGTGAACCACGAGGCGGAAGCCGCTCGTGGCGCTTTAGCCTTTGATCACGCGGGGCAAGCTGCTCGTCTCAAATCACCGCGGCCCAAGAGGGTTTGCACCGCCTCGGGACAACGATTCATTTAAAGCTATCGGGTTTTAAGTCAATCAAAATGTTCTGTAAAAAGAACAAAGCAGTCATGCATGGCGGGCTCAGCAACGTCCGGTTCATCGGCTTCGGGGCATTCACTGCTGTCGACATGAAGCCTGATCGGACTGTACTCCTGATATGTCCCTTCCAGCTGACATCTCTGCCGCGCCACAACGATGCTCGACCATTCAGTCTAATAGCAGTAGCAATTTATAATGCTATAAAGTTTTAAAGATTCGGCTGATCAAGGTCGTGACATTCGTCAGACATTGATAACAGGGGCACATCATGAGCGGTTCCGAGCAGATTTTCGAGTGGGAGAGCATCACCCAGCCTTCCTATTACAACGGACAGATTCTTGATCCTCAGGGGCAGGCGGCAATGTCCCAAATCGTGGCCACTGGGGCTAACACGGTCACGATCATCCCCAACTTCTTCCAGCATGATGAGAACAGCAGCTCGACGCAGCTGAACGAGGGTGAGGCGAGCAATCTCTATGACCAAGAGAGCGACAGCTTCGAGCAGGTCAGGCAATCCATTCTCTCGGCCAAGGCACATGGCCTCAAGGTCGTACTCAAGCCTCACCTTGAAACTGACCAACCTCGCGTCTGGCGCGCATTAATCACGCCTGGGGGAGAAATCACACCTAACAGTGGCCAATTTCATGAAGCGAAAGAATGGTTCGCCAGCTACAAGTCCATGATGGTCGAATACGCCAGGGCGGCGCAGGCGGGCGGTGCGGACATGATCTGCGTCGGCACCGAAATGGACAGCATGATCAATCCGCTGGGGGTCTGCAGCGATGGCATGACCTATACCCAAAAGTGGGAAGAGATCATCGCTGCCGTGCGTGCCGTCTATTCCGGCAAGGTCACCTATGCGGCGACCTATTGGACGCTAGAGAAGGTCAAGTTCTGGGATAAGCTCGACTTTATCGGCATCGATGCCTATCTGCCACTGACGCCGGAGCATCAGCAGCCGCCGGCACCTGATTACATACCGTACAATCCAACCGTCAACGAGATGGTGGATGCCTGGACGAAACCGCACTTTAATTCTTGGATTCGAGACACGCTGCATGGAGGAAAATCCGCAGTCGACTACTACAAGTCCTTATCCGAGCGATATGGAAAGCAAATCATCTTCACCGAAATTGGCTATCGAAGCATGGATGGAACAAGCTTTGATCCCGGTCGCTTCGATACCACCGCCCCGGTTGACTTCCAGGAGCAGGTCGACGCCTACAACGCTCTTTACTATGTAATGGAGAATTACGGCGGCCAATGGCTCGCCGGGTCGTTCCTCTGGAGCTACTATTCCTTCGAAAACCCGATGCTCCCGGTGAACCAGGGCGGGCGGGGCGTGTCCTGGGCGGACTACACCACGCAGCATAAGCCCGCCAATGATATTGTGACGGCGAACTATTCTAGCCCGGCCCACGTAACCGGCCTTGTCTGGAATGGCACGGCCAATGCCGACAAACTCGATGGCGGCTATCACAACGATACGCTCAACGGAGCCGGTGGCAATGACCTGCTGTGGGGTGGTGCCGGGCATGACAGAGTCAATGGTGGCGACGGGAACGACGTTCTGATCGGCGGGTCCGGTGACGATACTCTTGATGGTGGGACGGGCGATCAGGACAAGGCTGTCTTGAGCGGCCGCCGTGCGGATTATGTCGTGACCAAGAGCCAGGATGGTTCGTTCGCTTTTCTGGACAGCCGGGTCAATGGCGACGGGCGCGATACCGTCTCGGGAATCGAGGTATTCGAGTTCTCCGACGGAATCGTGGCGTCAAGCAATCTCAATCCATTGATAGACGGTGGCATTGGAGCGAACGGCCAAATTTTGATCGGCACCAAGAAAGCCGATAAACTTGTCGGCGGCGTTGGAAACGACGTGCTTTATGGCAAGCTTGGAAAGGATGTTCTGACAGGCGGTTCCGGTCAGGACATCTTCGTCTTCGACACCAAGCCGAACGCAAAAACGAACGTCGATAAGATCGCCGACTTCAATGTCGCGGACGACTCGATCTATCTGGAGAACAAGTACTTCAAGGTCGGCTCCGGTACACCTTCGAAGCCTAAGCAGATGGCGAGCAAGTACTTTTACAAAGGCGCGAAGGCGCATGACGCGGATGATCGGATCATCTACGACAGCAAGAAGGGCGTCGTATACTACGATGCCGACGGCGTTGGTGGCGCGGCGCAGATAAAGATCGCTACACTCTCCAAGAACCTGAAGATGACCTACAAGGACCTCTTCGTCATCTGACGGAAGGCGGGAGTTGGTTCGCGCCAGAGCGGCGGGCTCAGCCCTCTCTCACCTCATCCTTGTTGCCTGGCCGATCCAGTCGCCCACTACGTCATGGCCGGCCTTGTGCCGGCTATCCCAATCCGGAGAGGCTCGGTGCTTCAAGCAATTGAGATCACCGGCACATGGCTGGTGATGACCTGAGAGGGGCTCGCAGCGCATGTCCGGACATACATTCAGGATGAAGGCTCGGATCCATGCCGGCGGATGAGCCAGACACACTCAGCGAATGATCGAGCCGGCGTCTCAATACGCTCGGGCGATGCAGAAATCGACGGTGTCGAGGAGGGCCTGCTTCATGGGGCCCGACGGGAAGAGGGCGAGGGCGTCGCGGGCCATGGCGCCGTAATGGCGGGCCCGCTCGACCGTGTCCTCCAGGGCCCGGTGGCGGCGCATGATGGCGATGGCCTGCTCCAGGTCCGCATCCTCGATTTCGCCCTGCTCGAGCACGCGCTTCCAGAAGGCGCGCTCCTCGTCCGTGCCGCGGCGGAAGGAGAGGACGACGGGCAGGGTGATCTTGCCCTCGCGGAAATCGTCGCCCACGTTCTTGCCGAGCGTCGCGGCCTTGCCGCCGTAATCGAGAGCATCGTCCACAAGCTGGAACGCGATGCCGAGATTCATGCCGTAGGAGCGGCAGGCGGCCTGCTCGGCCTTGGGGCGGCCGGCGATCACGGGCCCGACCTCGCAGGCGGCGGCGAAGAGTTCCGCCGTCTTGCCGCGGATCACGGCGAGGTATTCATCCTCGGTCGTCTCGGTGTTCTTGGCGGCGGCGAGCTGCATCACCTCGCCCTCGGCGATCACGGTCGCGGCGGCGGAGAGGATGTCGAGGGCGCGCAGCGAGCCCACTTCCACCATCATGCGGAAGGCCTGGCCGAGCAGGAAGTCGCCGACGAGCACGCTCGCCTCGTTGCCCCACTTGATTCGGGCGGCGATCTTGCCCCGGCGCATGTCGCTCTCGTCCACCACGTCGTCGTGGAGGAGGGTGGCCGTGTGCATGAACTCGACGGACGCCGCGAGCTTCACGTGCCCGTCACCCTCGTAGCCGGAGAGGCCCGCGGTCGCGAGCGTCAGCATGGGCCGCAGGCGCTTACCGCCGGAGGAAATGAGGTGATTGGCCACTTCCGGGATCATCGTGACCTCAGAACCCGTGCGCGACAGGATCATCGCATTGACCCGTTCCATATCGGAGGCCACAAGGGACACGAGCTTCTCGATGCTCGCATTCTTCTCGGGATGCTTGTCTTCGAACGGAACGACGACGCCCACTGTCACTACCCGGGTTGCCGGCCGGGATGGCCGGTAGGAATATGGTTTGGCATGGCACTTTCCATGCTGCAATGCAAACGCTTAGCGCATGGGAAGGATCTCACGCCGATGGTCGAAATCGTCCGCACCAACGATCTCGTTCTGGTCGGTTTCCTACAATCCCTGTTGCAAAACGCCAATATCCCCGTTCTCGTCGCGGACGCGCATATGAGCGCCCTGGAAGGCATGACGGGCGCCTTTCCGCGCCGGATCCTGGTCCCCGAGGACCATCTGCTCCAGGCGCGCCGGCTGATCTCCGAGGCGGGGCTCGAGGCCGAGCTGCGCCATGGTTGAGATCACGGAAGATTTATTGCTCGGCGGGCGCGTCCGCCTCGTCCAGCCGGAGAGGGGGCATCGGGCCGGCACCGATGCGGTCCTGCTCGCCGCCTCGGCACCGGTGAAAGCGGGCGATGTGGTGGTGGATGTGGGAGCCGCGACCGGAGCCGTCGGGCTCATGGCGGCGACCCGGGCGAAGGGAGCCTGCTACGTCTTCGTGGAGCGGGATCCCGATCTCGCCGAATTGTGCCGCCGCAACTGCCAGGACAACGGCCTGGACGGGCGGATTGCCGTCGCCGACCTGCTGGACAGGAACGCGCGACTTGCGGTCGGACTGATGCCTGAGAGCGCCGATCTCGTCCTCACCAATCCGCCGTTCCTGGAGGAGGGGCAGGCCCGGATCTCGCCCAATCGGATTCGCGCGGCCGCTCATGCCCTGCCGGCGGGTGGGCTGGAGGCTTGGCTGAAGGCCTGCGCGGGGCTGCTCAAGCCGAAGGGGCGACTCGTCCTCATCCATCGGGCCGACCGCACCTCCGAATGCCTTCGGATCGTGGACAGATGGTTCGGGGGTCTGGAACTGCGCTTCGTGCATCCGAGCGCCGACCGGCCGGCGATTCGCCTCCTGCTGGCCGGGGTCAAGGGCAGCAAGGCACCCCTGACCATTCTGCCGCCGCTGATCCTGAACGGGCCGGACGGGCGGTTCACCCCACAGGCCGACGCCCTGCATCGGGGGGAGGCGGACCTCCTATGAAAAGGGCGCCTTGCGGCGCCCTTGTCCGAACTCAGTAACGATAGCCGGGGCGCCCCACCGTACGGCAGACCTCGATGGGACGGCGCACCCAGCGGTAGCCGTTCCAGACCCGGCGCGGCTCGACCCAGCAGCGTCGCGCGGCGGGCATCGGGCGATAGGCGCCGTAGGGACGTCCGTAATAGGGACGACCGTAATAAGGGCGGCCATAGCGAGGTCCCCCGTACTGGACCGTCACGGACGGCTCCCGATAGCCATAGCCCGGGTAATAGGGCTGCGCCTCCGCCGGCTGGACCGACAGGGCCCCGAAGCCCAGGGCTGCAAAACCAAGAAGGCCGAACATCAGCTTACGCATTTCATCTTCTCCTCGCCTCGCCCGCAAACCGAAATGAAACGGTGTTGCGACCGGGCTGTTGTCCATGATGAAGATTTAAACGAACCTAACTGAACGCAGCCCGACAATTTCCCTAACGGTATGTTCATCTTGGGAAGCCGGGCTGTGCACCCTACATAACGGCCATGGCTCAAACATCGTTCTCTTCCATGCTTCCGGCACGTCTTCAATTTCTCCTACCGGGCAAATATCGCGTCTATCCCGATCCCATTGTGCCCGTCGTGCGCCTGTCCGGCCCCATCGGCGCCGTGATGCCTCTCAGGGCCGGGCTCGCCATGGCGAGCGTGGCGCCGCTCCTGGAGCGCGCCTTCTCGGTTCCGGGCGCGAAGGCGGTGGCGCTGGTCATCAACTCGCCGGGCGGGTCCGCCGCGCAGTCGCACCTGATCTTCAAGCGCATCCGCGCCTTCGCCGAGGAGAAGAAGCTCCCCGTCATCGCCTTCGTGGAGGATGCGGCGGCTTCGGGCGGCTACATGATCGCCTGCGCGGCGGACGAGATCTATGCCGACCCGGCCTCCATCGTCGGTTCCATCGGGGTCGTCTCCGCGAGCTTCGGCTTTCATGAGCTGATCGAGCGCATCGGGGTCGAGCGGCGGGTTCATACGGCGGGCAAGAGCAAGGCGATGCTGGACCCTTTCCGGCCGGAGAACCCGGACGACGTGGTGCGCCTGAAGGGGCTCCAGCGCCAGATCCATCAGGTCTTCGAGGATCTCGTCCGTGACCGCCGTGGCGAAAAGCTCAACGATTCCTATGACGATCTCTTCTCCGGCGCCTTCTGGGTCGGGTCGGAGGCGCTCGATCTCGGCCTCATCGATGGGCTCGGGGACATTCGTACCATCCTGCGCCAGCGCTTCGGCGAGAATGTGCAGTTCCGCATGATCGAGCCGGCCCGGCCGCCGCTGCTGGGCCGCCTCTTCGGCCGCCGGTCCCTCGGGCAGAGCAGCCTGATCGACCCGGGCGAGATCGTCGGAGCCCTCGAGGAGCGGGCCGCCTGGGCGCGCTTGGGCTTGTGAGGCCGGCGATGACGGGAGGAGCCGCCGACGCTTGACTTGGGCCGCCCGTCATCCCAAGGGTTCGCCTGACATTTTCGAGATGAACCGGACGCCGATATGACGAGCGAACCCGCGCATATGAACCCTGCGCGCTCTTTCCAGGGCCTGATCCTCACCCTCCAGCGCTACTGGGCCGAGCAGGGCTGCGTCATCCTCCAGCCCTACGACATGGAAGTCGGCGCGGGCACTTTCCACCCAGCCACCACCCTGAGGGCCCTGGGCCCACGGCCCTGGCGGGCCGCCTATGTGCAGCCCTCCCGCCGCCCGAAGGACGGGCGCTACGGCGAGAACCCGAACCGGCTCCAGCACTACTACCAGTTCCAGGTGATCCTGAAGCCGAACCCGCCGAACCTGCAGGAGCTCTATCTCGGCTCGCTCAAGGCCATCGGCATCGACACGAGCGTCCACGACATCCGCTTCGTCGAGGACGATTGGGAAAGCCCGACGCTCGGCGCCTGGGGTCTCGGCTGGGAATGCTGGTGCGACGGCATGGAAGTGTCGCAATTCACTTACTTTCAGCAGGTGGCCGGCTTCGAATGCTCGCCGGTGGCCGGCGAGCTGACCTACGGCCTCGAGCGTCTCGCCATGTATTTGCAGGGCGTGGAATCGATCTACGACCTCAACTTCAACGGGCTCGACGGCGACCGGAAGGTCACCTACGGCGATGTCTTCCTCCAGGCCGAGCAGGAATATTCGCGCCACAATTTCGAATATGCCGACACCGAGATGCTGTTCCGGCATTTCCGCGATGCCGAGGCCGCCTGCCGCAAATATCTCGAAGACGGCGAGCCGAAGCCCGGCTTCAACGACAACCGCCACCTCATGGCGCTGCCGGCCTATGACCAGTGCATCAAGGCCAGCCACATGTTCAATCTGCTCGACGCCCGCGGGGTGATCTCCGTCACCGAGCGCCAGAGCTATATCCTGCGCGTCCGCGAGCTGGCGAAGGCCTGCGGTGCCGCTTGGCTGAAGACCGAGGGCGGAGGCGTGGCGGCGTGAATGCCGTCCCGATCCGTTGATCTCCCTCAGACATAAAGTTCTCCGATGCCCGATCTTCTCCTCGAACTCTTTTCCGAAGAAATTCCCGCCCGCATGCAGCGCCGTGCGGCGGAGGATCTGAAGAAGCTTGTGACCGATGCGCTCGTGGAGCGCGGCTTCCTTTATGAAGGCGCCAAGGCTTTTGCCACGCCACGGCGGCTGGCGCTCCATGTGGCCGGCCTGCCGGTGAAGGGGCAGGATGTGCGCGAGGAGCGCAAGGGCCCGCGCGTCGGCTCACCCGATGCGGCGATCCAGGGCTTCCTGAAGGGGGCGGGGCTGTCCTCCATCGACCTGGCGAAAATCGAGAGCGATCCGAAGAAGGGCGAGTTCTACGTCGCCGTGATCGAGAAACCCGGCCGCTCGACCCCGGACGTGCTGGCGGAAATCCTGCCCGGCATCGTCAAGAATTTCCCCTGGCCGAAATCCATGCGCTGGGGTGCAGCGTCGCGCGAGCCTGGGAGCCTGCGCTGGGTGCGTCCGCTCCATTCCGTCATCTGCACCTTCGGGCCCGAGACCGAGGATCCGGAAGTGGTGCGCTTCGAGATCGACGGGATCGCATCGGGCGACGTCACGAAGGGCCACCGCTTCCTCGCCCCCGGCGAGATCCGCGTGAAGCGCTTCGACGATTACGCGCCGGCGCTGGAGCGTGCCAAGGTCGTGATCGACACGGACCGCCGCAAGGACATGATCCTGCACGACGCGAAGGATCTCGCCTTCGCGCAGGGCCTCGAACTCGTCGAGGACGAGGGCCTGCTCGAAGAGGTCGCGGGTCTCGTGGAATGGCCCGTGGTGCTCATGGGCTCATTCGATGAAGCGTTCCTCGACATTCCGCCGGAGGTGATCCGCACCACGATCCGGGCGAACCAGAAATGCTTCGTGCTGCGCGATCCCAACACCGGCAAGCTCGCGAACAAGTTCCTGCTCACCTCGAACCTCATCGCCGGCGATGGCGGCAAGACCATCGTGGGCGGCAACGAGCGCGTGGTGCGCGCGCGCCTGTCCGATGCGAAGTTCTTCTGGGAGACGGACCAGAAGGTGAAGCTCGAAGACCGGCTCGAAAAGCTCAAGAGCATCGTGTTCCACGAGAAGCTCGGCACGCAATACGAGCGCGTGGAGCGCATCGCGGCGCTGGCCAGGGAACTGGCGCCTGCTGTCGGGGCCGATCCGGCGCTGGCAGAACGGGCCGCGCGGCTCGCCAAGGCCGATCTCGTCACCGAGATGGTCGGCGAGTTCCCCGAGCTGCAAGGACTCATGGGCCGCTATTATGCGACCCTGCAGGGCGAGCACCCGTCCGTCGCGGCGGCCATCGAAGAGCATTACAAGCCGCTCGGTCCGTCCGACCGCGTGCCGACCGATCCGGTCTCCGTGGCCGTGGCGCTCGCCGACAAGATCGACACGCTGGTTGGCTTCTGGGCCATCGACGAGAAGCCGACGGGATCGAAGGATCCCTATGCGCTGCGCCGTGCGGCGCTCGGCGTGATCCGGCTGGTGCTGGAGAACAATCTCAAGCTGCCGCTGATTGCCCTGTTCGCGAAGCTTTTCGCCCGCGACGCGAAGGACGTTCTCTTCGAGGAGTTCTTGCAGGCCAAGAAGCTCGTCGAGGCGATCGACGACAGCGCCATTGCTGGGCTGCTCGATCATCCGACCCTTCCGGATCTCGAATCCATTTTCCGCCAGCGGCAGTTGGGGAATTCCGAGAGCCTTGCGCGCATCATGTATGTGCGGGCGCTCGACCTCCTCTCCTTCTTCGCCGACCGCCTGAAAGTCTATCTGCGCGACCAGGGCGCGCGTCACGATCTCATCGATGCGGTCTTCGCCCTCGAAGGCCAGGACGACCTTCTCATGGTTGTTCGCCGGGTGGAGGCGCTCGGCCGCTTCCTCGATACGGAGGACGGCCGGAATCTGCTCGCCGGTTATCGCCGCGCCGCCAACATCCTGCGCATCGAGGAGAAGAAGGACGGGTGCGCCTATAACGAGGCGCCGGACCTCCAGATCGTGAACGACCAGGGTCAGATCGAAGAGAAGGCGCTTGCCGTGGTGCTGCACGGCGCCAAGGAAGAGGCCAAGGCGGCCATCGAGGCGGAGGATTTCGAGGGGGCGATGCGCGCGCTCTCGCGCCTGCGCCAGCCCGTCGATGCGTTCTTCGACAAGGTGACCGTCAATGCGGAGGATTCAGGCCTCCGGGCGAACCGCCTGCGGCTCCTCAACGATATCCGCGAAGCCACCCGCACGGTGGCGGATTTCTCCCGCATCGAGGGATAGCAGCTCAAAGTGGGGCAAATCCTTCGCCTGCCTCGGAAGAGAGCTGTTTCTCCTCCTTTGGAGACATCTCCCCGAGGGGGCGGCGGGGTCAATTCATGTTAAGGTGTTGCGCGTGGGGCACAGCCAAGCCGGCACCTACGCCCTAGGTAAGCGGCAACTGATTCACCTGGTTGAGTGACCATGATTCGACGCCTGCTGATCGCCGCTCTCCTGAGCGCGCCCCTCGCTGCCTGCCAGACTGCCCAGCAACAGCCCTACGAGGCCGCCTCGGCGGACGATGCCGGCTGGTACATCGGCACCATGCCGGACAAGCCGCACGACATTCCTCTGGTCGACCGCCGCAGGATGGACGCGAAATACGCGCGCCAGACGGTGGAGTACAAAGGCTCCGAGAAGCCGGGCTCCATCGTGGTCGATATCGACGAGCGCATGCTCTACCTCGTCCAGCCGGAGGGCAGGGCGATCCGCTACGGCGTCGGCGTCGGCAAGCAGGGCTTCTCCTGGAAGGGCATCGCATCCGTGGGCCGCAAGGGTGTCTGGCCCAACTGGTCGCCCACCAAGACCATGGTCGGCATCAAGCCGGAGCTGCCGCGCTATGTGGAGGCCGGACTCGACAACCCGCTCGGCGCCCGCGCCCTCTATCTCTATCAGGACGGCCGCGACATCCTCTTCCGCATCCACGGCACCAACGAGCCCTGGAGCATCGGCGAGCAGGTCTCCTCGGGCTGCGTGCGCATGCTCAACGAGGACGTGGCCGACCTCTACGAGCGCGTTCCCGTCGGCGCGACGGTCTATGTGAAGCGCAATGGACGCTACCGGGTCTGAACCTGTTCATCGTTCGACAGTAAAAGAGGCCGGGCAGATCGCCCGGCCTTTTCGCTTTTCGTCTTGTCGCCCTGCCGCCGAGCCCGAAGGTCGGACACCATCAGGTGATGAAAAAATCGAGAGCGTTGATTTTAAGCGCCTTGGACAGAATCGCGATCTGCACGGCTGCGGCCTTTCCGGATCCGTCGCTGTCATAGAACAGGGCGCCCTTCTTGGGATCGTAGATGATCCGGTCGCTTGCATCATGCGCTTTCGCGCCGGACCAGAAAGCGCTCTTTGCCAGAACGCCCTTCTTCGTGATCTTGCTGAAAGCCGCCTTCGATAGCTGAATCGTATCGTCGGCAACCGAAAAATCGGTGATGCGGTCGATATTGGTCGCTTTATTGGGCTTGGTGTCGAATCCGAAAATATCCTGACCTTCTCCCCCCGTGAGTACATCCTTGCCCACGCCGCCGAAAAGCAGGTCGTTGCCGGCACCGCCAGACAGCGTGTCGTTGCCGCTAAGGCCTCTCAGCTCATCGTTGAGGGATTTTCCCGTCAGGGTATCGGCGCCGGCCGTTCCGACGAGGGTCAGGGGCTTGTCGCCCCCGCCTGTCGTGGCGGATTCGTCGATATCGACGACGGAGATTACGAAGCTCTGACTCGTCTCGCCGCCCCATGCATCCTTCGCCGTGATGGTAACCGTGTGCTGGGCCTGTGTCTCGAAATCAAGCGCTTTTGCTAGGATCAAGTTGTTGTCGTCGAGAGCGAAGATGCCGCCGGCATCGTCCGTCAGACTGTAAGTCAACGCGTCCCCATCGGCGTCGTGCGCCGACAACCTCGCGACGATGGTGGTGACCAGCGTGTTTTCCGCAACGCTCGTTTTCGACAGGGCGATGCTGTCGGGATTGGCATTGATCAGGGCGACCGTCTTGTCGGTGAACTTGGCGAAGCGGATGCCCAGCAACTCGTCGGTGCCGTCGGCCGAGATGACCGTAACGCTGCCGTCCCCGTTGTCGACCTTCGTATAGGCGGAACTTGCCACGGAAAACACCGCGACGTCGCGGCCGCTTCCGAAAATCACGTCGTCGCCTGCGCCGCCGTCGATAAGGTCGGTGCCGGCACCGCCGGTCAGGAGATCGTCCCCGTCTCCTCCGTTCAGCGTATCGTCGCCCGCGCCGCCGCTGAGTTTGTCGTCACCGTAATTTCCCGTCAGCGCATTGGCTGCGGCGCTGCCCGTCACGGTGTCGTTGCCGTTTCCTGTGACGATGTTCTCGATCTCCTCCAGCACGTCGTTGCCCTGGCCTGTGTTCTGCGCGGTCGTTAGGCTGAGGTTGATCCGGGCGCCGGTTGATAAATCGAAAATCGCCGTGTCGACCCCCGCCCCGCCCTGGAGGAGATCGTTCTGGTAGCCTCCGGCGAGCGTGTCGTCTCCGTTGCCGCCCACCAAGGTGTCGTCGCCCCCTTTGCCGGCCAGAGAATTGGCATTATCGTCGCCGGTGAAATGGTCTGCTCCGTACGAGCCGATCAGGTTCTCGATCCCGATCAATGTGTCGCTGCTCCGCGCGTCGATGGTCTGGGCCGTGGTAATGCGAAGATCGACGGTAAGATCCATGTCCGCATAGTCGAATCTGACGGTGTCGATGCCACCGCCGCCATTGATGATGTCGTTGTCTCGCCCGCTTGCGATCATTTCATCGCCGGTGCCACCCAAGAAGGTGTTGTTCCCGTCGACCAGCCTGACGAGGCCCTCGATGATGCCGTGGCGGTTGTCGATCATGCCGCCGCTCACTCCCGAGATCGCGGCTCCCCCCCATCCAGTGCCCTTGATCGTGCCGGTGTTGGTGATCGTGATGTTGATCGGACTGCTGAACCCGATTCCGATATTTCCACTGATCGTTCCCGAATTGGTCAGGTTGACCATCCCGCCCGCGGCGCTTTGGAAGCTCAAGGCGACGCCTGTCGAAGATGAAGTGGAAATCGTTCCAGAATTTTCGACGACAGAATTGAAGACCTGGGTGTGGTAGCCCAGTTCCGCCCCTTCGTTGATAAAGCCCGTATTCGTGAGATTGCTGAGCGTGCTGGCATCCGAGGATAGGTCGCCGATCCTCACTCTGTCGGTGATCCGCCCATGGTTGGTGATGCTGGCCTCGGTGAGAGAAAACCTCTGTGCGGTGACTCCGGCGTCGACCGTGACCACATAGGCCGTCGACTGCGTGGAAAGGATAAATCCTGTCACATCGGCGGAAAGCTTTAGCTCACCACCCGCGCCGGCCGAAAGATCGATGGCGGTGGTGAACGGCTGGACATTGATCGCCGCGTTGACGATGAGATCCGAGTCGTTCTCGGTCAAGGTTACCTTCGTAGTCTGAATATCATTGATGGTAAGTGGCGCTGGCATGGGAAGCCTCTTTCGTGGAAACGGATGTCAAGACTGGTGGTATGCGGCGACTAGATTCCGTTAGGGGATTGGGAGGCTAGGCCGAAGCTTCGAGGTGGAACCCCTTCACAGAACCAAGGTGAGGCCCAGCGAAATTCTTTCGCACGATATAACATAAATTAATAAGCAGTGAAATGATACCGGTTGCCGGGCCTGGAATCTGAAGGCAGGAAGGGAAACCTCGGCTGTTCAGCTTGCGTTTGGGCTCCATATGTTTCAAGCCATCACCTGCGCGGCAGCAGGGCGTATTCAGAGCCAGGGGATCGAGCGATGACGCAGTGGGTCTATACCTTCGGGGATGGAAAGGCCGAGGGCCAGGCGGGGATGAAGAACCTGCTCGGTGGCAAGGGGGCCAATCTGGCCGAGATGTCCAATCTGGGCCTGCCGGTCCCTCCGGGCTTCACGATCACGACCGAGGTCTGCACCTATTACTACGACCACGGCCGCGCCTATCCGCAGGAGCTGAAAGCCCAAGTCGAGAACGCGCTGGCTTACGTCGGCAAGCTCACCGGCCGCACCTTCGGCGATGCCGAGAACCCGCTCCTCGTCTCCGTTCGCTCCGGCGCCCGCGCTTCGATGCCGGGCATGATGGACACGGTGCTCAATCTCGGCCTCAACGACGTCACGGTCGGGGCTCTGGCCAAGGGCGCGGGCGACGAGCGCTTCGCCTATGACTCGTACCGCCGTTTCATCACCATGTATTCCAACGTGGTCCTCGGCCTCGAGCACCACCATTTCGAGGAGATCCTCGACGAGTACAAGGACCGCAAGGGCTATACGCTCGACACGGACATGACCGCCACGGACTGGCAGGCGATCCTTCCGCGCTACAAGGCGCTGGTCGAGAAGGAGCTCGGCAAACCCTTCCCGCAGGAGCCGGAGGAGCAGCTCTGGGGCGCCATCGGGGCCGTGTTCGGCTCCTGGATGAACAACCGCGCCATCAAATACCGCGAGCTGCACGCCATCCCGGCGAGCTGGGGCACGGCCGTGAACGTGCAGGCCATGGTGTTCGGCAACATGGGCGAGACCTCCGCCACCGGCGTGGCTTTCACCCGCAATCCGTCCACCGGCGAGAGCGAGCTTTACGGCGAGTTCCTGATCAATGCCCAAGGCGAGGACGTGGTGGCGGGCATCCGCACCCCGCAGGACATCACCGAGAAGGCCCGCATCGCTTCCGGCTCCGACAAGCCCTCCATGGAACAGGCGATGCCGGACGCCTATCGCGAGCTGGTGCGAATCTACGGCATCCTCGAAAAGCACTACCGTGACATGCAGGACATGGAATTCACGGTCGAGACCGGCAAGCTCTGGATGCTCCAGACCCGCAACGGCAAGCGCACCGCCAAGGCAGCGCTGCGCATTGCTGTCGAGCTGGCTTCTGAGGGCCTGATCACCCAGGAGGAGGCGATCACCCGCGTCGAGCCGGCGGCTCTCGACCAGCTGCTGCATCCCACCATCGACCCCAAGGCCGAGCGCAAGATCCTGGCCTCCGGCCTGCCGGCCTCGCCCGGCGCCGCCTCGGGGGCGATCGTGTTCAACTCGGACGATGCGGAAGCGGCCAAGAAAGCCGGCCAGAAGGTCATCCTCGTGCGCGTCGAAACCTCGCCGGAAGACATCCACGGCATGCATGCGGCCGAAGGCATTCTCACCACGCGCGGCGGCATGACCTCGCACGCGGCGGTGGTCGCGCGCGGCATGGGCAAGCCTTGCGTGTCGGGCGCAGGCTCGATCCGCGTCGACTATGCCGCGCAGACGCTCACCGTCGCCGGCCAGACGCTGAAGAAGGGCGAGGTGCTCACCATCGACGGTTCCAACGGCCAGGTGCTGCTGGGCCAGGTGAAGATGCTGGAGCCGGAGCTGTCGGGTGAGTTCGCCACGCTGATGGGCTGGGCAGACAAGGTGCGCCACATGAAGGTGCGCGCCAACGCGGAGACGCCGCTCGATGCCAAGACCGCCCGCACCTTCGGCGCCGAAGGCATCGGCCTGTGCCGCACGGAGCACATGTTCTTCGAGGGCGACCGCATCGTGGCCGTGCGCGAGATGATCCTGTCCGACGACGAGGCCGGCCGCCGCGCCGCGCTCGCCAAGCTGCTGCCGATGCAGCGCCAGGATTTCGTCGAGCTGTTTTCGATCATGAGCGGCCTGCCGGTGACGATCCGCCTGCTCGATCCGCCGCTGCACGAGTTCCTGCCGCATTCGGAAGAGGAGATGGAGGAGGTGGCCAAGGCCATGAACGCCTCCGTCGACAAGCTCAAGCACCGCGCCCGCGAGCTGCACGAGTTCAACCCGATGCTCGGTTTCCGGGGCTGCCGCCTGGCGGTGGCCTACCCGGAGATCGCCGAGATGCAGGCGCGCGCCATCTTCGAGGCGGCGGTGGAAGCCGGCAAGCAGACGGGCCGGCCGGTCGTGCCGGAGGTCATGGTGCCGCTCGTCATGACGAAGGCTGAGCTCGACCTCGTGAAGGCGCGCATCGTCGCCATGGCGGAAGCGGTGGCGAAGGAAAGCGGCGTCGCGGTCGAGTACCAGGTCGGCACGATGATCGAGCTGCCGCGCGCCGCTTTGCGCGCCGGCGAGATCGCGGAATCGGCGGAGTTCTTCTCCTTCGGTACCAACGATCTGACGCAGACGACGCTCGGCATCTCGCGCGACGATGCGGCCTCGTTCCTCGGCCCCTACACGCAGAAGGGGCTGCTGCCGGCCGATCCGTTCGTGACCATCGACCAGGAGGGCGTGGGCGAACTGGTGAAGCTCGCGGTCGAGCGCGGCAAGGCGACCCGCGGAAACATCAAGCTCGGGATCTGCGGCGAGCATGGCGGCGATCCGGCATCGATCCATTTCTGCCAGTCGGTCGGGCTCGACTACGTGTCCTGCTCGCCCTACCGCGTGCCGATCGCGCGTCTGGCGGCCGCGCAGGCAGCCCTCGGCAACAAGGCCGCGAGCCAGGCATAAATGGTCCTGTCTCGCTCTCGTCTGATCTATATCGGGACGGTGCTGGTATCCGGCATCGTCCTCGGCTACGTCGCGCGCCTCAATCCGGCATGGCAGGAGACGGCCGTGCCGCCGGCCGCATGGCCCTTCGCCGTGTCGCTGGCCCTCGATCTCGCAATCGGCCAGCTCGCGACCCAGGGCAAGGCGGAGCCCCTCACCATGGGCGACCGGTTCGTGGCGGTGATCGGCGCTGGTTTGATCGTGACCCTGATGATAGCGTTGAGCTGACAACACTGAACAAGGGGACGGAAGATGGCGCTGCACAAGGGCTCATGCCATTGCGGCAAGGTGGCGTACGAGGTCGAGACGGATCTCGAGCAGGTCATCGAGTGCAACTGCTCCATCTGCAGCCGGAAGGGCTATCTGCTCACCTTCGTGCCGCGCGGCGCCTTGACCATCGTTCGTGGTGAGGAAGATCTCTCCACCTACACGTTCAACACGCACACCATCCAGCACCGCTTCTGCTCCACCTGCGGCTCGGCGACCTTCGGCGAAGGCAAGCAGCCGACAGGTGAGGCGATGGCCGCCATCAACGTGCGCTGCCTCGAAACCGTGGATCTGGCGGAGATCAAGGCGATCCCGTTCAACGGGCGGGATGCGAGGGGCTAAACCCTCCCCATCACGACCGTCCCCGGACTTGATCCGGGGATCATCACGGCCATTCCGATTGTGTGAAGCGCCGCACTCCGAAGAAAGCGGGATCACCGGCACAAGGCCGGTGATGACATGGAAGGGCCGTCTGTCCATCGCATTTGGCCAAGGGCGGTTCATCGATGATCAGGCCAACGCCTCCGTCGAGCGCCGCAGCCCGACATATTGGAACTCCGCATACATCAGCACCACGAGCGCCTGGGCGATCACGAAGGCATAGCCTGCACTCGTCGGGGAGACCCAGCCGCTCATCAGCAGCAGTGCGCTGTCGAGGACCCAGAGGGCGTTGCCGAGCACCACGGCCCAAGCCACGGGCTTGTGGATCTGCTCCCGCAGACCGAGCCAGCCGATGAAGGCCGCGTAGGGCAGGAGAACCAAGCCCGCGATGCGCAGGAGCATGTCCGGCAGGCCGAAGATGCCGCTCAGGGTTCCGGCCCCGATCAGCAGCATGAGGCCGAAGGTGGCGCTGGTGGTGGCGTCGGCCACGAGGGCCTGGCGAAGAAGCGGGGAAGATTGGATCGTCATCATGGCTCTCTCCTGTCGTCACTCGGCTGAAGGCCTCAACCGTGGATGCAGGATTTCGTATGGATCGAAAGCCGTCGATTACCTCCGAGGTCATGGAAGATGAATGCGCGTCACGTTATGGTCCGCTCATGACAACAGCGAGCGTTCGACCCGTGACAACCGACCGACATGTAGGCGATTACCTGCGCGAATGGCGTCAGCGCCGCCGCCTCAGCCAGATGGATCTCGCGCTCGAAGCCGAGATTTCCACGCGGCATCTGAGCTTCCTCGAAACCGGCCGCTCGCAGCCGAGCCGCGAGATGGTGCTGCTGCTGGCGGAGAAACTCGACATGCCTCTGCGCGAGCGCAACATCATGTTGGTCTCGGCGGGCTTCGCGCCGGTCTATTCGCAGCGTTCCCTCGACGATCCGGCCCTCGCCGGCATGCGTCAGGCGGTGGATCTCGTCCTGAAGGGCCATGATCCTTACCCGGCGCTCGCAGTCGACCGGCACTGGTCGCTCATCTCTGCGAACGAGTCCCTCGTGTCCCTGATCGGCGAGGTGGATCCGGCCCTGATGAAACCGCCCGTCAACGTGCTGCGTCTGAGCATTCATCCGGCAGGCCTGGCGCGCCGCATCGTGAACTTCACCGAATGGCGCAATCATCTTGTCCACCGCCTGCATCGTCAGGTCGATGCGACGGGCGATGCGGATCTGGCCGGTCTGATCGAGGAGCTGCGCTCCTATCCGACGCCTGATGCCGCCGCACGGGCGCCTAAGACGAACCACGATTATGCCGGCATCGTCGTGCCGCTCCAGCTCCAGACGGAGGAGGGCGTGCTGACGCTCTTCAGCACCACGACGATCTTCGGAACGCCTGTGGATGTCACGCTTTCGGAACTCGCCATCGAGGCCTTCTTCCCGGCCGATCCCGAAACCGGCGCGGCCCTGCGCCGCCTCGCCGAGAAGCGTCAGGCTGCCGCAGCAAAGGCCGGATGAGGGGAGGCCGGCCTTAACCACCCATCAACCTTAACCCGCGATAACTTTAAGGCATCGGAGCCCTCCTGCTGGATGCTCCGGGATGTTCATGAGTTTTTGCAGGGTGTTGCGCGTGCGTCTTCCGTATCGTCGTTCTCGAGTGAAATGGATCTGCGCCACCACGGCTCCCTGGGCGCTGGCAACGGGGCTTCTAATCTCGTTCACCGCCTCGGCCAGCAACGACCTGCATTCCGGCGTCAGCTTCACGCCACGCAGCGCCACCGCCCGCCTCGTCGAGACCGCGCTCATTCCGCCGACCGGCGCTTCCATCGCCGATGGGAAGCTTGGGATCGATCGCGACATCCTCCGCTCCATGCCGCGCTACGACCTGCCGGATGAGATGACTGATTCCGCCCCCCTTAAGGCCGACAGGAAGGCCGATGCGGGGCCCGATCCCATCGTGGACCGTGCCCTGAAGGGAAGTCCGCTGGTGGCGCCGCATGCCACCCTGTCCCGACGGGCGAAGCAACTGCGCCCCACGCTCGAACACGCGACCGGCGCGCGGCTGCTCTATAGTCACGACGAACGGCTCCTGCCGCCGACCGTTCTCATGGAGGGCCAGCTCGAAGCGCCGGAAACCGAACAGGTCTTCGAGCCCTGGGAAACGCCCGAATACACCACGACGCGCCAGACCACCTCCGTCCAATCCCCAGCGGCTGCCGCTGCGGGCTCCACCGGAGCAGCGGCGAGCCCGACGACCCCCATGGTGAAGCGCGCCATCGCCCTCTCTTCGGCCACGCCGGCTCCCATGGAGGCAACGCCCGTCGAGATCGCGGCGGCGCCCGTGTCCCTGCAATCGCCGCGCCTCGACCGGAGCGGCTACGGCGCCCTGACCATCCTGCCGAAGGGCGACGAGGCGGATCGTCCGCGCTATGCGGACCTGATCGATCCGGACAACATGAACAAGGAGCAGCGCTGCTTGGCCGAGGCCGTCTACTTCGAGGCCCGCAGCGAACCCCTCGAAGGGCAGGCGGCGGTCGCCCAGGTGGTGCTCAACCGGGTGAAGAGCGGGCTGTATCCGTCCAGCATCTGCGGCGTCGTCTACCAGAACCGCCATCGCCATCTCGCCTGCCAGTTCACCTTCGCCTGCGAGGGCAAGGCTCTGCGCATCCGCGACACGGAATCCTGGGAACGCGCCAAGAGCGTCGCGAGCGCCGTGCTCGAAGGCAAGACGTACTTGGCCGATGTCGGCGGCGCGACCCATTATCATGCAGACTACGTCAAGCCCTACTGGGCCCGCCGTCTGAAAAAGATGGACGTGATCGGTCGCCATATCTTCTACAAGCTCAAGCCCGGGCAGACCTGAAGCACCGAGCGTGTAAGCGGGGACCCGTTTTACGTTCGATCCTCAGGAATTCCTCTCGGGTGCGCTTCGGCACTTTCAAAGATACTGCATATCAATATAACGATAGGATGTAGCGTCGAAGGCGGGGAAATCGTGGCGAGTATCCGAAGTTCCGTTGCGGGTTCAGGGTATGGCAATCCCTATGTGGATTCCCTCGTCTGGGGTGGATCGGCTTGGAACATCGCAGGTGGTCCGATCAAGGTCTGGTTCGGGCAAGGCAGGGATTTTACGTCGGCGAACGTCGCCCACGGCCCCAGTGATGTCCTCGTGAGCGGCGCGTCCGCTCGGAATTGGACCGATCCCGAGAAGGCCGCCTTCGACTACGCGATGCGGGTCTACGAAAGCGTCTGCGGGCTTACCTTCGCGCGCGCCAACACCGTTGCGGAAGCCAACATCGTCTGGTGGAAGACCGACTTGAGCGGCGGCACGCTCGGCATCCACGAGTTGCCGTATGACGAGCAAAGCTGGGGATATTTCAACGTCGCGGCGCCGACATGGACCGGCTTCTCTTTCGGCAGCGAGGCGCTCGACACCATCCTGCACGAATTGGGCCATGGCATGGGTCTGGCTCATCCGCACGATGGTGGAACAGCCGAGGACGCAACGGCCTTTCCGGGCGTCACCGACGCCTTCTCAACCGGAGAAAACGATTTGAACCAGGGAATCTGGACGGTCATGTCCTACAATCCCGGGTGGGACAAAGCCGGCTATGAGAGGGCCTCCGGCAACCAGGCGGGACTCGGCGCTTTCGACATTGCCGCCTTGCAGGCTCTCTACGGAAAGAACACGAAAACCGGCCAAGGGAACGACGTCTACACATTGCCGGGTTCAAACGCGGATGTGGGCGATCACGGATGGTTCTGCCTCTGGGATTCGGGCGGAAAGGACACGATCACCGCGGCGCAGGCCCAGAGTGGCGTCGTCATCGATCTCCGCGCCGCGACGTTGCGGGAGGGCGATCCGAATGCGGGAGGCTTCATCTCCCGGGAGAATGAGTTCGCCGGCGGCTACACGATCGCCAACGGGGTCGTGATCGAGAATGCCAACGGCGGACGCTTCGCCGACACGCTCCAGGGTAACGCCGCCGCGAACCTGCTGAAGGGCAACGACGGCATCGACACGCTCTTCGGCGATGTCGGCAACGACACCCTCTACGGAGGGGCCGGTGACGACAAGCTCTACGGCGGCGCGGGCCGGGACAGCTTCGTTTTCGACAGCAAGGTCGGCAAGGGGGCGAATGTCGACCGGATCTACGACTTCAACCCGACCTACGATTCGATCCTGCTCGACAACAAGATCTTCACCAAGTTGGGCGCCGGCAGCCCATCCAGTCCGAAGATGTTCAACGTCGACATGTTCGTCCGAGCCTCGAAAGCGCAGGATCGTGAGGATCGAATCATTTACGACAGGAAAACCGGCGCGCTCTTGTACGATGCGGACGGGACCGGTGCTGCGGCTAAGGTGAAGATCGCCACCCTCGGAAAGACCCTGAAGCTCGGATATCAGGATCTCTTTGTGATCTGATGGCGGAGGAGCCCGCAGGAGGAGTCGGGCTCCCGTTCTCCACCGGATATCCATCACGTTCTCTCATACCAAAGCCTACAAACTTTCAATGTTGCTGATGCCAGAGTTGGGATAGTCTGCGCGCCTTGTTGCCTCTTCCGAGAGCCGTGGGCATGTCCGCTTCTCCTGCTCCATCCCGTATTTCGCCGGAACTCATCGTCGTCTGCGGCTGCCTGATCGCCCTGATCACCTTCGGGCCGCGGGCGTCGTCCGGCCTGTTCCAGCTCCCGATGATTACGGAGTATGGCTGGGGTCGCGACACGTTCGGCCTCGCCATCGCGGTCCAGAACCTGCTCTGGGGCGTCGGCCAGCCCTTCGCCGGAGCGGTGGCGGATCGGTTCGGGGCGCTCCGGGTGCTTTGCTTCGGTGCGCTGCTCTATGCCCTCGGCCTCGTCGTGATGGCCTATGCGACCACGCCCGGCATGCTGCAACTCGGTGCCGGCGTGCTCATCGGCTTCGGCCTGTCCGGCTGCTCGTTCAATCTGGTGCTCGGCGCGTTCGGCAAGCTCCTGCCGGAGCAATGGCGGCCCATGGCCTTCGGCGCCGGCACGGCGGCGGGTTCGTTCGGCCAGTTCCTGTTCCCGCCCATCGGCAACGTGCTGATCGATTCTTTCGGCTGGCACCAGGCCCTGCTCGTCTTCGCCGCAAGCGTCCTGCTCGTCATGCCCCTGGCACTGGCGCTCGCCACGCGGCCTACCGGCGACGCCGGCCAGACCGGAGCGGCCGCGGTGCCGAACCAGTCGATCAAGCAGGCCCTGACGGAAGCCTTCCGGCATCGCTCCTACGTGCTGCTGGTGCTCGGCTTCTTCACCTGCGGCTTCCAGCTCGCCTTCATCACCGTCCACCTGCCGGCCTATCTCAAGGATGCGGGCCTGTCCGCTGCGGTCGGCGGATGGACGCTGGCCGTAATCGGCCTCGCCAACGCGGTCGGCTCCCTCGGCTCGGGCTGGCTTTCCACCCGCATGTCCAAGCGCTGGCTGCTGGCCTGGATCTATCTCGGCCGCTCGGTGGCGATCGCCGCCTTCATCCTGGTTCCGGCCACGCCCGTGACGTCGATCCTGTTCGGCATCTCGATCGGCTTGCTCTGGCTATCCACGGTGCCGCCCACATCCTCCCTCGTGATGTTGATGTTCGGCACGCGCTACATGGCCATGCTCTACGGCTTCGCGTTCTTCTCGCACCAGGTCGGCGGCTTCCTCGGGGTGTGGCTCGGCGGCCTGCTCTACGAGATCAACGGCAATTACAGCGCGGTCTGGTGGCTCTCGGTTCTGCTCGGTCTCGCCTCCGCCCTGATCAACCTGCCGATCAAGGAGCAGCCCGTGCAGCGCGGGCCGGCCCTTCAGCCGGCGGAGTAGGCCTCGGACTGCTCCGAAGGGCTGAGGCTTTTCTGCTTGCCCCGATCCTCCATCGCGCCACAAATGGTCCGGGGAGGAAGCACCATGAGCACGTTCAAAGCCATCGTCATCGACAAGAACGAAGCCGGTCAAAGGGTCGAAATTCGCGCCTTTGATGAGGCGGATCTCATGGACGGCGACGTCACCGTGCGCGTGTCGCACTCGACCTTGAACTACAAGGACGGCCTCGCGATCACCGGCAAGGCCCCGGTGGTGCGCCGATTTCCCATGATTCCCGGCGTCGATCTCGCCGGCACGGTGGAGGCTTCCTCGAATCCCGATTTCAAGCCCGGCGACGCGGTGGTGCTCAACGGCTGGGGCCTGGGCGAAACCCATCTCGGTGCCTATGCGGAGAAGGTGCGCGTCAGGGGCGAGTGGCTGATCCCGCTCCCGCAGGGCCTGTCGCCCCTCCAGGCCATGGCGGTCGGCACGGCGGGCTATACGGCGATGCTCTGCCTGATGGCCCTGGAGCGCCACGGCCTGAGCCCCGATCGCGGGCCCGCCATCGTGACGGGCGCGGTCGGTGGTGTCGGCTCGGTGGCCGTGGCGCTGCTTGCGAAAGCCGGATGGCATGTGATCGCCTCCACCGGACGGCCCGAGGAGGCCGACTACCTGAAAGGTCTCGGCGCCGCCGAGATCCTCGACCGCAGCGAGCTCTCCGGTTCTGGGCGTCCGCTCTCCAAGGAACGCTGGGCGGCAGGGATCGATACGGTCGGTTCGACGACGCTCGCCAATGTCCTGTCGATGACGAAATACGGCGGCGCGATTGCGGCCTGCGGTCTCGCGGGCGGGATGGACCTTCCCACGACCGTCGCGCCGTTCATCCTGCGCAACGTTGCGCTGCTGGGAGTCGATTCGGTCATGGCCCCGAAGGCGTTGCGGATCGAGGCCTGGAACCGGATCGCCCGCGACCTCGACCACGGCAAGCTCGCCGCCATGACCTCGACGATCCCGCTCGATCAGGTGCTGGAGGCGGGAAGCGCAATCGTCGAGGGTAGGATCAAGGGGCGCGTGGTGGTGGTTATCGGCTAGCCCGCAACGTCACGGTGCCTTCCCTCTCCACGTCATCGCCGGGACAGGCCCAGCCATGACGTGGAAGGGTTTCAAATCAACGGCTAAGCCACCGGAGCGGGACTCGGCGCCCTTTTCCCCGCCCCCTCGATCCATTTCTTCTGCTTGGCGATCTCGGCGGCCGTGAAATCCAAGAAAGCGCGCACGCGGGCCGATTGGCGCAGGTCGGGATGGGTCAGGAGCCACAGGCCCGCGGAGAAATCCGGCTTGACCTCCGACAGGCGGACGAGTTCGGGTTTCGCATCCGCGATGAAGCAGGGCAGGGGACCGATGCCCGCTCCGGCCTGGACCGATTCCGCGAGGCCGAGCACCGTGTTGACCTTGTAGACGATGTTGTCCGGCGCCACGTGGTCGCGCACGAAACGGGCGGCCTTCAGGGCCGCCAGGTTATCGCCGAGCGCGACCCAGTGACGGTCGAACAGATCGGCGAGGTTCACGTCTTCGGGGCCCTGAACGTCGGGGAAATCAGCCGTCCGCCCGTAGATCGCCCAGGCGATCGTCGCCACGCGGCGTCCCACCAGCGTCTCCGGCGGATCGTCGGTGGCGCGGATCGCCACGTCCGCGTCGCGCTTGGACAGGTTGAGCGCCTGGTTGGCGAGCACCACGTCGAGCCGCATCTCCGGACAGGCGGTGATGAAGCGGGCGAAGATCGGGGTCAGGAGGTGGACGAGGAGCGTGTCGTTGGTCGTGACCCGCAACTCACCGGTCGGGGCCACGGCCTGGCCCGCGAGCTTGCGCGTGAAGGCGGTGACGTTCTCGTCCATCTGCTCGGCCAGCGCCGACATTTCCTCCCCGGCCGGGGTGAGGACGTATCCGGTGCGGTGGCGCTCGAAGAGCTTGACCCCGAGATTCTCCTCCATCTGACCGAGCCTGCGGAAAACCGTCGAGTGGTTGACGCCGAGCCGCTCCGCCGCACCGCCGAGGCCGCCGGCCTCGGCGATGATCTTCACGAGCTTGAAATCGTCCCAGTCGAGATGCTGCTGCTTGGTCATTGGTTTGCATTCCCGCAAGAGAGCTCCTGCAAATCTAACACTGGTTTTGCAGCGTGGAAAGATTATCCTCCCCAGCGTCAACAACAGCCGGCGACCCGCTTCCAGCCCAGACATCGCGTCGGAAGCCGGGCGTTCCGCACACCCATCTCAACCGATCGGAGTTCACATGACCAAGGTCCTGGTTCTGTACTATTCGTCCTGGGGACATATCGAGCAGATGGCTTATGCTGCTGCGGAAGGCGCACGCGAAGCCGGCGCCGAGGTCGCGGTCAAGCGTGTGCCGGAACTCGTCCCGGCGGAGGTGGCGCAGGCGGCTCATTACAAGACCGACCAGAAGGCTCCCATCGCGACCGTCGAGGAACTGCCCGAGTACGATGCCATCATCATCGGTACGCCGACCCGCTACGGCACCATGACTGCGCAGATGAAGAACTTCCTCGACCAGACCGGTGGCCTTTGGGCACAGGGCAAGCTCATCGGCAAGGTCGGATCGGTCTTCACCTCGACGGCCACCCAGCACGGCGGCCAGGAAGCCACGATCCTCACCACGTTGCCGGTGCTCCTGCACCACGGCATGGTGGTCGTCGGCCTGCCGTACTCCTTCCAGGGCCAGTCGGGCGTCGACCAGATCCGTGGCGGTTCGCCCTACGGCGCATCCACGATCGCGGCCGCCGACGGCTCGCGCCAGCCGACCGAGATCGATCTCGACGGCGCCCGCTTCCAGGGCCGCCACGTCGCCCAGATCGCTGCCAAGCTCGCTGCGAAGTAAGATCCTGCTCCGTCATGGCCGTCCCCGGACTTGATCCGGGGATCCGTCCCGGCCATCTCGATACGGTGAGCCTCAGCGTTTCATGCGATTGGGATCACCGGCACGAGGCCGGGGATGACATGTTTGCGGTCTGGAGCGTCTACCGGTCCGCCGCGGCGCGTCTCAGACGGTCATTGATGGCTTCGCCCAGGCCGGTCTCCGGGATGGGACCCACCGCGATGGTCGTGGCGTCCGAGGCGTCGAGTTGCCTGAGATAGGAAAACAGATGAGCGGCGGCCTCCACGAGGTCGCCGTTTTTGCTGAGGTTCAGGGTGGCTTGTGCCGCCTCGACGCCTTGAGGCGCTCCGGGGCCGAACAGCAGCGCGGCTTCTCCCGGCTGGATGCTTGTCGCGTTCAGGCGCACCTGCGCCCGCGGGGCATAGTGCGAGGCCAGCATGCCGGGCGCGAGCGGGCCGGAGCCTGCCTCGCCGCCCTCCTCCAGCTTCATGCCGATCAAGGCCTCGATGGCCTCGCGGGGAACGCCTCCCGGACGGAGCAGGCGCGGGGTGCCGCCGAGGCAGGAGACGATGGTCGATTCCACGCCGACCTGTGCGGCGCCGCCGTCGAGAACCGCGTCGATCCGTCCGTCGAGATCCCCCAACACATGATCCGCATCGGTGGGGCTGACCCGGCCCGAGCGGTTCGCCGAGGGCGCGGCTACCGGGCGGCCCGTCCGTTCCAGAAGCGCATGGGCGAGGGGATGGGCCGGCACTCTCAAGCCCACGCTGTCGAGTCCGGCGCGGGCGAGGTCCGAGACGGTGCAGCTGGGGGCGACCGGCACCACCAGGGTCAGGGGGCCGGGCCAGAAGGCCTCTGCCAGACGGGTGGCCGTCTCGTCGAACCAGCCCTGGCTTCGGGCGGATTCGAAGCTGTCCAGATGGGAGATCAGCGGGTTGAAGCTCGGGCGCTCCTTGGCGGCATAGATCCCGGCCACCGCCTCCGCGTCGGTCGCGTCGGCACCGAGGCCATAGACCGTTTCCGTCGGGAAGGCCACGAGGCCGCCGTCCCGCAGGATGTCCGCCGCCCGGGCCAGACCCGCCGCATCGGCCGCCAGACGCTCCGTTTGGCGCATTGACCCGTGATCGTTCACGTCTAAACTATCCTTTTCCGACGGGGCCTTTGCCCTTGCCGGGCGGGTTTAACGGCGCGAGAACACGCGTCAATATGAAAAGCCCCGTGTTTGAGAGGAAACCTTTATGACCTACCGCGCGCCTGTACCGGACATTGTCTTCACCATGCAGCATGTGGCGGGCCTCGACCGGGCCGTGGCCGACGGCATCTACGGCGACCTGTCCGTCGATCTGGCCGAGACCATCCTGGACGAGGCCGGCCGCTTCGCCAACGACGTGATCGCCCCCCTCAACCGTGAGGGCGACCGGGTCGGCGCGACCTTCAAGGACGGCCAGGTGACCACCGCGCCCGGCTGGACGCAGGCCTACCGGGCCTGGGCGGAAGCCGGCTGGAATGCCCTGCCGGGGCCGGTGGCCTATGGCGGGCAGGGCCTGCCAACCCTGCTCAACTCGGCCTGCGTCGAGATGTGGAACGCCGCCTCCATGGCCTTCGGCATCGGGCCCGTGCTGACCATGGGGGCCATCGAGGCTCTCGCCGCCCATGCCTCGGACGACCTGAAGCGCCGCTACCTCGACAAGCTCGTCTCAGGCGAGTGGACCGCGACCATGAACCTCACGGAGCCGCAGGCCGGCTCCGATCTCGCGGCCCTGCGCTCCCGGGCCGAGCCCGTAGGCGACGGCACCTACCGCATCACCGGCCAGAAGATCTTCATCACCTACGGCGAGCACGACCTCACCGACAACATCGTCCACCTCGTGCTCGCGCGCCTGCCCGATGCGCCGGCCGGCACCCGCGGGATCTCGCTCTTCCTGGTACCGAAATTTCTGCCCGACGGGACGCGCAACGACGTGCGCTGCCATTCCATCGAGCACAAGCTCGGCATCCATGCCTCGCCCACCTGCACGATGATCTTCGGCGATGAGGGCGGCGCCATCGGCTGGCTCGTCGGCGAGGAGAACCGGGGCCTCGCCTGCATGTTCACGATGATGAACAACGCCCGCCTCGCCGTGGGCCTGCAGGGAGTGGCCATCGCCGAGCGCGCCTATCAGCAGGCGCTGGGCTATGCGAAAGAGCGCCGGCAGGGCCGCGCCATCGGGGCCGCGGAGGGCATGAGCCCGATCGCCGGGCATCCGGACGTGCAGCGCAACCTGCTCACCATGAAGGCGCTCACCGCCGCCGCGCGGGCGATCTGCTACATGACCGCCGAGGCCATCGACCGGGCGCATCTCGAACAGGATCCGGCACGCCGCAAGAAGGCGAACGAGCGCGCTTCCCTGCTCACGCCGGTGGCGAAGGCGTTCTCGACGGATATCGGCATGGAGGTGGCATCGCTCGGCGTGCAGGTGCATGGCGGCATGGGCTTCATCGAAGAGACCGGCGCGGCCCAGCATTTGCGCGATGCGCGCATCGCGCCGATCTACGAGGGCACCAACGGCATCCAGGCCATCGATCTGGTCACCCGCAAGCTGCCGCTCGCCCGCGGCGAGACGGTGCGCGGGCAGATCGCCTCCATGCGCGCCACGGTGGCGCGGCTCCTGAAGGAGGGCACGCCCGCCTTCGGGGCCACGGCGGCGCGCCTGCGCGATGCGGTCGAGAGCCTGGACCGGGCCACGGGTTACCTGCTTGAGGCGGTCGCGTCGAATGCCCAGGGCGAGGCGCTGGCCGGGGCGACGCCGTATCTGCGTCTGTTTGCGCTGGCGCAGGGTGGCACGGCCTTGGCCGAGATGGCGCTCGCCGCGCAGGCGCAGGCCAAGGCCGGCGACACGGATCCAGCGCATGCGGGCCGCATCGCGCTGTGCCGGTTCTTCGCCGAGAACATCGCCGTCGGGGCCCGGGGCCTGGAGGAGACGGTGATGGCCGGCGCCGGCTTCCTCAACGATGCAAACCTCGCGCTGGCGGGCTGATCCCATGAGCCTCAACGGAAAAACCCTGTTCATCACCGGCGCCTCGCGCGGCATCGGCCTTGCCATCGGCCTTCGCGCCGCCCGTGACGGCGCGAACGTGGTCATCGCGGCCAAGACCGCCGAGCCCCATCCGAAGCTTCCCGGCACCATCTTCACAGCCGCGGAGGAGATCGAGGCGGCGGGCGGCAAGGCCCTGCCGCTCTTGGTCGATGTCCGCGACGAGGAGGCCGTGAAGGGCGCCATCGCGGCAACGGTCGAGACCTTCGGCGGCCTCGACATCGTGGTCAACAACGCGAGCGCCATCAGCCTCACGCCGACGCCCCAGACCGACATGAAGCGCTTCGATCTGATGCACCAGATCAACACGCGCGGCACCTACATGGTGTCGAAATACGCGATCCCGCATTTGGAAAAGGCCGAGAACCCGCACATCCTCATGCTCTCGCCGCCCCTCGACATGAGCGAGAAATGGTTTGCGCCGCACTTGGCCTATTCGCTCGCCAAATACGGCATGAGCCTGTGCGTGCTCGGGCTGGCGGGAGAACTGCGGGCCAAAGGAATCGCCGTCAACGCGCTCTGGCCTCGCACGACCATCGCCACGAGCGCCATCAGGAACCTGCTCGGCGGCGATGCTCTCGTACAGGCGAGCCGCACGCCGGAGATCCTGGCCGATGCGGCCCATGCGATCTTCCTGAAGCCCGCGCGCGGCTTCTCGGGCCATTTCCTCATCGACGACGTGTTCCTGCACGGTGAGGGCGTGGCCGATTTCGAGAAATACCGGGTCGATCCAAGCCAACCTCTTGCGCCCGATTTCTTTGTGCCGGACGACACGCCGCCGTTGTCATCGTTGGGTTAGGTTGATCCGTATTATTTCGGTCGGTGGATACTCTCCCACGTCATCACCGGGCTTGTCCCGGTGATCTCGATCGCCTGAAGCGCCGTGCTCCTCCAATCGGGCTGGCAGGCACTGGTCCCCGGATCAAATCCGGGACGGCCATGACGGGGAGGGTGCCATTCCCCGCGACGTTGGCCGGGAATGACAGGGCGATCTCACGGGAGTACAAAGCCCTCGTCGATCGGACATGACATGGCTTCCAAAGGGCAAGTACGCGTATGATTGTGATCCACAGGCCGGCGCAGGTGAAGGGCCCTATGGGCGAGTCCCTCGACCGACAGGTGCTCCCGCCGGGCGATCCGATCCCCCAGGATGCCCTCTGGATCGACCTGGTCGATCCAACCAAGGATGAGGACCGGCTCGTCGAGGCCCACCTCAGCATCGAGATCCCGACCAAGGAGGAGATGGCCGATATCGAGCCCTCCGAGATCCTCTACCACGAGAACAACGCGCGCTACATGACGGCCCGCGTCCTGTGCAGTTCCGACACGGACAACCCGAAGCTGATCGACGTGTCGTTCATCCTCACCGAGCGGGCGCTCGTGACGGTGCGCTACGGCGAGCCGCGATCCTTCAGCATGTTCATGGCCCGCGCCGTCAAGCCAGGCGGCTGCCGGCACCAGCCCGAGGCGGTGCTCGACGGATTGCTCGAGACCATCATCGACCGCGCGGCCGAGATCCTGGGCACCGTGGGAACGCGCATCGATCGCCTGTCGCAATCGATCTTCGAGAACGAGAAGCAGGGCGCGCGCCGCGCCGCCTCCTACCGGGTCGCGCTGAAATCCATCGGCCGCAAGGGTGACGTCATCTCCAACGTGCGCGAGAGCATGGTGTCGGTGGAGCGCATGCTGCTGTTCCTGTCGGCCAGCATGCCGCGGCCGCAGAAGACGGCGGGCTACAAGACCGAATGGCGCACGGCGTTGCGCGACGTGCAATCCATCGAGGAGCACGCAACGTTCCTGTCCAACAAGATCCAGTTCCTGCTCGACGCCACGCTCGGCCTCGTCACCATCGAGCAGAACGATATCATCAAGATCTTCTCGGTCATGTCGGTCATCTTTCTGCCGCCGACTTTGGTTTCGTCGCTCTACGGCATGAACTTCAAGATCATGCCGGAACTCGACTGGCAGTTCGGCTATCCATGGGCCATCATGCTGATGGTGCTCGCCGCCGTGCTGCCCTATCTCTACTTCCGCTGGAAGCGGTGGCTTTAGCATTGGGAGCAAGTCCCACTTAAGCCCTCATCCTGAGGAGCGAAGCGTCTCGAAGGACGAGGGCGGTTTCAATGCTCTCTGGAACCTCCTTCGAGACGCCTGCTGCGCAGGCTCCTCAGGATGAGGGAGGAGAGAGGCTCCACGGTCGTCATCACCTGCCTTGTGCCGGTGATCCCGATAAGGAAAAGCGCACTGCCTCAAATAGTCGAGATGGCCGGCACAAGGCTGGCCATGACGGGCAGGAACGAGAGGAAACCACCATGTGCGGGCGCTATGCGATCACGCTTCCTCCCGAGACCTATCGGGATTTCTTCGGCTATCCCGAGCAGCCGAACTTTCCTCCGCGCTACAACGTGGCTCCCACGCAGCCGGTCCCCATCGTGCTGGAGGACCGCGGCGAGCGGCATTTCATGCTGGTGCGCTGGGGCTTCCTGCCATCCTGGGTGAAGGACCCGAAGGATTTTCCCCTCGTCATCAATGCGCGCGGCGAAACGCTGGAGACGAAGCCGACCTTCAAGGCCGCGCTCAAGCGCCGGCGCTGCATCTTCCTCGCCGACGGCTTCTATGAATGGCGGCGCGAGGGACGCGAGAAGACCCCGTTCCTGATCCGCCCGCGCAGCCGCAAGCCCATGCCAATGGCGGGCCTGTGGGAGACCTATATGAGCCCGGATGGGGCGGAGATCGACACGGCCGCCATCGTCACCACGGATGCCAACGGCACGCTCTCCGCCGTGCATGACCGCATGCCCGTGATCCTCTCCGAGGACGACATCGCCGCATGGCTCGATGTCCGCGATGAGCGCGCCGACGTGATGCGTCTCGTGCGTCCTTGTCCCGACGACTGGCTCGACCTGGTGCCGGTCTCAAGCCGCGTGAACAAGGTCGAGAACGACGATCCGGGCCTGTTGGAGCCGCTCGCCCGACCGGAGCCCGCGCCGGTGAAGGAGAAGAAGCCCAAGGCGAAGAAGCCGCTCTCCAGCGATGAGGACGAGCAGGGGAGCTTGTTTTGAATTATTTCAATGCCGTCATCCCGGACGGCGTCAGCCGAGCCGGGATGACGGCTTTTTTACCGTCGCTTCTTCACCACGTCCCGCCGTAGGATTCCCACGACTTCCAGATGCGGCGAATGCTTGAACTGGTCGACCGGAATGACACGTTCGAGGCGGAAGCCGCTTGCCATCAGGATCGCGGCGTCGCGCGCGAAGGTGGCGGCGTCGCAGGAGACGCTGACCACGAGGGGGACTTTCGAAACTGCGAGCTGCTTCGCCTGCGCCTCCGCACCCGCGCGGGGCGGATCGAGCACCACGGCGTCGAAGGCGCTGAGTTCCGGCGTCAGCAGCGGACGGCGGAAGAGGTCGCGCGCTTCCGTCGTGACGCGGCGCAGGCCGGGCGTCGCGCGGGCAGCCTTCTCTAGCGCCACCATCGCGCCCTTGTCGAATTCCACCGCGTGAACGTCGGCCTTCTCCGCCAGCCGCAGCGCGAAGGGGCCCGCTCCGGCGAAGAGATCGGCCACGCGCTTGGCGCGGGTGCAGGCCTCGGTCACGAGGCGGGCGAGCGTCTCCTCGCCGAGTTGCGTCGCTTGCAGGAACGAGCCCGCGGGCGGCACGACAGCGGCAGGGCCCATCGTGATCGCGGGCGGACGCCGCTCCACGATCACGTCGCCGTGGATCGACAGGCGCGACAGGTCGAGGCTCGCTGCGAGATCGATGAGGCGGATGCGGTCCTGATCCTTCAGGGGGCCGTAACCACGCACGTCCACGTCGAAGCCGGTCTGCGTCGCGGTGATCTGGATGTCGAGGGGCTTGCGCGGGCCTTTCAGGTGCTCGCCGATGGCGCGCGCGATGGCGGGCGCCCGGTCCTTCAAGGCAGGCACCGTGATGGGGCAGAAGGCGATCTCGACGATCTGGTGGCTGCGTGGGGCCATGAAGCCCACATGCATGGCGCGGTCGGGAAAGCGCACATGCAGCGTCACGCGCCGCCGTCCTTCGCCATGGGCGTCGATGAGCGGCTCGACGGGCGCTTCGATCCGCGCCTGCTTGAGGGTGTGGACGAGCGTTTCCTGTTTCCAGGCCTGATAGAAACCGTGCTTCATGTGCTGCGTGGCGCAGCCGCCGCAATCGTCGAAATAGGGGCAGAACGGCGTCTCGCGCTCGGGCGATGCGACGTCGACGCTGACGAGGCGCGCATGCGACCCGTCGCGCTCGATGGTGACGGTCTCGCCCGGCAGCACCTTGGGCACGAAGACGGGACCGGACGGCGTCTCGGCGATGCCGTCGGCTTTCGCGCCGAGGCGCCTGATGATGACCTGTTCAGCCACGGCGGGCTCCCAACAAAAATTCACGATTGCCGTCGCCACCTTCGATGGGGGACGGGATGAGCCCGATAACCTCAAAGCCGAGGGAAGTCACGAAGGATGACAGGTCATCGCAGACGGCGCGATGCACCGCCTCATCGCGCACGATGCCCTTCTTCACGTGATCGCGCCCGGCCTCGAATTGCGGCTTCACGAGAACGGCGAGGTCCGCTCGGGGTTTCAGGAACGCGATGGCGGGAGGCAGGACGAGCTTCAACGAGATGAAGCTCACGTCCGACACGAGGAGATCGGCTGGCTGCGGAATGAGGTCGGCGTTCAGGGAGCGGGCGTCCGTGCCTTCGAGATTGGTCACCCGCGCATTGCCCACGATGGTGGGGTGGAGTTGGGCGTGTCCCACATCCACCGCGTAGACATGGGCGGCGCCGCGCTTCAGCAGCACTTCCGTGAAACCTCCCGTGGAGGCCCCGATATCGAGGCAGATCTTGTCCCTCGGGTCGATGTGGAAGGCATCGAGCGCCGCCGCCAGCTTCACGCCGCCGCGCGACACGTAAGGGTGCGGCTGCTCGGCCGTGATGACGGCATTGTCCGGCACCCCGTCGGACGCCTTGCGGATGACGGCCCCGTTCACGGTCACGAGGCCGGCCGCGATGGCCTCCTGCGCCCGGGCCCGGCTCGCGAAGAAGCCGCGCTCGACGAGAACCACATCGGCGCGCTTGCGGGTCATGGAAGCCTCGAACTCATCTGGATCACGATCCCTTCAGGTGCCGGAACCAAGTTCCGCCCTACAACATCTTTCGTCCACAATCCAAACAGGCCAACGGAGGTCCCATGCTGAGCCGTCGCCATCTTCTGACCGGTGCAACCTTGCTGGCCGCCAGCGCTGCCATCCCCCGCGCTTGGGCGCAAGCCCCGGCGGGACCGTTCAAGCTCGATCCGTTGCCCTATGCGCCCTCCAAGAACGAGCCGCATATCGATGCGCAGACCATGGAGATCCACCATGACAAGCACCATGCGGCCTATGTCAACAACCTCAATGCGGCGCTGGGCCAGAATGCCGAGGCGGCCAAGATGCCTCTCCAGGACATGCTGGCGAATCTGAGCAAGGTGCCGGAGTCGATCCGCACGGCGGTCCGCAACAACGGCGGCGGGCACGCCAACCACACCATGTTCTGGCAGATCATGGGCGGCCAGGGCGGCCAGCCCTCGGGTGACCTTAAGGCTGCCATCGACCGGGATCTCGGCGGGTTCCAGAAGTTCCAGATGGATTTCAACACCGCCGGCGAGAAGCAGTTCGGCTCCGGCTGGGTCTTCGTGACCGTGTCCCGCGAGGGCAAGCTCGCCCTGACGACGCGGCCCAACCAGGACACGCCCCTGATGGACGGGCAACGGGTCCTCATGGGCAACGACGTGTGGGAGCACGCCTATTACCTGAAATACCAGAACCGCCGGCCGGATTACCTCAAGGCCTGGTGGAACGTGCTCGACTGGAACCGCATCGGGGAACGGTATGCCGCCGCCAAGGCGGGAACGCTGACGGTTTAAGCCCTGACCTTGCGGGCGCCTTCCTGGCCAAGGGCCTCGAACACCCGGGTGACGATGCCGGCGGCATCGAGGCCGGCCTTGGCGTACATGCGCTCGGGCTTGTCCTGGTCCTGGTAGATGTCGGGCAGGACCATGGAGCGGACCTTCAGGGTGCCCCGGTCGAGGGCGCCCTTGTCGGCGAGGAGCTGCAGCACATAGGAGCCGAAGCCGCCGATGGAGCCTTCCTCGACGGTCACGAGGACCTCGTGGTCGCGAGCGAGAGCCAAGATCAGCTCCTCGTCCAGGGGCTTGGCGAAGCGGGCATCCGCCACGGTGGTGGACAGGCCCCGCGCCTCCAGCTCCTCGGCGGCCTTCAAGGCTTCCGACAGGCGGGTGCCGAGGGACAGGAGCGCGATGCGGCTGCCTTCCTTGACGATCCGACCCTTGCCGATGGCGAGCGGGATGCCCTTCTCGGGCATGTCGACGCCCACGCCCTCGCCGCGCGGATAGCGGAAGGCGATGGGGCCCGAATCATGGGCCGCGGCGGTCGCCACCATGTGGACCAGTTCGGCCTCGTCGGCGGCGGCCATCACGACCATGTTGGGCAGGCAGCCGAGATAGGCCACGTCGAAGGATCCCGCATGGGTTGCCCCGTCGGCGCCCACGAGGCCTGCCCGGTCGAGGGCGAAGCGCACGGGCAGGTTCTGGATCGCCACGTCGTGCACCACCTGGTCGTAGGCGCGCTGCAGGAAGGTGGAATAGATGGCGCAGAACGGCTTGTAGCCCTCCGTGGCCATGCCGGCCGCAAACGTCACCGCGTGCTGCTCGGCGATGCCCACGTCGAAGGTGCGGGCGGGGAATTCCTTGCCGAAGAGGTCGATCCCGGTCCCCGACGGCATGGCGGCCGTGACGGCCACGATCTTGTCGTCGGCCTGCGCTTCCTTGATCAGGCTCTCGCCGAACACCTTGGTGTAGGCGGGCGCATTGGCCTTGGCCTTGGTCTGCGCGCCCGTCACCACGTCGAAGGTGACGACCCCGTGATACTTGTCGGCGGCGGCCTCGGCGGGGGCGTAGCCCTTGCCCTTCTTGGTCACCACATGGACGAGAATGGGCCCGGTCTCGCTGTCGCGGACGTTCTTCAGAATCGGCAGCAGGTGGTCGAGGTTGTGACCGTCGATGGGGCCCACATAGTAGAAGCCGAGCTCCTCGAACATGGTGCCGCCGGTCCAGAAGCCGCGGGCGAATTCTTCCGCCTTGGCGGCCTTGTCGTAGATGAATTTCGGCAGCTTCTTCGCCAGCTGCTTGGCCGTCTCGCGGATACCGCGATAGGTCCCGCCGGACACGAGGCGCGCGAGATAGGACGACATGGCGCCGGTGGGCGGCGCGATGGACATGTCGTTGTCGTTCAGGATCACGATGAGGCGCGAATGCATGGCGCCGGCATTGTTCATGGCCTCATAGGCCATGCCGGCCGACATGGCCCCGTCGCCGATCACGGCGATCACGTTGTTCTTATTACCCTCCAGATCCCGCGCCACCGCCATGCCGAGGCCGGCCGAGATTGACGTGGAGGAATGCGCCGCCCCGAAGGGATCGTATTCGCTCTCGGACCGCTTGGTGAAGCCCGACAGCCCGTCCGCCTGGCGCAGGGTTCTGATCCGGTCCCGGCGCCCGGTGAGGATCTTATGCGGGTAGGCCTGGTGGCCCACGTCCCAGATCAGCCGGTCGCGGGGCGTGTCGAACACGTAATGCAACGCCACCGTCAGCTCGACGACCCCCAGGCCCGCGCCCAGGTGCCCGCCGGTCACGGACACGGCACTGATCGTCTCCGTCCGCAGCTCGTCCGCGACCTGCCGGAGCTGGTTCTCGGGCAGATGACGCAGGTCGTCCGGGGTCTTGATGGTGTCGAGGAGGGGTGTGGACAACGTTTTACTCGCCAAGCTTTAAGCCGGAGGCCATCTCCAGGAGATAAGGTCGCGGAGGGCCTTGGTCAAACGCGACACAAGGCTTCTTCGCCGGACCGGGCTATTCCGCGACGTCCAGCGGAGCCGTGCCGGAGGCGGCTCCGTCGGGCCCGATGGTGATCTTTTCGATGCGGGCCTCGGCCTTCTTGAGGAGCTGCTCGCAGTGCTTCTTCAGGGCCTCGCCGCGCTCGTAGATCGCAATCGAATCCTCCAGGGGCACGTCGCCGCGCTCGAGGCGGCGGACGATGTCCTCAAGCTCGGCCAGGGCCTTCTCGAAGGGGAGGGTCTTGATGGAGGCGGTGTCGGTCATGCGGGTATCCGTGTCTGTTCTTGCTCGATCTCACGATGGAATTGCGGCATCGCTTGGTCGGCGCGCGAGGAGTCTCTGATAGACGAGACCGATGCCAATGAGAACAAGGCCGAGCCCGATAAATGACAGGGCGCGCATCACGCCTTCCAGATTGGCGAGGTCGACGATGAAGACTTTCAGGACCGCCAGAACCAGATAAGCGGCTGAAGCCAAGCGGGCGAAGCGGTTGTCCCGCAGGAGCCCGAAGCCGAGCAGGGCCATGCCGATAAGGAGTAGAGCGACCGAATAGCTCCATTGCTCGCCCTGAGTGAAGCCTCGCCAGATGCCCAGGTGCCGGCCCTGAAAAACGAGGCGAATTTCCAGAGCCACATAAGCCCACTGCAGGATGAGTGCCAGGATCGCGGAGGCCAGAGAATAGAAGCGCGGACGAACATTCCGCTCAGCCAAGGCCAAGGCTCCGGCCAGGATGGAAGGCAGGAGATAGGCGATCAGCAGGCTGTTGAAGACGATCCCGCCTGTAATCAGGTCGTTGGTGATGAGTGGGTTCGCGATCATGAGCAGCCCGATTGCGGCGAGTCCGAACGATGCGACTTTGAAGATTAGGGAACCCCAGCGGTAGACCGGATCGGCCCGTCTCACGTCGAGACGCGTCAGCAGAATCGCGAAAGCGAGGCTTTCTGTCGCAAGCAAGCCGGCCTCCATGAGGCTGAAATCGGCAGCCACTGGATTGCCTGCATAGAGTGCATGGCGGATCTCGAAAAACACCAGGAAGGTCGCGAAGACGAATCCCAAGCTCTCGGTGAGCTGGACGATGCGGTCGCGCCCGGAGCGCTCCAGGAGGCGGCTCGCCAGCAGGAACGAGACGGCGGGAACCCCATAGCCCCACAGAAGCCAGTTCACCAGAATCGGGCCCGGGTCTCCGCCCACCATGGTCGGATTCCAGACCAGCCTGCCTAAGATGATCAGCCCGACGGCCCCGACGGCATAGCGTAGGGCGGGAATGGCGGTTCTTTCCGAAATCCAGGCCGTACCCAGGGCCGCCAGGGCGAATGCGACCGTGAGCATGCCCTTGTCGAGGGCGAAGGTGAGGCCCAGGGCGAGTGCTCCCAGGGCCGCCGAGGCGGTCGCGCCGAGGCCGAGGCGAACGGCGCCGTTCCCGCTCCGATGCATCAGCCATTGGGTGGCCAGCACGAAGGCGAGGCCGAGCGACCCCGCCACGACAGCGAAGGACAGGCTGGGTTCGAAACTCGTGACCCGCCAATAGGCGGCGACCAGGGCCAGCAGCGGCCCGGCGCTCGCCGCACCGGCATACCAGGCGGCGATGGGCAGGCGCAGGCCCCGCGACATCGCGAGCCGGAGCAGGGAGACTGCGGCGATCGCCGTCGGAAGGAGCGCGGCCAGGATCAGATAAGTAGTCAAAGCATAGGGCCGGACAGCGAAGGCGTCGCCGGATTGGTAGAACAGGTTCTCCGGCGCATCCCCGATGTCGCTCGCCAGGGGCCAAACCAGGAGGGCACCTGCCGCCAGCAGGGCCGCGCTCGCCGTGGCCGAGGCGACGGAAGCGGCACGAAACCCTGCCGCCAGCAGCACGAGAGCCAAGGCCACAATGAACACCGGGCGCCCGTCCCCCGTGGCGACGGAGCTCGTTACGATGATCCCGGCCAGGGCGAAGGCGGCGAGGACGGCGCTCGCCGCCCAGTCCGTCCGCGCCTCCTCGTCTGGCACATGGCGGTAGGGATCGACCCCGAGGAAGAAGGCGGCAAGCCCGGCCTGGAGCACGAGATGCACCATGGCGGGCAGCGTGTTGGCGGCGTCGAGGAAGAAAATCGGCAGGGTCCAGGCCAGGGCTCCCACGGCGGCGGCCAGGGCCAGCCAGCGCCACAGGCGGAGACGGGCCACCCCGTAGGCGGGAAGCACCACGAAGCCGAGATAGACCACCAGCGCCCAGGGCTGCGGGTCGGTCGAGGAAACCAGAAGCGGGCTTCCCATGGCGCCGACGAGGCCGAGCGCCGCCAGAACAGGGCCGTGGAGCGTCGCGGCCACCATGGTCAGGACCGCGATGGCCCCGAGCAGCACGAAGGTCGTGGCGGGATCGATGAGATCGTAGAGCGC
>NZ_JALJRK010000043.1 GCF_024519725.1 Microvirga sp. Mcv34 | reverse complement strand
GGCGAAGAATCCTTCTGTCTCAATCAGTTGTGGGTTGTTCAGGGCCGACTAAATAGGGATCGGCGGCTGGGCACGGAAGGCGGGCTTTGGTTTCGCAGCAATCGGCCCCGGCGGCACCACCGACGTCTCAACTTTGGGCTTCTGCGGACGCGCCGGAGCGACAGCCACGGAGGATACTGGCTCCACCTTCGGATCTGCTCCGCCACCTTCATCCTCGAAGATGTTGTGCTGCAGCCGGTAACCGGACGCGATTCCGGTATCCACCTTCTCATCCCGATACCTGTCTGCATATCGTTTGGCGGCGGCCGTCACATCCCTCCCTAAGTCGGCCGCCGTGAACGCCCGAACAATAAGCCCGCAGGCAAACTTTGGTGTCATCCAGTTGCCGAGCCGGATTACATGTTGAGCCTCGGGCTTGCGAACTTTCCCTCGGCTGATCCGAAAGTCGGCTTCATCGGCCGAGACCCTCGCGACGCCCATCATCTCAGAGCGCCACATCAGAGCCGTCTCAACAGCAACCCCGAAGTGGCCGAAGGGAAGAATGGTGAGGCGCGAAAGCGCCCCTCCCTGTCGATGGACCTCGATCGTCAGGGAAAGATCTGATCCGCTCTTCTTGACGTAATAGGATGCACCGGCCGCCTGGTCCCGGCACATGGCGAGGTCGGCTTGAGCATCGAGAACCCAGTCTTGCATGGCCGCCCCTTACCTCATCATCCGAACGGCGCCGGAGCCGAGCGACATCGCGCCCGAACCCATCAGTTTTGCACCTCCGCCAGCCATGCTCATACCCGAGCTTGCCTTGTCCTTCAGGTCGGCTTCAGTCTCCTTGCCCGCACCGGTCAAGCCACCCTGGAACTGGGTAATCTCTTCCGCAAGCTGGAACACGATGCTGGCCGCTTTGGTCGCGAGGCCCCAAGCCCCCATCAGATAGAAGAACGACAGCCAATTAGCCTCATCCCCACCGCTGCCGGTGCCAACGAACCAGTTGAACCCACCCTGGGACATGGCGTTCAGGAATGCTTGGCTTCCGTCTGCCGTGACGCTGGAGCCGAGCGCCTTCGAGAACCCGAAGTTCATGATTTCATTGCAGATCACGAACACGAAGCCTGAGGCGGCAAACACGGCTCCCATGTAAAGGAGTGACCGCAGACCCGCATGGGCGATGCTCCGAGTGGACTGGAAGATCCAAAAGAAGAGGAAAACGGGCAGGAGCGCCAGGGTCAAACCCGCACGAACGAGTGCGTCCAGGTACCGCAACCCGAAGGTGATGGTGAAAAACAGGAACGCCACCGTCATGACGAGGCCGGCGACGATAACCGCACCGAGCGCGCCCCAGGACGGATTGTTCATGGACCTCGGAGCCTCCGTAATGAGCCAGGTGCCAGAGGCAATCCCCGCGACGCCCATCGAGTGGAACGACCAGAGCATTTTACAGGCGATCTTCAGGTGCTCCCTCGCCATGTCGGACAGCGACCCGGATCCAGTCGTCGGGTCAGCACAGGTCCGATCCTGCAGTTTCGCCTTTGTAATTTGCCCCGTCTCATCAACGAGCATCTTCCCCACCTGGGTTCCGAGCAGAAGCGGCCCATCCACGAAGAGGACTTTCGCAGGATGCTCACTCCCAGATCCGGTATTTGTTTTAAACGCCTGTGCTGTCAAAGGCGTCAGGAAAAGAAGAAAAATAACTCCAACGCGACCTATGTACTTGAACACGTCACCATACGCCGAATTGAAATCTTGAGCCGCGGGGGCGCTGATGATCAGGAAGACCTTGATTACCAGAATGATCTGCGTAACAACCACGGCGAGCGCCACGATCTCTCTTGTTTCGACGAAGAAAGAGAACGTCTCGCCTGCAAGCCCCATCAGGGCGCCGAAGATTGCGGAATAAGTCTCGCACGACCAGCAGCTTGCATCCAGCTTCGAGACCACCTCCCGGACCCAACTGCCGGAACTCGCGAGTTCGTTCTGCAGGTTGGTCATCATGAGCTGATTAGTGATCTTATCGGCCGAACAGTCCGATGATCCACTCATGACGCAGCTACCGTAAGCGTCCACGAAGTCCTTAAGCTGCTTGCCCTTGCTGAGCAGCGCTTGGCTGTTTTCGTTGAACTTCTGCTGGAACCACTCGGTCGTTCCCACCTGAGGGGTCTGGGCTGGTGGGGTTTGAGCGTAGGCGGAACCCATCCCGAAGGCCGAAACAAGCCCTGTCACCAGGGCCATCACTGTCAAAAATCCCCAAAACGTCATGCCGACTTTAGCCTGATTGCGCATCCGCACGGTCGGCATGATCGCGTCCCTTCCGAAATACATTGACGATTCGCGTTTTAAAATGGTCACAGGGCGACCTATAATACATGATTGCCGAAAGCGAGAGAGCTAAAAGCCAGCACTCCAGTGGTTCAGCGGAATTCTGCACGGCATCCCAGTGATAGAGCCCCTGCTCTCTTCTGCCTCGGTTCCCACTCGTCCATCGGTAATGCCACAAGCTGCACTCCACCCCGACCAGCATCCCAGTGAGAACGACGCCTTGCAGCGCGCCTTGCAGGCCGGCGATGACCTGCCCGCGGTCTACTCTGCCGGCGAATGGAACTCAGGAAAAAACTACGGAGCGATCCTGCTCCCGGATGGAGAAGCTGACGACGTCACCGCCTGGAAAGTTCTTCTGAAGTCTCCTCGCTTCGCGCCACTCGCTCAGACTCTTGGGCTCAAATATGACCCCCAGCGACTTGCCTGGCGCGTATCTACCCTTCGGGAGGTCGGCCTCCTGTGCGGCTTTGCCCCCGAGGCAGACCGGCGCAACCTCAAGGACAAGTGCCCACACCTCGACGTCCTGGAAGAGCCGATCGCAGCGCCCTGCGTTCATTATATCAAAAGTCGTGACCTCTTTATCTTCGTAGGGGGCTTCAGCCATCGCGGGTGGGCCAAGAACACCGGATGGGCCTTCAGCGAAAGCGGATCGCTCTGGTACACCGACTCTGCCCTCAAGGCGGCTGGACTCTATAAGCTCGCCACACCCCAGGCCCGGGCGAAGATCGAGGAGGAACTGGCAGGCCTGAAACTTCTCGCCGCCGTCAAGAAGGGCCTGACCTTTGGCCGCCCCTGGATGACGTATGATCCCCGCAAGGAGCGTCTTGTTGTCCATGGGGAGGAGGATCTGCGCTCTGTCCTAGGGCCCTACGGGTTCAGGGCTCGCATGTCGCTGGGTACACGGAATGCCTTCAGCGGCAGGTTCACGACCCGAAACCTCCGGGCCGCATGCGACTTGGCCCAGCTTGCCGATCCAATCCTAGCCACCGGGCTGGCAGCGATCACATCGAAGCTCCAGTTCCTCGATATCGGCTCGATCGACATCTCGGCCCTTCTCGGCCAGGTCGTCTCCACCGACAGCAGCGCCAAACAGAAGAAATCCGAGGCTGACCGGGCGCTCAAGATTGAGCTCCGGTATGTGAAAAAGCAGAAGCGCTTCTTCACGACACGGGTTGAGGCCGCCAACGACAATGCTTGGACCGTAGCCAAAGACGCTGTCTGGATGACCACCGACCCGGTGGCGGCCTCCAAATACCGGAAGTGGGGAGACGACGAAACCGAGATCGCGATCCAGACGTTGATCGCAGAGGAGTATGCGGCGGCAGCGGCAGCAAGAGTTCCGGCGCCTGTCCCGGCTCCTCTCAAAGGCCAGAGCTATACGCCGGATCAAATTGCAGGCATCAACTTCGCCACAACCCGGCAGTGGGCGGTTCTCGCAGACGACATGGGTTACGGGAAGACAATGCAAGCGGTCGGCGTCATTGACGTGCTCCGTCCTCGCTATGTGCTGATCCTCACTCTTGCTTCCGTCACCCCAGCTTTCGCCAGGGCTGTAACAGATTGGGTGTCATACCAACCACACGTCAACCTGTTCACTAATCTTACCAAGACGCCGGTCCAGCCAGGTGTGACGGTCGCCTCTTACGAATCCATCCTGAACAATCCGGAACTCCTCGACTACCCGTGGGATTACGCGGTCTTTGACGAATTCCATAAGCTGAAGAACCAGACTGCCAAGCGTGCAAGGGCCGTCATCGAACGACTCGGCTACAAGCTCTCTGGAGGACTGTTCCTCTCTGGCACTCCCCTCACCCGCCGTCCCCAAGACCTGTTTACCCCGCTCCACCTCTCGCTTCCTCAGGCATTTGACGACTTCGGGCGGTTCTCGAAGGTCTACGGCCTTGGGGACCTGGACTCCGACAACGAGGAGCGGAGGGAACGTCGCAAGACACTCGGCCGCATCATCATGGGCAGCATTATGCTGCGGCGTCTCAAGAAGGGTCTGCCTCCCAAGCGACGCCGGCCCATCGAACTCGACGTGATGGACCCCACCCTTGTGGACCTCCTCAAGGAAGAGAACCTGATTTTTGACTCCTTGAAGAATACCGAGAACAAGGTCGAGAAAAAGAAAATCATGACGAAGCTCAATGCGCTCCGCCGCAGGACAGCTTCGTTTAAGATTTCCTATGCCGTCGAATGGGTGATTACCAAGTATGAGCAAGGCGAGCCGGTGCTGGTGTTTGCTCATCACCAGGAGATCATCGACCAGCTTGCAGACATCATCTCCGCTTTCGGGCCCAAAGTGGCCAAACTCCACGGCGGCGCCAACACGCCTCGCAAGCGGCAGAAGCTCATCGACGAGTTCCAGGCAGGCCAAATCGACGTGATCGTCGCGGGCATTCAGGCCGCAGGAACAGGGTTAACCATGACGCGTGCCGCGGAGGTCCTCTTCTGCGAAGTCGACTGGGATCCTTTTGCCCTATTGCAGGCCGAGGATCGCTCTCACCGTCACGGCCAGTCCAGGCCTGTCAATGTCTGGTACATGGTCATCAAAGGGTCGATTGACGCTTACATCTGCAGCATCGTCGACACCAAGCTCCGCATCGCCAACGAGATCTATGGCGATGAGGACAAGATCTACGGCGCCGTCGGCAGCGATCTTGCCATGGCCGCGGCCGCCTGAGTTTGCCGCCGAATTAAAACGCTGATAAGTTCCCCGCTAATTCAAAAGACCAAGAGCGGGAATTTCGATTCTCGAATCATGCCACCAGGACGATCCATGCTTAACCGCCGCCAAATCCTTACCGGTCTTGCTGCATCTGCAGGCCTCGCCCATAGCACCCTCGCCCGTGCCCAGGTCGCATTTCCCGTCGGCACCCAACTGATCCCGTCACTTGCCGGTCCCGAAACCCTCGAGATGCCGTCGTTCGAATTCGAACCGTCTGCCGAGGCTCCTAGCTTGCCGAACGACATGAAGAACACGGATCTTGCGGCCATCACGTCAAGGGCTCCGTTGACCCAAGCAGGACTTCCGGCCCACCGCGGGCTCTGGCTGGTCAACTACAACACCAATGAGGAAGTTAAGACCGTCTTCTGGAAGGAGGGCGTTTACGACAAGCCGGCCTACTCTCAGCTGTGCCACATGCTTCGCGACTGGCGTGAGAATGTCACGATGGCAATGGATCCCAAGCTGTTTCACCTGCTCTGGGCGATCCAGCACCGGATTGGCTTTGAGCAGCCAATCATCATAACGTCCGGCTATCGGACCAAGACCACTAATGACATGCTCCGAGATGAAGGCTCAGCCATCAACTCGCTGCACATGCACTCGCAAGCCTCCGATATCGTGGTCAATAAAGTTCCGGCAGAGACAATCGCTCGATACGCTCAAGCGATAGGCATCGGCGGGATAGGAAAATATAGAAATTTCACCCACGTCGACACAGGCCAAATTCGTACCTGGGTGGGATAAGGTAACAATGTTACATAACTATAACTCTGACTCAAACGCGCAGAAGTTTGCCCCGAGTTGTACGGAAGTTTGACTAATATCTTTATCGTGAATGCTCATAACGAGCGATCCTTCGGCCTCCCTATGGGAGGCCATTCTTTAATGCCGTGGACGTTAATTGAATTGTCGTGGTAATCCCTGCCACTCCTCTCACAAGCTAGGTCTCGGCGGCGCAGGCACTCAAATGAAACGTTCACTGAAGATAGTGTCCACCGCTGTTGGATTAGTTCTTGGAGGTGCCATCGGCTTTTACCTCGTCCTGCCCTCGCTCGACCGAGACCCTGACGGAATTGTTTTTGATCAATTCGAGCAGAAGTCAGCCGGGATCATAGCTCCCAATGTGAGAAATAACACCCCGGCTCCATCATCGGACCCGTTTGAAGAACTACGTCAAGCAATCGCGAAAGCATTGAAGGATGTCCCTGCACGATACAACGCACCAGAGAAGCTGCAATATGGGCGCTCAACCGAGATTAGCTTCGTATTAGAACCCAAGGGCGTAGGTACAGGGGCAGACCTTCTTCGGAACCTCCCAGGTACTGTGAGGACACAGAACGTCCGCGTAAGCAATGATGTTCGCGCCTATCTCACCGGGCCCGATGGTTTGGTGGAGATAAAGCCCAGAGGAGGCGAGGATGTTCAGCGCAAAGCCATCACTTTGGAAGAGACGGTTCAGTGGGTCTGGGACGTCAAGGCAGTAGGGGAAGGGACAGCCAATCTGACGCTGGAGTTGCTGGCATATATTGACTTCGAAGGTGGGCAGAAACCACTCGCGATAAGCACCTTTCGCCAGCCTATCGAGATAGAAATTTCACCTATTGATAGAATTGGAATTCTCTTCTCTGGTTGGAGGCCGGTCCTGGAGATAATCGGTGGGATTGGGGCTATCGGGGGGCCCTTGGTAGCACTATTCGGCTGGTGGAGACGATCTACAAACCGGGTACGAGTGCAACAGTTCGCGGACAGCCAGGAAAAATGAGGCGTGCCTTAGGGTCAAGGAAGTGCTTCGTCATTGAAACTCCAGCCTCCATCTGACCCCTCGCCTTGCATTGGCGACGAGCCCAATCTCAACTAACGTGTTCCTTCTCGCCTCCAGGCCATAGAGCGTACCGTGAGATTATCGATCCGACTTGCATCCACCGTTGCCGCGGCCTCCCTTTTCGCAACTGCAGCAGATGCCGGCGAGACTGCCATGGAATTGGTTGAGGCGTTCCGGCAGACCCTTCCCGACACACAGTCCTCGACCTCTTTAACCAGTGCTGAAGTGCCCCTCATAGGGTGTCCTCAGGACGGACAGATGGGCTTGCGTGAGCCGCCTGTCCTTCCGAAAACAGCAAGGCACCTCATTCCCGGCGGCACGGCTCAGAAACTGGCCTATTACACAGCCAACCCATCGCGCCGTGGCGGCGTTCTCGGCCCAAGAGGATGGTCCTGCAGAGCCGTGTCAGGGAGTGACGGAGACGTTTTATATGTCACCCCTCCTGAGGCACCTGCAAACTTCGACGATCCCTGGATGGGACCTCAGATCGTCCGCCGGTTCTCGGAAGGCGGGACCTCGGGACGGTTTGCCGTCGCACGGGTCGCCGCCCGCGTTTTCCCGCAGGCCCGCGCATTTGCTGAAGGCGTCCGCGACGAAGGCATGGATGATGCGAACGCCTATGTCTTCGCACCCTGGCCATCGGACCAAATCCGCCACTTGGCCCAGGATGTGGTGAGCTATAGAACCCCTGCCGGACAGAACGGGCTCGGCACGGATGGCGAGGAGCCCGTCCCGCCGCTCGCCACTCAGGGTCTCGTATTCTTAATCGGAGATCCTGCTGTCGAGCCTTCCGTCCGCCTCCTGAAAGTCCGACTTTCAGGCAACGATGCCGCGCTGTATCCGGCCATCGCCGCCGAAATGCTTGCCGGATGGACACCACAGGAGAGCCGCGGATCCCACGCCTCTGAGCCGATGACGCCCGGATCGGCAACGGCTGTGGCCCTTGTGAGCGAATTCTATGGAGCACTCGAGCGCGGGGACGGTCGAGCAGCGTCGGCACGAGTGATCGCAGAGAAGCAGGCGAGTGGTCCATTCACAGCTCAGGCCCTGACCAAGTTCTACGGCGCCCTCGACGAGCCACTCAAGCTGCTCTCGGTCAACGAGGCGGGTCCAATGCAGGTAAAGGTCCGGTACCGCTACCGAAGTGGGCGAAGGCCGTGCAATGGCGAGGCAACGGTGAGCCTTGTCCAAACCTCCGAGGGAGTCCGGATCGAGAGGATCCGGTCCGCCTCCGGGTGTTGATGCAGATTGCTGCCAGTACAGCCGAGCCGCCTGCCCTATCCCTGACAGCTATGCGGAATGAACTGGTACTCTTTGAGCGGCCCGCCGGTGAGCTCCTTTACGATCGGCGAGTCGTTCCTTAGGTCAAACACGAACATCGAGGCGTTCGAAGCCGTCACGAACGGTAGCTTGTCTGCCGGCAGGCCTGCGTCACCCGGATTGGCTTCCTGCGTCTCCCGGGAGCCGGTTGCCTCCGCCGGGCTCCCATCCATCCACTCTCGCGAAATCGTATAGGACTTCCCGGCCACCTGGCCTCTGACCAAGACTTGGCCCACCACGCTCGGAGGTCCTTTACTCAGAGCCCGAGGCCGATCTTCGACCGTCTCATCGGTCGGATCGAGGTACACGAATTGAAAGTTGTAACTCCCGCCGGTGGCTTTTAGCTCTTCTCCCTTTTCGGGATCGCGGAAAATCACCCGATCCAAGCGGCAACGGAAACGTTCCGGCAATCGGATCTCGACCGTTGGGGTCACATAACAAGGGATTCCAGTGAGGATGTGCTCGGCATATTCAAAGACACCAGGGACGTAGTTTTCAATCTCCTTAGGGTAAGGCCTATCGAAAAAGGATCGCCGTGCTTCCTTGCGCTTTTCGGCTTCGAGAAAATCGAGCTTCTCCAGCTCGCAGGTCGCTTCAACCCAGCCCGGCTTATACCGGACACGCCCCTCCTGCTTGGGCGAGCCGGCCTGCCCGTAAACAGGAAGCGTTCCAAGAACAACCACCCCCGCAATGATCAATACCCTGGACATCCGAACTCCACCCATGGCCCCTGAGCCTGGATTTCATCACACCAGGTAGTGGATTGCCTAGGGCTGACCTCTCGCGGAGACGGTCTACCGGTTGCGGCCGGCTGAAGACTTCACGAGAAGAACGATACCAACGATCGCCATCCCTAGCCCAACTCCAAACGCGAGATCCGTCTCGACTGTCCCGGTGATTGTATCAACCCGGGAACGGCGAACGCCGCTTAGAATGTGATAGCCGCCAGTCCCCAACCCCCCAGCGACAGCGCCAATGAGCAGCCCAAAGACTGGGTCCGGTCCCCTATCCTGAGACGGTCTTTTACTCATCACCGATACCTGGGCGGGAGATTACTTCCGACACATGCTATCTAATTCAAGTTTCTCCAATCTTAATTCGGGAGCCGCGAGTCTCCGGTACGGCTGCGAGCGTTCTTTCGCGTGCGGAGCGGGAGAACCCTGCCGAATTTCGAGAAAACGACATGCAGGATCTTTGCCTGCACGGGGAGCAATCCAGCCCCCAATAGATTCATTCCTGGGCACCCGATCTGAAATCAGATGCCCACACAGGAAATCCACATCCCAAGTCGATGTGCACATCACGAGATTTCTCAATCCCCAAAACTAGAGAGCACAACATGAACGACAAAATCCTGGCTCTTGTCTCCCAGGGCGAACAGTCTCACATCGCCGTCATTCTTGCTCAGCGCACGCTGGACAGGCTGCAGTTGGAAATGGAAGCCGCTCGCTCTGCCCTGATTGTCGCCCAGACGAACTATGATGACCTTGCGGTTTCCGTGACCGGTGAGACCAACCTTCCGCGTCCTGCATTCGATGACATGATCCAAAAGCGTGTCGGAGCGCTCATCGAGCTCGGTCTCGTCGGAGGTGACATCGACCTATCGGTAGCCGCCCCTTCCATGCAGCCCGCAGCGCCTCTCTCCGAAGCCGCTCCCGTCGCTCCGATCTCGTCAACGCCCGCACCCAACAACCCCTATGGGGATGACGTTCCCCGCTCGCGCTCGGCCTATCAGAAGGGCTATGACGACGGGATCACCGGCCAGGTAAAGGACATCAACCTCTACAAGCGCCCTTCAGCCCAGACGGCCTACGCACAGGGTTATGATGCCGGCGCCAAGGACAAAGAGGGTGAGGCCGCCCAGGAGAAGTTCGCTTCTGCTACGCCCCCTGCCGAGACGCCGGCCCCTGTCGCTGCCCCAGAGATTGACGCTCAGAGCGACATGGAGGCTCCGGCCGAAGGCATGACGGACCTGCAGGAGCAGGCCGTCTCCTCTCAGGACGAGGCGGTGACCGCTGCAAGCTCCGAACCGCTCGACACTGTGAACACCCAGACAACTGCCCCTGTCGCCGATGACTCGGTCCAGCAGGGCGATGAGATGGTCACCTTCTCGCCTGACGGGATCTTTCTGACGAAGGCTCGGGACGAGGGGCTCAGGCAGCCCTTGCCAATGAACCCAAGAGCACTTGCCCCTATGCTCCGGGGCCGCTGCGCCAGAGCTGGGAGAACGGCTACGAAGAAACGGTAGACCAGCGGCTCCAGCAGATGAGCTCTCCCGAGGCTGACCTGAACCTAGCCCAGGATGCTTCCGTCATCGTTCTTGACACGGCATCTAGCCTCACGGCCAGCCAGTTCGCGCATTCTGACCAGCCCGATGAGAGCATTTTTGATGATGACGGTCCTTTTGGCGATCATGCCGAGATGGCCGATCAGGTGACCATCGTCAGCGCAGATAATTTGGACATCCCGCCCTTCCTGCGTCGTGGCGCGGAGGTTCACTGATCCCCAATGTGAAGAGCCGGAGCCCCTAATGGGCCCCGGCTCCTTTTTTTAACCGCATCCAGCAAAACCACGCCTGTCGTCGGACAACCAGGCTGAAGAGGGCCCAAATCCCTCTCCTTTCGGCCTCTGCCCGATCCCGCGCCGCGATTAACCCTTTGGCGCTTGTGACCCTGCCCTTACGGGCCAGTGTGACCAGATCGGGAAGGCTGATGGACACTCCGAGAGGGTCGGAGAGCGGCGCCGGCCCAATCTCCTGTTTCGCCTGCCGGATCAGTTCGATCGCCCGAAAGGCCGCCCCAAGATCAACGCCTGATCCTCCTGACGCCCGATTGGCTGTCGCCATCAGCCTAGAGAGAAGATCGGGAAAACGCTCAACGATCAGTTCCCGATCCTCTTCCGGCAATCCTTCGATGACAGTAACGACCTGGCCGCTACCGCCCTCTAAAACCGCCTGCTCTAGGAGATGAAGCAGAGAGCGTTCCCGCTCCCTGCACATCTTCTCATGACGAACTAGCGCTTCCCGATGCTCTCGAGCATGCCTCTCGAAGAAATCGTTCATCGGGACCATCGATCTTCAGGCTTCAATGCTGATACGGTTGGCGCCTCCTGCTCCTCCCGGCTCCCGCGGGACCAAGCTGGCCTGCCGGAACTCTTCCACAGTAGCGTTAAGCCAACCCGTGAAGTCTTTCTCGGCCGCCGATGCCATAAAGGAACCAATCCCAAACTTCGGCGCATAATCGGAGAAGTGGAGTGCATTCATTTCCGTCAGCGAAATACAGTTTGCCTGGATCTTCTGCCAAACAGAACTCTTACAGCGCTCCAGCCTCACGGTCTTTACATCGTGATCGGCAACGAGCTTCATGAGATCGCGATATTCAGAGGTCTCGACTAAGCTATCGAACTTACCTTCGTGCTCATTGAGGACCACGAAATATCCCGCAATCGGAAGGTATTTGCGATTCTTCTCGGCATGCCGGATCAGGTCCGCAGCATCGACCAGGCTCTGCGCTTGTGCAGTCACGGGGACTACAAGGTTGATCGGAGGCGCGGCCTTGAACACACGGCCGGCATCGATCACCACAGCCCAGTTCCAGATTGATGGCAAAACGTTAGCTCCGACATCGACCAGGACATTGCCCTCAGCCAGAGCTTCGCCCAGCCGTTCCCAGTATTGAAGAGCAGAGTCCGCGTCCGAACGAATGGAAGTCAAGGAGACACCAATTCCGAGTTCCTCAACGACCACCTCACCCTCAAGGAAGCGCGCGAGCTTTGACTTCGTCGCACTGCCTTCGTCTCCAGCCGTATCCGCAGCCATCACTCGCAGTGGCTGGTTATGCCCCTGAAAGATGTACTGAATGACCTGAGAGACGAGCGTCTTGCCCTGACCGCCGGTACGTGTCCCGACGATGAAGGAAGGCGACTGGTCATTGGTAAAAGCAAGAGTATCCATAGCTAGCCTTTCATGAATGGTTGCATCGTCTCGGAATGGGATCGCTAATCTTCGTCGACCCATGCCAACAGGTTCTGGAACTCAAGAGGATTCTCTGTCTGATTGTAGATCAGCACATCGAGGAACTCGTGCGCCCTACAAACCTCTAGAAGCTCCGGTTTCGGGTCAGGGCACTCCGCAATCAGCACTGTGCCCTCGTCATAGTTTTCGTCCATATAGTGCCGAACGAAGATCCGCATTCTGCTTGGAGCGGGGGTCAGAATTAACCTTCCGCCGAGTAGCGATTCCTCCGGCACATAATCGCCGAAGAGAATGATGGTGAACCGGCCGTCTACCCTCGTCTGGATCTCGACCCGGTCCGTCACTCTATAGGGGGCGAACTCCCGCTTAAGCAGCGGCCCGACGGGATTAGACATCCCATCAGACTCCAGCGCGTGAGCCGTCATTGCGGACCTCCACTTGCTTGCTGGGCCTGAGCCGGCGCCCTGATACGGGTGCTGCCAAGACGCATCATTCTCTCGACATGAAGGCGCTGACGCAGAGCCAGGGCTGCCTCATGGGCACTCTCCCGGACATCCTTCCAAAGCCGCCGGAATCGAATATCGTCCGGCTCTACCGCATCGGAAGAGGCCACATGGGCGAGAGCCATGAAGTCACTCGTTAAGCCGCCTTCGACGGCGGCGTCGGGCAGCCCACCGAGTGCAAAGTGCTTCGGAAGCTCTGCGGTCTTCTGCCGGCGCGAAAGCGGTGTCGCATAAACCCGGTGAACGTCAGGTCGCCTCAGGCATCCCGCGAACATCTCCACCAGACGGCTGCGTCTTACCTCCAACGCCTCCATCGTCTCTGGCGTCATCAACATCCGTACTCTCCAACTTCTCGAATCCTGGACAATTACGATTCGTGAAACGTCCTGCATTCTATCCCGTGATACCGCCCTTTAAAGCGGTAAAAAAGAACTGCAGCTCGCAAATTGCTAAACCATCCACTCTGGTCTAATTCATAGACAGCAACCCTATAGGAGCCATCCGATTATGCCTTGCTTCATTATCAGCGCCGACGGTGAGAAAACCGCCTTGGCCGCTGCTCCCCGAGATCTTGATGAAGCCTGTTCTGCTTTGAACTCCAGCGGCATTGAGATTGTTAGCGGCGTCGATGAGTATGAGGGCGAGCCCGCCCAGATGATCGTGGACGAAGACCACGCCCATAAGAAGCTGCCGTTGAACCCGTCGGCAATCGCCATCCGTGATGCTGCTTATGCAGCACGGGGTATCTCTTCGGGTGACCCCATCTTCGGCTCGGCATTGATCCTTACGGGACCAGACCGCCTGCGCTGACCAGGAACTCTACATAAGAAAGGAGGCGCCAGATCTCTCTGGACGCCTCCTATTGCCGGGAAGAGAAGCCTTTTTAGGCGGCCATGCCTTGCTGCTGCTGCTGCGCGCGACCCCGCAAAGCCTGCATTTCAGCAAACTTCAGGCGGCTTGAGTCGATCGCATCCTGCAGAGCCGAGGACATGGCATCGCGCTGCGCGGCCTTCGAGAGAACCTTGACGTTCTCCTGCAGGACCTTGGTGTCGAAGTAGATAACGCCGCCGTCCTTTTCATGGAGAGCGTCCTTACCCGTCGTATTCGCAGTGCGATTGACCGCTGCATTCATGTTGAATGCAAGGAAGCGAACCTTGGAGGTCGGCTTCTGCCCCTCCGGAAGCTGCTGTTTGGCCGCGATCGTCTTGGCCATCTCGACCTCGCTCTTCGCGTAATGCAGCTTCAGATCGCCGTCCTTGGTCACCACAGTCTGGAAACCAGCGAGGCTCTTAACACCAGGGGCACCCTTAAAGTCCCGCTGGTAGTCGAGCTTGTCACTGATCACCTTCGCAGCCGCTTTCCGGCCTTCAAGGCCTTCGGGGCTACGATCGGACATCAGCGCAGCATGCGAGGTCGCACCTTCGAGGATCTCCGAGACGGTGGGCTTCTTCACTTCCGTGTTCTGGTTGTCAGCCATTGCTGGACACCTTTGGCTTTGACCGAGCATTGGGCTCGGTAGGTTGCACAGGACGCACCCAGCGGACGAACCTCCACACCAGGCGTACAAGTGCACTCGTCAATGACGAGCAAAGGAATCCTAGCATAAGTTTTCTGAAGCACAATTCGGAAAAGAGCAGTTTAATGCAGAATGGCGCTTTTTATTGCGCCAGGACCAGCGTCTGATGGGGATCAGCTCAGACCAGCGGCCCGTTCCACCGCCGCCCGTTTAACGCGAGCCCATATGCGATCAGCCCGCATAGGACGCACCGCCAGGCCCCGACGTCCGCGACGAAGGATGCGCGCGTGGACGCGCCGATAAGTAGGGCGGACCATTTTCCAGTGGACGCCGCAGATCCACTCGCCCCAACCCTTTTCTTTGGCGACTGTCTTGGCGACCGTTCGGCCGCAGTGAGGGATGCAACAGGGGAAGCGGTCACCCAGGCTGACCGGATCGCACAGCATTGTTGCACCCCTTCTCTCAGATCACCGACGGTTACGCGGCGGGCCGTACCTGCTGCTCATCCCCCGAGACCTTTTCCAAGCCGCGATCGAGCTCACTCGGTTTCATAAGCAAGTCCGGTTGTTCAAGGGCCTGCTTTGCGGAGAAGGCGATGCCCATCCCCGCCTCCACGTTCCCGTGAACCATGATGAAACGCATCCGGACCTTCTCAGTCTGAACCTCTGCAAGACTGCCGACCTGGGTTCGGGCCTGTTTGAGCGAGATTGCCATAGAGTTCGACCTGCAGAGCAGCATCTCGGCATCCTTGATATACCAGTCGTTACGGTTCTGTCCGTAGATGAAGCAGAATGCGTAGGTGATATCCTTGGTCCGGTAGATCGCCTGAGCCGGGCCGGTTTTCGGCCTCGTCAGAACCGTCTCGGCGTCGGTGACCATCTTGTGGTTTCCCGCATTTTTCTTCTGCGAGAACACCTCAGCCAATAGGCTGATATGAGCCTCGATGCTGTCGCTCGTCAGGTTTGCATCTGCCTGCCTTCGCAGCTCCCGCTTTTCCACAGCATGTTCCTCACCGAGCCGATTGAGAGCGGCCATCTGGGATTCCAAGCTCGCCAGCAGAGCACTCTTTGATTTGCCGTCGATCCGGTAGTTTTCCACCTCCTGCGCAGAGCGGAGGATATTTGCGAAAACCTCAGCTGCATCCTCCCCACCTGAAAGCAGCATGTTCTTGAGGCGCGTTTCTCCTCCTCCCGAGAGCGTGACCCGATCCTGGAGCGACTTTGCTCTGGCCAAAGCCTCTTGCTTGAGAGCCATCACAGAGTCGTACAGGGGATGGGTCGACACATCCGTCTGCCGGCGCAGGGATTCGATCATCACCCGCTGCTCGAGCGTCTTCACCGACTTGGCGACCGCGATGAAGCCGTCGAGGAGGTCACGGTCGTTCTGATCCAAGCTCGATGCCAGGACATGCCCCATTCCCCTCTTGATCGAGCCCGGATCGATCGCATGCACACCGGTCAGCTCGGCCACCACCGGGGTCAAGGGTTCGGCGTAGACCCGCCCTGACGCCTCCAGGTCCTTCCGGAATCGTTGATCCAATTCGTTCAGGCTTGGCACGACCTCGCCGAACGCCTCGGTGAGGCTTTCAAGCCGGTCCCTGCAGCCAAGGAGGAAATCGTAATCATCTTTCGTGTCGATCCCCGCATTAAGCTTCTCCTCGACGTTCATCATGAACGCTTCCGTCTCTTCCTGGACGAGAGACGAGGTGAAGCGTACTGAACAGATGCTGCGGCGGATCCCTACCTTCTCGTATAACTCGTCATCGACACGCTCGAGGACGGTCATGAAAACCCGCTGGAGACGCAGGTCGCCTAGAACCTCGCTCCAACGGGCGCGCAGCAATGCCCCAACCCGGCCGCTCAGGAGGCTGAGCGATTTCGGTCGGAAATCATAGCCGGCGATGGCCCGCAAGCCATTCTCCAAGAGGTCTTGATCCTCCAAGATGGACGTCACGAGGCTCTTTTCGTCCTCAGTAAGGTCTCCATCAAGCAAGGGCGTCGGGATACTCGGCTTCTCCGGCTCCTTCACCGCTACATCGACCTCCTCGGTCGGGGCCACATGGGAAACGGTATCCACAGCCGCCTCCTCAGGTTGCGGCTCCTCAATCACCGGGGCATCAATTAGGATCGTCGTCCCCATTTCCCATTCTGGCGGTCCGGCGACGTTCACTACGGGCTGCGTGGAAACCTCTTCGACACTGTCTAAGACCGGCGTTGCGAACTCATCCATCGGCTCCGCCGCGGGACTCATGAAGTGGTCGTAAATCTCACGTTCGATATCGGCGTCTTCGTTGAATGTTGCGGAGAGGATCCACCCGTCAATCACCTCAGGATGATCGATTTCCGTCAGACAATCGCGCGAGAGCTGGGTGGTGTTCGTAATCATGTCGGCCAAGGTGCCGACCGCCTCCCGGACTGAGACCGGATCGTCGCTGATTGCCGCTTGCTCGGACAATAGGTGATAGGCATCAACCAGCTTGCGAGCATCCATGAACGCAATTCGACGGGCGTCTCCCTCCACAGTCTCTTCCGCACCGAAGCTCATTTCGCTTGAAACCTCATCTCCCAATGGACCTGCCTCAGATCCAAGCCCATTGTCGCTCGCGAAAAGCGAGTCATCGAAAACCAAATCCTCAGGCTCCCCTGAACCGTCGGCCCCCTGCCCTTGGTCATCGGCCTGACCGGGGGCCTCAACCTCCGCTTCATCACCGCCGTCCTCGTCCCAGAGACTGGCGTCAGGAGTGAGCTCGACATGTTCCTCCAGGGGAGAAGCCTCCGCAGTTGCGGCTCCAGCGACCGCCTGTGCAGCTGGCGCGGGATAGTGGGCGGCAGTTATTGGTGCAGCCGCCGCTTCAGGTTCGTCATCGTCAAACACGAACCGCTTCGGGCGGCCGGATTGTCCGAGGGCCGGGACGTTAATCTCGCGAACCTGCGTCCCGCCTTGCCTCGTCTCCAATGCCTCAATCTTATTGTCTATCGCCGCCGCACTCTTGAGCAGTCCGCGCCTGAGAAAGTTCATAACCATGCCGATGATCCCTGCGAAAATTGTGGAGCCGATCAGAACGGCGCCCGGGGTTTGCGGCGCCGACCAGCTGAACGTGAAAACAGTGGCGGAAGCCACGAGCAGCGGGAACTCGACCAGATCCCGCTGAATATGCTTGAAGAGGGCATCCAGGCCCTTCGACCCGGGGAAACCGAGAACAAACCACGCGATTGGGGAAGCAAGGAGGGGGATTCCAACATCCCTTAAAACAATCCCATCGGCTTTCCAGACCCCAACGAGAACCAGCCAGAACTCGCTGTGGAGCGGTAGAAAGTACGATCCGGCTTGAACCGAAAACGACCAGACGAGAAACCAGATTGCGGTCCAGGCCACAAAGTTTCTACCCAGCCAAAGACTTTGGTCGACAATCAAAGCCAGGACCAAGCCCCACAGCAGGCCCCAACCCGAGCCAAGCAACAGACAGATCGGGACCGCCCCGACTGCTGCGATCGCGATGCCGCGATACAACCGGCTCAGCCGCCCATACCCGGGGACCCGCCGTAGAACAGTTCGCATGGCCGAGACCGCCGAAAATGGACCCACGAAAAGCCGGCTGTCGGCAGGATTAGCCACCGATGTCATGACCGTCCCGGACCCGAGTACGGTCACGGCCGTGGGCCATGCGCGAGAACACCTCCTCCGCGCCCCGCAGCGCTTGCTTCTCGAAGTTCGGCCCCATGAGGGCGTCGAGCCCCTTGGAGCCTGCCTTTGAGAGAACGCTATCAACGTCCTTGAGGCTGGCTGGTCCCGTACCCTCGGCCCCGTGGAGATGCATGCGACCGGAGAATGCGTTCAGACCCTCGGGTGTCACGAGGTTCACTGCGCCATCGACCGCCTGCTTGCCGACGTCGGACAAAGTCCCCTTGATTGAGCTCAACAGGCCTTTTGAACCCGATGCCTGGTCGGTAGTATTAGGCTTGTTGGTGGGTATCAGATCGTTGTCCATGGAAACCTCGGAAACGTTGCGTGCGCGGGCTTCAGGGCAATCCGGCTCCCGAATTATGATTCGAGAACGGCTGCGCCGAGTTACGCGGCTAAAATACCTCTGCCTAATTCGGTTTGCTATCTTAATATGTGTGCTCCACACCCCCAGGGCCGGTCACGCGGAGGTCACGATCCCGTTCCGTCTCATCGAGCCGGACCCGCAGGTTCAACTGCGCCATATATTAAAGGAGTACGGAGTTCCCCTGTGTCGGGCGCTGCATGCTGCCGAAGCGGACCGGTGCCGACATCCCGCTGCCCTTAGCGATGTCATCGAGGTCAGGGGGCTCAACAATGTCGGATCTGCCCATTCTATTCTCGGAGCGGTCATCGATACCGACCGGCTATCGATCAGGAACGGTCTGACCCCAGTCTCCCTGCCTGAGCCCGGGTCTCCAATTCGCGTCCAGGCGGCGCCCCAGAGCGTATGGGATGGAGATATCATTCTCGGCGTTCCATCATCACGGTCGTTCCGGTGCCCGGATCCGGAAATCTCACAAGAGATAAGATCAGTCTCATCGAGGCGCTCGTGAGAGCGCTGGGAACAATCCCCCACGTCGTGGCTCCTCGTCCTTCATCCCCGAACTCCGAGACCCCACGCACTGACAACGATAAGAGAGCAGGGCAGCAGGATCTCTATTTCGGCATGCCCTGGTGAACGCTGACCCTGACCGGTTCCGGTCAGGGAGACACTTCTTGAAGCTATGGCTTTGAGGTGAATAAGGGGTCTTCTGAAACCCCAAAAAAGAACGGCGGCAAAAGCGGCCGTGCCAAGAACAATAATAAGAACCAGCACGGACTAGACGCTAGCCTAGACATCCCCGCGCTGGATCCAATAAAAAGAATAAGAAACGGATCCTGCCATGACTTTCAAGGAAGCTCTCCGGGTCGAGCTCAAGGCCCTGGCCCCCACTGTCGCCTTCATCATGATCGCTCATGCGATGATCATGTGGGTCTATAACGAAGGCGTCTTTGGCGCCCTCGGGGTCCTGCTGGCGCTCGGCGCCGTCAAGATGGCCCTCGTCCTCGGCTGGACTGTCGTCAAGATCGGGGCGTTCCTCGCCGCTCTGGCGGCAATCGCCTACGTCTTCACGATGGTATTCTAACCGGGAGAGACGGTTTCTCGCCCCTCCCCGGCCGATACAAGAAAGCCCGCTCTCGCGGGCTTTTTTTATTTCTTCCGGTTGTAGGGGCGTTTCGTGCGCCCGTCGTCTTTGGAAGGACTGGCCTTCTTTACGCTCTCATGCCCTCGGGACTTCAAAGCTGCCTCGCGGGTCGTCCGGCTTGCGCCCTCGGCTTTAGGAGGTCGGCCACGGCGCTTGGGAGCCTCAGGAGTGCTCCGGTCGAACAGGTCTCCGTCAGGATCCGCGGTACGCCCACTTGAGACCGTCGCGCCGGCGCCGGAACGGGCAGCCGCACCCCGTCCGCCTTTGCCAGACTTGGACGAGGTCTCCTCCGAGCTTGTCCGTCCTTTGCGCGATCCCTTTGCACCGCCTCCTGAACCGGCGGCTTCACTCTTGGCCGTAGCCGCCGACGGTGCTTGACCTCTGACCGCACTGGCCAGGTCTTGCATCTGCTCGGCCAGCTTATCGACCTTGGCGTCCGTCCGGCTCTGATCCTGTGTGAGCCGCTCCTGTACATCGATGAGGCGCTGGAAGATCCCCTCCATTCCAGGAGGCAACGCCGGCTCTTCCGGTGCTTTTGTCTCCTTCTTCGCCTTGCGCGAAGGAGCCTCACGCGACGAGCGAGCCACTGGAGCCTCAATCTCGTCGCTGCTGATGTGCCAGGGCTCCTGCTGGAGCTCTTCAAGGTAGTTGCCGCCAGAAACGTGGCCCCTGACGACGATCCGAGTTCCTGTCAGGCGCTGGAAAGGAATTCCCAGGCCCTCAGCGATCTTCTCGAGGACCAGAACGGTCACATTCGAGGTCATCCGAAGCAAGCTATCCAGATGCCGGTCGCTGATGCCGATCTGCTTCGACATCTCCGTGGTTCCCCATCCCATCAACTTCTTGATGGTCTGAAGGTTTGCGCTCACATTCTGAAGCGTTTTGCTTTCAGAGAAATCGTCTTCCGAAAACGACCTACGGGTCATCCGTTCCCCCAAATACCACATCCAAACCCAGAACCGCCACTGGCCGGGTTGGTTTAGCAAATCCCGATCCAGTACAAGTTACGGAGCGATCTAAAGTTGCGCGCTCGCTGGCAATTTCCGAAGCTCGCAAGTTTGCCGCTTTCTCGTTCCCCTTGTTCCCATTTCGAAAATCCGAATTTGATTTGAGAACGGGTTTTACGAAGCACAAGAATTCGGAAATGGCAAGCTGCCACGCTGTCAACTATCCCGAATCGCAGCCGGAATTTCAAAACAGCCTATCCGGAAAGATAGCAATTAAGGGCCGGGCTTTTTAACTCTAATTCTGGCAATCCGCGTTTTAATTCGTTTGCCCTTGACTCAACCCACCTTGCCGGTGTGAATCCACTTGGCCCATCAGATTCGGAATTTAGGCGTTGGCGCGTCTGGAGCAAGAGTCCCGGGTCGGTATTCACATCTAAAAGTCGACCCGAATGCTTGGCGGCATTTTCTCGGATCGATCCAACACATGAGGACATGAAGGGCTTGAAGAAGGCCTAAGAATCAAAAACCCCGCCGTTGGCGCGGCAGGGGTTTTGAAGAGGCCGGTATCGAAAGGACTGAACCCAACGGGACCGGACTAAGAACTAGATTGGCGTCAATGTTCTTAGACACCCCCGACATCCCTGTCAACTGGAAACGTCGTTTCGGCGATCGGTCTCGCTTGTCCAAAAACAATCGGGGTCAAGACCATGAATCCGCAAGGATTGCGGCCGATGTCGGCTGCGCACGCCCGTGTCGAACGGGCCGTGAAAGAAAAGTTCGTTAACGAAAAGCCAACGACCAAGTCGGCAGTGCTCTACGCTCTTAAAAAGGCAGCTCCGGCCCTTAAACTCCGCCCCACCACGTGGCGGCTCCTCAGCGTCCTTTGCGATCTCTCACATCCGATCGACTGGGAGGATCGCAAGATCGGCCCCGTGGTATGGCCCTCCAATGCCGCCCTGGCCGATCGCGTGGGTGTCGATGTGCGCAGCATTCAGGTTCACCTCAGACGCCTGGTCCAAATGGGCTTGATCGCCCACAGCGACAGCGCCACCCGCAAACGCTTCGGTACGCGCGTCAACAATCGCATCGTTCAGGCTTGCGGTATCAATCTTACTCCCCTGATGATCCGCCGGGAGCAGTTTCTTGAACTGGCCGAAACTCATCAGGCCGAGCTCGCAGAGCGGAAGAAGCTCGCTCAACTCATTTCTGAAACCCGGATCAGGGTCATCCGCCTGATCGCCGGCGGCCAGGACAGCCAGATCGCCGGTCCCTGGGTCGAACTCGCCGCAACCTTCGCTCGTCTCGGGGAGCAGTACGGCATGACGCTGAGCCGCCCCACCCGGACCGTGAAGGCCTCGCTGGCTGACCTGCACACGCTGCTGTCGTCACTCATCACACTCGAAGTTTCGGCTCAATCGGCTTGGAACCAGCATCTCGATGCAACCGAATTGGTCGAAGATTCTTCGCCCGCAGGCGACAAAGGATTCACCCAGAATCCTAATCTGATTCATAAAAAGGATGACTCTTTGAATCAAAGGGCTGCCGAAGATGTAGATGGCATCAAGGCTGCGCCCTACGCCCCAAAGGCAGAGATCCAGCAGGAGCGTACCAAAGGCATATCCTTGGACCTGAATCAGGTGCAGCGTGCCTGCCCCGCCCTCTCCCAGTATTATCCTGACGCCTTCTCGTCGGTTCATAAGCTGGCATCTAGCATTCACCAGCTCAGAGGGCTCCTTGGGATTTCTGGAAAGCTATGGGATGAAGCCCAGCGGTCCCTCGGTCCGATTGAGGCTTCCTTGAGCCTTCTGGTCATTCTGCAGGGGCATGAAGATGGGCGGATCTCGAACCCCGGCGGTTATCTGCACAGCATCGTAAGCAAGACGGGCTCGCACCAGCCCAGCATGGGGGAGGTCATCGCGAGAATGGCAGCAAGCCGGACGCACGATCCGAGACCTTCTGTTGTGTTTCCGCTGCTCGGTAAAAAAGAGGCGGAACGACATGCCGGATAAAATCAACGGCTGTCAGTTCCGCCCAGTCAGACGGGCGTAGACCCGCTTCGACAATGTTGGCTCACCAGGAAGAGGCGACATTGCCGGGTTCCCCATGAACATGCCACCGAGATCGGGAGAGCGCAACGTCTGTCAAATGCAAGCGGAAGTCAGGACGACGGATTGAATAGGGTTCAATCGTAGCGAGTCAGCGCGAAGACTTCCGAGAGCACAAGATTGAGTTCACGGTATACTTCTTACGACGGGACAATATCTAATCCCCTGCCGGGATCAGTCCCAAAATGTTGCAGAACTGCCTTTGTGCAGACTGTCTTCTAATCGAGCCGCAAGTAGACGGAAACGATACTCCACTTGCCAGCCTGCTCTGCCAAAACTCGCGCCCGAGACTTCAGATCTTCGTCCGTTCGCTGTCTGGCGCAGTCCGAAATAAAATGCGGGATATGCGGAGCGAAATGGGCTAGTTTTGAATATGTATAAACAAGCTCGAAACATCGCCATTTATAGCTTCGGCTTGCAAGTTCATCGAGTGTCTACCCGCAATCAAAAGACTTCATCAGCGTTCAACGACAAACAACCTGACAGAAAAATATTTCTCTTAAAGTGTTGAGATCAGGTCAAGGCGGCCGCCGAAACCCACGATTTACCCGTCCGACAACAAGAATCGCCACCAGGACATTCTCGAATCATGCTCACATATCTAGTCGCCGTTCAGAACGCAGCGGGTGCTGTTCCACTCTTTGCTTCTCTCGATGGAGCGGCAGCGCAACGGACCGCTGTGGGTCTGAGCCAAGATCACCCGGAAGCGCTCATCACAACGACCCCGATCGAGTTTTCTCAATCATGCTTAATCGGCTCATGGTTCCTGATGCTCCAGTCCCCGATCCGGCTGGATCAAGTCGATGGCTTGGTTGAGCTTTTGGCCTCTGGGTCTGACCCAGATCCTGCTTCCGATGCCCGGATCGACTTCCACTTCTTGCCCGACCAGATCGCATTGCCGCCGATTGAGGCTGCGAATTAGCGTGCGGAACGCTTTGAACCCGTTTCCCTTCGCACGTGAAAATGCGAAAAGAGGCGAAATAGAAAAACACGAATCGTAGTTTTAACCGGGACATTGTTATGAGACACAGCCTCATCCTCCGTGCTGCGCTGATTTCGGCCGCTGGGCTTTTAGCCTCCGCATGCACCACAACCACCGGAAGCCTGGGTCTTTCGGGCCCGCCTTCTCAGGGCCAGATCCGCTCGGAAGCCGAGCGTCTGGGAGAAGCTTACCGTTCCCAGCCGGACAACCCGGAGGCTGCTCTGGCCTATGCCAAGGCTCTCAACTCCCTCGATCGCAATGAGGAAGCGGCTGCCGTTCTCCAGCAGACGGCTCTCCGCTTCCCGAACGACAAGGGGGTGATCGCGGCCTACGGGAAGTCCCTGATCGCCGTTGGCAAGACCCAGCTCGCCTCGAATGTACTGGACCGAGCCCATACCCCAGATAACCCCGACTGGCGGGTTCTCTCGGCTCAAGGCGTGATCGCCGATCAGTCCGGCGACCACAATCGCGCTCGCTCCCTCTATACCGCGGCGCTCAAGATCCAACCGGAAGATCCGATGGTCCTGACCAACATGGGTCTCTCCTATGCAGTGACCGGCGACATGGCCTCTGCCGAACAGTATCTCCGCAAGGCCTCCATCGCGCCTGGTGCTGACCAGAAGGTCCGTCAGAACCTCGCTGTCGTCCTCGTGATGACTGGCAAAGAAGCCGAGGCGCGGGACCTCCTGAAATCGGACGTCGCGGCCGCCGAGATCGACTCGCATATTGCCTATCTCAAGAGCCTTGGTTCCCCGAATGCCCGTTCTGAGGGCAAGGCTGCAAAGCGGGCATAAGATCATGAACCTGACACGCTTTTGGCCCTCTAAGTCTGGCGCCACCTCGAAAGAGGCCGGCCAGGCGCAGCCGTCGAGCCCAGCAGGCTCCGATACGATTGACGACTCCTTTATTCTTCTGGTCGGCGGCCAGCTCCAACCGCCAGCCGAAGATCCAGCTCCTGAGGCAGAAATCGACGACACCCACGCAAACGATTTCGTGGTTCTGGCCGGAGGCTTCACAGGCAAGCCACTGGGCGAGGCTGGGGAAACGGTTGACGCTCCTGCAGAAGATCACAGCGCCGGCAAGGTGGTTGAAGCCGTGGTCAACGCCGACCCGGCTGAGGGTCAGACATCTGCCGAAGATGATCCGGCAGGGCCCGTCGATCCGGATAACCCGGTTATCGACGTCCACGATCCTTATCTCGAAACCTTTGCTCCTCTCCCCGACCAGGTTGCTGCCGAAGCCGCTCCTGCCCTTGCTTCCGTTACAGGCAATACCCTTCCCGGCCCATACCATGCACCAGAGGCTCGCAAAGCGCGTCGGTGGCCGTGGAGCCGAGCCGCTGCCTCCGAGGTCAACGTCTCCTACGATCACGACTGGGGAACAGGGATCTCAGTGAACGAAGAAGAGGCGCTGCGACAGCGCCTGATGAATAAGAACCAGCCGCCAAAGAAGCGCCGTGGGTCGCTTGTTCTGATCGGAACCATGGCAACGGCCGCAGCACTCGTTCTCACCGCGGGAAGCCCGACAAAGGTCCTCGAGGTCGTGCCTAGCGCCAAGAGGATCGTCACGCGGGTTCAGAACGATCTGATTTCGCGGGTCTCGCTAACGTCAGATTCGCCTGCCGAGCAGACTCGCGACAGTTCGATGTGCGCGCAGCAGCCGTCTACGGATGGATGCTTCACGAACAACGTCATCCGGGCTGCCGCCTTCGTCTGTCCGACGGCCATGCATCCTGTTGCCGTAGAGTTCGCCAGCTCGCCCGTCCGGGCCGCCGTTGGACTCTCGCATCGCGCATCTATGGCGCCGTCGACGGGGTTCGCCACGATCCTGAGCGCTGAGACGACCTTCGACTTCATGACGCGGGATCTCAACTTCGCAGTGGATCTCATCTCGTTCCGTCGAAACGGCAACATCGCAGGCATGCTCAAGAACGTTCAGCCTCGCCAGCAACTTCCGGTTCAAGTGGCGAAGGCCGACGGCATCATCGCTCTTCGCGGGAATGAAATCGAACGTCTCGCGCTTACCCCTGACTGCCGGATCGCGATCTTCGAGAATGGCATCCCCCCAGAATATTTCGCTCAGGACGCAAAGGTGAATAACTCGCCTGTTCGCATTCCTGTGAAACCTCAGACCCAGGCTCAGGCGGATTTAGGTCGACGCTGACCTAATCCGCAGCCTACCCCTCTCAATCCCCAAAAGAAGCCCGCCACAGGCCAAGGGTCACTATGAATTTTGCTCTTTATCTTCTCGCAATGTTATCGCGTGTAATGCCGAAGCAAGTGGCAACTAAGAAGAAAGCCACCGCACTGCACCGAGAATGGTCGAGCCGAGCTTTAACCGATCACCTCTTTGCCGCCGATCTGAAAGCGATCGAGCGGCTTTCTCTTATTGTCAGCGATGGGAAGCCGTCTCTTCAGTGGCCGGTCTTAACGATCTTGATGGACCGTCGCTATCCAGCATTCGCCGAGGTCCTCTCCGCCTTCACAACGGAAGACCGCAAGGTTCCGTTATTCCGCCCTGCTTCCGCTGACGGCGCCGAGGCACAGGGCATTCTTATCTCGGCTCTGGCCTTTCTGCAGAATTCTATCGATGCAGCCAACTGGGCGACTGATGCCAATGTTCTGGCAGGCGAGCTCGCGTCCCTGCCGTGTGCCATGCTGAAGATCCTCACGATTGAGGACGGAGCCATCAGCCTTCAGCACAACCTCCATTCTCTGTCGATTGCCCTCGAGAACGCAGCTGCACCTCACACCGAGCCTGCGACGGCCACGCAAGACAAGCTGGCATCCGCTCTCCTCCGGTATTATGCCATTCGCCGCCTCGCCCCGTCGTCCATTCCTGGTTTTGTCTCGACCTACCATCCCGGCGAGGATCTCGACTATGCTGCAGCACGGATCGAGCACGTCCTGTCATCTCACGGCATGCTCCCGCTGACGATCCAGCGCCACTACCGAGAAACCCGCGACGTCATCATGGACATCGCTGTTCTGGCCGCAGCCTATGCGGAACTTCCCGCTGCTATCCTCGTCCCGACCTATCCGGCGCTCTTCGAGGCCTCCCTGTCGAACGAGCCCATGATCAGCCCCGATGATCCCGAAGTCATCAAGGGATACGACATAGGGCCGAACCTCGCGCACCTGATGCTTGGTTCGGTCATCACTCACGGCAAGACCCCGATAATTGGTCCTGCCCGCTCTCAGATCCCACTGATTGCGACAATCGCAAACCGGCTCACCCTCGCCTATCAGCCGCCCCAGCCCTCATACGAGGAGCGTATCGCCGAGATCAAAGCCGTCGCCCAAACCCTTCCGGGTCAGGAGATGCCACCGACCGATATTGCGGCCATCGCACGGCTCGACCTGACTCCAGCCCAGCGGCGCCAGGCGGTCTACTCGACTGTGATGACCGGATCGGCCCAGTCCGCCCTAGAGGTCATCGCCAGATCCTCGGCCTCCGTCACGCCCGCGATCGCAATCGCGGACCTCGATATGTCCCTGTACGTCTGCAAGCAGGACTTACCGGATCTGATCGAGAAGATGACCACGGCGCCCCGTGGGCGCATGCCGGTCCTCATCGACGGGGTGGCCGGTACGGGCAAGAGCGCCTTCGGCCGCTATGTCGCCCACCAGATGGGCTATCAGTCCAAGGTCTATCGCTATTCGGATCTGACGAGCCGCTGGCTCTCTGAATCCGAGAAGGCCGTCGACAAGATGTTCGCCGATGCCCGAAAGCACAACTTCGCAATCATCATGGACGAAGTTGAAACGATGTTCTCCGACCGGGAAACGGCGACCCAGGATTACCAGAAGACGCTCACCAATGCTTTCCTGACCCATCTGGACAGCCATGATCTTCCGGTGTTCTGCTCGACCAACCACAAGCGGGACATCGACCCTGCCATCCTGCGCCGCTTTGTGTTCAAGCTCGAATTCGAGGCCCTGACGCCGGAACTTGCGGCGAAGGCCTTCACCCGCTTCTTCAACATGCCAGCCCCGGCCGACATCCTGAAGCTCACCAACCTTACCCCTGGTGACTTCGACGTGGTTCTGCAGAAGGCTTCTGTTCTCCGAATTAAAGATGACCCGGGCTGGTTTGTCGCAGCTTTGCAGGAGGAGCTTTCCCACAAGAAAGCGAAAAGCCTCCAGATGGGTTTCATACATCATTGAAGTTGAACATATTTTCCTGCTAGACGGGTGTGTCCCATAGGCGATGCACCCGTTCGGATCGGCTCGAATCATGTCGTTTCGGGGGGCGCTTTCTAATTCGGGCGACCTCTTACTAATTCGTTTCTGCCTTGACGGTTCGAGGCCCAGACGGCATAATTCGGCCACATTGGAGCTACGGCAAGCCGCTAGATGATCCGGCGGTTTTGGCAAGCTTACCATTCTATGACGGAATGGGAGTCAAAGGCTGAGCTTCTCCTGTGAGACTAACAAATAACAAGCTCGCAGGCTTCACCAGGATCAGGCCTCGCCCCGCGCGCAGTTCATGATCATCGATGCACGACACAGACGCCCGTCCTAAGCGATGGAATGCGAAAGCGGACGTTTGCGTAACCAAGGTCGATATGATGAAAACGTTGCAACCAACGGCTCTTCACAAGACCAGCGGCTTCTCCGCGGTCATCGCCTCTCAATCATCAGGCGCTCCAGCCAACCAGATCAAAGTCAATGGTATCTGGAACGACGAAACCGTCGAAAAGATAAAACAGCTCGTCGCCCGCAAGCTCACAGCCGAAGCCATCGCGGCGGAAATCTCGACCCCCGAAGTTCCCGTCACCCGCTCTCAGATCCTCGGCATTTGCTGGCGCCGTGGCTGGCAGGTGGGCCAGAAGCGTCCATCACGCAACCACATTCCCAAGCAGCGCACGATTGGAAAGCGCATCCTGAAGCGCGGCCAATCTGACGTACAAGTCATCCTGGCCCTGCCCGATTCCCGTGAACCACGCTCCGTTGAGGGAACACGGATTGTCCGGAATGCAAGCACCCGGAAGCCGTCGGACAAAGCTCTCCTTACGCTGCCACTGTTTGAGGCCGCTGCAACTGCCGACACAAAGCTGAATACGTCAGGCGCAGACTTTATCCGGCGCTACAAGAAACGAGCCGAGAAGGCCAAGACGACTGCCAAAGTGGCAGAACCGATCCAGCCTGTCGTTACTGAGCCTGCGCCCGCCCCGGCACCCATCGCGGAAGTTGTCAGCATCCCGGCCGTTGTGGTCGCTGCGCCCGAACCAGTCTCCGTGCTGGAGAAGGCAGCGCCCATCGCTGAGGCCAAGCCGGAACGTGACCTCTCTAAGTGCCTGACGATCTTTGATCTTCGGGACCGCCATTGCCGCTACCCGGTCAGCGGAACCGGCGTCTCCATGCTCTACTGCAGCGAGCCCGCGATAAATGGCAAGCCGTATTGCGAGCATTGCGCATCCATCGCGTACGAAAAGCCTGAAAAGGTTGCCGCTTCGAATAAGCCTCCGAAGCGCAAGATGTCCGCTTTCTCAATGAGAAACGGGATCAATTTCCGCTGAAACCTCAAAGCCAACGAAGGTTGGTCAACGCCTAAAGCAATCCCCAAAAGTCCCTCACTCCGACCCTACAGTCGAAACCTAGGAAAGACCCTCCGATGAAGTCGATCAATGAAGCCCAGCTCCTCGGCAATGTTGGCCGAGATCCCGAGATCCGCACGCTGGGCAGCGGCGAAAAGGTCGCCAACCTGCGTGTTGCCACGAACGAAACCTGGACGCAGAACGGTGAGAAGAAGTCCAAGACCGAGTGGCACAACGTCGTCATTTACAATCCGAACCTCATCGAAACCGTCGAGAAGTACGTGAAGAAGGGCGCTCCGATCCTACTGAAGGGACTGAAGATCCAGTACCGCACCTTCACCGATAAGGATCAGGTTGAACGCCAGGTCACTGACCTCGTTCTCCAGCGTTTCGGCGGCGACCTCATCCTGATCCCGGCTGGCAACGGAAATGGCGCCGACAATGGCGGCAGCACCGATGGCTTTGGCGGGAACGAGGACGATCCCTGGAAGGACTAGAATTTCATTATCTCTGAAGCGAGGAGACAACTTAGCCGGACGGGTTTCGTCCGGCTTTTTTCATGTCGGCATCTGGTTGAGCAAACTGAGTACCTGACATGAAATCTTCTGAAGCCACAGCGGCGCGAGCCCGCGCCCGCCGCGTCGAAAAGGGCATCCAAACCGAGGATCGCGCCCGCGCCTTCACCCCACGGCCCTCGCTTCAGGGGCTGTTACAGCTGCCCTTGCTCGAAGAACTGGAATCCCATGGCGGACGCGCCAAGCCGAGCGATCTCTATGAGACGCTTGCTGATCGGCTTGATGTTCCCGACGATTTACGCTCCCAAAAGCGCTCCTGCGGAGACGGACAGACCTATTCCGTCTTTCCGCAGGCGGTGCGATGGGCTCGCCAGAACGCCGTGATGGCTGGCCTGATTCACAAAGGCGAGCGCGGAATCTGGGAACTCGCCGATCCCGGCTATGCCAAATTGAAGAAGGTGCGCCGCGGTGTCGCCGTCCTGATCTACTCGCTTGATGACGGGGTGGCGCTCTGGGCCCATGCTGAGGATGCTGCCAGGGCGATAGAGCCCGGCTCTTTAGGCCTCGTGTTTACGTCCCCCCCATATCCGACCGTTTCTCGCGAATATGGGCGTTTCTCCGTTCCCGATTGGCTCTCCTGGATGCGGTCGCTCCTCGCAGCGTGGAAGAGCCTCCTAGCCACTGACGGGACAATCTGCCTGAACCTTATGGATACGTTCGTCAGCGGGACGCCCAATCTCTCGCCATACGTCGAGCGGCTTACCCTCAGCTGCATCGATGAACTCGGGCTCCATCTTTCGGGCCGAAGTGTTTGGCACAGCCCAACGAAGATGGGCAACATCCAGTGGGCCTCGAAGACGCGCCTCCGTCCACGCAACACTCTCGAGCACCTCCTGTTCTTCAGCAAGAGCCCTAACCCCAACTGGGACACCCGCCGACTGCCTGCCGAACCCTATGCTGCCTCGACCGTCGCAGCTTGGGATCGGGCGCAGAAACGGCCGTCGAGCAAGCGGCCCTGCGGCTACAACATCAATGAACGGGCCTTTGCGCCAACCGGTGACGGCCCACTGCCGGGTAACCTGATCGTCGCCGCGGGAGCGCCAGGTAACGATCAATTCAGCCGTCGGTGCAGAGAGGCCGGACTGCCTCCGCACCCGGCGCGGTTCCCCGAAGCAATTCCAAAGCGGGTGATCCTGCTTACAACCGAACCAGGTCAGATTGTCTACGACCCCATGGCCGGGTCGAACACGACCGGAAAGGTGGCCCTCGATCTCGGCCGGCGTTTCATCGCTTCCGAGCCATCCCTGACCTATCTCGGCGCCTCCGCCCTCCGGTTCGATCAGCGACCAGATTTCCGTCGCCACCCTCTCCCTGAAGGGCTTGCAGTTCCGACCGCCTGACGCACCCCTTTTATCGCTTGTCTTCAGAAAGGCAGCCCATGTTTCCCAAGTTCCCGCTAAACGGCGAGTTCGACCTGAACGACGTCGCCACGATCCTCGAGGCCCTTGAGCGATATGCCGACAGCCCCGAGGCCAAGGCTCATGCCTTCCGCCGCGACATCTTCCCGGCGGATTACGGCGGGGCTGGCGCAGCGGTGACGCCGCTACGCATTCCCCAGATCATGGAGATGGTTCGGATCGCCGCTGAGTCCGCAACCAGAGTGGATCGCGAAATCGCTGTCCGTCACTTCTCGGACGCGATCGAGAAAACGGTCCAGCGCCAGCCAAAACCGATGAAGGCTCTGGCCGAACAATCGCAGCTGGATGTCGACCATACTGGGGGCGGATGCCTTGCCTATGCCCGTCACTATGAGGACGGATGGTATTTCTGGCTCACGGCCGAAGATGGGGCGTCCCTCCCCGACAACCCAGATGATCCGACCTGTCTGATCGGCGCATATCATCCCACTGACGAATGGTGGCTGAATTCGACCGCTACCCCGCGTCAGGCCTTGAGCGTCATCGGGACCTTTGTGGCATTCGCGAAGACGCGCTACGCCGCCGGCCAGGAGGCTACGATCGCGACCTTGCGCGATATCCTGACCACCGCTCAGTCCTCCGGCTACGTCGCTCCAGAAGAGGCCGAGGCCATCGCGGCAATCCTTGCCGAGCCGGAAGTGTCCCAGGCGGACGAGCTACCCCAATGGAAGCGGGAGTTTCACGGATTTCAGGCAGACTGGATTCCCGAGCTTCCACCATCATTCGAGGATTACTCCTGGCACAATGATGCCTGCCCGAGGTTCCACGATATTATGCGGGATCTCGTCTTGTGGGTGGATCATCCCAACCCCCAGGATCGCGAGCTTGCAGAGAACCTTCGTTTTGGTGTCTGCCGTGAGCTCGACGACGGAACCATGGAAGACCTCTACGCGGCTGACGAGTGGATCTTGGTGAGGGAATTCCTGGACGGCTATTCCCCGCCTGCAGGGACGGCGCCGAACTACAATACGCTCCTGATGCTGGCAGAGGCCGCGAAGTGCAAGACCGACGACGATTGGGGGTCCGAGCGTCAGATCGACGCCGAGAACCGCTTCTTCAAGGCAGCGCTGCAGCGCTTCCCCGATCACTTCGCCGACACCAATGACGACTGGCAGGAGGCAATCCACAAGGCAACCTCCGACGAGATCATCGAGGAAGCGATGAGCCGGATCGTGAAAGAGGTTGTCCGCCAAAACCCGAAGCTAGCCTCCCTGCTCGACAAGAAGGACTAACCCCACTCAATCAGCAGCAGCATGGAGCGCCGCACGAAAGAGGCTTCCGCTCCGGCTGCACAGCCTGCCAACACAGAGGACAGGACAAGGATGGTTCCACTAATCGACTTAGCCGACCTAATTGCTAAGACCGGGGGCTACGGGCTGCGAGGTGATGAGTACGACACAGCTACAGTCGCCCTTGCCACCTGGCACCAGGTCGAAACCAACCGCGCCGGCGTGATCGTCGACCATGAAGAGATCCTCATGGCCGAAGTCGGTCATTCTAGGGCGAAGGTCAAAGTTGCCCGGACCGGCCGCGGCCATTGGCTCACCGGCTATGACTTTCGCAACAACATCGGCGGTGCTGGCTGCGCCCCCGGAGTCTGGGATCGCATAGCCTTTGCCGAGAAGGATGACGCCATCAGGTTTTATGCCAACAGCGCGAAGACCTGGTTCCAGAGGCAAATCGAATCCGGGAACAGCTGCCTCTCAGAGCGGGCCCGCGACGAGGCAGCCAAGATGATCGACCTTCTGATGCGCGTGATCAATCCTCCGCCGCCCGCCCCGATGCAATTGAGCCTGTTCTAAGGCAAATCAGGATCCCGATAATGACGTTACCTCTCCCCCGCTCAAGCCGAATCGAAGTTCGCAATCCAGTACTTGCGCTCCCCGCATTCAAAGCACTGCACAGCCTTCCAGAACCTGCGAAGATCGCAGTCGCGGGCCTTCTCGATAATCTCTCGAAAGATGCGGAGGCCAAAGCACAGGCCTCTTGGCTCAAAAGGAAGGGGCCGATGGCGGCGTATTGGCGCGCCTGTGCCGTCTACGCCAAACACATCGCCCGAGCCATCAGGAAGTCCTGCCGCGCCGGCGACGTCCACAGTTCGCCGAATAGTGAGAAACTGACCCCAGAAAATGAGAAACTTCTCAAAGATGATGAGAAGTCTGTGGCGTCGATCAGCAAAAAACACTCCTTTGAGGCTCACAATGAAAACCAAGTCGATCCCGCCCGTGCAGCTTAATTTCCGTGATGAGGCCTACGGATTACTCTGGCGCCCCGTCGCGTTTCGCTTCGGCTACATGGGTGAGTTTTCTGAAACCCGTCGCAATAAGATTCAAGCAAAGGTCCGCAAGCACGGGTTCTCGTATAATCACCACCGGGAGGCGTGGGTGAAAGAGGATGTCGCGTACCCCGCTGCAGAAGCCCAGAGGCTTGTCACGGCTCTCGCAAGTGCCGGATTCATTGTAGAAACAAACCAGTTTTTTGCTGGATTGACCACAATAAGGCAGCCTCCCGCTCAGGATCTGGCGATCCCGGCCTAAAAGCTCAAACGAGCCGCGGCACAGGCTGATTCATTGCATTTTAATTCGGTTTGAGTTATTCATAACTCGCCAATAGGAGCGCAGATTATGGATTTTGCTATGGTCACCAAACCGAAGCATTTGGAAGCCGCCCAGATCGCCTTGCTTCAGCAAAATCAGCAGACGCTCCAGGCCGCCCAGTTCGCCCACCGGTCCGCCCTTAATGCCGTCGCCGCCCGGACGCCCTTCGGACGCGACATGCTCCGGCATCTGGCCGCCGGAAAAACGATCGAGCAGGCTTTTGGCCTGGCGGCTACCCACTATGCAAAGCTTCATGCCCGTGAGGGCCTTGGCCGGGTGTGCAACTCGATCTCGCAATTTGCCAAGGATCTCGGCCTCTCCTTTCCAAGGAACAAGATGGAGAACCTTGCCCGTAACGTGAAGACGGTCGTCGAACGGGAGCGGGAGGCTGGACGCCAGCTGAACTAAGGTCTTCCACCCTTTCCTTAGTCCTGATCACCTTTGTCCTTTCCAGATATCCAGGTCGTAGACAGAGAATGTCTAAACTGCTCCCACTCCTCGTCGCCCTCACGATGGCAGCAGGATCTGGATATCTGGTGTTCTTCCGTTCATAGGCGGAGATCTCAAATGCTCCTTGAATCTTGCCTCTTAGGCCTTTCCGTCGGTTTCGCTCTTTGGGTCACACACGGGGCTGTCCGGCCACCGCGCCAACTGCAGCCGGTGCGGATCAGTCGATACCGATAACCCAAGAGATCCGATAACGCTGGCGACATTTCATAGCCCCCAACCAATGTCCCGCGTAGGAAAGGCCGCTCCTCACCGAGCGGCCTTTCTTTTTGATGTGTTGGCCTCGCTACTACCCAGTGAGCCAAATCCGAATTAAAAGTGGTGACAACGACAGAGCTTTTGCGAATCCATGAAACATCTCCTGTTGCTTATCTACGCGGCCCCTCTCGTCATCGTCTGGCTTTGCCTTCGCATCATGGGCATCGGCTCGATACGGTTTCTCAAAATTCGCCTTCGCCCTAAAGCTCCAGAGGTGACAGCAAGCGCCCCGAAGCCACGCGGACGCCGTCGAGCTCGATCATCATCGTCCGGTGGTGGAGGTGGAGCCATGTCGGCGACGGGTGGAGCAGGTCTCAAGGGCTTGTCCGGTCCCTCGAAGCAGAGATCCGCCTTTGCTTCCAGCGCCCCAGCAGTTCAGGACCGTTCGGCCGATATCATCCGGAAAGGGCTGAACACCCATATCGCTTCAGAGCGAACTGAGGCCGAGCGGCTCCGTGGAGAACAGCGCAGACTCCAGGAAGAAGCCCTCCGGGCCCAGGAAAATACCCGTCTCCAGGAAGAAGCGCGCCTACGGGAAGAATTAGAGCGGGCGCAGGAGGAACGGCGCCGGGAAGAGGAACGTGTCGAAGAAGAGAGACGACGCGCCTACTCGTAGACGGCGAATCTGTGAGACTGACGTTTAGGCCCCTCGCAGGTAAGCACGAATTAAGGTTTCATTTCTAATTCGATCGGTTGCCAAGTTTAAGCAGCCACTTTGGGGGGTAGAGCGTGCCTAGAATTCTTGAGACAGATCACACCAGGCTCTATTGGGGCGGAACCGTGGGTAACAACAGCACCCGCGGCAACACACAATACGGGACCATTATGCCAGAATACGGCGTCCTGCATGAACAGGTTGAGAGGCTTGTTGAGGAACTCAGCGAACACGAATGGGAGATTAAATCCGTCACGCCGATCATGGAGACCTACTTCGTCTCAGCAGTTCTTCAAAACACTGAAGACATGCTAGGCCTGGTCAAGTCCAATGCTGGATCTGAAACTATCACTGGGACCTATACAGCGGGGGCAATTATTATTGCACAGCGCTGGCGAGAGATATCAGATGCCGAGGCGGCTGAACGCCGCCGCAAGAAGGAGCTAAAAATGGCCGCAGAGCGTGCCGAAGAGGACGCTCGACTGGCAGCGGCCGCTGAAGACGCTAGAAGGAACGCGGGTCCTATCGCATACGAGCGCGTCATGAGCATGCCGATTGAGCGCAATGGAGGCATTATCTCGAACACCTGGTTGTTCAATGGCCAGGAGTACCACACGAAAGGGATGGCTGAGCGAGCCCGCCTCGAGCTAGCACAGAACGCGAAGTTCGAAGCGGAACGTGAGCGAGATAGAGCAGCCCAAGCACCCGCTACCTAATGTTCAGTAACTTCAAAAGTCGAACACCTGCCAACGGCAGGTGTCCGTACATAACGGGTAGGCGTACCCCTTGAACGAAGCAGGAAATAAGCCAAAGCCCCCTATCGTGGCATCAGAGGACGAAGTACGCCGTCGAAAGACTTATGGCGTCGTCGAGGTGAACCGAGAAGTCCGCTTGCCCGTCGCCATCCACGTCTCCATAGATGTACGTATCCGACGCTGCCCTATCGAACCGCAGTTCTCCAGCCTTCTTGCTAAAGGCAGCGCTCCCGATAAAGCTGAAAGCCTGGTTCCCTTCTCTGGAGAGGTCGGCGTCAATGGCTCTGAGATCGATACGGTCCTTCTGAGACTTCGAAAAGTCAAAGATCGTGTCCCGGCCGCCGCTGTCGACCGTGGAGTCCGCAATGGATTTGAACACGAATGCGTCCTTTCCGGTCCCACCATAAAGACGGTCGCTCCCGCCAGACCCGAAAATCGTATCATTGCCAGAGCCACCAGAGATCTTGTCCCGGCCATTGCCGCCATTCAGGCGGTTCGCAGCCGAGTTGCCATTGATTGCGAACCCAAGCTCAATCGAGACTGTGTCTCCGTGATCATACGTGAGACCATCAACATTCACATAAAGCGAGTTCTTGGTGATCGTTACACTTTTCCTCGTGATATCTAAGGAGGTATCGGAAGCCACAATGTCTGCGGCGTAGAGGGATTTGCTCGATCCTCCTCCCAGCGCATAGAACTTCAGGCCATACCCGTTGAACCCGCCCTTATCTGGGACGTCGGCGAAGTACCACGAAGTTCCGCTAATGACCTTATAGTTGAACCGGCTGCCAGAGATATCGAACTGCGCCGGCACGACGCTATAAGGACTGCCGTCTAACTCATAAAATTTCGAGTTGTTGAATTCGATCTTACTGGCAGAGATTTTCGCTGTCGCAGGCTTGGTGATCTCGTTGTCGCGCTCCGGCGAGTAAACGGTCAGCTGTACTTTTGTTCCATTAAGCATCTTCAGCCCCTAGGCACGCTTGTGATTAGCCCCCTGCCCAGATAGCTGAACTGCAGTCTGTTCTCAATGAGATTTGGCTGATGCAGCAGGCCACACAATCAAACCCCAAAAGGTAAATCGTCATGCGCAGCGGTCTCACTCGTGTCGAACACCAGCCCATCCCTGACGCCGATGCCGTCGCCGCACTTGCACGCATTCTCACCGCGATGAATGGCCCCTCCCCATCGACGTGCGACCCTACAGATGCACCCGAAGGAGATGACGAGGAGGATCTCGGATACCAAATCGCGGCCAACGCCATTCTTGACCAGCTCGCAGCGAAAGGATTTGTGATTTCACGGTCCGTTAAGGACACGACCCTCGGCCCAAAAGTTCGCGATACGGCTGCAGCACGGTTCAGCCTTTTGTAACCGTCCGATCCCAATCACGACTTTTCTTTCGGCATTCGGCAAGACCCGAACGGGTTTTAGCTGCCATTCCGACGCGATCCGCATTAAAAAGCTGAAACGCGAAATAGGAATTCTCGAATCATGGCCGCCTTTTTCGATTCTATATACTCACTGGTGCTCGCCCTTCCCTTGACCCTTGCCGCCTTCATCTTCGTGCTTGGCGTCGTGATTGCCGTCCACGAAGCAGGGCATCTGTTCACTGGCCGGGCATTTGGCATCAAGGCCGAGGTCTTCTCGCTCGGGTTCGGAAAGTGCCTATGGGCAAGAACCGACCGGAAAGGGACCGAATGGCGGATCTGCCTGATACCCCTCGGCGGCTACGTGAAGTTCGCAGGCGACAAGAACGCCGCCAGCCAGGTGTCTCACGAGGCAGTGGCCGCTATGAGTAAGTCCGAGAAACGGGCTACTTTCTTTCACGCCTCTCTTCGTGCCCGAGCCTGCACCATTGCGGCCGGTCCACTCACAAACATTGCTCTCGCGATCCTCGCCTTCGGGGCGATCGCATACATCCAAGGAGCACCCGCGCTGAAGGGGCAAGTCGGCAGCATCAATCCGGGAACCCCTGCAGAGAGGTCCGGTATCAAGCCGGGAGACATCGTCACAGCCGTCAACGGGGCGCCTACGCCGGCCGCAGAGGACATCATCGCTGCCGTCCAACAGAACCGCGACACTCCGATGGTCATGACGATCCGGCGCGGGTCGGAAACCCTGGATCTCGCTGTTACGGCCGTTCTCAAGACCACGCGGAACGCCGATGGATCGGAAACCGAGGCCTATCCCGTCGTAGGGTTCAGCTTTGCCACAAGCCCGGACAACGTATTCCATGTCCCGATGAGCATTGGCGATGCCGTCCTCCATGGCTTCACCATGACCTATCGGGTAGCCGAGGTTACAGCCGTGTCTCTGAAGCGGATGGTTACCGGCGAGGATGGGATCGAGAACCTCTCTGGCCCAGTCAGGCTGGCGGCGGTCTCAGGCACGTATGCTGAGGATCACGGAATCGAGGGGCTCGTTCTGCTCATTGGCTTCGTTTCCGTATCAATCGGCTTCATGAATCTTCTGCCGATTCCGGTCCTGGATGGTGGGCATCTTGCCATGTTTGGGTACGAAGCAATCGCGAGGAAGCGGCCAAACAAGAAGGTCGAACAGTTCAGCTATGGTGTCGGCCTGGCCTTCGTCCTGTCACTGATGATCTTTGCGACCTTGAACGATGTCGCTCACCTGTTCTTCAGGTAGGAGTCCTCCGATGGATCCTAACGCAACATTCGCCGCGGCCTGTCGATCAGGCGATGCTGCCCCTAGCGAGATCGATCGCTGGGTCGAACGATGGCATACCGGTTCGAGTGATCTTGAGCTCCATGAATTCCTTGGATTATCCATCGAAGAGTACATTCGCTGGGTAAAAGAGCCGGCCTCGATCGATGAGATCATCTGGCCTAAGCGCGCATAAATGAATTAGACTGAGTGAGGGCTTGAGACGTTGTGGTCTCGCCCTCCTCCGCTCTTCAGGCACTCGCCGCAAGTCCGGCGTCGTCTCGTGCCATCCGGCAGGTCGCCTGCCACCTCATGACACCACCTCCGAGAAGCTGCTCGCCATGATCCCATGACAAGGGAGGTCCACCCATGCCCGACAATAAGGCTCTACTCGAAGCCATCGATGTCCTGAAAGACGCTGCATCGGGTTATGCTAACGCCACAAAGGTCGGAAAGGCCTCAGATGGCCTCCTTGACATTCTTCTGACCGACCGAACACTCCCGGCAAAAGTTCGCCTGTACCTGGAGCTCCAGGAGATACGCAGAGGTTTCCACGATCAAGCCCGTATTCGTGGGCTGTTGGCGCTGTTCGGCCGGCTCAACGATCCGATTCCGCGGCGACGCCGATTGCGATCGCGCAGCCGCAAAAGGCCAGATCCCAGACGATGAAACTCAAATCAAAATCGCTCTGGTAAAAGCTATTCGGGCTTGTCAGCCCGGCCCATTTCCAACGGGGATATGCATCGAGAATGAGTAAGAGCCCTCGTGGTGGTACTGCGGTGATGGCCCATCGTCTCGGCCAAGACGCCGACCACGCCTTACCCGACGCGGAACAATGGAGGAAGCTCGACCTCTTCCCGACGCCACCGTGGGGAACAAGAGCTCTTTTCAAGCATGTGATGCCGGCGCTTCAACTCCCGACGCGCATAAGAACCGTGTGGGAACCGGCCGCGGGATTTGGCCATATGAGTACCCCGCTTACCGAATTCTCGCAGATGACGCTGGCCACGGACATCTTTCCCTATGGTTCGCACCTCGACGCCCAGATAGATTTCACAAAGGCTGATCCGAACACGGCACTGGTCGATTGGGTGATTACCAATCCGCCCTTCGATCACGCCTACGAATTTCTTGAGCAGGCGCTGCGGATCGCCCGGAAGGGAGTAGCCTTCCTCGTCCGCCTCGCATGGCTGGAAAGTCAGGGGCGATATAACAGCCTTTGGACGCAGACCCCTCCTTCAGTTGTCGCAGTTTTCACCGAGCGGCTTCCCATGTGCCTTGGAGGGTGGGATCCAAAACTCTCTACTGCGACAGCCTATGCCTGGTACGTTTGGACGCGAGATGACCAGGGCCAGTGGCCGCGAGTGCAGACCCAGCCATTCTTCATCCCGACGTTCCTCATCCCGCCGGGTTGCAGGGAAAGCCTTACGTTGCCGACAGACGTTGTGCTTGCCGAACGGTTTGTGCCCGGATGGATCTCCCCTTCAGAACGCAAACGGCAAGAAAAGCTCCAGAAGCAGGCAATACGGTTAATAGCTGCGGAGTGATCTCGTTAACCAAACAATGAATCCAGCAATAGAAGGCAGTTGATAGTCTGCCGCGGCGATAGATTGCGCGGAGTAAACAGGGGATAATGTGCCTTAGAAACTGTAGTCAACGTGTGAACAACTTTCGATCTGAACCGGTGATCTGAAACAGGGACTAATCCCCAGGAGCATCACATGATCGGACGTCTCGCGAGCCGCCGTATGTCACTTGAAGCGACCCTCTCCGTGATCGGGACTGCCGGTCGCAAAGATGATGCCTCCCGCATGTCCGGGTATCTCTACGAGCTTATGATGCGGGAAACATTTCGGGCCATAAACGACTTCGACATCCGGCATGGAATTTCCGGTGGCGCAGCCTGGGCCGATCACTGCGCGGTCACTTCGTTTCTGCAGGGCGCGCTCGAAAGCCTTACGCTCTACATCCCGGCCGAGTTCGACGGTCGCCGCTTCATCCCGGATGCCAGCATCCAGTTCAATCCGGGAAAGACGTCGAACTATTATCATGAGATCTTTTCCCGCGCTTTGAACCGCGACACGCTTCGGGACTTGGCGGTGGCGCAGGAGCGGGGCGCCCGCTTCGTCGTGAACCCCGGCTTTAAGAATCGGAACAGCGACGTCGCGAGATCGGGCGCGATGCTCTGCTTCACCTTCGGCACATCGGCAGGCGCCGCCGTCGATTTCCGCCCCGGCGATGCTGGGTTCAGCGACAGCAGCGCTGGCGATGTGAAGGACGGCGGTTCCGCCGATACCTGGACTAAGGCCACCTCGCAGGCCGTGAAACGCCACGTCAACCTGTTCAGGTTGGCGGAGGCCCTTGTTGCGTAGATCTGAGTGAGAGTTTCGCCATGACACAATCAGCCGACTGGACCATCTTCCGACGCCCGATGTGGGAAAACGAGACGATGCATGTCTTGTGGTACCGGGGCGAATCCCGCATCGCGATCTCAGAAGAGGAGAAAGCGCCGGGGAACAGTCTGTTGGCCAATTTGATTGTCGACCGACTCAACTCGGGAGCTGAGATCGACGAATATCATGAGAGCGGGGACTGGATCATTGACCGCCCGGTGGGCACAGATCCTGACGACAACGGTGTCCTGATCCTGGACATCGACGGAGATGTCCGGATCGAAATCCTCGACTCGGAAGACGGAGAAGACAACGTGCGGCTCGCCATGCAAGTCGCGATGATTCTGAATACAACCGACTTCTCCAACCTGGCCTCTATCCCTCTCGTCCGCATCCCACCAACAGTACCCTCTGCCTTTGGCGAAACGCTTCCAATTCGAAATCACGGATAAGGCTACGGCGAATGCCGTGGTTAGACAGCTACACCGGCATTCGGCCGAGATCGGCGTGTCGGTGCGGCAGATCCTTATCCGGGACAGAAATTCCCAAGAGATTCTCGGCGTGGGCATCTTAGGCCGCCCTGTCTCCCAAATCCTCGACGATGGTCTGACCCTCGAAGTCAGTCGGACAGCGACGGACGGTACGCCGCACGCCTGCTCGGCGATCCTTGGGGCTCTGGCTCGTGAAGCGCAATCGATCAGGCTTCGAGGTCATACGGCTTACCGCCTAACGACCTATACCCGCATATCCGAGACGGGAGCCTCACTTCGGGCAGCTGGCTGGCGACTGGACATTCAGCACCACTCGCGGTTCGTTCGCCACGGACTTGGGGTCAAACGGACGATCGTCCCCATCGAGCCTAAATCTTGGGCGCACAAGTCACGTACCCGCCCCGCGCGACCTCTCGGTGAGCCCCGCCTGCGATGGATCAAGCTTCTCCCTACGGCTCACAATGACGACGCCGCTTTCGAAATGGGACGTGCGGCGGCTTCTGCCCGAGCAAAGATCTCAGCCAATCCGTTCTCGTTCCCGGTTCTGCGAAACGACGGCGTATCCCAAGTTGACTTCATCGGCGCCGATCTTTGGGAAATCTGGCGGGAAGGCTACCGGATGATTGCGTCGCCTTAAGATTCTGGCCTCGCCTTGGGCGAACAAGCGCAACATTCACCAGCGCCGGCTATAATCTTCCCAAAGCGCCACCAGGTGCGGCCAGGCAAATTGAGCAAGCGATCACTGCCGAGGAGGCCCGCCATTCAAACCAAGTAACCCCCATAAAGGAGGATCGCGAACCATGACGCAGTCCAGCCGGTTCACCGCCGATGATGCCAGCCATAGTCCCCTATCCTGCCCTGGATGCAAGGACAGCAGTCGGATCGATATCGCCGCTTTGGTCTGGGTCCGGCAAACGCCGGACGGGACTGATCCCGATGCTTCTGAAGATCAGAGCCATGACTGGGACGATAGCAGCCAGTGCGTCTGCCGATGCTGCGGCCTTACTGGAACCGTAGAGCAATTCAGGATATCGACATAGCTTCTGATTTGGCCCGTGGATGAGGCTCAGCCAAATGGTGATCCTCATCTGCGATCACGCTATTGATCACTCCTCGTACGATAAATCCGCAAATCAAAAATGCTCAGAACCTCAATTGCTCTTACGGCACTCGTTCTATCCGTCAGCCCGCTTATGGCTCAGTCCGTTACTGGCCGAGCCAGCGTGATCGACGGCGACACAATCGAAATTCGGGGTACCCGGATTAGATTCCACGGTGCCGACGCCCCGGAGAGCGCCCAGACATGCCAGGGAGCAGACGGGAAAGCCTATCGATGCGGTCAACAGGCCGCCCTCGCTTTGTCGGACAAAATCGGGTCCTCGAATGTAACGTGTCGGCAAAAGGATATCGACCGGTACCAACGCGTGGTGGCTCAATGCTCGGTTAACGGTACCGACCTCAACGGGTGGCTGATCGAACAGGGGTATGCTCTCGCCTATCGCCAATACGGGACGGACTACGTTCCTCAGGAGGAAGCGGCTCGGAAGGCGAAGCGGGGGCTGTGGGCTGGATCCTTTACCCCACCATGGGATTGGCGCCGCGGGGAGCGGGAAACCTCAGCCCCTGTGCCGGCTCGCCCGACGAACTCCATCCCAGGTTCAGTGGCCGGCGGCTGCAAGATCAAAGGAAACATCAGCGCAAAAGGCGAGAAGATTTATCATCTGCCAGGAAGCGGCAGCTATGAGCGAACCGCAATCAATGAGGGGGCAGGCGAACGCTGGTTCTGCTCCGAAGATGAAGCAGTCGCAGCCGGCTGGCGGGCCCCCCGAGGATAAGTATCCTTTCGCGTCAGCAAATCAGCAAAGGAAGCGGACAAAGACTGCGGTCTAACTCGGGTATAAATCGTGTTAGGATGCGTCAAAGGGCGACCGCACCTAAAAACGCGGACATACGAAGTTGGGGCATTAACCGTGTTGAATTTCAGAAACTCCGGGAAGGTGGTCGTTGCCGCCTTTATTCTCTCGTCCATTTCAACAGCCGCGCTGGCGGTGGAGATCCGTGAGCCTAGCCCGAGCCATGTCTGGGAAGCCGCCGAGGACCAAACCTCTGCCGCGCTCGGAACCCCGGACACCGACGACATCGTCTTGACCCTTACCTGCAGCCAAAAGAGCTCCATCGACGTCATATTCGCCAATTACGCCCCGATGCCAGAAGGCAAGCAGGGCGATGGCGGTCCCGCAGGCATCACGCTCCGGCGCGGCGGCAAGGAAGTGAGCCTCAAAGGATCGCTCGTTGAGAACGTTAGTACCGGCGAATGGGACCTCTCGGTTCAGCAACCCGTAAGGCATGCCCTCTTCGACCTACTCAAAGGTGACCTCATCGCTGAGATCGAAAAGGATGCTCAGTATCAGAAGCCTGGAGGACAACGAGACTGGGTCTCGCTTAAAGGCGCTAAGGCAGTCATCGAGAAAGTCCAGGCGCGATGCTCCGGTGCAACGCCACCGAGTGGCTCAACCATGTCCTGGAGTGCCGCCCCCAAAGAGCAGGTTGCGCCCAGCCAAAGTTCGGCAGCTAAGGCTCCTGGCAATGCAGAATTCGGCCGCTATGCCCTCGCGGACTCCTACCGCGGACCAGTCAAATTCCCCGACTTCAAGGGACGGGACCGCGACGCCAACAGCTACAGGACCAGGATCCGGGAAGGCATGAAGGATGGCGCGAACTTCGCCGGGCGCCTCGCGATGATCGAGATCGGATGCGGCGCAGGCTGCCGCTTCGCGTACGCGGCTGATGTCTCTACGGGCCAGGTCTACAACTTCCCACTCGGCGGAGAGGACAACATGTACCTCGACCTGCATTATCGCCTGAACAGCCGCCTCGTAGTTGCTTTCTGGCAAGCCGGCGGCCGCTGCATGAGGGAAGACCTGGAATGGGGCGGACAAACCTTCAAGCGCCACGGTGAGCGGGACATCGGGCCCGAGGACGTCTGCTTTCAAATGCAGCAGCAATAAGCAACCATTCCAGCCGCCACTACGATCGAGCCTAACGTCATGAAGCTTCTTTTCAAATCGGCAACGGCCGTTCTTCTCCTCGCCTCTACCTCTGCCCTAGTGTTCTGTCACTGACGAGCGATTCCGAAATCTGGTCCGGCGTGCGATGTTG
>NZ_JALJRK010000042.1 GCF_024519725.1 Microvirga sp. Mcv34 | reverse complement strand
ATATCGACTGGCTGGCAGGCCAGATACACCTTCGTTCCCGCAGCGATCTGGATCATGACTTCGCACCGAGGGCAGCAAGAACCCGCCGAAGCGCCCGCTCGTTGACAAAGGCGTCAACCCGAACACGTGCACCGTTTGGCAGGTCTATCTCAATCACGCCAGGCCGCTCCTCCAGGATTGACGTTCTGGCCGGCCTCTCGGCTCTCGACTGTGCCGAACTCTCCACTGGACTGGCGTCCGGCGCGCGAAGAGCCGGCATCGTGATCGCGGGCCCTTCGTCGCCGCACGTCCCGAAGACCCCGATCGGGATGAACTCATTGTGCGACGAAGCCTCGGGGAGAAGCACCAGAGAAGCCGGACGGGGTCCCAGTTTGCCTGCTTCGGCAGCCCGGATCCAACCGAAAAGCTGATTGTTGTTGACGCCGCGTCGACGGGCTACCTCCGCGACAGCGTTTCCCGGGAGCCTGGCCTCTTCGACAAACCGCCACTTCTCTTCCGTTGTCCAACTGCGCCGACGACGAGGCTCCGTCTCTGACATGCATGCCACCTAAGTGTCCGCTTCAATCTTCGTGGACACTTATCTCATCCTGATCGCCGCTTCGGTAGGCGGCCATGACGCCACGCTTACGTAAGGAACTCCGCCTACGGTGCTGCTCCGTCCTTGATCGGAGACAGCCCATGAGACGCTTTCTGCTCGCCACGATCGGGATCGTCCTGGTGTCCCCAGCAGCGATCGCCGACGGCCTGAGCCTTGCAGGCTCCCTCTGGCAATGCACCCGCGCTTCCGACCGATCTCAGTTCGTGATTACCTTCTATCCAGGTGGTGGCGTCGGAGGAGGGGAACTCGAGAACGGGGAGGTGAGCCCCTACATCTTCGATGCGTCCGAGACCAAACCCGGCGAATGGCCGGGCAAATGGGAGCAGACTGGCCAGCGGTTCACCTGGGCGTTTCCCGACCAGAGCATCCGAATTGAAGGGAGCCTCTCAGGCCCTGGGCAGGCAACTGCGCGGCTCACCGGCACAGAAACCTCTTCGGGCGAGCGCTCGGCCATTACCTGCACCTCCCTGTCCAAGCTGCCCAAGATCGGGGAAGGGTTGGTCATCCCCAGGAACAACCATTTCATCGACCTGGATCAGAACGACGGCGAGCTGAAGGTGCCGGCGGGCATCTCGCTGCAGGAGCCAGGAGGTCGATAAGAGCTATGGCTGCGGTGAGCCGGACTCAGTCGCAGATCCTTGTTCTGCGCACTGTGACATCGCCATAGGCGTCGATCCGCTTCGTTGAGACAACGCGGCATTCCTCGATTGGCGCAGGGATGCCGACCACTCTCTCCTGGTAGACGGGCGGAGGCAGGACCGGCTGCACAGAGACAATCGGGACATTCCGGGGAGGAACCAACGCAGGCCCCTCAAAGCCTTCGCTCTCCTCCAGAGGCACAATCGGCAGAGGCTGCTGCGGCACCAGAGCTGGCCCTTCATAACCGCCAACAAAGCGGCGCTCGATCACGCGGCGGCCAATAACCCTGTGCTCGACCGGTGGGGTGATATAGGTTTCCTCGACCGCGAGCCTGCGCCGAACTGGCGGGTGTTCCAGAGCCGCCTCTTGATCGTCGTAGTATGGGGGGAGATCTGCGGCGACGGCGGCCGTTGTAGTCACGAGAGACGATCCGCCGAGCACCAGTGCAGCCAAGCCCAGTTGTGCAACTTTGTTAAAATGGAAGGCTCGCATGTGAGATCCTATAGCTCCTCAACGGGAACGTCGCCTCACGGTCAAGGTTCCCCTGCTCGACCTTGGTGCTCGATGGAGGAACTTCGACATACCGATGGGATGCGTTCGCTCCTCAAATCTGGTGAGGCTGCGACACAATGTTCGCCCTAACCCGCTTGTGAATTTTATATCAACCCTTATATCAGGCTTACCCCAGCGGACAGTGTTGTGGACTTCGACAGCGGCGGGCGTCACCGCCAGCGTCGATGAGACCGTGCCAGGACGGATGTACTCCGGCACGGATTGTTCCTGCGCTTGCCTGACGATGCGAGCGCCCGTCTGGTACCCTATTAGCCCAGGCCCGTAGCTGGCGCGGCAGGAGATGCGAAGGCATTCCGCCCGTTGACCCCGGAGCCTGGGCTTTTCCATTTTGTCAGACGCCTAAGACTGAAGAAGCTTTAAAGTGCTCAGCGCATCGCCGGTCGCAGCGAAAGCAGCCGTATTGTCGAAGATGCACCATGCCGCTCGTCCGGCCTCTACATGGTCCCGAAGGATCTTGGCGGTTTCCGCGATGACATCGTGTGAGTACGCCGAGTAGTACATTTTCGGCGACCCATGCAGGCGGTAGTAAACCAGACCAGTCCAGCCCCCCGGAGTACCGGCACTCGGATGAGGCTTGGGATCGGCCGCCACCCGCGCGATCCGGTGCTCTACCAGGAAGGCGTCGACATCGGCGGTGAACCATGATGCATGCCGCGGCTCACAGACGAGATCTCCAGCAAAGGATGCTCGAAGCCTCTCAACGAATGATCGCACGTCGGCCGGGTCGAACTTCAGGCTTGGAGGAAGCTGGATAAGCACCGGTCCGAGCTTTGGGCCCAGGCCTGCAATCTCCCCTAGAAAACGCTCCAACGGCTCGTCGACATCGCGCAGACGGCCTTCGTGAGTGATCGCCTTCGGCATCTTCACGGCAAAGCGGAAATGCTCCGGTACATCACCGGCCCAGCGCTGATAGGTCGACACGCGATGCGGGCGATAAAACGAGGAGTTGATCTCGACGCCGTCAAACCGGCTCGCATAGCGCACGAGATGGCTGCCCTCGCTCGGGAAGGCGTCATCGTACTGCTTTGGGATCGCCCAGGCGGCGGTCCCAACATGAACGCGGTGCTCACTCATACCTGCCATCAGGGCACTGGGCTGCTAGGGATTAGCCTCGTTTGAGCTTCCCAGCCGCTGCATCGAGCTTCTCGCGGCTGTTCCCGTGCTCCTTGATCAACTCTTCGGCCTGCGCAACGCTGATGCCGTGCTTCCGGGCAAAGTAGCCGATCTCGTACTCTTCGCCGCCGGCGACCCGGCCTCGGTCCGCACCACCCCGATTGGCTTTGTCATCTGACATTCCGTTACTCCTTACACAACAACGACACTTCAAAAATGCGTCACGATGGGGAGTGGTTTCCTGGGGCGTTAACCAACCCCGAGACTCCTGTGGAGAACTCGGAACGAGTCATTTCGGGGCGACGTTGCCGACTCGTGACGGTGCCGGTCAAGGTTGCCAGACCTGTCACACAGTAGAGTATCGTTGGGAGTTCTACCCATGGCTGAACGGACGGTTTGGAAAGGTCACATCAAGCTCTCTCTCGTGTCCTGCGCGGTCGGCCTATACCCCTCCACATCGTCGGGTGGAAAGATCCGGTTCAACACCCTCAACCGCAAGACCGGCAACCGCGTGAAGCGCCAATTCGTCGACAGCGAGACCGAGGAAGTCGTCGAGAGTGAAGACCAGGTCAAAGGCTTCGCGGTCGGCAAGGGCAGCTACATCCAGGTTGAGGACGAGGAACTCGACGCCCTGAAGCTGGAAAGCACCCACACCATCGACATCGAGAGCTTTGTGCCGCGCGAGGAGGTGGACGAGCGCTTCCTTGACACCGCCTACTACATCGCCCCGACCGATAAGGTGTCCAACGAAGCCTTTTGCGTCATTCGTGATGCGATCCGCGATAAAGGCATGGCCGGCATTGCCCGCATCGTGCTAGCGCGACGAGAACGCATGATCCTGCTGGAGCCCCTTGATGAAGGGCTAGTCGGAACCACACTGCACGCGGCCGACGAAGTTCGCGACGAGGACAAGGTCTTCGACGAGATCAGCGAGGTGAAGTATCCCAAGGAGATGAAGAATCTCGCTGCCCACATCATCGACAGCAAGGCGGCCCACTTCGATCCGAAGCAATTCGATGATCGTTATGAGGAAGCCGTCGCGGAGCTGCTGAAGTCGAAGCAGGCCGGCAAGCCTCTGAAAGAGGAGCCGTCCGAAAAACCGTCGAATGTCGTCAACCTGATGGACGCGCTCAAGCGCAGTGTCTCGGCCGAGAAAGCAGGATCCGCAGGCAAGAAGACTGCTCCGGCGAAGAAAGCCGCGTCGAAATCCAAATCGGCGAAAAAGCCGGCACCCAAGGCGAAGGCGCGTAAGGCCGGCTAACCCTGACGTTTCGTGTTGCGTAGGAGAGTGTCATGGTCGCGGCATCAGCCCGTCCGAAAGCCAGGAAGGCGCCGTCGCGAGGCCGAGCCACCACGAAAAGAGCCTCTGGTTCTCTCGCCACCTACCGGGCGAAACGGGACTTCTCTATCACGAGCGAACCCAAGGCGAGGAGAGCCAAGTCTCAGGGCAACCGCTTCGTGGTGCAGAAGCATGATGCGCGCCGCCTGCACTATGACCTGCGGCTGGAGCTCGATGGGGTTCTCAAAAGTTGGGCGGTGACGCGGGGCCCGAGCCTGGTCCCTGGTGAGAAGCGCCTCTCGGTCCACACCGAGGACCATCCCCTGCAGTACATCGATTTCGAGGGCGTCATCCCGGCTGGCCAGTATGGCGGTGGGACCATGATTGTCTGGGATCAGGGCCGCTGGATTCCGGACGGCGACCCGCATGAAGATTATGCCCGGGGTCGCTTGACGTTCACTCTTGAGGGAGAGCGCCTCAAGGGCAAGTGGCACCTCGTGCGAACCCGCGGCAAGCCCGGTGAGAAGAATGAGCAGTGGCTGCTGCTCAAGTCCGACGATCCGGCTGCACGCACCTCCGAGGATGCGGATATCCTGGAGGAGGAGACGACCTCGCTTAAATCAGGCCGGACCATTGAGGAGCTGGCCGCCCAAGGCGATATCCGGGTCGATCATGCTGCACGCGAAAAGGTGGCCAGATCCAGGTCGGAGAAATCGCGACGACCATTGAAGGTCAAAGGTGCCAAGAAGGGCATTCTGCCAGCCTTTGTCGAACCGGCGTTGGCCCAACTGGTTGAGAGTGCCCCAAGGGGTGGCAACTGGCTTCACGAGATCAAGCTCGATGGCTATCGCATGCAGGCCCGCATCGACGGCCGCGAGATCAAGCTCCTGACACGAAAGGGGCTCGACTGGACAGCGAAGTTCAAACCAATTGCGAATGCCCTCAAAGAATTGAAGATTCCATCTGCGTTGCTCGACGGCGAAATCGTCGTGGAGGATGAGGCGGGGGTCTCAAGCTTCTCGGCGCTCCAGCAGGAACTCAAGGGCGGGAAGGGCGAGCGTTTCGTCTACTATGTGTTCGATCTGCTTTATCTCGACGGAGAGGACCTGAGGAAGGCGACACTTGCAGACCGCAAGGCGGCCTTACGCCTCCTGTTCGATGATCTGCCCCAGGGTAGTGCGATCCGCTTCAGCGACCATCTTGAGGAGGATGGGGCAATGCTCGTGCGGCATGCTTGCCGGATGGGCTTGGAGGGGATCATCTCCAAGCGCGCCGATCAGCCCTACAGGTCAGGGCGCGGCGACGACTGGGTCAAGTCGAAGTGCACGCAGCGCCAGGAACTGGTGATCGTAGGCTACCTGCCATCGAGCGCGAGCAAGAAGGCGGTGGGCTCACTGGTCATGGGTGTCTATGAGGCTGGCAAGCTCATCTCTGTCGGTCGCGTTGGGACCGGCTTTACATCCGAGGTGGCGGGCGCTCTCTACGAGACCCTCACGTCGATTGAAATCAAGGCTTCGCCCTTTGCCCGCAAGATCCCTGCCGCTGCCAGTCGGGGAGTGAAGTGGGTCAGGCCGGAGCTGGTCGCCGAGGTCGAGTTCCGCGGATGGACGCATGATGGCATGGTCCGGCAGGGCTCTTTCCAAGGGCTGCGCGAGGACAAGGATCCGCGGGACGTCGTGCGGGAGACAACTGTGCAGGGCTCTCGCGACACAAGCCCTGGTGCTGCGATCCTAGAGAAAGCCCATCTCACGCATCCGGACCGCGTTCTGTGGGAGGACGAAGGGATCACCAAGCTCGGGCTCGCTGAGTTCTATACGGAAATGGCCGATTGGATCCTGCCTCACATCGTGAACCGTCCGCTCTCGCTCCTGCGCTGCCCAGGGGGATCACAGAAGGAATGCTTCTTCCAGAAACATGCCTGGGCGGGTCTTGATGAGGAGCTGATCCAGCGGGTCCGCGTGGGCGATGACGAAGCAGTAGCGATCCAAGATCTCTCCGGGCTTCTCGCTTTAGTGCAAGCCGGCGTTCTCGAGATCCACCCGTGGGGCTCAACGCTGAAGAACCCGGAGAAGCCCGATCGGCTTGTCTTCGACCTGGATCCGGGAGAGGGCGTCGGCTGGGGTGCGGTGGTTCAAGGTGCGATCGACGTGCGTGATTACCTCCAGGACCTCGATCTTGTCAGCTTCGTCAAGACCTCCGGCGGCAAGGGTTTGCATGTTGTGGTTCCCCTCCGCCCAAAAGCCTCTTGGGATGAGGCAAAAGCGTTCGCGGCTAGTGTCGCAGCAGCCATGACGAAGGCAAGCCCCGCTCTTTACACGGACACTATGGCGAAGCGGGCCCGAGCTGGGCGGATCTTCATCGACTATCTGCGCAACGGGCGGGGTGCCACGGCTGTGGCGGCTTATTCCACGCGAGCCCGGGCCGGAGCTCCTGTTTCAACGCCCCTGACGTGGGAGGAACTGTCGACGATCCGCAGCGGCAATCAATATCGGATTGGCAATCTGGCCGCGCGCTTGCCTCATCTTCAGAATGATCCTTGGGCCGAGTTTCGAGATATCGACCAAGTGATCCCGAAACCTCGGAGACGTTCTTAGGCGGTACGGGGTCTGATCAGCACAGGTGTGGCGATACCCTATAGGTCACCACCGATATGCTAGTGGCTGCCAAGTCCGGTAATTTGAGACGCCACTAAGAATCCAGCCCCTTCTTCCAAGGCTCCCACTGGAGGTGGGAAACCTCGTGTGGATCAGTGTCGATGGACACCCGCTTCACGTGATGAACGGTGAGAGAGTCAGATTGAAGTCTGAGGGTTGAGTTGCGCAGATCCGTGTCGTCGGCGGCAGGAGTGCTTGAGCCTTCCTGATGCTTGGCGCTGTCACTGGCCTGGATTGGCTCGGGAAGCTCTTCGATGATGGTGTAGTCGGGTTCAACGCCATCTTCAGTGGTAGTATAGAGCTGCGCACTGATCTTTGCGCCCTTACTGGTATCAGCCGGCTGCACACGGGCAGCCTTGTGAAACAGCACGACGTTGTACTGATCCTCTCCGGCCTGGACAGACGGGTAGATGATGCCGTCCAAGGGCGGGTCCGCTTCCGTGGCAAGGAAGTCCGCGACGGCCTGGGTCGCCAGGTATTCAAACGGCTCGTCACTCGGCATGACCGGCACCGTGATCCGCTTACCGAGGATCGCGAGAAATGCGACGCGCTCCAACTGTCGAACGTAGTCTGGATCGAAGATGCTCCCCGACAGTCTGATGCGGTCCAAAGCCCTGAGATCCAAAAGCCGAAGAGGAGCAATCACCTCAAACTGACCTACAAGAACCTTGCTCCCGACTGGAGGGCGCACCTCGGCGATGGCTGCTGTGGGGTCGCTCGCACCATAAAAGACCGCGATACCGCGCGCGTTCATTCGGCCGTCTCTAGCCCTTTGCGAGGGCGGCGTCCCAAGCCGCTGTTCTGGATAAACGAGGGCATCCTGAAGATCGCTGTCAGCTTCAAAGGAGCGCGCCCGATAGAATGCGGAGTGCTGAGTTCCAGGGCCGGCGTCGACAACGACATGGCGACCGTCTCGGGTTTGCAGATGCGAGATGTCCTTGAAGATCACCTCCAGGGTCGCCGCGGCATCCCGGCTGAAGAACCGGGTCTCTGTTTTCAGCTTCTCCTCGAATAGGAACCACTGTGCCTGCCATTCCCTCGGATTAGGGCCTTTCTCGGCGTAGCAGGCGCCGGCGTCGAATTCGGTTTCATCACCGATTTTCATGCTTTCCCAGTCAGCATAGCGGTCGGCAAGTACCGCTTGGATGTCTCGAGCCGGCTGCTCACCGATGAGCGCCGCACCGGAGATCGCATAGACAGTGGGGAAGCCTTCCCGCTCCCACTCGTAGTTTAGCTCCTTGTCCTTCTGCATCATCCACTCGAGGTCCGAGGGGTGTTCTGATGTCCGCTCGTAGTGCTGCTCGAAGGCCGTCTCGATCCGATCGGCCATCTCGGCGATGCTAAAGGTTTGCCCAGGCTGGCAACAATAATCGCATTGACCATGGGTGCCCTGATTGGCGATCAGGTCCTCTAGATAAGTCTCGCCGACACAATCAAAGCAAATTCGCTTTGTCTTCAACTGGCCGATGTCGGACATAGGTATTTCTCGGGCTAGGACTTCAGGAGGTAAGATCTGGCCCGCTCCATGTGGTTTGGCCGCCTGCTCTTGTCCAGTCGAATTGTGACAGAGCCGCCCATAGGACGAGTTGCCGCAGAACTGTTCGGTCACATCCTCGTTATCGAGGGTTCCAAAACGGCATTCCGTATGGCAGGCGACGATGCTCCGGACCTAATGGTCTCCTTTCTCCTACCAAGCGAGGGACACCGAGGACGAATGCACTTTCCGCTGTCGCCCAACGAATCCGAGCGCCTCGCCGCTCTTCATAAGCTCGAGATCCTTGATACGCCTTCGTCACCGGCTATCGACCGAATCTGTCGAATTGCACAGCGGTTATTCGACGTCTCCATGGTTCATGTGACCCTGGCCGACACTCACCGATACTTCTTCAAGGCGAGGTTCGGTGGAAGTGAGGCAACTGAAATTCCTCGAGACTACGCGTTCTGCAACTACACGATCTTGCACGATGAGGTCTTCGTGGTGCCGGATGCGTTGGCGGACCAGACCTTCAGCAAAAACCCCCATGTGATGGGCCATCCGTTCCTCAGATTCTACGCTGGCGTCCCACTGACGATCCGGCCGGGTATCCGGCTGGGCGCCTTCTGCATTTCCGATGTGAGGCCTCACGAGTTCAGCCAGTATCAGACGACATTGCTTCGTGGTCTCGGCCGCCTGGTGGTGGATGAGATCTGGTTGCACCACCTGGACGTCTCGGGCCAAGTCGAGACCCAGTTCCATGCCACTGGGTCGATGGAGCAATCCCTCGACTTTGAGACATGGATCTTGCCAACAAGTGCTCAGATTCGGGCAGCCCGTGGGCTGCTGAATTGGTCAATCCGTGAATTGGCTGAGGCAGCCAATATCTCCCCGGCGTCGGTGAAGCGGATGGAGATTTCCGGAGAGCTGTCGGTCCGGCGGACCAGCGTGGACGCTGTTGTGCGTGCCTTCGAGCAGTACGGCGTTCAGTTTACCCGCGAGCCTGATGGGACCGTCGGAGTGGCCCGAAAGTCGCCGCTAGGGGACGTCCGCATCCCTGAAGAAACGGACTACCCGTTCTAAGAAACGACGGCCGGTCAACTGGGGAGGTGATGGGTTACGTGGGCCCGTGGTTCCGACATGGCCTCCCAGGCAAGTTCGGCCAGCACTCCGTATCGTTCCTGATGGGCAGCTGACGCCCAGATCACCTCCAGATGGCCTCGGATGTCACGCAACGCGATGACCGAGCCGTCCCAGCGAACCGTGGCTGAGGCGGCCGAGCTGGCGTCGTAGCCCGTTTCCTCGCGCCAGATCATCCGAGCGATGGCGCACATCACCCCGAAGGCCTCATGAAGCCGGGAGACCCGATCCGGCTCTGTCTCTTCATTGAGGGCCGACACAGCGGGGTAGTGATACAGGCTGCTCATCAGGGGATGTAACCATATTCCATGCCAAGATAGGACTTTATGGCATGCCGACGGCTTGAAGGGGTTGCGGCCAAAGGCCTCTCATCGACCAGGATGAACAGAAAAGCCTCCCCACCCGCCGTTGCCGTGGAGGTGAGGAGGCTTCCTTGAAGTGAGGAGGTTGCCATCCTCGCCCGAGTAACGGCGAACCTAGCGGATGGTTTCCACGGACGGGCGTAGGCCTGAGGACGGATCCGCGACGATATGGTTATTGCCAGCAAACCAGCTGACCGGTTTTGTTGCTGTGGATCAAGGCGGCCGGCTTGGCTGCTAGCCAAACTGGACCGATGATAATACTGGGAGTAGCAATGACGGGACGTAGCGACAGGCCTTTGCCAGCGTGGTGGCCGTGGTTCCTGGCGAGTATGGCGAGTGTCAGCTTCGGTCTTGCTACGCTTTTAAGTTGAGGTCCAAAGGGCCCCAGCTGAGCCTTTGCAGGTGTGATCCGAACCATACGGCTAGGCTGAAACCGATCACGCGGGCGTGAGTTGCCCCTTCACATACGTTAATCAGGGGCAATGCAGGGCACAGCCGTGAGAACGATGCCATGCAGCAGAATAACACTCGGGTTTGGTCGCGTGACCTCCCCAGCAGCTTGAACTTCTCCCAGGAGCAGGTGGTCTTTGTCATCGGGCACTCTTTGAAGAGCCTGTACGACGATGTCATTGCCGCCGACATGCCGGAGCACCTGAAAGCTCTTGTGCTCAAGCTTGAGGAGAAATATCCCCCGTAGGGCATGCCCTTGGTGAGGGCACCCTTCACACGGTGGGATGATTTGATGACCAGCAGGAATGTAACTCGAGCGGATCTGGCCCAGGCCGTCGTCGAGGCTGTTGGTCTTCCCCGTCATGAAGCCGTAGCCCTTTCCGAGCAGGTCCTAGCCGAGATCTGCGATACGCTGGAGCGAGGGGAGAATGTGAAACTCTCCGGGTTCGGGAATTTCACAGTTCGGAACAAGGGCGAAAGAACTGGCCGGAATCCAAAGACCGGTGTCGAGGTACCAATCGAGCCGCGCCGGGTGGTCACCTTCACTCCCTCCCATAAGCTCAAGGACCGTGTGAACGGGCATCCTACAGAGACCTGATCGAAGACGGGATTAGCCCGCCTCTGACATCGGGTGCCCACTCCCATAAGCTATTTGCCTTTAGCAGGAGTATTGACGTGTTTGTTGTGCCTCCGCTGCCGGCCAACGAGGCAGAGCGGCTTGATTTTCTTCTGTCGTGTGGGATCCTCGATACGCCGCAGGACGAACGATTTGGCCGGCTCACACGTATAGCCTCGAGAGTTTATGAGGCGGATGTCGCCTTTCTCAGCTTCGTGGATGACCGCTACCAGTGGATGAAGGCAATCACTGGCGACGGCATCGGCTCATCGATCGAGCGTGAGCGGTCGGTGTGCCAGATCATGATCGCGTCCGGCGAGCCTCTGGTCTTCGGTGACATGCAGAAGGAGCCGAAGCTGGATGGGCATCCGGTGGCGCCGTTCCTGCCCTTTCGCTTCTATGCCGGTGTTCCGCTGCTGACACCTGCAGGTGCTGCGGTCGGATCTCTCTGTATTCTCAAGCGCGAGCCGCAGGATGCTGAAGGCTTCGATCTCTCGACACTGATCGATCTGGCTGCGGTGTCGATGGACGAGGTCGAACTCTGGAGGCTCAACCAAGATCTAGAGCGCGCCGCCCAGACTGACGGGCTGACAAGCATTGCCAATCGCCGGGCGTTCGATCAGGCGCTTGAGCGGGCCATCCGGCGCGCGCACCGGACGACCGAACCGCTGTCGTTGCTGCTGCTTGATCTCGACCACTTCAAGGCACTCAATGACACGGCGGGACATCAGGCAGGTGATGAAGTCTTGCGCCGGTTCGCCGGGGTTCTCGCGCAGGCAGCCCGCAGGCCGGACGATGTCGCCGCCCGCTACGGCGGCGAGGAGTTCGCTCTGATCTTGCCGGCAACTGATCAGATGGGTGCGTTGGAGGTCGCTCAACGGCTAAGGGAGAACCTGGCCGCAGCCGAAATTCGCCACCCCAGAGGAATTGACGGACTGGTGACGGTGAGCATTGGAGCAGTTACGGGTGATCCAGCCGCCAATATCTCTGCAGAGATGCTAGTCTCGGCCGCTGACGGCAGATTGTACGAGGCTAAGAGGGCTGGCAGAAACCGCGTTGTTGGCGGGTCGCTTCCCTAAAGCGCGAACATGCCTTTATAGGCTATCCCGACCTAGGGTGTTCCCGGTATTCCTTTCAGACGTGATCGTTTCGAGTGAGTGAACGAAATTCCCGCACAAGCTTCTCGAACAATGCCTTGCTGCCGGGATAATCTCCCTGCGAGATCGGAAACCGCTTGGAGTTTATCCGAGCCCGATTGATCTGATCGACCATATCCTGGACAGATTGAACACCTAATTCGGAAAGAACTGATTGATCGGGCCTGTATGTGCGAAGCCCTTCGTAACTCGGCGGACGGAGTGGATCTCTAGGAGGGGATGGGGTCGCTGGATTTGTCGCCGAGCCGATACCGGCTGAAGAACGAGGGCCATATTCGAATGATGAGCCAGACCACAAGGACGGACTCCTAATGTTAAAGTCTTGAGGAGAATTGGATGCCGATTTCTGTGGAGTTGTATAGGTGACCCCCTGGCGGGCAAGCCCCTCAATCAGATCCGATCGCAATTTCGGAAGACCTCGGTAATCGATGTCAACGCCCACGCCCCGAAGCTCCTCGACAATTTGAGTGGCAAGCTTTGAGCAGGAATATCCATCATCAATGACCCTAAGGACTCGAAGGGCCTTCTTCTCTCCGCCCACAGACGCAACTCGAAGTTCTGGAGCCCTGAGCTTCTGCTCCTTCCTGTTTAGTCTTTCCTGCTCTGCCCGTTCCCTGTCTGCCCGTTCTTTCAGGCGTCGCTCCTCGCGAGCCTTCGATCTAGCGGGAAATTCATCAAGGCTTTTTGCATCATTCGATGATAGTCATGAGCAATATATGAGGCGACGCCATTTTGTTCCTCAGGCAGAGATGTTTCACCAGTGCGCAGGAGCTCGTACCCATACTCTGTCAGGAAACAGAACCTGTCACCGTTACTGATGAATTCCTTCATCAATCCCAACTTGATAAAAGGTCCAAGCGTCTTCTCAGATGTATCATAGAGGTCCCAGTCCTCTTCGACGGCTCGCCATCGACCGGCCGGGAAGACAATATTGGGAGGAATCCACAAGAAGAAGACACGTCCTGGATCTCCGGCACCTGGGTCACCGCGAGCGGGAAAATCAAATCCGGTACTTCCAAATACCATCAGGCGTAGTCGACTGAGATGATTACGAGACAGAGATGGCAGATCCATCTCGGTCATCTTCCGGAGAAGCCGATCAGTCGTTGTTGCGGTTTGGTCTACGCGGGCTAGCTCGAAACCTGCTTTGAAGGCCTTTTCCATCAGGCGAGCGACACTTGCCGCCTTGTCTGCGGGTGCGCTTCGTAGAAGTTCCTTCGCCATTGCTCGGAAGATCGACTTCCTGAGGTCTACGTCCCTGACCTCATCAAGATCGAGGGGAGCATTGTAGGGGACATAGCGCATAGCGTAGGACCTCCTAGAAAGCTTCATTGTAGCGCGAATTTAAGCGCCAGGCGATTGGGGTACCCTGGGCTCGTTGCACCAGCCGATCTCCCGGTCTAGTTGAAGTCGGACCTAAGGGTCTCTCAAAAGTCGGGATTTATACCACCCAGCAGTTGCAGCTAGGTATCTGATCTTGTTATCTAGTTTGCGGGACTGCCGAATTGGCTTCTTGCACTGAGATGTGGAGCCCTGCTGAAGTGCATTCCTTCAGAGACTATGGAAGGCTTAATCGTCCAGAACAAATCAACAACCAAGTTGGGTTCCCCGCTTGAAAAACGCGAATCATGGACTCTATTCTGGTTCGGGCCAGCTTAATTCGGCTGGCCTATCCGGATAGTCGTGCGGGGCTGACGGACCGTCTCACCATCTCTTCGTCGTTCAAAAGTCAGTCTGAACCGGTGTGAGTGCATCGGGGCAGGAGTTCAGGAGTCTCTCTTTTGGCTACGCTGAAGCAATTCGAAGAAGCCCTGCGCGCCCAAGGCATGAACATGGCCCTGGCCATTCTGGAGAAGATGCGCAAGGAGGAAAAGAAGACCCGGTCGGTCGCTCCGGCCCGGCGAGTGTCTGGGCGCAAGATGACGCCGGAGCTCGCTCGCAAGATCCTCGAACTTCATAGCACGACCGACATGACCCAGCAGGAGATTGCCTTCCAGCTTGGGATCAACCAGGGTCGCGTGAACGAAGTGATTAAGCGTGGGAAGTGGCTCACCGAGGATCCGCAGTCCGAGGAAGCTCAGGCGCGAGACAAGGCAAAAGCTCGGATGAAGCGCATGCAGTCGGAAGACACGCCCATCCCGCGCAAGCAGCCAATTGCGACGGGCGTTGAGGAAGGGCCCAAGAAGCCGAAGGCGAAGCCGGCCAACTCGGCGCAACTGTCGATAGACGATTTCCTCAAGGCTTCGAGCGACTGAATGGAATCTTGTATCAGCGGGCCCCGCCCCGCTGGTTACGATCAACTCAAGGCGGGGCAGATCGCTATGGTGCATCAGCAGCACACCATTCTTGTGCGCGAGCTGGTGGGCGGACTTGGTGAACACCGAATTGGTGACCACGACCGCGTAAGGGGCATCCTGAAAGGCGGCGGCGGCATAGGCTTCCTGAACAGCCTTGTTGCCGACTGTGCCGTTGTAGAACTTGCACTGGATCACAACCCGCCGATCCTCCTTCTCCGCAATGATGTCGGCTCCTTGGTCACCTGATCCCGGCGTAAGTGAAGCACGCCATCCGGCTTCCTGCAGGATATCGCGGCAGTAGAGCTCAAACTCTCTGCCTGTCATCGCGTCGTCAAATTCAACTGCTGGCTCAGCGGGCTGGTGCCGATCGATGATCCGGTTGATCCGGGTCCTCAAGCGAGCGGCGTAGCGCTTCGAATCCTTGGCCAGGAGATGCTCGACCTTCCTGCGCTGGAACTCCGGCACGAGCGTCTTCTTGATGAAGGTGTTGAGGTGCCTGTCCCAGGTCTCCTCAGAGACGTTCCCATATTCATCCGGTGAAAGCATATGGGCGCGTTTGGTCGCTAACGTCCTGACATGTGTCAGGGCCGCCCGGTCTGTTAGGTCATAGATGAGCAGGAACGAATGGACCTTGGTGAGGCGCAGGAATAGCAGCAGCGCGAGCCCAATCCAGGCGGCGATCGGCTGGAGATACAAGCCGATGCCGAAGAGGAAGAGTAGTACGGCGCTGAACGCCTTATGTCTCCAGAGGTAGCGAAACATTCCCTTATCCGGCAGTCGGCGGCGGCTTTCAGTGTGACTGCGAGGGTTTTGGATAGCCGATTGGGGTTACTAGCAGCTTCGCAAAGATTTAGGCCCGCTGAAACTCACAGGATTATTTCGGCTGCTACTGCCTGGTGATCCGCGTCCGGTCGAGGATTTGACCCGCGAACTCCCGCAACTCTTCGGCAGTGCTGCCTTCATCTCGCTGGATGACAAAGAGCCCTGTATGAAGCAGGATCATCAACTCCCGAGCTTGCTGCGCTTCGCCATCTGCGGCCGGCATGACCTCAGCCATCTTGGCTCTCATGATGGCAGCGTCGCGATCGAGGATCTCCATAAGGCGTGTGGTCACTGCGTCTCCTCTCCGAGGCAAGTCCTCAGGGTCTTATCACCTGAGATAGTTCACATCTGCCAATTTATAATAGGGGAGGTGACGGGCAGATTCAGGACCGCCGCATCACTCGGGCTTGATACCAAGGGCAACGCAATAGCCGTAGTAAGCATGCTCCCCTGCCTTATGATAAATCTCTGCGATCTCCATTTTCTTGCGCCGGTCGAGAGCAAAGCGGGATCCGGTCCGCTGCAGGCGTAAATAGGCCTTGGGACAAGCATCGAGTTTGACGGTCTCACGCAGTCGCGGAAACTCCTCAGTGGACATTTCCTGCGAGTAGCCATCACGCCCCATGAACATCACAAAGACCTTCCGGTGCTCGTTGATGAAGCGCTCGTCGCTGAGGAAGTCAGGGGGCGATGTCTCTGTCATGGGGTTCTCCAGTTTGGCAGGCACAACAAAAAAGCCGCCCCGAAATGGAGCGGCTTGTCGTTGAGGCGGAGCAATCCGCAATTGTGAGAGGTCTCAGACCTGCTGCAGGTTGGTGGCAGATTCCTTTCCCGACCGACGGTCCTGCTCGACCTCGTAGGAGATCTTCTGGCCGTCCTTCAGACCGCGGAGGCCAGCGCGCTCCACTGCGGAAATATGAACGAACACGTCTTTGCCGCCATTGTCCGGCTGAATGAAGCCGTAACCCTTGGTTTCATTAAACCACTTAACCGTCCCAGTCGCCATTCTCGTCTCTAGTCCCTTGTAGTTCCCCTCCGGCAGAGCGCCTTGCTCCACCCTCCGGTGACCGATCGATCACGCGAAGGAGGCTAGTTGGGCAGGGCAACCGTGGCAACAAAGTGGCGGAAGGGTAGTTAATGGCAGGAACGGGCCATTAGAGTTGCCTCCAGGCGGTCTGGACCTATCTCCGAGATCTGGGTGTGAGCCGGCTAAGGACTGTGCCGTCATCAGTATGTCACCGATCCTTGGAAGACCAGCATCCCAGACAAGCAGACAAAACTACTGGAGGAAACATGAAGACCCTGTTCCTGGCCGCCGCCCTCGCCTTTACGCCGGCGATGGTCTCTGCAGCCGACGTGAAGCCCCTTGCTCAAGCCCATGCTCACAACGACTATGAGCATAAGCGGCCGCTGCTCGATGCCCTCGACCATGGCTTTACTGGCGTCGAGGCTGACATTTGGCTCGTGAATGGCAAGCTGCTGGTGGCGCACGAGGAGGCTCATATCAAGCCGGAGAGGACCCTGGAGGCGCTGTACCTGGACCCTCTGAAGAAGCGCATCACTGAGAATGGCGGCAGGGTTTATCCGGGAAGCGAGGGATTTACGCTCCTCATCGATATCAAAACTGAGGGTGAGCTGACCTACAAAGCTTTGGCAGAGGTACTTTCCAAATATGCGGACATTCTGACGGTTGTTCGGGACGGCAAGGTTCAGGCAGGCGCCGTCACCGCGGTCGTGTCCGGCAACCGCCCGAAAGATCACATGCTCTCGGAGAAGGTCCGCTATGCCGGGTATGATGGCCGCATGCCTGATCTGACCTCCGACATGCCAGCATCCTTCATGCCGCTCCTGAGCGACAACTGGACCAAGGTGTTTACCTGGAAAGGCGAGGGAGAGATGCCTCCCGCCGAGAAGGCCAAATTGCAGGACATCGTGAAGACGGCCCATGGCAAGGGCTGGACCATCCGGTTCTGGGCGACACCGGACCAGCCGGGTCCGCAGCGCGAGGCAATCTGGAAAGAGCTGAAGGCGGCGGGCGTCGACAAAATCAATACGGATGATCTCGCGGGCTTGCAGAGTTTTTTGAGCAAGTAACGCGATAAGCGACTGGGATGCGCGCGTGATGAGTGTGCATCTCAGTTGGTCCAGGCCCTTGAGTTAAGCAACGGGCGGGATACGGCTTCAAGAGTGTCGGTAGCCATCGGTTTCAATGCCGATGAACATCCCATGCCAAGTGCCACCGAATATGTTGTCAAAGGAGAGGTGGTGGAACCGCTTCCGAAACTCCCGATAAGTTGGGCTTCCGTCGGGAGAGCGTTGGAACAGTTGGTGGATCGACTTCATCTGAGCACGGGTGGGGCGAGCGCGGTTCATGTTTTCCCTCTTCTAAGCGGTTGAGGATGGATTAGTCGGCGAGGATACCAGCGGCCGACAGGACGGCTTTCGCTTGGTCCGTGAAAAGGAAGTCGACCTTCTGCTCCTCCGTCATGAGCCCCCAGGCGGCGCGGAACAGGTCCTGCAAATCCCCGATTTCATGGTCACCTTCAGAATCCTCACCATGCACGAAGGCAGCATGTGTGAAGGTGTCGGCATCCTTCACGTCCGCGAGTGTGAGTGGGCGCTTGGAGTCGTCTCGTTTCGTGAGCACCGGCTCGAAGAACCTCCTGGCCGGGAGCCCATCCCCCTCGTCGAACACATTGACGATCTTGCCCTCAATGGCGACGGTGAGTGCGATCCCCTGAGATCCCTCGAGGCGCTCAATGCGATCAATGATCGCTACGGCGCCGACCGGGAACGTGAGCTCGTTGTCATCGGCGTCCAAGCCGCTGGTTTCGACCAGCATCTGAACCACGTCGTCCTTCTTGAACCCGAAGGCTTCGGGTAGTTCCTGGGTCATTTCAGGCGTCCTCGATTGATATTTATGGGGTTTCCCGGATTGGGAGTGCGCTACGCAAAAGGGCCGTCATCTCTCGATGACAGCCCTCTCGGCCGGCTCGAATTGGCTCGATAACCCTTTGCTTACCATACCGGCCACTCGTCGGAGCGGGAGCCGAACTGCTGGGCAGGCGCGTCGTTAACCACGCGGACTAGCTCAGTGAGGTTGCGTACATGACACCGATCCTGTCCCCTTGGAGCCGCCCAGCCGCGGCTGAAGCTCGCCTTCCAAAAAATCTGCGGCAGCGCGTTCTCGTGGTCGAAGATGAGTTGATCATCGGCGAGATTGCGGCTGAAGCCCTGACAGAGGCCGGCTTCGAGGTGTTTACCGCCGCGAGCGCCGAAGAAGCCGAGGTGATATTAGCCGACGTTTCCGTGGACATCCTCTTTACCGACATCAATCTCGGCGGTCGGGATGGATTTGACCTGGCGGCATTAGCTTTGACGATCCAGCCGCTTCTGTCGGTTGTCTTTACGTCCGGTCGCTCCCGCGCCTGTCACGGCATGTGTGCGTCTGCCGGTGTCCCGTTTCTGCCAAAGCCTTATCGGCTGCCGGAAATGATCGAGATGATTGAGCGCGTGGTGAGGCGCGATCCTCCTCAGTGAGGCGGGAGCGGGGCTGATCAGACGTTTGTCGGCGCAGTAACCAGACGAGGCTTGGTCTTAGCTCTGGCCTTGAGAAGCAAAGCTTTGATGTGCTGTTTGACCTCCGGTTCATTGACGGCGAGCTGGGCTACGATGTCACTTGTGGGAACCCCTGCGGCTATAAGCCGGAGCACAAGAGCTTCCTGCATTGACAGCGCGGGCCGTGCCCCTCTTCTATTCTCATTGGCAGCGGGATGGGCCTCTGGCTCAACCAGGTTCTGCGTTCTCTTTGCCCCCATGTGCTCCCCCTGAGCCGCGGAATATGCTCCCAGCCTTTTACAGGATTATAAAGGAACAGACTTGGCTGAGTAGCTCAAAGACTTTGCACTTTGGCTCATGGGCCAGTCCCATAAGGGGTATTCTTTAGCAGGCGAATAACAAAGGAAGGTTGTTCTAGCCGATCAGGGCCCACTTGCCGCCGATCGGCAGGTTCATCGTGACCTTCTCGTGGGCGTAAAAGAGGGTCTTGGATTCCTGGTCGACCCAGCCATCGTCGTTGGACCAGAAATCGCCAGCATCGTTGACGATCGCCCAGGTGGTTTTGTCGGCAAGGGCCTCCTGGTGGTCGCTGATCCGCTTGAACTCGACCGGAGCATTCTCCTTGAGCCAATTCAGGACGCTCTGATGATAGGCGCTACCGCTCTGGGCCTGGCCCCAGACATGAACCCACGCCGCAGCGTCGCCGGTGAAAATCCCGGCGTCATCGATGCGCTCCAGGCGGGCGGTTTCAGTTTCGAGGCCGCTGCATTCCGCAATCCACCAGCCCTCGCTTTCGGCCTGTGCCAGATCCGGCCGGCTGGCCCAACTCGAGGCACGGACGGGTGCTGGCGCGGCTGAATCCGACGGCAATGCGGCGGGCTTCACCTCGATCCCTTCGGCAACGCAGAGTTTTTCCCAGTCGCCGTAGTATTCAATGCGGTCATCCTGACCGTCAACTTGCAGGACGAAGGCCTCGTCGTGTTCGTCCTGGGCTGAAATCTGCGACCATCCCGCAGCCCGGGCGGCTGCCTCGTATGCACTGTCGGCTGGTTCGGCTTCCGTGAACAGGGTCCAATCTTCTTTGAGGGCCTCGGCGCCGGAGCCATAGGTATAAACGCTAATACCCTCATCCTGACGTCTGATGAGAAGGGTCAGCCCTTCGGCTTGGACCGTGACCTGATCGCCGGTCTTCAGCAGATTGGCTTGTGTGTTGAGCGTGATATCAGTCTGCATCGATGACCTGTCGTTCAAGCTGCTTGCGGAAGGGTTTCGTAGAAGAAGGGGGCTCCGGTTTCCGCATCGTCGCGGGCTTGGCGTGTGACGGCGCACCGGATGTTATGCAGAGCTGGGAAGTAGGATCCTGCATCTGGCCACCGGCGACCGTTCGGAGCGACGAGGGCGAACCCGTGCCCTTTGGCATCGACCTCGACATCAAAGCCGTCAGGCAGAAGGCCTAGGGTACCTTCTTTCAGAAGGTCGGGCTTTCCGTGCTCGGAACACTTGCCATCGCCCCATTGACCGTTCCCTTCGACAATCAAGGCGGCATTGTATGGGTCGGTCTTGAGCTTCTTCAGCGCGAGGAGTGCACCGGTTGCGGGCTGCGGGCCATCTTCCCCTGGTTCGGGCAATCGATAGGTCGTCGCCGGGATCGGCAGCTTGCCCTTGTGCTGTTTGCGTTGCTCGGTGAGCAGGGCCAGGAAGGTTTCCTCTGAGGACCCCTTGCGGCTGCTGCAGCCAGACATGAAGCCGGTTTCACTGATGAAGGGCTTGCCGGGGTCGATCGCGTAGAAGCACATCCAGCGGTCAGGCGTGCAGATGGCCCGAATGCCATCGATCTCAAGAATTCGGGGAGTTTGGTCCTCGACGCCTTGTAGCCGGTCTGCCCATGGCTTTGACTGGGTGTCATCGGCAGGCGCTTTGACAGGGCTCCTGTAGGAGAAGACTGCATCTTTGACAGCTTCTTTGACGGCTTGAGGCATCGTCGGCTGAGGGGCGAACAAGGCATCGAAGTCGAACGCCATCTGGCTGGCGCCGGGAGAGTTTCGGGGCATGAGATGATCCGTGTCGACGAGGGGGCGAAAAGGGGCTACGCGGCCGTGACGGCAAACCGGAGCGGGCCGTCGGGAATGACTCTGCCGCCCTTGTGCTGAGTGGCGATCTGCTTGGCATGAAGGCTACACCTCAGGCCTTTCAGGACCAGGCGCGTTCCATCCGGAAGGCGGTCGCCTGGCTTAGTCTTCCTCCAGGTGGGATGCTCGCCGGCAACAGATTGGGCTTCGGCGGAGCGCCTGTAGAGCGTTTCGACGATGGCACGGAAGCGGCTCTTGTCGATGTCTTTCCCGTAAACAGAGGACCGGCAAATATTGGCGTCTGCGGTTAGGTGAGAGGGATCATGGCCGACATCCGCCAGGATCCGCAGCTTCGGCTCAAGGGTCTTCGATGATGCTGCACCAAGGAAATGGACGCGGCTGGGCCTTGATTGCCGAATGAAGTCCCGGAGTTCGTCGGGTGTAACCGCCTTCTCATTCGATGGAATTCCAACCACCCAACTGTCGCTGTCCAAGATCTCAACAATTCGGGCGTATGCCTGAGCGAGTGTCAGGTCGCCGACCTGGATCGGGATGATCGGGATAGATAGATCCTGGTTGATTTCCTCCAGAATCCAAGACCGGTACCGCTCCACCAGAGCGATGCTGACGCTTTGATTTCCTACTACATCCGGCATTACGAATAGAGGACGAGGGTAGTCAGGGTTGTCGGATGTGGCCGACCCTTCGATGCCGCTGTCACCATTGAGGAAGTAGGCGATCGTCGCCTTGATGCACTCATAGCGATGCCAAACTCGGGCGAAGTCCACTGTCGGGCATCGGGCGAGGAGTCTTTCGATCTCATCTGAAAAGAGGTCGCAGATTATGGGTTTAGGCCGCGAGGCACCTTTGAGGGAGCGTTTGAACTCACTGAAGGCGCCAGAGTCCACGAAGATCTGGGTTTTGTGCAGAATGACCGCTTCGGCAATTGCCTCGATGGCAGTGCTCGACAGTTCTCCTGCTTCAACGCCGATCCCGCGGCTCTTCAGATTTTTCCAGACGAACGCTCCCGCTTCCAGATCGCCGATGCGGCTCATCCCGGATGCGAATATGACGAGCTTATGCTTCAAAACCTCCAACAGGGCTTCGGTCGTGAGAGCAGCCTGATTGTCATTGACGGGAGGAATAAGCGGTGCTGGATCAGTCCCGAAAATCGGAGACTGAACCGCAGGCGTCACAACAACAGGATCTGCGATGAAGAGATCGAAGTCGAAGGTTGTCTGCAGGACGGTAGCAGGAATCCGGGGCATCGATAGCCTAGTGTGAAGGAGGGAAGGGGAGGGCCCTACCAGGAGCCGCGCGTGATCACGCGGCGAGCCGCATCGATCCACTCTTGATCGCCGTACCCGTGGTAACCGCCAATCACTTGGGCCCCAGCCGGCGCGGTGGCTTCCTTTTCAAGAAGTTTGATCTGGTCGCCGTAGCGATTGAGGAGCCGCTCATCATAGAACACCGAGGCCTCGCCTTGCGTGACGCTCATCCGGTGGCGCTCGATCCTTACCTTGGAAGGATCGAAATCGGGCAGAGGACGCTTGGTGTCGTTGATCACCTCGGCCCAGGCCTCTGTTGCCGTGTAGCGGCCGACGACAGTGCCTGAGGCGTCCTTGATCGTATGCCGCCCGTCGGCGCTGGTTAGAGCATCCCGCTTATGAGACAGCCCGCGGGCAGCGAGGGCCTCGTTTAGAGTCGGCTCGCCGATCAACTCGACTTCGAGATCGTCGCCAGCATTCCGGACGCGGAATTTGTAACCTTCATGTGCGAACTCAACCCAAGGATCGACTTCGGTTCGGAGCTCAGCATCGAACACGGCCTGAGTGGCTTTTGCTCGAACTGTCTCGCGGCCCTGGGAACCGAGCCGGTCATGCAGCTTTGCCCGCAACATCAGGAAGGGGCTGTCGGATCGACTGGCGATCTGTTCTTGGAACATGGTCTATAACTCCTGGCGGCACGTATCTCAGTCGATGGAGGAGAGTTGCGAGGTGTCGACGCCAAGGTCATGGAGGCGCGCATCCAGGGATCGAAGCCGGGTCTGGAACCTCCCGCGCAGGGCAGTGAAAACGGCATGGAGATCATCGCCGGTCTCAATCACAAGCTCACATGTCTGATCGGCTGCATCAGGCGTGAAGATCTGAACCCTGGAACCGATGGTGAGCGATGCGGCGATCTCGTCGTGATGGGCAATGATTGCTCCGCGCCGCGCCAATGCGTCGGCGGCGGATTGAACATGTCGGGGCGTCATGAAAGCACCTCGTTCGAAAGAGGAGTGGGACGGTCAGTGCTCGAAAACCGGGAGTACGTTCGGGTCAGGATCAGCCTCGTTGTCGTAGAGCACGTAATCGGCGCCGAGCTCACGGGCCTTCTTCATGGCATCGACGATCTCTGGCGGGCACTTGGGATAGGCCTTTAGGTCGCCCTCGTGCGGGGCATAGACCAGCCACCCGTGCTGGGTGACCCCGCCTGAGAACGGCAACTCGTCGTTCTCAAGCGTATTCAGATGTGCAAGCGTTTCTGGCCGAAGGTGCGCCGTGGACAGGTCCAAAAAGGCGCGCAGCGGGTATTCCACCGCCGGTTTGAACACAGGGTCGGTCATGGAGATTTCCTGGGGTTTTGAACTGTCGCTCTCAGCCAATCAGGGCTTCGGGAGATGCAGACCTTCGCTGAGGAACACTCAACTCAGCGGAAAAAGAAAGGGCGAGAAGTAGTTTGATACTCCTCGCCGCATTCGGTGGCGTTGATCTACTGCAGTAAAACCGGACGATGGTGTCGGGCTCAATCCCCAAAGGCTTCGTATCTGCCGCTGATCGAGAACGGCAAGCCGCATGGATTGGCTGAGTTCTTGCTCACTACCACTGCCCCACCACCTGACAATGAAATCTCGACTGTCTGGCCGCCAGGGAAAGTACCTTTGATCTGTTTGCCATCTTTGGTCAGGCGCGTGGTGACCGTGCAAGGATTTTTACGCGTAATGAGCCCGTCGGGACTACGCCCCTGCTGCTCCGCGCTAAACTCGACGGTATAGGCCTTCCCGCCGGCAACGGGATCAATAACCAGTTCGCAGGATATGTTCCTGGCGCAGACACTGTCATTACCTGAGTATCCACCTGCGAAGGGATCTCTTGCCGTAGCCGGGGAGGTCGCGAGGGCAAGAGCGGCCAGAGCGAGGCCAAACTTCAACTTCATAATTTACACCTTTGATCGTCGTGCAGCGAATTAAACCGACGGCAGCGAACTTATTGAAGACCTCATGTGGATTGTCGAGGGATGGCAAACAGCAATCGGTGGACAAGGGATTGCTGCTGCGGGCGAAAGAGAGATCTACCTCCCAAAATCTGGTCAGATCGCCTCAAGCCACCCCACCTCAATGCCGAGGCCCATGACCGTTGTTGGCCAGAAGTCTCCGGTTTCCTCGCCATGGGAGAAGGTTTGCACATATCCTGGGTCGGACCCAGGACCTTGGTTTTGCCCAAGGAAGGTGATTTCCGCGCCAACGGGCAACTCGACCCGTTTCATTATCATGCCTCCGCTTGGATGCGGTTCCCACCGTCCCAAACGGGACCCTTCTTTGGAAACCCGGTACCGGGCTCCCTTCTTAAGGTCGAGCCTTTGAGGCTTCGGCGGAGCGGTCTCTGGAGCGGAGGAGGGCTTGAACGGGAAAACGAGGGCCGTGTCGAAACCCCTGACCATTTCAGCGATCTTTTCGGCGTTCAAAGACTGGAGGGTGCCGCTCTGGACCGGGTTCGGGGACGTCTCAAGCTCACCCCCTGGAACCTTGCTTGCCCGGTACAGGGCGTAGAATGTCCCATCGTCGCCGTTGAGCGTGATCACAACGGCCTGGTCATTGTTGAGCCAGCGGTCGAAATCCTCATAGGGCCGGTAGTTATGATAGTTCGAGAAACCGGCAGCCTTAAGAACGGCACGGGCATTATTGAGATAGTCTTCAAGCATTCTCGCCGTCTCCCTCGTCTGTCGCGCCCCCGGTACTCCAGTCACCATCCGGATCAAATTGGTCTAGAGCGTCGGGGCATGGCTGCCCCTCAAAGGCCGGATTGAATGGTGCGCAGGTGCCAGCAAAGGCTACACCCTCGGCGGAGGCATCACCGGCAATCACCCCGAGCTTGTTCGCGATGGCAGCGGCCATAGTCGAACCGATGGTTTCAAGTTCACCGGCCCAGATGTCAGCTTGCGGAAGGCCGATTTCCTTGGCGCAGTCGAGCATTTCGTCGAGGTTCAAGAGTTTGGTCATTCGCTGATCTCCGTGTCACTAGGGCCGAGGAGGCTGGGTTCTTCGATGTCTCCCTCAAAGATCGGCATTAGGAGATACCGGGAATCGCCTCCAAGTTTTGCTATAGCGGCGACCGCATAGGCGGGGGTCATTATCTGAAACGACGTGAGGTTGAGAGGGTCCTCGTCGTCGCCTTGGATGTTGTGCCCGGACGGATCAGCGAGTTGAAACCCGAGCATCCTGCGACCAGAGCCCGGGGCGGGAGTGCCAAAAGGCGGCGTTGCAGTCGTGCTCACAAGGTCAGCCCTTCTCGTTTGGCGGCCTGGAGTGCTCTCGAGGCTCGTTTGATTGGATGGTCATCAGGCAGGCGGGTACATCTCGCAGCACCGCCGAGCTGGTCGGCAGCCCAAAGTCGCAGCGTCGCCAGTGTCTCGACCAAACCCTGCGCCGTCTCACGCGAGCACGGGCTCCCGGTGGCAAACTCCTCAGATAGACGGAACGGAATGGGGCCTTGGAGTACCGGATCCAATTCAAACTTGTTGTCCGACAGTTTGCCGCCAGGACGGATACCGGCAACGAAGCTGGCACTGGGATCCCACGATTCGAGTTTGTAGCGTTCAACCCGTCGGCCGTCGGCTAGACGGATAGCGCTCTCCCCCGCCTTCAGGGGAGTTTCTGCCTTCGTCACGAGTGTCTGGACCCTCCAGGCATCATAGAAGGCGACGGTGACCGTAAATGTCTCCATGGGTGCGCCTCCTGGCGCGAGAGGAATTCCCTGGAATTTCAGGGGTTTTGAGGAGGATTGATCCAGATTTGGATGGCTCTTCAGGGAAGGTGTGAGGCCTTTACCAAACCGATCGGCTTTCCCCTTTTTAATTCGTCTTATCCCGTTTTATTGCAGACAGGGGCAGGGCGATCGGATAACAGCGGCCTATCGAACACCAGGAGTTTCGCAAATCATGAACAATCATCTGAAGGGTTTCGCCGCTGCAATCGCGCTTGCTCTTGCCAGCACTTCTTCGATGGCCGCTGATCTCTCTGCGCCATCGTTTTCGTCCATCCTGCCGCCGGCAGTTCAGGGCTTGAAGCCGGGATTCGTCTGGACCGGTGCATATGTCGGCGGCAACGTGGGACTGGCCTACGGAGAGCGGCAGGGTCACTTTGGCAGCGACACTGTTGTCTCGGAGCTCGGCGGCTGGGTTCGCCCGAAGGACGATTTCCAGACCTTCATTGGGGGTGCTCAGGCCGGTTATAACTGGCAGACCGGACTGTTTGTTTTCGGCGTCGAAGGAGACATCAGCTATCTCGACGACGTGAAGGCTCTGAATATGCCCCGGACGGTCGAGGGTGCGACCTACACCGCCAACGGAACCGTGACGGTCCTGAACAGCCTTGAGTGGCTGGGCACCGTGCGCGGTCGCGTTGGCGTGGCTGCCGATCGGTTCTTTGTTTATGGAACCGGCGGGTTGGCCTTCGGCGACGTGCAGAACCGTGCCAGCGTTGAGGGCACCGTGACCACGAGAGGCGTCGTGACTCCTCTGGAGCCCATCAGCGGAAACGGCGACGAAACCCGCACCGGCTATGCCGTTGGCGCTGGCACTGAATACGCCATCACGAACAATCTGACGGGCAAGTTCGAGTATCTCTACTACAATCTCGGCACGTCGAAGTACGATGTCGGAGCCGCGGGCGAGGTCGCTGATTACCATGTGCGCAGCGACAACACCGGCAACGTCGTTCGTGCTGGCCTGAACTTCAAATGGTGAGCTGCCGTCACTTCATGATGGTGAAAGGAGGCCGGGCATAACGCTCGGCCTTTTTCTTGATACGTGCAATTCCAGCCACGCAGGCGCCTCGACGATGCTTCCCCTTTTTGCCACCACCATTTTCTTGTCTGCTTTCCTGCTCTTCGGTGTCCAGCCGATGTTCACCAAGATGGTACTCCCGACTTTGGGCGGCTCTCCGTCGGTTTGGTCAGTCGCGATGGTTTTCTTTCAGGCTCTTCTGTTGGCGGGCTATGCCTATGCAAACCTGCTGGTCACGCGGATGCGCCGGGGCGTCGCTGTCGCGATTCATGTGGCACTGCTGGCGCTAGCCATGGCAGGGCTTCCAATCACAGTCATTGCATTCGGGGATCCGGAGCCGTCGGGTGGGACCGCGTTCTGGCTTTTGGGCGTGTTCGCTGCGTCCGTCGGGTTGCCGTTCTTCGCCTTGTCGGCAAATGGCCCACTGCTCCAGGCGTGGTTCGGCCAAGTCGGGCACAAGCAATCTGCGGATCCGTATTTCCTGTATGCTGCCTCGAACGCAGGGTCCTTCCTCGCCCTGATGTCTTATCCCCTCCTGATCGAGCCGTGGCTGCGGCTGGGAGAGCAAAGCCTTCTCTGGGCATCGCTCTATGGCTTGCTGGCAGCGGGCGTCACTCTTTGCGGCCTTTTCCTGATCCGCCGGGGCCGAGGCATCAGCGGCGGTGTCGTCGCGGATGAGATTGAGGGGCCCCCAGTGGGATGGTCAGGCCGTCTGGCATGGATGGCTATGGCCTTTGTGCCGTCTGGTCTGCTGGTTGCTGTCACGGCCCATATTGCGACCGATGTGGCTTCTGCACCCTTCCTATGGGTCCTGCCCTTGGCCCTGTTCCTGCTGACTTTCATTGCGACATTCCGCGAGAGGTCGTTTGCCTCGTCGGGAAAGTTGAAGGCTGTTCAGGTCTGGGGCATCGCGTTCGTCTTTCTGATGCTGCTGAAAGGTGCGGAAACACTGGCCCTGGCAGGACTCCACCTGGGAGTTTTCTTCATCAGCGCTCTTATCGCCCATCGAGCTCTTTACGAGCGTCGCCCTACGGCCCGGAACCTCACCTCGTTCTATGTCTGGATGTCCGCCGGAGGAGTACTGGGCGGCGTGTTCAGCGGCCTGCTGGCGCCGTTCCTGTTCTCCGGAGTCCTCGAGTACCCCATCCTCCTGGTGGCTGCTCTGTTTGTCGGACGAAAGGTTGCATGGAGGGATTTCACCTCTAAGGAGGCTTATCCCGGCGTTGTTGCGGCAATCCTGCTGGTAGGATGTGGCGTTCTAATCGTTTTGGTCGATCGGCTGAGCGAAACGATCCTATTTATCACAGGGGTGTTGCTGATCATCCTTCTGATCATCACCTGGCGGAAGGCAGTCGGTACGGTTCTTGTAGGAACTGCCTGCGCCCTTACGGTAACGGTCCTGTCTGATCTGGTGGTCGGGACAACCTCATATCGATCGTTCTTCGGGGTCAACAAGGTCTATGAGTCGCCGGACGGTCAGTTCCGGTACATCCGCCACGGCAGCACGATCCACGGGGCTATCAGGCTTCGGACTGCGGAAGGTAAGCCCGTGATGGGCCGGCCCGAGCCCCTGACCTATTATGCGCCGGCTGGATCGAACGTCCTCGGGATCGATGCGGTTCGGAGTGCCCAAGGGGGACGGCTCAACCGGGTTGCCGCGGTCGGCCTGGGAAGCGGCAGCATTGCCTGTTCAATCAAGGCTGGAGAGAATTGGACCTTCTTCGAGATCGACCCAGTGGTGACGGAGATTGCGACTGATCCGTCCCAATTCGCGTTCATGGCGAAATGTGCGCCCAATTCGAGAATCGTCCATGGCGATGCAAGACTTACGCTGCAGAAAGAGGCAGATCGTTTTGACCTGATCTTTCTGGACGCTTTCTCGTCCGACTCGATTCCAGCTCATCTGATCACCGTCGAGGCAATCCGCTCTTATCTTGATCGGCTGAGCCCGAACGGGGTCGTAGTGATGCACATTTCCAACCGGCACCTGGACCTACGAGCAATCGTTGCACGAGCTGCGGCCGAGGCGGGCCTGGTCACCTATGCCGGTGCGACGAAGGCTAGTGGTGAGGCGACCGGGGCGAGTATCACTCTGGCGATCGGCCATAGGGCCGAAGACATGGGAGACATTGCCCAGACGTGGAAACTGATCCGCCCCGACTATGCCCGCTCCCCCTGGACCGATGATTACTCGAACATCATCGAGGGGATCAATGACAAGTGGTTTGGGCCGGCGATGGATGAAGTTTTGATTCAGCCTGGGAGAAGTGTTGAAGCATCGAACTGACGTCGGGAGTTACCCACGTTCGGATTAAGAGGCGACGGTGACTTTCACTGTCGCTCTCCGCCTTGAGTGATATGGCTCAGAGCATCTGGGTCTAGATGAAATCTAAGACCTGTAGAGGCATCTGGAAGGAACGGATGCCTGAACCGATGAACCACTCTTCAGGAATGTGATAACGTATTACTCGTCCTGGAGCGAACCGTATCGGCTAATTCTTTCATCAGCGCCAACTAAAGTCGAATTGGACATGACGGCATATCGAGGCAGGCTGTTCAACATTCTGAACAGGGTTCATATATATGTCCGAAACCGTCCGGTCTGCGGCCCGCGTCCTCGACATTCTTGAATATCTCGCCGGGGCGCCCGAGGGAGCGACCTTGAGTGAGTGCGTCAGCGCACTTGGTATGCCTAAGAGCAGCACTCTCATGCTGCTGAGAACCGTGGCGGCTCGAGGCTACGCGGTTAAGGACGGTGACGACCGCTACCGTTTGAACAATGCTTTCGCCAAATACGGCTTCGGTTGGGGCGGCCACCGCCTGACGAGGCTGATGGCGATCGCAGAGCCGATCATGCACGATCTATGCCGGACCGTCGGCGAGACAGTGCTGCTTGGCGTGAGCGGAGCCACAGGCATTAAGACGATCTGCAAGGTCGTCTCCGACCAGATCGTCCATTACGATCATGATATCTCAGAAGAGATAGCGCCATACTGCACGGCTATGGGCCGCGTCCTGATGGCCTACTCACCTCCGCAGCAGATCGACTCCATGTTGGCGGGCTGGCCGCTTGTCAAGCGCACTCCGAAGACCGTTACAGATCTCGGTGAGCTGCGGAAAATCATCAAGCGCACCCATGACCAGGGATACGCGATCGTCGAAGAGGAATTTGCGTCCGGAGGTACCGGAATAGCCGCTCCCATCTTCGATCAGAACCGCCAGATCTTCGCGATGCTCGATGTCGGTGCCGTCACAAGCCGGTTCCACGACAAACGCGACATGATCATTCAGCACCTGTGTCAGTCCGCTGAACAGGTGACGAATGCGATGAACCACAAATCCGCAGCCTAGCATTTCCTGAGGGGAGAGACAGAATGCTACACCAAGCGAGTATCACGGCGGACGCTGTTCCGCAGATGTCATTTGCCACACGCCGCCGTCAGTTGATGGCGGCTTCAATCGGCAACGTCCTGGAATACTATGACTTCGTCGTTTACGCATTCCTAGCAGGGACGATCGCGACGAAGTTCTTCCCTAACGAGAGTGAGGTCGCAGCCCTTCTGGCATCGTTTGCCGCTTTTGGCGTCGGCTTCCTTGCACACCCATTGGGCGGCGCCATTATTGGACGCATCGGCGACGTGAAGGGCCGCAAGGTCGCCCTTTTGATCACCATCTTCGGAATGGCACTGGGCACGGTTGGAATCGGCCTTTTGCCAACGTTCGAGACGATTGGTATTTTGGCTCCCATTCTGCTCGTCGGCATGCGCCTGATTCAGGGCCTTGCTGCTGGCGGAGAATGGGGTGGAGCAACCGCGTTCATCGTCGAATCCGCTCCTGAGGGGCGACGTGGCCTCTTCGGGGGTATCGGGCAAGCGTCGATCGCCGCCTCAAACCTTCTTGGAAGCGTTGTGGTCGCGCTCGTGACGGCTGCTTTTACAACCGACCAGATGAACGACTGGGCCTGGAGAGTTCCCTTCCTTCTGGGTGGCGTTCTGCTGCCGGTCGGGTTCTACATGCGGCGCAATCTTGAAGAAACGCCAGCTTATGAGGCTGCTCAGAAGAAGCCTAAGGAGACGTCTGCAGAACACGGGTCTGCCGTTGGCATGATGGCAAAGGCGTTCGGATTCACGATCATCTGGACCGTGTCATACTACATCATGCTGAGCTACATGCCGACCTTCCTGACAAAGCATGCGGGCATCACGCAGACTCAGGCATTGTGGGGGAATGCGATCGCCTTGACGGTGCTCGTCATTGCCACTCCGTTCTTCGGACATCTGTCTGATAGGATTGGACGTAAGCCTCTGCTGCTTGCTTGCTGCGCAGCATTTATCATCCTGCCCTATCCGCTCTTCTCCGTGATCCTGGCGAACGCCTCACTCGCAACGATCGTTTCGATCCAGATCTTGTTCAATCTCTTCATTGCGTCCTTCTCTGGCGCAGGTCCATCCGCCCTCTCCGAGTTGTTCCCGACCCACTCGAGAACCACTCTGATGTCGACCGGATACAGCCTCTCGACAGCAATTTTTGGCGGATTTGCGCCGTTCATCTCCACTTGGCTGATCAGCGCGACGAACTCTCCGATTTCGCCGACCTATTACCTGATCATCGCCGGCATCGTGTCGGGGGTGGTGATCTGGAACTTCCGTGAAACCGCGCACGAGAAACTGCGCTAATCACGAATTTTAAAGGATATCGATAATGTCAGAACCAATTCTGGTTTGGGGTGCCGGCGCCATCGGCGGCACCTTTGGAGCGGCTCTCGTCCGCGCCGGCCGAGACGTTACGTTCGTCGACGTGGTTTCGGAACATGTCGAGGCTATTCGCGATCCGGAGCGTGGGCTCCGGATCACCGGCCCAGTCGATCCGATGGTGGTGAAAGCTCCGGCCTTTCTTCCGGAGGAGCTCAAAGGGACCTGGAAGCGGATTTATCTCGCTGTCAAAGCCCAGCATACCGAGCAAGCCTGCCGCGCTTTGCTGCCGCATCTGGCTGCTGACGGGTTTGTGGTCTCGTTGCAGAATGGCCTGTGCGAGAAGACGATTGCCGAGATCGTCGGGCCCGAGCGCACTGTAGGCGCATTCATCAATTTTGGCGCAGATTGGATCGGGCCCGGCGAAGTCCACTTCGGGAACAGAGCGGCAGTTGTCACGGGAGAGATCCACGGGCGGATGACACCGCGCCTGGATGTCGTCCTTGAGGATCTGCGCACCTTCGAGCCGGACGCCATTAAGACCGATAACATCTGGTCCTACCTCTGGGGCAAGCTTGCCTATGGGTCGCTTCTGTTCGCGCAGGCGGTGGGTAACCTTGGGATCGCGGACTGCCTGGAAAGGCCCGAACTCCTGCCTCTCTGGCGTGAGCTGGCGGGCGAGATCGTGAACGTTGCTCGGGCCGAAGGTGTCGAACCTCGCGGCTTCAATGGCTTCGATCCCAATGCGTTCGGCAAGGGTGGGACGGAAGCTGCGGCCAAGGCAAGCGTTGCGGCGATGGTCGCGTTCAACCGCCCGAATGCAAAGACCCATTCCGGCGTTTGGCGTGATCTCGCCATCCGCAAGCGTCGCACCGAGGTCGATATGCAACTGCTTCCCATTGTCGGGATCGGACGCAAGCATGGACTGTCCTGCCCGACATTGGAGCGACTGATCGCGATGATCCACGAGATTGAGCAGGACCGGCGCGACCTCTCCGATAACAATCTTACGGAGCTTCTGAAGAGATGAATTTGGATTTCAGAGGGAAAACAGTCGCCATCAGTGGTGCCGCCCTGGGTTTCGGTCGGGCGATCGGCGCGAGCTTTGCAGCTGCAGGCGCCCGCGTCTATGGATGTGATATCCTTGACGCTCCTGACGATGGGGCACCAATATCACTTGCGAAGGTCGATCTTCTAGACCGGCAGGCCGCTGCGCAATGGATCGCATCAATCGAGAATGAAACCGGTGGTCCCGTCGACGTTCTCGTTTGCAATGCGGGCGGCGTCGCAGGCCAGGCGCATCGCCCGCTCGAGGAGGTGGGAGACGCAGATTGGAACCGAGTGATCGAGATCAATCTTGGTTCAACCTTCTCCCTGTGCAGAGCGGCTGCTCCCGCGATGAAGCGCGCTGGCAAGGGTGCGATCGTGACGATCTCCTCGGGCGCAGCCCTCCAAGCGTCTCTGACAGGTGTCCAGGCCTATTGCTCGGCCAAACACGCTGTGCTCGGCCTGACCCGACAGCTGGCGCATGAGCTTGGGCCGTATGGCATTCGCGTCAACAGCGTGGCACCGGGGTTTGTCCAGACTAACCCGGCGACCGAGCGGCAGTGGGCCTCCTACAGCCCTGAGAAGCAACGCCAGATCGTTGACAGTGTCGCGCTCAAGCGCCTCGGAACCCCCGAGGAGATCGCAAAGGTAACCCTGTTTCTTGCGTCTGACCTGGCGAGCTTCGTCAACGGCCAGATCTTGTCTGTCGACGGCGGTCGGTAAGCCGAACTGATTTGGAAGAACGGAGAGCATCGATGGTGAACAATCAAGCGCAAGAGACGTGGCAGTGGGAAGAGAAGCACTGGCGCGGGCTGGTCAATCAGGTTCGGGCCGGACGGAGGCTTGCGCCGACGAAGTGGAAGAATGGCGCCAAATGGGCAGTGGCTCTGTCGTTTGACTCGGATCACGAGACAAACGAGCTTCGCGAAGGGGGCAAGTCGATCGGCCGGATGTCCTGGGGGCAGTACGGAGCTCGGGTCGGCATGCCCCGTATTCTGGATATTCTCCGCCGTCATGACATCAAGGCGAGCTTCTACGTCCCAGCCGTGGCAGCCCTGCTGCATGAGGATGAGCAGCGGCAAGTCGTGGCGGAAGGGCATGAGATCGGCATCCACGGCTGGATCCACGAGTTGAACTCGGTGCTTCCTTATGAAGTGGAGCGTGACTTGATGTTCCGGTCCGCGGACACGCTGGAGAAGATCACCGGCATCCGACCAGTCGGACTTCGCACGCCATCTTGGGACTTCAGCCCCAACACGTTGCGCATCGAGGCAGAGCTCGGGCTTCTCTACGACTCGTCCTTGATGGCCGACGAAGACTGCTATGAACTCCTCCTCGATGGAGAGCCCACGGGGATCGTCGAATTACCGGTCGAATGGATCCGGGACGATGCCGTCTACTTCATGATGAACCGCTTCCAGTCACTGAGGCCCTATACGCCTCCAAAGGATGTGCTCGACATCTTCTTGCGGGAACTCGATGCCGCTCATGAAGTGGGTGGTTTATTCCAGCTAACCCTCCACCCCCACATCATCACGCCTCGCTCACGTATTTGGATCCTCGAAGAGGTGATCAGGCACGCGAAAGCAAAGGGCGATGTCTGGTTTGCAACGCATGCTGAGATCGCTGCCTTTGTGAAGGAGAACGCCTCCGAATAGGGGGCTGTCTCCTAACCTGATCGCAATGTATCGATACCTGAGATTGGAAGGCGGAGAACAGCCATGCATATGCACAATTCCGAGGCGATCGCCCGCTGGCTTGATGAGCAGCAGGACGCGATGGTTCGGCTTCTATCTGAACTGGTCGACATCGATTCCGGTTCGTATGACAAGGCCGGGGTGGATGCAGTAGGCGATCGCCTTACCGGCTTCCTCTCCGAACATGGGATCGACGTCTCGGTGACGCCCAACGCAGACTTCGGCGACATACTCCGGGCCGACGTCGGCGATGTCCGCCGCGGTGGGGAGCGCCACAATATCCTCCTCATGGGCCATCGGGACACGGTTTTCCCGAAGGGCGAAGTCTCGCGCCGGCCATTTAGGATCGAGAACGGACGGGCTTACGGTCCGGGCGTGGCGGACATGAAGGCCGGTCTGGTGATGAACGCCTTCGTGCTGGCCGCATTCAAGAAGTTCGCCCCTGAAACCCCACTTGTCATGCTGATGACAGGCGATGAGGAAATTGGCTCCAATACCTCGCGTGAAGCCATTATGGAGGAAGCGAGGAGTGCCGTTGCGGTCTTCAACGCAGAGCCAGGGCGTGCGTCAGGCAACATCGTGACGAGCCGCAAGGGCATGCTCTACTGCCGTCTCGACATCACAGGAAAGGCCGCCCATTCCGGGGTGAACTTTACCGAGGGTGTGAACGCCATTGCAGAACTTGGACACAAGATCGTTGCTTTGCATGATCTCACTCGGGTTGAGGATGGCGTCACCGTCAATGTCGGGCTCGTATCCGGCGGCCAGTCGGTCAACACAACTGCCCCACATGCGAGTGCCGAATTCGAAGTACGGTTCGTCACAAACGAGCAACGCGATGCCGTCAGCGCGGCCATTGAGGCTATTACGGCCCAGGCGACGGTCCCCGGCACAACTTCAACCCTGATTGGCAAAAGCAGCTTCCTGGCGCTCGTCCCGACCGTGGAGAGTGAAAAGCTTGCATCTCAGTATCTGGGAACAGCCGAAGATTATGGCGTCGCAATCAAGGGTGAATTCACCGGAGGATGTGCTGACTCTGGCTTTACTGCGAGTGTCGGCGCACCAACCATTTGCGGCGTTGGGCCAGTCGGTGGCAAGGCACATACCACTGACGAGTACATCGAGTTGCCCACTCTCCTGCAACGTGCCCAGATCCTGGCCTCCACAATCAATAAGGTCGTTGCCGCCGGCCGATGAGCCGCCTTTCCTTCAGTTCAGAACGATTGCAGGTGCGACTTGTCCCACAGGAGTTTCGATTGACACAGACGCTGTTCAGCCCCCTCGATATTGGCCCCGTTCAGGTCCCGAACCGGGTCGCTGTAGCTCCCATGTGCCAGTACTCAGCACACGACGGGTGCGCTTCCGACTGGCATCTGCAACATCTGATGACGCTGGCAATGTCGGGCGCCGGTCTGGTGATGCTGGAGGCGACCGCTGTTGAGAGGGCTGGCCGCATCACTCATGGCTGTCTTGGGCTTTATTCCGACGAGAACGAGCGGGCCCTTGATCGTGTTCTCAAAGCGGCCCGGTCCGTCGCATTGCCGGGTACCCGGTTTGGCATTCAAATCTCCCACGCCGGGCGAAAGGGGTCAGCCCAGCGCCCCTGGGAGGGCGGTGGCCCACTTGCCGCTCATGAAGATCCCTGGACCACGGTCGCCCCATCGGCTCTTCCTCATGATGCTGGATGGCATGTGCCACAGGAGCTGGAGGAGTCCCAGATTGATGGAATTCTCCAGTCCTTCGTCCAGGCTGCTCGTCGGGCCGAGCGCCTGGGCTTCGATGTTGTGGAACTGCACATGGCTCACGGGTACCTGCTGCATCAGTTCCACTCCCCCCTTTCAAACCGGCGGCGCGATCGCTGGGGGGACGGTTCGAGTGGGCGTATGGCGCTGCCGTTGGCTGTGGCTCAGGCCGTGGGTGAGGCAGTCTCACCAGGTATAGCGGTCGGAGCGCGGATCACAGGGACCGATTGGGAAAGCGGTGGCCTGGCGGTAGAGGACGCAGTCGAGCTGACCAAGGCACTAGAGGCAGCAGGTCTTGCTTACGTTGACGTGACATCTGGTGGGATCCCGACCAAAACGCCGATTGCAGTACGGCCTGGTTATCAGGTGCCCCTGGCGGAGGCCATTAAGTCGCAGAGTCGAATCGTTGTCCGCGCTGTCGGTCTTATTGTCAGCCCGGGACAAGCGAATGAGATCATCGTAAGCAACCAAGCCGACCAGGTCGCTATTGGCCGTGGGCTCCTCGATAATCCGCGGTGGGCTTGGCATGCTGCCGACCAACTCGGCATACACTTGCCGCGTCCTCCGCAGTATGACCGGGCTCGCCCTGCGATATGGCCAGGCGCACAGCAGACCAACCGGTCGGCGTGACCGACACTCTCAGCTCCTGTTTGGCTGAATAATAGACCGGAGCAGAGTTTCGGTCTTATTTCACGTCGGGCCACATCTCACGAAGGACTCACCAATAACAAAGCATCATCGGCCCAACTGGCTCAATCGGAGGTCATAGGCAGAAATTAGGCACCGTTGGTCGCTGCCGCAGGAATTTCGGACTTTGCTCCATTGTATTTGGGCGCTCCGAAACTGAGACAGCGCGGTACCCTTCCGGTCGCTAAGGATGACACGGTAAAGAATCCCCATTGCCCGGTCCCTGGCAATCAGGTCGGGATTTTCGCAAATGGCTTGTTCGGTTGGTGTACCAGCCCGGCCGCAATCGAAAGACGGGCTGGAGACCAGCTGACCGTCAACGGTCTGAACCCGTTTGAGGGCATTCAGGCAGAACCCGACGAAGCCGCTCTGCCGCATGTCCTCTTTGACGACATCGACTTCCATGACCAGCAGCCGGCCGAACGCGTCGCCTCCGAATTCGGCATGCCCTTGCTTGATGGTGTCCTCACCGCGCCGTCGCAGCATCTGCCCATCAAGGCCGAAGAGATCCGAGCAATCCCTGGCGAGGGACAGGTAGGACGTTGCCTTCTTTACATAGGCGTCCAGAGTTGGCTTTGCCGACGGCGGAGTTACTGAGAACCCATCCTGCTCATAAACCTCGATACCAAGGGCTCGGGCCCGATTCAGGGTGAGAAGTGCGATTTGATCCGGTGGAGCATGGGTAATGAACCGGATGGCCTCAACCCGGAGGCCGAGATGGGTCAGATATGACCCGATCTCAGCGTTGCCCATGCCGGTCTCGCGGGGCTCGCCGTCGACCGTGGTATAGGCAGCGTGGAAGCCAATCCTTGAACTCGCTGACATATACCGCCGATAGGACGAGATCCAGATCAGCGCACAGGCGGAAGCGCATTCCTCGTCCGGTAGGACCATGGTGGCGAAGTTCTTGTCCCGCAATTGTGCCCCGATGCTCAAGGCCTCGGAAACGGATCCGCCTGGCGAGGAAAGGGCAATGGACGCCCGATCAAGGTCTTTGGTGACCTCATAGAACCTGTCGCTGTCGCCTTTGACGATATCGCCGGAAAGCATAACGAGGCTGAGCGGGGAGCCGGGAACATTGATGACCTCAATTTTAGCAGCCGAGGCCGGGGTAGCTAAGCTGCCCCATATGGCGAGAGCGGCGCAGCCGGAAACGAGGGCCGCACGGAATAGCGAGTGGATGGACAAATGGCGCTCCAGAAGCAAATTTTTGCCCGATTCTATGGATGTCGCGAGCGCCGTTCAAGCGAACTGATAACTGATGCCTCGGATGATGCCTTGACCCAGCCTGGGAGAAGTGGCGAGGCATACAATTTGAAGTCGGGAACTCGCGACGCTCGACTAAAAATAGGCGGCAGTGACTGGCACCGCCGCCTTTCTCACGTTTAGCGACCCTCTGAGCCTGGACTTGCTTTGCTATGCGCTCTGGGTAATCTCCAAAACCCGCTCGCATGCATCCAGATCGAGCCAGTCATTCTCGTCCCGGATGCGGGACTCCATATCGATCCAGAAGGTTTGGCCTATACAAACCTGTTGGATAGCTGGGAGAGCTCGGGAGAGGGACGCGGGACCCAAGCCGCCAGCGAAACCGCATACTTTGCCATCGAGGGGCGGCGTCCATTGTGACGTTTCGATCCCTCGTCCGCCCGAGGCGTCAAAGAGAACCTGGTGGTTCGGGGCCTTGATTGAGAGGGAAACCCCTGCGTTTGCCCGATGCTCCTGGGTGATGACCGGGACTGGAAGGAAACGGATGGCCGAATCCAAGTCCGAGAGTGAAAATTTTGCCCTCCGAAATGCAAAATTCAGTTGGACTCTGGAAACGTTGGGATGAACGACAAGCCGAAAAGCATCCTGGTTCAATCCCTTAGCATTCCCGAAAATTGCCGCTGCGATGAATTCTGGGACTGCCCTTCCGCAGAGGTGGATGGCCCATCGTATTGGACCGGCGTCCAGCATGTTGAGAATGGATGGCAGGCTAGGGAACCTGTTCTGGTGTCCTGAACGCTCGGGGGAAAAGAGGATCGCGAACTCGGCGCGTGGGAAACTAGCCGAAAGACTGGCGATCCGTAAGAGATCTGCCTGTTGATCGACGCCTGTCAGGGTGCAAGAGATGAGTGGCACGGCGCGTGTCCTTCTGGCGTCGATCACCGCTTCGTGGGAGCGGATGAGACGCTGGGGATTTGCAGTTGTTTTGAACAAGCAGGTGGGTGGGGGATGGAGAAGAAATACAAAGGGTGCGTCCTGAAGGGGACAACCATCCGCGGAAAACCGGAAGTGGCGATCCTCGAGGGTAAGGACCGCCTGGGGATTGTGGATGGCGAGACGTTGGATGAGGCGTTCGGCTTCGCTCAGGCGTTTGTTGACGCCAGACAGAGCGGCGAGGCCCAGAAGCGAAGGATGCCATGGGTTGGGACGACAGAGCAGTATGTTCGCTACTTCAAATCCAATCCGCCTCGACCTTACGAGGTCAGCATGCTTAAGGCGAATGCCACTGAGCCACTAACGGCTACACAGATTGCGGCCGCGGCGGGCTATGAGAACTACGAAACCGCCAACAATCTTTATGGAAAATTGGGCGCCCGGGTAGGGCGAACGATTGGGTTAGAGTTCGACCGATACAAAGACGGCCGGGAATTTTATATGAGCGCCCTGGTGAAAGAGCTTGGTGAGAAAGAGCTGGAGACCGGGCACATGCGCTTCGAGATGCATCCGGAACTTGCCGAGGCTCTCAGGGAACTCGGGATTGCCTAGGGGCGTATCAAAATTCGTTGCAGGGGTGAAATGCTGAAATGAGACTGCTTCTGACCTCCCTAGCTCTGGTCGCGATGTCCATCGGCGCTGACGCGCAATCGCCCAGTCGCCTCCCAGGCAAGCCGAGTGCGAAACCACTGCCGGATTGGTGCCAGCATGGTGAGTGCATGACTCCGACGATCGAATATTCCGAACCGATCTTGTTCCACTCGGCTGGGGTGCTTTTCCGTATCGAGGGTGAAACCTGGTCATATTCGATGCAGAATCCGAAGAGAAAGACCCGGGCGCCAGGGACTAGCAGGGCCTTCGTGTTCTGCTCAAAGCAGGTACCGGCTGTCATTTCACCCTTTGAGGGGAAGTATCTCGTCGACTTCCTGACCGTGGATGATGAAGGCCGCTACGGTCACGCGAATGAGATCTCGATGGCTCAATACTTTGCCGTGTGTCACGGCCGCATCTTCGACTCTATGATGACAGGGGCCGCCGAGTTCGCGAGGACCTTGGGCTACAAGGTTCAGGATCGGGTTGAGCAGCCCACCATTGATCGACCCGAAGACGTTCTACGATTTTTGCCAAAATCGAGGCAGTAGTCCAAACCAGACGAGCCGCAATGCACGGATCGGGCCTCCTCTCTGCGCGGCTCGCTGCATGGGAACTGTTTCCGATTAAGCCTGTTAATTCCGGAAGAAGTTTAAGCCGCGTTCGAAGTCAGAAGAGTGAGGAGACATCCAGTTCTCCCCGCTTTCCCATATGCTTGCGGCTCAACCATCCTAATCATCTGTTGAGTGATCTATATGATCAATGCGCTCCTTTCTGTTCCCACGGGCTATCAGACAGAGTCGGCTCTAATCATCGCACCATATTTCGATCCGTGGTTTGGGCGCCAAGTAGCGGAAAGGCTGCAGCCTCAAAGGCTCCGGTTCGTCGTCGATGACGGTGCTCGATATGAGGATATCGAAGCTCTGGAGCAGGAGGTGCGCGATGCCGGGGTCAGGGATCTGAGGATCCTTGTCGCCCAGGCAAACAGCTTGATGCATATGAAGGCCTATTACTTCCAGTTTCGGAATCAAGACGGGATAGTTGATCAACGCCATCTACAGTTCGGATCTGCAAATGCAACCAAGGCAGGTTATTCCGACTCCGGCAACGCGGAACTTATTGCGGCGACGCGGCTGCTGCCTTCTGAGCATGCGGACATCATCAACTACTTCGACTCAGTGCTGGAAGCGGCTGATACGGGCGGAGGCCGGATCCAGGGAATAGCTTGCTCTCCCGGCCAAGGTACCCCGGGTCTATTTCTCCCGTCTTTCTACTTGAGCGATGCTGATGCGCCAGCTGGCTTTGACGGTTGGCTTCAACGCGGCAGGCTCGTGGCCAAATATCGTGACGCACAAAAGTTTCTCTCGGTGACCATTCGGCTGAAGAAAGCCGTTCCGCCGGGGGAGGTCGCTCAAGTGTTTGCAGAGCACGGTATGGGGAACGTGGCGGAGAAATACGAGGTCGGGCACAGGTACGTCGCCGAGACTGGCGACTTGGAGGACAAATCTGCAAATCCTCTATGGAGGTCAAAGTATTGTGTTTGGACGCACTTCGGTTACTGGGTCTCCGAAGAATGTTACAAACAGCGAAAGGGTGAATTTGTCGCGGGAGCGAAAGCAAAGCGAGAAGCTGCAATAAATGAGCTTCTTGCCAACTACAGTGACAAAACTTGGAAGGATAGCCGGCGCAGCCAGTTTATAATGCGGCTTCAGACAATTTGGAGTGCCCTTGAAGAACTGGGTCCCCCAAGCGACTACCTGGAAGGAGATGAGCAGCTCGATATCGCATTCTATTGCGAGAGATTTGATAAGAAGGTTGCTGAAGACGCCCGCCTTGCCCGCGAGCCGAAGTTCAAAGAGAGGTATGTCAACGGATACGATTTCCCACCCGTTCCTAAGTTTAGGCCAGATACGGATCCCTGGAACGCATTTTTGGAATCCTGGGCCGACACGATTGCGCTGGAAGCTGACCAATCGAAGAAAAACTCACAGCTGGTCAAGACGCTTGAGTACGTCCTCGGCGATGTCGAGCGGCTAAGAGATTTATCATCTAGCGAGATCGTAAACTGGCTTAGGGCCACCTGGCGCAACGAGATTAAGCCTGGAGCCATCGTTTTAGCGAAGTACGAGGATGGCTATTTCTACCCTGCGACGATCAAGCGGACAGAGGCCGAGCGGCACCTAATTACTTGGCTTCAGGATGGCGTTGCGGCACGCGTCCGCCTGAATGAGGTATGTTTCGTCTCTGACGGAGTAGAAAATTACTTTCTTGATTATGATCCCTACTGGGAGAAACTTGACGCACGCGCAGCCAAGTATGCCGATTCAGCATGAGAGAGGCGCATCCTGAATTCCTCACAAGGGATGAGTCGTGAAGGACATTAGGATTACCGAGAGCGGCTCTTCCTCGACCGGCATGGAGTATAATCGGCTAGATAATAGAAATGGCCAGCAGCACGCGCGGATAGATCAATGCATGATACATCGAAGCCCCACATGATAACCGCTCAAGAAATGGCTAAAGAGGCTGGGGTAGATCCAAAGCTGTTTCGCGCCGAGTTGCGCGATTCTCGGTTCCATTGGCATCAACACAACGACCGTTGGGAAGTCGTCTACGGAAGCTCTGAACATAATGAAATGAAGGCCGTGCTGGACCAGATTGTGGCACGCCAAAGCTGATTTAATCAGCTGCCTTTGTCTAACGAATGTCAAAGCATCTTCCTTCAGCCTCTGATGATAGATGTACCCGACTAGACGAGGTCCTTGCCATTCAAGTGCTCGCTAGGAGCAACTATCCAGCCAACGAATGGACACAACCCGTCTTGAGACCGCGAGCGAAGATCCATTCTATGAATGCCACAAAAGAAGCCGCAGGCTTAAGTGCTCTGCGGTATCGTGGCTTGTTACAATGGAACCTGGGGCGGCGATGATTGTTGACCTCTGGCAATGGTCAAGCCGCGTTCCCCAAGACAGAAAGCAAGGCGAGTAGTTTCCCCACTCCCGAGCCGCATCCCAGTCGAGTTGGCCGTCCTGACGAAGGAGGCACTGGACACGGACGAGTGGTTACATGAGGTGAAGTATGACGGGTATCGCATGCTTGCTCGTATGGATTCTGGTCCGGCCCGCCTGATCACCCGTAACGATCAGGATTGGACCAACCGTTTCCCTGAGCTGGCTGAGGCATTCACCAGATTTGATCTTTCAGGGACTGTCCTCGACGGCGAAATCGTGAAACTGACTGAGACCGGGGTGAGTTCCTTCGCGGCCCTGCAGGATGCCCTTTCCAAGGAACAGACGGCTGATCTTGTCTATGTGGCGTTCGATCTCCTGTTCCTTGACGGCGAGGACCTGAGAGGTCTTCCGTTGGAGGAGCGCAAGCGTCGACTATCGAAACTGTTAGCCAAGGCGCCCGGAACAATCCGGATCAGCGAGCATCGGGTCGGGGGAGGGAAGGCGCTTTACAAGCAGGCATGTCAGCTGCGCCTTGAAGGGATCATCTCCAAACGGCGGAACTCTGTCTACACCGGGACGCGCAGCGATGATTGGCTGAAGGTCAAATGCCTCAACACCGAAGAGTTTATCATCATCGGGTACACTGAGCCGCAGCGCTCCCGCGTCGGCTTCGGGGCGCTGCTCGTCGGATACTATACGCCCGACGGTGTGATCCGGTATGCCGGGAAGGTCGGTACGGGTTATTCCCGCGAGTTCCTGATCGATTTTCAGAAACGCTTAGAGAAGATCGAGCAGGCCAGCCCCACGGCGACTTTGCCCAAAGGCACCTACATGCGCGCCAAGGTCCACTGGGTGAAACCTAAGTTCCTTGCGCAAGTCGAGTTCACCGAATGGACCCGGGATCGGATCCTTCGCCATCCGGCGTTTCTCGGGTTGAGAGAGGATAAGGATCCGCGAGAAGTGGTGATCGCCACGGAAAGCCCGAGCTCATAGCCGGATCACGGCGTCGTTCGGCGTGCTCGCAGTAATCGCCGCCAAATCCACCCTGGCGCCGAGCAGACAACAAAGACCAAACAGGCTGTAATCAGAGCCGCCGGCCAGAAGTAAATTGCGTGTGCGGTGTAGTACCCCAGTCCACTTGGAATAAGCACAAAGCCGGACTGGCCCAGAGCCCATGTGAGGGCTACCCCTATCACAGCTACGGGAAAGGTCGTCAGCAGCAGACCGAGATTGCCTAACCCATCCGGAGCTGTGTGTGTGAAATCAATCCAAGCATAGACGGCAAAGGTCAAGTATGCTGCTGGGGGAAGATAGGTCCATTTCATGAGGGTCCTCAGTAGTCCGAGGGTGCCTCAAACCCAAGGACCGAATGGGGGCTGTTCTTTGTCGTTTCCAAAATCGCGCAGGAATCTTTAGCGCGGCGTGGCGCGGGCCCCCTCATGGTCACAGACCATGCATCGTACGTTCCGGAAACGGGATATGGAGCCGGTTCGCATCCCTTTTTGAACACGTAGGCGGTCCCGCTCACCGTGCCCTTGGCCTCGAGGCCGGGAGCATTTTTGAACTCGCCACGGAACAGGACGGTGCCTTCCTGAACGGCGCCGGCGATCGAGGCTTTCGGAGCGGCATATCGTATGATCCCGGTTCCCATGTTGACGTACATCCCCGAGCCGTTGTGGATGTAAAGCTCGTCATTGTCCCAGCCGAGGGTATCTTCGAGTCTCTTCGGCAGTGATCCTCCGGCCTTCCATGATGAGGCTATGACCAGCTTGCCCTTCTGGCATTGCTTGTAGATGTGATACTCAGTGGCGTTGTGCCGCCAGACTGGCCAGCAATCCCCGGCGACGTCGACCGCAAGGTCCTGGTACCCGTTAGATCGGTCAGGAAGAGCCTTAATCTCCTGAGCATCGAACCCAAGGTTGGCTATCCACTCGCCTTTACGGTTCCTGATCATCAGGGTCTTGTTCATTCCAAGATGGCTGAAGCATGCCGCGCCGCCATTCTCGTGGCTGGCCGTAATCATGACCTCCTCCACACCGTCGGCGTTCAGATCCATCGGCGTCACGTCGAGCTCGACCGGGCTTCCCATCTCGATACCGCATTCGATGTAGCGACCGACCGACCCAGCCTTCGCAGCCTTGATGGCGGCTTCCCGATCTACATCGGAGAGTGCTAGTGTTGTGACTCTAACGCTTGTTTCGCACGGGCGACCTTTTCCAGGATCGAT
>NZ_JALJRK010000041.1 GCF_024519725.1 Microvirga sp. Mcv34 | reverse complement strand
TGACGCGGGGTGGAGCAGCCCGGTAGCTCGTCAGGCTCATAACCTGAAGGTCACAGGTTCAAATCCTGTCCCCGCAACCAAGACCACAAGCCCCCGCGAGACACCCTCCGGGGGCTTCGTCATGTCCAAAGCATCCCCGCCACACAACGCACAACGGACCTGCGGGACTCGGCGCTCAACGCCAAACAGCCGCCAGCTTGCGCACAAAGGGACCTCCGCGCCTCGGCATCTCAAGAGGCTGGTCTAGCAAGCTGCAGGCGATGAAAACCCTACATACTCTCACGACAAGGGCCGCGATGCTGCGCAGCCTTTGTCGAGAGAGATAGACGAAGACAATCCGCGCCGCACATTCAGCTGAATGAGTGTGGTCCTATCGACGTTTCTTGAAGTGCAGCTACGATCACATCACCCAACAAAAAGCCCTCGATGCTGCGCGCAAGGAGGGCTGTGTCGATGTGGAAGGGGATTCGGACGCGCCTGCCTTGGCGGGTTAAGCGACCTGACCGACGGGATCCAGATCGGCATTCATGGAGAAGCGCTCGAGCTGTACCGCGTAAGCCGCTTCCAAACCTTTGAGCCGCGTCTCGGGTTCGGGGACGATCCGGCCCACGGCCGAGGTGAGGCGCATGCAGAACCGGTCGGACGCGGAGACCAGGAGACGGAGCGATCTTGCATTGGGAGGATAGCCGGATGAGGCATCGCGCACCAGGGCGGCCGCCGAGGCGTAGAGATCATCCACCGCTGCCTCGATACCGGGATCGCGCTTGAGCAGGCTCATGGTGTTGATCAGGAGCACGCGCAGATCATGCAGGTCGTCTCCCCTGCCCGCCTGCGAGATGAGATTCACGACCTTCTTGACGGCTTCAATTCTCTCTTTGATCGTTTGCGTGATGCTGCTCTCGGCCATGAGCCTTCCCCCTGTCAGGCATGCGTAAAATCCCCGCGGGACTCACAAGAGCGAGAATGCGCCGTCATGGTTAATCAATCCTTACGGACCGATCGGAAAACACCTCGAAATCGTTGTTCTGCAACGCTCTCCGGCTCCCCTGAGGAAAGTTGCCGCTACGGACGTCATGAGCATTGAGATTTGGTCGGAAGCCGACTAAACCTCGCACCACTCTTGATTTGAAACCATCATGCAGCTGCAACTCACCCTCATACGACCGCAATGGTCCTCGTCGCGAAGCCTGGGCTTCGTGAGGGGTTGCAGCACTCTGCACGAGCATGAGCTGCGACCCGATCCGGGGCCATCTCCATGGTTTCCGGCGGCGCGGTCCGTCCCCACCGGCACCGTTCATCAAGTGCCCCTCCACTGCATGTCGGCTTAACGGTTTTCCGTCGCCGGCACGATCCGGCGAATTTCCTTTTTCTCCGCATTCGCTCTTCTTCTCGCGATGCAGATTCGCCGGATCCCAGCCTTGCTGCGAACTTGCTGAGAAAAGGAGAAGCCCTGCAATGAACAGGGTCTGGACTGAAGAAGAACTCGAGATTTTGCGCCGCGACCGGGAAGCCAAAGTCCCCGTTCCCGTCACCGCGGCGAAACTGGGCAGGCCCGTGCCGGCAACTTATGCGCGGGCGCGCCTGATCGGCACTCTCGTCCAACCTCACCAGACCTGGGATGAAGCCAGCGTCGTGCGCTTGCGCGATCTCGTCTCGGCAGACCCGCCGCTGACCGACAAACTGATCGCCGCCGAGCTCGGCCGGACCGTGACCCAGATCCGCTGGAAGATGCAGGATCTCGGCCTGATCGGCGTACGTGATCTCTCCAAACTGGCGAAGATCACCGCTGCGGGAACGGTCCGCCCCAAGTCGACTCACATGCCGTCTGCAAAACCGGTGATGGCGAAGCCCGCCGTACAGAAGCCGCCCCGGCCTCTCGCGCCGGAACGTCATGCTCCTGCCCCTCGGGCCGAGATGTCCGCTCCCTCGGCTGCGCCTGTACAGAGGAGAGTGCTGCCATCGCTCGACGTCCAGACGACGCTCGTCGAGGCCATCAAGGCTCTGGAAGCCTCCATGGCGGAACACCTGAAGACGATCGTTACCGAAACGGAATCGGGGATGATCCGCGCGGCGCGGGCCGCCATCGCCGAGAAGGGGCGCATCGACCAGCGGCTCGTCATTCGGGTCAAGCGCGCGGCCGAGGCCGCCGCCCGTCGCGACGCGGAGGCGAAGAAAGCCGAAGCGGAAGCCAAGCAGCGGCAGATGGAGACGTGGAAGGCAGAGGCCGAAGCCAAGCGGCGGGCCGCCGAGACGGCACGCCAGGCGCGTGAAGAGGCGGCCCGAAGAATTCGCGAAGAAAAGCTTCGTGAAGAAAAGGTGCGAGCCGAGAAGGCCCGCGAGGAAAAGGTGCTTCGTGAAAGGGTGCAGAATACGCCTCCCAGTCCTGCCCAGAAGCTCAAGGAGCCGGAGAAGAAGGCCGTCCTGCCCTCCGTGCAGGGTGTTTCCCAGGTCGCGCCTCTCCGCCCTGCCCCGCAACCCGTCGCACCGAGCACCCCGAAGATCCTCGTGACAGAAGCGCCTGCCGCTCCTCGGACCGAGGAGCCCGAAGCCGCAGGAGGACAGACGTCCGGCCGCGGCGGCTGGAAGTCCGTCCGCAGGGATCCGGCGCGCGCGCTCGCACAGGCCAAGGCGAAGGCGAAGCCCGCCAACCGTGCCGATGCGATCGACCTCGCCCAAGCCGCCCAAGCGGCGATCGAGCGTTTCATCGCGGAACGCGGCGTGACCAAATCCGAGTCGAGCGGCATTCAGTCGGTGGTGTCCCGTCTTCAGGCGCGGGGCTACATCGTGGTGCGCGACGAAACCGGCTGGACCATCGACCAGCGGCATCGCGTCGGAAGCGAATCCGAGCTGTTCGCCTTTGCCGAGGCACGCGGCATCACCTTGAGCGCGGCCGCCTGATCGCAGGCGAAAGCAGCATCCGACAACGACAATCGCGAGGAAAGGCAGGTCCACTTTTCCCCGCGATGCGCTATCTCCATGATCCGCTCCGGATCGGCAGCGGAACATGGAGATAAAGATGGAAAAGCGTCGGCTCGGCCGCTCGGACTTGATGGTTTCCCCCTTGTGCCTCGGCGGCAATGTCTTCGGCTGGACCGCCGATGAGGCGACGTCGTTCAAGGTGCTCGACGCCTATGTCGATGCCGGCCTCAACTTCATCGACACGGCCGACGTGTATTCAACCTGGGTTCCCGGCCACACGGGCGGCGAGTCGGAAACGATCATCGGCAAATGGATGAAGGCCCGCGGCAATCGCAACAATCTGGTGATCGCCACCAAGGTGGGTTCCGAGATGGCGCCGGACCGGAAGGGCCTGTCGAGGAGCTATATCCGCTCTGCCGTGGAGGATTCGCTCCGGCGTCTCCAGACCGACACCATCGATCTCTATCAGTCCCACCGGGACGATCTCGATACGCCCCAGCAGGAGACGCTCGAAGCCTATGACGAGCTGATCCGGGCCGGAAAGGTGCGGGCCATCGGGGCCTCGAATTTCACGGCGGCCCGGCTGAAGGAGGCGCTGGAGATCAGCGCCGCTCGCGGCCTGCCGCGCTACGAAAGTCTGCAGCCGAAATACAACCTGTCGGACCGCGCTGAATATGAATCCGAGCTGGAGCCGCTTTGCCGGAAGGAAGAGGTCGGCGTCATTCCCTATTATGGCCTCGCCAGCGGCTTCCTGACGGGCAAGTACCGGTCGGAAGCGGATTTCGGCAAGAGCGTGCGCGGCGGACGCATGGCGGCTTATCTGGACGATCGGGGCCGGCGAATCCTGGCGGCCCTCGACTGGATCGCCGCCCGGAAGAATGCCACACCGGCCCGGATCGCACTGGCGTGGCTGATGGCACGGCCCGGGCTCACGGCCCCGATCGCGAGCGCCACGAGCGTCGAGCAGGTAGAAGATCTCGTTCAGGCGACGCGGGTGCACCTCGACGACGCGGACATCGCTGAGCTCGACGAGGCCAGCAACCCAGCCTGACATGGTGTTTTCGCCCTGAGATATGGCGTTTTTGCATAGCAGCCTTCCGTTGCGCCACACGGAAGGCTGCTTATCTCGTATCGACCTGTATTTTGGATAATTCCACAGGATGAAACGAGGTTTTCGATGAATCCCGACGCCAATGCATTGTTCCAGCCTTTCACCCTGGGTGACCTGACCCTGCCCAACCGCTTGGTCATGGCTCCCCTCACCCGGAACCGGGCGGCGGAAGGGGATGTGGCTCGCGATATCACGGCGACCTATTACGCCCAGCGCGCCGGCGCCGGTCTCCTGATCTCGGAAGGCTCGCAGATCTCGCATCAGGGCCAGGGCTATCTGCGCACGCCCGGCATCTACTCGCCCGAGCAGATCGCGCATTGGCGCAAGGTGACCGACGCGGTCCACAAGGCTGGAGGCCGGATCTTCATCCAGCTCTGGCACGTGGGACGCGTCTCGCACACGTCGCTCCAGCCGGGCGGCGGTGCGCCCGTCGGTCCCTCGCCTCTCCGTGCTCAAACGAAGACGTTCCTTGAGGAGGGCTTCGCCGACGTGTCCGAGCCGCGCGCGCTCGAGTTGTCAGAGATTCCGGGAATCCTGCGGGATTACGAGAACGCGGCTCGCAACGCCAAGGAGGCGGGATTCGACGGCGTCGAGATCCATGCGGCGAACGGCTATCTGCTCGACCAGTTCATGAAGGACGGCTCCAACAAGCGCACCGACGCCTATGGCGGCTCCATCGAGAACCGGGCCCGCCTGACCATCGAGGCGACGGAGGCCGTGCTCAAGGTCTGGGACAAGGGTCGCGTGGGCATCCGCCTTTCCCCGGCCAAGGTGAATGATGCGGAGGATTCGAATCCGCAGGCGCTGTTCAGCCATGTGGTCGAGAAGCTCGACGGCTTGGGTCTGGCGTACATCCATGTCATCGAAGGGGCCACCCAGGGCGACAGGGATGCCGTGGCGGTGGATTACGAAGGGCTGCGCCGTTCCTTCAGGGGGGCCTACATCGCCAATAACGGCTATAGGCGCGAGATGGCGGCCGAAGCCGTTGCCAAGGGACGCGCCGATCTGGTGGCATTCGGACGTCTCTTCATCGCCAATCCGGACCTCGTCGAGCGGTTCCGGCTCAATGCGCCGCTCAACGAACCTGACCGCGCCACGTTCTATGGCGGCGGCACCGAAGGCTACACGGATTATCCGGCGCTCAACCAGGCCGCCTGAGCGTCAGCAGCCCTGGCAAATCCCCCGTTTGACCCGCTTATCGGCATCCTCGAGGAGCTTCTCCTCGCGGGAGCTGGGAGCGACGGTCGAAGTCTCACCCGGTTGTAGACGATTGCCGCCTGCGACCGTTCCGGTGGTGCCGGGCCCTGATTGGGAGCCGCCGGATCCCGCGGCAGTTCCTCCCGTGCTGCCTTCGTTGCCGGGAGGCGGCACGGTACCCGTCGTCGCCCGGCTCCCCGTTCCCGTATTCCCGGTCGAGCCGCCCATGCGGCTGGAGCTGTTTCCGGGGTCGGCACTCCCCTGCGCCCCCTGCGAGGGCGGCCGGATGGACGATCCTCCTCCAGGCTGGGTGGCGCCACTCGGTGATGCCGAGGAGCCGGTGGACGGGGAGGCCGACGAGCCGCCGGAAGCGCCGCCTGCGCCTCCTCCGCTGGAGCCTCCCGAGGAGCCTTGCGCCCATGCGGCACCGGCAATCAGGCAGCCCGCGAGCAATGCGGTCGAAATGGTGAGGTGACGCATCGGCTTCTCCCTTCGGGTCGCTGTTGCACGTCAACTCCAAGCCAACTCACGAGTCTTGGCGACCGTTCCGCCATATTGTCAGGCTTACCGGCCCCGTAGGATCGAGGATCCGGCGGGCCTCTGGCTTCAATCCATGTTTGGCTAGGATGGCTTCGGCACTCACGCCCTCCTGGCAGTCGGAGAAGACGGGCACGCCGTCAGGAATGAAGGTTCCCTCAGCGCGGGTCAGGTGGAAGGCGTCGTAGCCGATGGCGAGGAAGAGGTCGAAGACCCGACGTCCACCGGGCACAGCCACGCAACCGCCATCCGGCAGGATTGTTCGGATGGCGTGGTTCCATGGAAGCGTCTCGGGATTCCACCACCAGCCGTCCGGCCGCCGCTCAAGTCCAGGCGAGGACGAGGACAGGACCATCCGCAGCCGGCCCTTCGGGTTCGGATTGGCCTCATGGCCCAGGCGGCCCAGCACCGTCACGGCCGATTTGTTGAGTTCGGCCTGGAAATAGGCCCAATCCGCATCGTTGCGGAGCACATCGGGCGTTCGCCCGGACGCATCCGCGATGCAGTCGTTGTCCGACACGATGGCATAGCCGTGAATCTCGACCTTTGGCAAAGACCGGTCCCTTCCGTGATGAATGAGCGATGACGGCTCTGATCAGGATGCCGAGCATCGGCCATTGGCATATGAAGCGGATAAAGGGTAGTCGCCCGGAGCGCTTCATCGATAGGCATAGGGCGCAACCGTGGGGATGGCGACGAGTTCAACCTTGCCAGCCGGGGGCGAACATCCGATGAAACGGATGGGACGAACGAGCGAGAGTGACACGATGCGCATTGCCACCTGGAACGTGAACTCCATCAAGCAGAGGCTGGACCATCTCGCCACTTTCGTGAAGAGCGCGGATCCGGATGTGGTCTGCCTCCAGGAGCTGAAATGCGTGGACGAGGCTTTTCCCCGCGCCGAAGTGGAGGCCCTTGGCTACAACGTCGCCACCCACGGCCAGAAGGCCTATAACGGCGTCGCGATCCTGTCCAAGCGCCCGCTGGAGGACGTGCGTCGCGGCCTGCCGGGCGACGACAGCGACGAGCAGGCCCGCTACCTGGAAGGCGTGATCTCGACCTCGCACGGCGCCGTGCGTGTCGCCTCCATCTATCTCCCCAACGGCAATCCCATCGGCACGCCCAAATTCGACTACAAGCTCGCCTGGATGGACCGTCTCCGCGCCCATGCGAAGAACCTCCTCCTGCTCGAGGAGCCGCTGGTCCTGTGCGGCGACTACAACGTCATCCCCGAACCCAAGGACGCCATGGATCCGGCGGCCTGGGTCAACGACGCCCTGTTCCAGCCCGAGAGCCGGGCCAAGTTCCGGGAGCTGGTCAATCTCGGCTTCCTCGATGCCGTCCGCGCCTGCAACGACCAGCCCGGCCTCTATTCGTTCTGGGATTATCAGGCGGGCGCGTTCCAGCGGAACAACGGCATCCGCATCGACCACCTGCTGCTCTCGGCCCAGGCACAGGACAAGCTCAGGACGGCCTCGATCCGGAAGGAAGTACGCGGCTGGGACAAGCCTTCGGACCATGTGCCGGTGATGGTCGATCTCGATATCGAGTGACTGCGCCTTTCGAAGGGGCAAGTGGACGTCATGGCCAGCCTTGTGCCGGCCATCCCGTTAAGGCGAGGCTAGACATTTCATAAATCGAGATCACCGGCACGCGGCCGGTGATGACGTGGAGGGTATTCGCCAGCCCGCCTTACCGGCGCGACTGGATGTATTGCTCGAGCAGCGCCAGCGCCAACTTGCGGTCGCTCTCGTCCGCAGCCGCGAAGGCATCGTCATAGAGGGAGACGATCCACTGATCCTTCGGGCCCTCCGTGGAGGCCTCCCGCGCCAGGGTCAGCCACATGAGGCCCTTCGCCCGCTGGCGCGGAACGCCCTGGCCGGTCATGAGCAGATGCCCCAGCAGCGCCTGGGACGCGGTGTGGCCCTTCTCGGCCGCCAGGTTGAACCAGCGGGCCGCGTGGCGGGCGTCCTTCCGGACCCCGGTGCCCTCGAGATAGAGACGGGCGAGGTTGTACTGGGCGTTGGAGTCGCTGAAATACGTCGCCGCGTAGCTGAACATCTCGACCGCACGGGACGGATTGGCCGCCACATAGCTGTCCTTGATGCCGTCCAGGAAATAGCCGCCGAGGGCTACGAAGGCGCTGGACACGACCGACGCGTTAGGTGAATCGGGGCTCTCGTCCGCGTGCTGATCGGCGAGTTGGGAGAAATACTCGAACGCCTTCAGGTCATCGTGCTCGACGCCGTCGCCATCCGCATACATGCGCCCAAGCTTCCAAAGCGCGAGCGAATGCCCCTGCCCCGCCGCATATTCGAGCGCATGCACGGCTCCGATCTTGTCGCCGGCATAATAGTCGCGCATGCCGCTGCGCAGGGCATCGCGCGCCGAGCCGTACTTGATGCCCGGAGCGAGCGCCGGAGCCAGGGCAGGCGTGAGCGGTTGCGGACGCGGCGCGGCATCGAGCGCATAGGCGGCGCCGGCGCCGAGGGTAGCCACCCACAACGTGGCTGCGATGAGTTTAAACGTCCGCATAGGTTTCTTTTTCTGCAGCTCCGCCGGGATGGGTCACAGCCCCGTCCCGTGCCGGACCCACGGTTTGCGAATATTTCCAGAGATAGCCCGAGGTGGCGCTCGTCTCCCGCGGCTTCCATTCGGAGCGGCGCTGCGCCAGTTCCTCGTCCAAGAGTTCCACATCGATCGTGCCCTTGACGGCATCGATGGCGATGACGTCGCCGTCCTCGATCAGCCCGATGGGCCCGCCCACCGCCGCCTCCGGCCCCACATGGCCGATGCAGAAGCCGCGGGTCGCGCCCGAGAAGCGGCCGTCGGTGATAAGAGCCACCTTGTCGCCCATGCCCTGGCCGTAGAGCGCCGCCGTCGTGGAGAGCATCTCACGCATGCCGGGACCGCCGCGCGGCCCCTCGTAGCGGATCACCAGGACCTCGCCTTCCTTGTACTGGCGCTTGGAGACCGCCTCGAAGCAGGCCTCCTCTCCGTCGAAGCACCGGGCCGGGCCACGGAACGTCTGCTTTTCAGCCGGCATGCCGGCCACCTTCACGATGGCTCCTTCGGGAGCGAGATTACCCTTCAGTCCGACGACGCCGCCCGTGGGCGTGATCGGCCTGTCGGCCGGATAGACCACGTCCTGATCGTCGTTCCATTTCACGGAAGCTAGGTTCTCGGCCATGGTGCGGCCGGTCACGGTCATGCAGTCGCCGTGCATGTAGCCGTGGTCGAGCAGTGTCTTCATGAGCAGCGGGATGCCGCCGACCTCGAACAGGTCTTTGGCGACGTACCGCCCGCCCGGCTTCAAGTCGGCGATGTAGGGCGTCCGCCTGAAAATCTCGGCCACGTCGAACAGGTCGAATTTGATTCCCGCCTCATGCGCGATAGCGGGAAGATGCAGCGCCGCATTGGTCGAGCCGCCGGAAGCCGCCACGACCGTCGCGGCGTTCTCCAGGGATTTGCGGGTCACGATATCGCGCGGACGGATGTTCCTGGCGATCAGGTCCATGATCTGCTCGCCGGCGGCGGCGCAGAACCGGTCGCGAATCTCGTAAGGCGCCGGAGCGCCCGCCGAATACGGCAGGGCAAGCCCCATGGCCTCGGAAACGGTCGCCATGGTGTTGGCGGTGAACTGCGCCCCGCAGGCGCCGGCCGAGGGACAAGCGACCTGCTCGAGCTCGGTGAGATCTTCATCCGACATCTCGCCGACCGAGTACTTGCCGACGGCCTCGAAGAGATCCTGCACGGTCACCTGACGGCCGCGGAAGGAGCCCGGGAGAATCGAACCGCCATAGATGAAGATCGACGGCACGTTGAGGCGCACCATGGCCATCATCATGCCCGGCAGAGACTTGTCGCAGCCCGCCATGCCGACGAGCGCATCATAGGAATGGCCGCGCATGGTCAGCTCGACCGAATCGGCGATCACCTCGCGGGACGGAAGCGACGCCTTCATACCCTGATGGCCCATGGCGATGCCGTCGGTCACCGTAATCGTGCAGAACTCGCGCGGCGTGCCCTGGGCGGCCGCCACGCCCTTCTTCACCGCCTGGGCTTGGCGCATGAGAGAGATGTTGCAGGGAGCGGCCTCGTTCCAGCAGGTGGCGACGCCGACGAGCGGCTGCGCAATCTGCTCCTTGGTCAGTCCCATGGCATAGAGATAGGAGCGATGCGGCGCGCGAGCGGGCCCCTCCGTCACGTGACGGCTCGGCAGCTTCGACTTGTCGATCAACCGCGCATCCATGGTCCGCACTCTTCTTCCAACCGGTTCCCACGCGGAGATCCAAGTCCTTTGGAACTCTCGTGATCTGCCATGTGCTACGCCACCGATGCAATGACCCTTAGGAAGGATCAACTGAACAGCCTTAACCCGTATTCTGCCCCTGGCGTCACTACGTAAAGCTTTGGTTTTGCAGCACTTTAGCCTGCACCAGGTGTAGCGCTCCGTTTATGGCGGGATCGCGGCGGAGCTTGGGCCAAGAGAGGCAGGATGTTGAAGGTTTGAAGGTGTTGCTCCACCGCAACATTTTTGGGACAGGATTCCCCTTGCCGACGAAGGATCGAGCCCTATTGACGAAGCCGATCAGCCACGATCGCGCCCGCTTCGATCCTCCGGTTCGACGGACGAGAACCACACGTCGTCATAGACCGCGACGGCGCTGGAATCAGGCTGGCGATCGCTCCTGATCCAGACGGATCGGACCAAAGCCAGATCGGCTTCGGTCGGAACGCGGCTGATGGAAATCTTCTCGGTCGCTCCGCTGCAGGAGATGAAACCGACGCGCATCAGCGATTGCACGTCGAACCCTCGTGAACGCCGCGTCACCAAGAGCGCAGGCCCCCAGCCCTTGTGCGGCTGCCAGGGGAAGATCAGGCGCCCAGATGGATTGAGCGCCCGCAGCCATTCCACATCCGGCGCCAGAACGCCCGCATTGACATAGACGATGTCGCCCTTCGGCAATGCCCGGCCGAAGGCCGACGCAGCATGGACGGTCACGTTGGCGTAGGCACCCAGGTTCCGCTCCGCCTGGGCCGCGAGGTCGGCCTCGTACTCGAAGGCTTCGACACGCCCGTCCGGCTGGACGAGCAGAGCCAGGATGGCCGTGTAATAGCCCGTGCCCGCGCCCACATGGATAACCGTCTCGCCCGGCTGCGGGTCGATCGCATCGATCCAGGCCGCATGAAGGGCGGGCTCGCCGTTGTTGATTCCGCGGTCAAGATCGATGGCGACGAGGACGTTGTCGTAGATGTCGGCAATGTCGGAGGTTTGTGTGGCCATGCCCCTGCTGATCACGGTCCACGGCGGCGGCGGCAGAAATGTTTCCCGTGGAACAGACGCGAAGGCCTGCTTGAGGCGTCCATTCCGAACCTCCGCCAGACGCACGATCTGCCTGGCATAGGCACGACGATAATTGTCGGATCCTTCCTGCGGCATGCTTTGAAAGCGCCTTCGGGCCGCAAGAGTTCCACGCCCCGGACAGGCGGATCCGCTACATCCTGAACACGCCGAACTTCGTCTCGGGAACTGGCGCGTTCAACGCGGCCGAGAAGGCTAAGGCGAGCACGCGGCGAGTTTCGGAGGGCAGGATGATGCCGTCGTCCCAAAGGCGGGCGGTGGCGTAATAAGGCGAGCCTTCCTTTTCGTACTTGTCGCGGATCGGCGCCTTGAAGCCCTCCTCCTCGTCCGCGCTCCAGGCCTTGCCCTCGGCCTCGATGTTGTCGCGCCGCACGGTGGCGAGAACGCTCGCCGCCTGCTCGCCCCCCATCACCGAGATGCGCGAGTTCGGCCAGGTGAACAGGAAGCGCGGAGAATAGGCGCGGCCGCACATGCCGTAATTGCCGGCACCGAACGAGCCGCCGACCAGCAGCGTGACCTTCGGCACCTGGGCGCAGGCGACCGCGGTGACGAGCTTGGCGCCGTCCTTGGCGATGCCGCCCGCCTCGTACTGGCGGCCGACCATGAAGCCGGAGATGTTCTGCAGGAAAAGCAGCGGGATGCGCCGCTGGCAGCATAGTTCGATGAAATGCGCGCCTTTCTGCGCGCTTTCCGAGAACAGGATGCCGTTATTGGCGACGATGCCGACCGGCATGCCCCAGATCCGGGCGAAGCCGGTGACGAGGGTCGTGCCGTAGAGGCGCTTGAACTCGTCGAACTCCGAGCCGTCGACCAGGCGGGCGATCACCTCGCGGATGTCGTATTGCTTCTTGAGGTCGGTGGGAACGATCGCGTCGAGATCCTGGATCGCGTATTTCGGCTCCACCGGCTCCGCGATGTCGATATCGATGCTTTTGCGCGAGTTCAGCGTGCCGACGATGCGACGCACGATGGCGAGCGCGTGCACGTCGTCGGTGGCGTAGTGGTCGGCCACGCCGGAGAGGCGGGCATGGACCTCCGCTCCACCGAGATCCTCGGCCGACACCACCTCACCGGTCGCCGCCTTCACCAGGGGCGGACCTCCGAGGAAGATCGTGCCCTGGCGGCGCACAATGATCGTCTCGTCCGACATGGCCGGCACATAGGCGCCGCCCGCCGTGCAGGAGCCCATCACGCAGGCGATCTGGGGAATGCCGAGCGAGGACAGGGTCGCCTGGTTGTAGAAGATGCGCCCGAAATGCTCCCGGTCCGGGAAGACCTCGGTCTGGTGCGGCAGGTTCGCGCCGCCCGAATCGACTAGGTAGATGCAGGGCAGACGGTTCTCGCGCGCCACTTCCTGGGCGCGCAGATGCTTCTTCACCGTCATGGGGTAGTAGGTGCCGCCCTTGATCGTCGAATCGTTGCAGACGATCATGACCTCACGCCCTTCGACGCGCCCGATGCCGGTGATGATCCCAGCGCCGTGAATCGCGTCGTCGTACATGCCGTGGGCGGCGAGCGAGCCGAGTTCCAGAAACGGAGCGCCCGGATCGAGGAGCCGCATCACGCGCTCGCGCGGCAGGAGCTTGCCGCGGGCCAGGTGCCTCTCCCGCGCCTTGGCGGGGCCACCCTCAGCCACGTCCTGACGCTTGGCCTGGAGCTCATCGGCGAGTTCGGCCCAGGCGGCACGGTTCGCCCGCGCGGAATCCGATGTCAGATCGGCGGAGGTGGCGATGACGGGCACAGCGGCTTTCTCCCTCGTTCTTGGTCTCGGCTCCTTCACGGCTAAACGCCGGAGGGCCGTCCACGTCAGTACCTAGAACAAGGGAGCCGATGCAACCGGCTTCGGTCGCCTCGCGCGTCAGCCTTTGGCACGAATGACGGTTTCCTGGCGCACGACGCCCGAGCCGCAGCGATAGGCGATGCCGCGCACGAGCGACCAGTCATCGGATACCTTCTGCATGTAGAGATGCGTGCCGCCGAGCGCGACAGTCGACTGCAGCATGTCCTCGGTGGCGTAGCCGAAGCTCGAGTTGCCGAGAGTCGTGCCGAACCCGATATAGACGGGCCTGGCCGTTCCGGGTGTGGTCGGGGTCACGGGGCTGACTTCGCCCAGGCGGGTGCAGACCCGCACGTCCGCTGGCGAATCGACGATCTTGACGAGTTCCGTCGGCTCGGGCCGGTAGGCGCAGGCTGAGGCAGCCAGGGCGACGAGGGAAGCGAGTAAGGCACGTTGCATGGAAGTTCCGCCAATGATCAGCCGTTTGCTCCAGCTTAGAGCATGAAGCGGCGTTGGGGAGAAGCCTCGCCGTATCCTCTGTGAAAAACCTAGGCGCCGTGGCTCAAGAGCAACGGTCCCTCCGCCCTTTCGGTCGGCCCGAAAATCTCCTCGAAGGCCCTGCGCATCGCCGCATCGACCTCCGGCATCGTAACCGGGATTCCGAGATCGACGAGGCTGGTGACCCCATGCTGGGTTACGCCGCAGGGAACGATGCCAGTGAAATGCGAGAGATCGGGCTCCACGTTGAGGCTGATGCCGTGGAATGTCGCCCAGCGGCGGACGCGGATGCCGATGGCGGCGATCTTGTCCTCGGCGGCCTCGCCCTTGTCCGGCCGCCGCACCCACACGCCGACCCGGTCCTCCCGCCTTTCGCCACGAATGTTGAAGGCATCCAGGCTCGCGATGAGCCAGGCTTCGAGCGCCGTCACATAGCGGCGCAGATCGGGTGCGCGCCGCTTGAGGTCGAGCATCACATAGGCGACCCGCTGACCGGGACCATGATAGGTGTATTGCCCTCCCCGGCCCGTCTGATGGACCGGGAAGCGGTCCGGATCCACGAGGTCTTCCGGCTTGGCGGAGGTACCGGCCGTGTAGAGCGGCGGATGCTCCACGAGCCACACCAGCTCCCGCGCCTCCCCGGCGGCGATGGCCTCGGCCCTCGCCTCCATGAATGCGACGGCCTCCTCGTAGGGCACGAGGCCGTCCGTGATGGCCCATTCCACGGGAGGAGAGCCGCTCTCGGGCTGGAACTGAACGGCCAGGCTGTCTCGCAGGTTCGACACCGATTCACCTTGAAGCCAGGCGGGAGACAGGGCGGAATTGTCCTGCCCCCGAAAGAGCCGGAGGCATCCCCGGCGCGCCCTGGAACTTCCGCCTATATAGTGGTTGCAGCCGCTTATCGCCTAGACCGTGGCCGACAGGCGAGGCATTCGCTCACGTCAATTGGCGGATCCGATACGGAAGGGGTTGCAGCCCCCCGGTCGATCTGCTAGAGCGGCCTCCTCTTCAGGAGAAACCCACTCCTGGAACCGAGTTCGCGGTCATGGCGGAATTGGTAGACGCACTACCTTGAGGTGGTAGCGGGGAGACCCGTGGAGGTTCGAGTCCTCTTGACCGCACCAACTTTGGCACTTCGGTGCCGAAGACGAAAAGGCCCCTTTCGGGGCCTTTTTTGTTGACTGTCTCTGCCGATCCGGGAGCCAGGGCCCAGCACTCGGGCGCCTGCACCGGTCCGGCGAAAAACGACCACCGACCGATTCTTCGAAAAGTCTTTAGGGCGCATTGCGCGGGCCTGCCCCCGTGCCTAAAAGGCGACAACCCACCTCAGAGGACGGCTGATGCTGGAAGTCGAAGACAAGACGCCGCTTCCGAAGCCCGATGAGCCCGAAGCCAACGCCCTGGCCTTCAGGGACGAGGAGGGCGAGCTCAATCCGGAATTTCTGGCCGCCGCTGCCGATGCCATCGAGGCCTCGGAGGTCGAGCGCCTGCAGCAGCTCGTCGAAGGCTTCCACGAATCCGAGCTCGGCGACCTGCTCGAAGCCCTCGAACCGGACCAGCGCCCTCGTCTCATCGAACTTCTCGGCCGGTCCTTCGACTTCGCCGCCCTGACCGAGGTGGACGAAGCGGTCCGCGAGGAGATTCTCGAGGAGCTCGAAACCTCGACCGTCGCCGAGGGTGTCCGTGACCTTGATTCCGACGACGCCATCACGATTCTCGAAAGCCTTCCCGAAGAGGAGAAGGCGGAGGTTCTCGATCAGCTTCCGGCCATCGAGCGCGTCGCGCTCCAGCGCTCCCTCGATTACCCCGAGGACAGCGCCGGACGGCGCATGCAGACAGAGTTCATCGCCGTGCCTCCGTTCTGGACGGTGGGGCAGACGATCGACTTCATGCGCGAGACGGCGGACCTGCCGGAGACCTTCTACGAGATTTTCGTCATCGATCCGGCGGGCCACCTGCTCGGAGCCGTGGCGCTGGACCGGCTCCTGCGCTCGAAGCGCCCGGTCACGATCCAGGAGATCATGGACGACGAGCCGGACCGGGTGAAGGCGACCGAGCACCAGGAGGAGGTGGCGCGCCTGTTCGAGCGCTACAACCTCGTGTCCGCGGCCGTGGTGGACGAAGCGGGCCGCCTCGTCGGCGTCATCCTCGTCGACGACATCGTGGACGTGCTCGAAGAGGAGGCCGACGCCGACATCAAGCAACTCGGCGGCGTGAAATCCGACGAAGAGCTGTCGGACACGGTTCTCTATACCCAGAGAAGCCGCTTCCCCTGGCTCTTCGCCAATATGTGCACCGCCTTCCTGGCCGCGGGCGTGATCCGCGTCTTCGAAGAATCCCTGGAGCGGATGGTGGCACTCGCCATCCTGATGCCCATCGTAGCCTCCATGGGCGGAAATGCCGGCACCCAGACCATGACAGTGGCCGTCCGGGCGCTGGCCACCCGCGAACTCGGTCGCGCCAACGCCTGGCGCATCATCCGCCGCGAGGCGGCGGTCGGCATCCTCAATGGGCTGGTCTTCGCGGTTATCCTCGGGACGGTCGCGAGCCTGTGGTTTCAATCGCCCCAGATCGGCCTCGTGATCGGCCTCGCGCTCATCTCGGTCCTGCTCTTCGCGGCACTCGGAGGCATCTTCGTCCCCTTGACCCTCAACAGGTTCGGCGTCGACCCTGCGGTATCGTCCGGCCCCTTCGTCACGAGCATCACGGACATCGTCGGCTTCTTCTCCTTTTTGGGTATCGCAACACTCTGGTTTCGTCTGTAGTCTCGCTTCGCGCCACGCTCGTAAGGGCCTGTTAACGCTCTTCGGGCATCTCTGGTGCGATCCCGTTTTGCGTACAATACAGTTGAACCGATGAAGACTCGCCGCCGCTCCCCCAGCCGCTCCAAGAGTTCCGGCCTGACGACTTTCGTACGGGCTGCCCGGTTCAGCGCGCTCGCTGCAATCGCCTTGGGTCTCGCCTCCTGCGCCATCATGCCTTCGTCGAGCCGTTATCCGACGAAGGGCGACGTCAGGCCTCACGAAGGCGTCGCATCCGCTCACCAGCTCCCGATCCACGGGATCGACATCTCCAAATGGCAGGGCGATGTCGACTGGGCTTCCCTGCGCCAAGCCGGAACCCAGTTCGCCTTCATCAAGGCGACCGAGGGCGGCGACCACATCGACAGCAAATTCCACGAAAACTGGCAGGAGGCCAAGCGGGCGGGCGTTCCGCGCGGGGCCTACCACTTCGTCTACTGGTGCCGCCCGGCGCACGAGCAGGCGGCCTGGTTCAAGAGGAACGTGCCCCAGGATCCGGACGCCCTCCCGCCGGTTCTCGATGTGGAGTGGAACGGCCAGTCGGTGAACTGCCCCAAGAAGGTCCCGCGCGAGCAGGCGCTCGCCATGATCGACGTGATGCTGCGCGAGATGGAAGCCCATACCGGGAAGCGCCCGATCATCTACACCGACATCACCTTCCACAAGGAAATTCTGGAAGGCGAGTTCAACGACTATCCTTACTGGATCCGCAGCACGGCGGCCGAGCCGCATGTGCGCTACAACAACCGCCGCTGGACCTTCTGGCAGTTCACGACCACGGGCCGCGTCCCGGGCGTGAAGGGCGACGTGGACCGCAACACGTTCTACGGCACGGAAAACCAATGGCGCATGTTCGTCCAGAGCGCCTGCGATCCACGCGACCATCGTCGCCTGAGTGCACAAGGCGTCTGCCGCGACATGGATCCCGTCCAAACCGCCAGCATCGGCGAGTAGACGGGTCGACCGGCGCGAACGCTCAGGCTCCCTCACCCAAGGTGAGGGGGCTTTTCTTTATTGCATAAGACCAATTGCCCGGCCCGGGGACAGCTCCACCTCTCCTTTTGCGAACGATCCGCCCTTGATAAGGGCAGCAATGCTGACCAAAATGGCGCGATCAGAAAAGCCATCCATCGCTTCCTGCGACCATGGGAAGGCGAATGGAACCGGGAGGAACAGATGCTGCAGAATGCCGCCAAGGGCTTCAATTTCGATCTCGGCGAGACCGCTGATGCCATCCGCGAGACCGTTCGCGACTTCGCTCAGGAGAAGATCGCGCCACGCGCCGAGGAGATCGACCGGACGAACCAGTTCCCGCGGGATCTCTGGCCCCAGATGGGCGAGCTCGGCCTGCATGGGATCACGGTCGAGGAGGAATATGGCGGGGCCGGGCTCGGCTATCTCGAGCACGTCATCGCCATGGAGGAGATTTCCCGCGCCTCCGCGTCGGTCGGTCTGTCCTACGGCGCCCACTCGAACCTCTGCGTCAACCAGATCCGCCGCAACGGCAATGAGGACCAGAAGCGCCGCTACCTGCCGAAGCTGATCTCCGGCGAGCATCTCGGGGCGCTCGCCATGTCCGAGCCCGGCTCCGGCTCCGACGTGGTATCCATGCGCACCCGCGCGGAGAAGCGGGGCGACCACTACGTCCTCAATGGCAACAAGATGTGGATCACGAACGGCCCGACGGCCGATACGCTGGTGGTCTATGCCAAGACCGATCCGGCGGCCGGCCCGCGCGGCATGACGGCCTTCCTGATCGAAAAGGGCTTCAAGGGCTTCTCCACCCACCAGAAGCTCGACAAGCTCGGGATGCGCGGCTCCGACACCTGCGAGCTGGTGTTCGAGGATTGCGAGGTGCCGGAAGAAAACGTGCTCGGCGAAGTCGGCCGGGGCGTGAACGTGCTCATGTCCGGCCTCGATTACGAGCGGGCCGTGCTGGCGGCCGGCTCCACGGGCATCATGCAGGCCTGCATGGACGTGGTCCTGCCCTACATTCACGAGCGCAAGCAGTTCGGTCAGGCCATCGGCGAGTTCCAGCTCGTGCAGGGCAAGGTCGCCGACATGTACGTGACCATGAATGCCGCGAAAGCCTATGTTTATGCGGTGGCCAAGGCCTGCGACCGGGGCGAGACCACCCGGGAGGACGCAGCCGGCGCCATCCTTTACGCGGCCGAGAATGCCACCAAGTTGGCGCTCGACGCGATCCAGCTCCTCGGCGGCAACGGCTATATCAATGATTACCCGACGGGCCGCCTGCTCCGCGACGCCAAGCTCTATGAGATCGGCGCCGGTACGAGCGAGATCCGCCGCATGCTGATCGGGCGCGAGCTGTTCGCCAAGACGGCTTAGAACATCGGACCCAAAAGTGGGAACCGACTTTGGGTGAAATGATGCCGAAGACCCAGATCTTGAAGCAGCGGACGTGAACCCGAATCCACGTCCGACGCCTTAGGAATCCTTCCGGACCTTGTAGAGCTGGAACCCGCGCCCGTTATGCACGATCTTCAGGAGATCGGGCGCGGGGTTCGCCGTCTCGTCCGTATCAGTGCCAAGCACGATCAGGTAATCGTAAAACTCCGTCCAGCCGTCCCAGTAGTGGGGGCCGTCGGCGGGCGCCCCTTCGTCCTCCGCCGCCACAATGACCTGACTGATGCGCGGCGTGTCCCCGTCCTCCGTATCAACATGGCTGCGATATTCCTTCCGCGTGTGAAGGATCTGCTTCCCGGGCACGACGAACAGGCGTGAAACGAGTGCTGAACGCTCGATCACCGCAAGGTTCGGTGCATGGGACAGGGCGGCGTCGATAGCCCCCTCGGCAGGATCATCCGCCTGGGTGACGAGGAGCCGTGAACCCGAAGGCATGAGACGCAATGAGCTTTTCAGCTCCTGCAGCGGTTGAGAGATGGCCACCCAGTGGGCCGAGACGTCGACGACGCGAAAGGCGATCGCAACAAGGCAGACCGCGAAAAAAGCATTGTGGTTCTCGAGTCTTTTCAGATCGACCGAGATGAAGCCGAGCGTCATGAAGAAGATGCCCACAACGATGCGCTGATCGGCCATCCACGAGCCGAAAGCCATGCGCGGCATGACCAGGAAGGCCAGCGTCAGCACGCCGGCCACGATCAGGCCGGCCGGATGGAAGCTGACCAGGCCGCGCTTCACGGCGATTCCGATGGCAACGGCGATCAGGATCAGGAACGGAATATCGGTCACGTCCGAGTAGACCGAGAGGAACAGCGTGACGGCTTCGAACTTGCCCTGCGACTCCCAGACGATGTCGTGGGATAGTCCCCATGTCGGGCTAGTGACCAGCAGATAGAGGAAAGGAAGGAAAGGCACTCCGAGTGCGACGGCGCTCCTGACGAGAGGAGCGGGTTTCCAGGCCTTCTGGGTCCAGAGCCGCCAGAATTCGAAACTGGCGATGCCGAGGCCATAGAGGCCGAGGGCCGACAGGTGGCAAACATACAGCACCGTACAGAAGGCCAGGCTCGCCACGGCGCGGACGATGACAGGTTTCCCGCAGAGCCTGATCCAGACGGACAGTCCCAGCACCGCGGCCCCAACGCCGAACAGGTAGTTCATCAGACCCGTGAACAGGAAGCCGTTATAGACGAACAGCCCGCCTACGAGAGGCCAGGCCGACCAGCGCCCGTCGAGAGTGCGGTGCAGCAGCATCGGCCCGATGAGCATCAGGAGCAGCGTCAGGCCCACGAAAATCCGGCCGGCAGAATAGACCCCGAAGAACGGAACCAGAGGCGGGACGATCAGGTCCATGATGAGGTTGGGGATCGGCGCCCAGGCGACCTCGTAGAACCGGGACAGCGACTCGTTGCCCGGAATGCCCGCGAGCGCCTGCATCCGCGCCAGATGGTTAGGATAATCCTCGAGCGGCGGCACGACCGTGTAGAACAGAGGCAGCAGGATCAGGGCGGCCACGAGCAATGTCTGCTTGAGGACGACCCAAGGGCGCTCGATGCTCCGGTCGAGAGCGGCAGAGGCCGACAAGCCGCGATTCTGATACTCGGACATCCCCACCCCCGCATCCGCCTGGTTCATGGACGGCGCGAATCCCGTCTTATCGGACCGCATAAGAGCCTGCGCCCGTTCCAGGTCAACCTCATCTTTCAGAGGGCTCATTGAGAAATGCTAGGAATTCAGGAGATGCGACACTTCGCTCAAATCGTCCATACATCTCGGGTGATGGCTATCAGGGACAGTCCTTGTTTCCCTCGGCGGAAGATCAGGCGTAGGCTTTTCCAGCTTATCGCTGCCGCTTGGCCTTTTCCTCGCATATGCAATTCAACGACGATGCCATCGGGCGCGAAGACGTGGTTGTTGTTGATATCGTTTCCCCGCTGGCGTGGCTCGTTGTAGAGCACCTCGTCCGCCTTACGGTAATCCGCGCTCCATACGAACTCCTCGAAGTAGCGGCGGCAATCGGCCTTGATGGGATCGCCGCTGCCGTCCCACTCGCCCCAACGACGCACCCGCGGATCCGCGGCGCAGTGCTCGACCTCGGCGCGGGACAGGCGCACGTTGCTGCCGTCGATCATCACATAGGGGCTCACGATCAACCCCTTTCTGCCGACGAACGACGCCAGTTTCGTGAAATTCCGTCTTGCCAGAGCGTCCAAGACCTTCGTGACCAGGCCCTGAACGACCTCACGCGCTTCGTCAGGTTTCAGCGGCGCTGCCGAGACCGGCGGGGTAATGATGACAAAGCACAACAGCCAAAGGGCAAGCAAACGTTTCATTCAGCGTAACCAAACATGTAGGCGCGTCGACGCAGCATCCCGACATGAAACATTGATGCAGGGAATGGCAAGGTCTAATGGTGGCATTCGGGGCGGGTGGCCGCTATGAGTAGCTACCCCAACGTCAGGAAATTCTCATGACTCTCGACAAGACGATCGCCGACGCCCTGCGCGCCGCTTCCACCGCCACGATCACCACCGTGTTGCTGAAGAAGGGCGTCCGCCGCTGCTGGATGAAGGGGCCGATGCCGGCCTTCAATGCCAAGGAGAAGATGGTCGGCCGCGCCTTCACCCTGCGCTTCGTGCCGGCCCGCGAGGATCTGGCGACGCCGGAATCCTGGGCCTCCCCGCGCTCAACCCGCGCGGCTATCGAGGACATGCCGGAAGGCTGCATCGCGGTGGTCGATTCCATGGGCGTCACCGATGCGGGCATCTTCGGCGACATTCTCACCGCCCGCATGCAGAAGCGGGGCGTCGCGGCCCTGATCACGGACGGCGTGGTGCGCGATGCGGTCGGCGTCGAAGGTACGAATCTTCCCGTCTGGTGCGCGGGCGTGGCCGCTCCGCCGTCCGTGGCGGGCCTTACCTTCGTCGGCTGGCAGGAGCCCATCGGCTGCGGCGGCGTCGCCGTCTTCCCCGATGACGTGATCGTGGCCGACCGCGATGGCGTCGTGGTGATCCCCGCCGCCATGGTGGAAGAGGTCGCGAGGGCCGCCGTGGAGCAGGAGCGCTATGAGCTCTGGGTCATGCGCGAGGTGGAGAAGGGCGTTCCCCTCCCGGGCCTATACCCGCCGAACGCCGAGACCAAGGCCCGCTACGAGGCCGAGTCGAAGGTTTAATACGTCGAGAAGGATGGCGGGTGTTCTATTACGTCTCGAAAATTGCGTGGTTCTTCGCCACGCCATCCAACATTCTGATCAGCCTCATTTTAATGGGGCTGATCCTGGCTCTCTTCAAGCGGTTCCGGCGTTTTGGCGTCGGCCTGAGTCTCGTCTTCACCCTGTCTACCATCGCCTTGGGGCTTCTCCCTATCGCCAGCTATATCCTGCTCCCGCTGGAGGAGCGTTTCCCGCCCTTCCACGATGATGGGAAACCGGTCGACGGCATCATCCTGCTGGGTGGCTCCGTCGAGGCGGCGGATTCAGCCTCACGGGGCATGATCGTCTCCAATGAGTCGGCCGAGAGGGTGCTCGATACGATCCAGCTCGCCCATCGCTATCCGGGTGCGCGAATCCTGATTTCGGGTGGAGGCGGCACCGTCTTCGGGGACGGAACTGCGGAAGCCCCCATCATCGCGGCTTATTTCCAGAGCATCGGGATCGACGCGGCGCGCATGATGATCGAGGACCGCTCGCGAACGACCTACGAAAACGCCGCCTATTCCATCGAGCTCGCCAAACCTAAGCAGGGCGAGCGCTGGCTGCTCGTCACCTCTGCATGGCATATGCCCCGCGCAGTCGGCGTCTTCGAAAAGGCTGGTTTTGCTGTCGTTGCCTATCCTGTGGACTTCCGTACATCCGGTGGCTCCGGGATCAACCGCCCCTTTGCCTTCATCTCGGAGGGTCTGCGGCGGCTTGACATCGCCACAAAGGAGTGGGCTGGCCTGATCGCTTACTATCTCGCGGGCCGTACTGTAGGGCTGTTGCCACATCCTCACGGGTCTTGGATCGGCGACAGCGCTAACCGATAAGTTCCACTGAAGTCATCGGGATCGACAGGGCGACCCTTGCGGAGGATGACGATGCGTCCTTCCTTCATGAGGCGCACGGCCACCTTCCGAACCGGCTTCATCAAGGGGCCCCAACCCTCCGGCTGGTTGCCGCCGAGGGCCTGGGCCACATCGGCCGGCCCGATGGTCTTGCCGGGGCCGCGCTCCTTTAAGAGCGCCAGCATGGCCGCCTCCAGGTCTTCGGGCGTCGCGTGCTTAGACATCGGTCGACCTCAAGGCTGCATGGTGGGCATCGGACAGGAACTGGCGTCGCCACATGACGAGGAGGACGCCGGCGGTGGCTCCGATGAAGAGATAGGCGCTCACGAACCAGCCGAGATAGGCCAGCGAGAAGAAAAAGGCCCGCTGTCCACGGTTGAAATGCTTGCCGGCAACCGCATTCATCGCCGCGGCCTGGCGGGCGACCGCCAGCGCCTCCTCCCGGCTGTTATCCTTCAGCACGGGAACGGCCCCGACGATGATCGCCATGTAATTGAACAGGCGGTAGGACCAGGCGAACTTGAAGAAGGCATAGACGAAGATCACCGCGAGCCCGATGACCTTCACGTCCCAGCCCAAACGCGTCGGCGGCTCTCCGAACGGTAGATCGGCAAAGAGCGGCAGAACGGAATCCGCCGAGCGCAGGAGAGCCAGCACGCCGCCGATGGCGATCAGGGAGGTCGAGGCGAAGAACGCGGTGCCGTTCATGAGCGACGCCATGATGGTGGTGTCGACGATGCGGTTCTCCCGCACCACCATCTGCTCCATCCAGCGGTAGCGGTACTGGTTCATGATCCTGTTGAGGCTGCCCTGCCCGGCGGGCGTGAGCTCCAGCGCGGCATGATACCCGAGCCACGCGATGAGGAAGAAGGCCAGCGCCCCGTAATCGAGATTGGTGAAACCCAGCACCCGTCGTCTCCAGTTGACTCCGCCGCCATCTTGCCCAGTTTGTCCAAAGCCTCAATGGGGAGCGACCCTTCATGTCTCAGACCATCACCCGCGGCTACAAGGCCTTGCTCGACGAAGCCAACGCGAAGATCAAGACCCTTCCCATCGCCGAGGCGATGGCCCTGCACGGCCGGGACGACGTGGTGTTCGTGGACCTGCGCGATCCGCGCGAGCTCGAACGCGAGGGGCGCGTTCCCGGCGCGGTTCATTGCCCGAGGGGCATGCTGGAATTCTGGATCGATCCGGAAAGCCCCTATCACAAGCCGGTCTTCGCCCAGGACAAGACTTTCGTGTTCTTCTGCGCCGCCGGCTGGCGCTCGGCGCTCTCCACGGCGACGGCCCACGACATGGGCCTGAAGCCGGTCGCCCATGTGGACGGAGGCTTCACCGCCTGGAAGAATGCGGGTGGTCCGGTCGAGATCGGGGCTACCGCGAAGGCTTAAGCCGTTCCGCGAACCTCGAACCGAGTCGATAAATTGTACTCGGGATCGCCCTGGTCGAGGATCTCGACCTTCTCCACGCGCGAGCCGGCGGGTCCCTCGTGGCAGGCCTTCAGCATCACCTCGACGAGGTCTTCAGGCCCCGAGAACACCGCCTCGACCGTCCCATCCCGCCGGTTACGAACCCAGCCCTTGAGCCCGTGCAGTTGCGCCTGATGCTGCGTCCAGGCGCGGAAGCTCACGCCCTGGACGCGCCCGTGGATCAGTATGTGTGACGTTCGATGCGCGGTCATCATGCCCTATCGTGCACTCGGCGGACGCGGTGCAGCGCCTGCCTTCGTTCCATCCGGCGAGTGGATAATGCACCCTGCCCGCCGCAGATCCAGCCTTTCCAGGATTTCGGCGCTCTTCCCTGGCCCTCAGCGGGATCTGCGGATCGTTCCCGACGGAGCGGTCCAAAGCGGGCGGACCTTAGGCGTTTGAGGAACCGGTGCGGTGGCCTGGGTCTTGGGCAACCACGCACCCAGGCTGCGCAGATAATCCTCCGGCAGGCCCGCATCCCGGGCGGCCTCGACCACGCCTTCCATGTAGCCCGGCAACGGTGCGCCCGGCTTGGCGCTCCGCCCGATATAGACGACCGCTCGGCGCGGCCCTTGTTCCGTTACGATGGGCTGGATGACCTTGGTATAGAGACCCGTCGCGAGGCTCTCGTAGCGGTCGAGCGCGGGCACGTCCGCCAGAGCGAGATCCCAGACCATGCCCCAGACTGCACGCTGCGGATCCCGCACCACAGAGGCATAGCCTTCATCGAAGATGATGAAGCGATGCCGCATGAGCCGGCCGATGCCGACCGGCTTGGAGGCCGGGCAGCGTTGGAGCATGGCAGCCCGGTCCATGTTGGACCCATAGGCGAAATAGAGGGGCATGGCTCAGGGGCCCTTTTCCTTGCCGGTCTTGTCAGGCGCTTGTGGCCAGCTCCCCTACGTCATCACCGGCCTCGTGCCGGTCATCCCGAACCGAGAAGCGTTGCGCCTCACAAGATCGGGATGGCCGGGACAAGCCCGGCCATGACGCACGGGTTTATATCTTCCGAAAAAGACTACCGACCGAATGTGACCGCCTTACGCGAATTCCATGATCACCGCGTCCACGGCGAGGCTGTCGCCTTCCTTGGCGTGGATCTTGGAGATGGTGCCGTCGCGCTCGGCGCGCAGCACGTTCTCCATCTTCATGGCCTCGACGATGCAAAGCGGCTCGCCAGCCTTGATCTCCTGGCCGACGCTGACGCTGATCGCCTTCACCAGACCCGGCATCGGGCAGAGCAGTTGCTTGCCCGTATCCGCCTCCAGCCGCTCCGGCATGAGGGCGGCGAGTTCCGCCTCGCGCTTCGTGTAGACCCGCACCTCGGCCGAGGCGCCCGCATGGGACAGAACCACACCGTTGAGGATCGTCCGCACCTGGACGGCAACCGGCTCGCCGCCGACCGTGCCGGTCCAGACCGGCTCGCCGGGCACCCAGCCCGATGCGATGGGCCAGGCTTGGCCGTCGATCACGACCGCGAAGCCGCCCTCGATATCCTCGATCAAGACCTCGTGCCGCTCCCGGCCCAGCAGCACCACGCGCTCGCGGTCGAACCGCACGCTGGAGACAGGACGCATCTGGCCCGAGATGTGCCGCTTGCGCTCGTTGAGCAGGTGATCGATGGCGGCGCCCACGGCAGCCATCCGGAGCGCCACCTCGCCTTCCGGCGCCGGAGCCTTGAAGCCTTGGGGAAATTCCTCGGCGATGAAGCCCGTGGAGAGCTTGCCCGATTGCCAGCGCGGATGCTGCATCAAGGCCGATAGGAACGGGATGTTGTGGCGGATGCCCTCGATGGCGAAGGCGTCGAGCGCTGTTGCCTGGGCCTGGATCGCCTGCTCCCGGGTCGGAGCGTGGGTGACGAGCTTGGCAATCATCGGATCGTAATAGATCGAGATCTCGCCGCCCTCGTAGACGCCGGTATCGTTGCGGACGGTAACGCCGTGGCTCTCCCCCTCCTCCGGCGGACGGTAGGTCACAAGACGACCGGTGGAGGGCAGGAAGTTGCGCACCGGGTCTTCCGCATAGATGCGGCTTTCCACTGACCAGCCGCTGAGCTTCACGTCAGCCTGGCTCAGCCGCAAGCGCTCGCCGGCGGCCACGCGGATCATCTCCTCCACGAGGTCGATGCCGGTGATCATCTCGGTCACCGGGTGCTCCACCTGCAGGCGGGTGTTCATCTCGAGGAAATAGAACGATTTGTCTTGGCCGGCCACGAACTCGACCGTGCCGGCTGAATCGTAGCCGACGGCCTTGGCCAGCGCCACGGCCTGCTCGCCCATGAGGCGGCGCGTCTCCTCGTCGAGGAGCGGCGATGGGGCCTCCTCCATGACCTTCTGGTTGCGGCGCTGGATCGAGCATTCGCGCTCGCCGAGATAGATGACGTTGCCGTGCTTGTCGCCGAGCACCTGGATCTCGATATGGCGTGGATCGGTGATGAACTTCTCGACGAAGACCCGGTCGTCGCCGAAGGAGGACGCCGCCTCCGACTTGGCGCGGGCAAAGCCCTCGGCAACCTCATCGGCCGAATAGGCGATGCGCATGCCCTTGCCGCCGCCGCCGGCCGAGGCCTTGATCATGACCGGATAGCCGATCTCGTCGGCGATCGTGATCGCCTGCTCGGGACCTTCGATCACGCCGAGATAGCCCGGCACGGTCGACACCCTGGCGGCAGCCGCCGCCTTCTTCGACTCGATCTTGTCGCCCATGGCCGCGATGGCACCGGGGTTGGGACCGATAAACACGATCCCCGCCTCGGCGAGTGCCTTCGGGAAGGCCTCACGCTCGGAGAGGAAGCCGTAGCCGGGGTGGACCGCTTGGGCGCCGGTCGCCTTGCAGGCCTCGATGATCTTCTCGATCACGAGATAGGACTGGGCCGCCGCCGCCGGGCCGATATGGACCGCTTCGTCGGCCATCTCCACGTGCAAGGCGTCCCGGTCGGCATCGGAGTAGACCGCCACGGTCTTGATGCCCATGCGCCGGGCGGTCTTGATGACCCGGCAGGCGATCTCGCCCCGGTTCGCAATCAGGATCTTGTCGAACATGAACCCTCGAACGCTCCACCCAAACAAAACTTGGCCCCACCTCCGTTACTGCACATCCGTGCCTTGGGGAAGCGGGGCCAGGTCAGCATTTAGCGTTAGACGGCAAAACCGCCCTCGGGCGTCTCGCCTGCGCCTGCCCCTCACCGTCCCCGCCTCCCCGGTCTCGGCCCGGGCCAGAGGGAGGGTCATGACGTAAGGGCATTCGCTCCTTCAGACGATCACTTCACCTCAGCCTCGTAGATATAGAGCGTGGACTTGTCGTCCTCGGGCATGAAGTAACCGCGGATTCCGGCATCGCTCGCCTCTATCCAGACCGGGTTGTGGGTCATGTCCATGCCGGAGGCCGACCAGAGCAGGACCGGCGTCTGGAACATCGGGCGGCCATCCGCGAGATTGACGAGATCGAGCCCGCCGAGGCGGAACAGAGGGGTGTCCTGATTGACCCGCATCTCGGTGACGCCGGAGCACAGCATGCGGCTTTTGCCGGCATATTTGCAGTCCTGGTAGTCGAGATAGTGCGAGGTGTTGAGCGTCCTCAACTTCTCGGGACTTTCGCTCGCGCTCGTGGGCTTTCCGTTGTCGTCGAGCGACCAGCGGTAGAACCGGCGCGAGCCCCAGCTCACCCCATGCAGGGTTTTGTCATCGGTATTGTGCACCACGCCGCCCACATGGTCGGCGAACCGGAACATCTCCTCGGCCTTCATGGTCTCGGGATCGACCCGGTAGACGATGGAGCGGCTGTTCGGGCGGTACTCGGCCACGGGAACCCAGATGTATTTCCCGTCGTAGTCGATTCCGCCCGGATGATAGATGGTGCCTTCGCCGAGCGTGATCTCGGCAATGAGGTTGCCCTTCATGTCGATCTTGAACAGGTGACCGACGCCGGCGCCCGTGTCGCGGTCATATCCGTCCACCGGCTGAGGAAAGCGCTTCGTCGGCTCCTTGATCTCGACGGACGACACGAACAGCGTATCGCCGATCTTCACCATGCCTTGCGGGTGATGCGTCACGAAGTTGATCGGAACGGCCTCGACCGGCTTCCACTGCGTGCCGCGAGACAGCTTCATCACGCGCTCCGCCAGAACATTACGGTCGGGTTCCGCCGCCCTCAGAACCAAAGGCGCAAACCCGAGGCAGACCATCGTCAGAACCGCAGTCAGGCATTGTCTCGAAAAGCAATTCATCGCGTTCCTCCATCAGTGACGATCCGCTTCTTGAACAAGGGAGCATCGGATCGATCCGATGCTCTTAGCGAGCGGGTGATGTCACTTTAGTGTCGCGTCAGGACGCTCGGCAAATCTGCTCGATCCGTTGTGCCACGACCAACCTTGCTGTGAGGACGATCGCGTCGTGCGTGCTCTTCCACATGTACCGCGATCACTCGCGCCAACCGGTGATGAAACATTAAAACAATGATGTTACATAACGCCATCCGTTTGGAGCGGCATTTATGCGTAATATCCTGAATTACATAACGAATATCTTTGCGGTACCTGCATGCTTCTTCGGCCTCCTCCTCGCAACAATGTGGCTGTTGATCGATTCTCGAGAGTTCGGTCCGTGGAATCCCAAGTATCTGTTCCTCATTCACGGAACGACTGTCGGAAACCTAGGTCTGGTGGAGCCCGTCAACGGAAGCGTGGCCTATATGGGAGAAAGCCAAGACGGTACAGCTCCGGCCTATGCCTATGTGACATTCAAGACCACGTCTTTGCCGGGAGAGATTATCGAGACGTACAATGCCCGTTGCCAGTCCATTGGACTCGCAGCCCAACGACAGACGATCAATCCGCAGAAGTTGGGATTGACATGCGTGCGAGAGGGAGCGGAGGTCGGCGTAACCGCGTCCCGGCTCGACGATGCTACGGAAGTGAGCATCAACGGGTGGGAGTTTAATTGAGCGGTCCGAATGTTCGCGCCTTAAGAACAGAGGCGAATGATCGGCGCCTACCCCTCCAACTCCTCCCGTAGCATTTCGAGTTCCAGCCAGCGTTCCTCGGACGCGTGCAACTCCGTCTGGAGCTGGGTCAGCGCATCCATGGCTTTCTGGAAGCGGGCCGGGTCTCGGGAATAGAGTTCGGGATCGGCCAGGATCTCCTGCACCTTGGCGATTTTGGCTTCCAGCTCTTCCATGCGCTTGGGCAGGGTTTTAAGGTCATGCTGCTCGTTGAAGCCGAGCTTTCGCTTCGAGGCGGGAGAGGACGGACCCGCCTGCTTCTCGGCGGCCCTGGGTTTCGCCTCCTTCTCGACCACACGGGCCTGAACGCCGCGGCCGCGCTGGGCCACCATGTCCGAGTAGCCGCCTGCGTACTCGATCCAGCGCCCCTCGCCCTCGGACACGAGAACGGAACTCACCGTGCGGTCGAGAAAGTCGCGGTCGTGGCTGACCAGGATCACGGTGCCGGAATAATCCTGGATCATCTCTTCCAGGAGATCGAGGGTTTCGAGATCGAGATCGTTGGTAGGCTCGTCGAGCACCAGCAGGTTGGAGGGCTGGGCCAGAGCCCGGGCCAGCATGAGGCGGTTGCGCTCGCCGCCGGAGAGCACTCCCACGGGGGTCCGAGCCTGCTCGGGCGAGAACAGGAAGTCCTTCATGTAGCCGATGACGTGCTTGGTCTGCCCGCCGATGGTGACGGAATCCCCGCGCCCGCCGGTCAGCGTCTCGGCCACCGTGGCATCGGGATCAAGGCTTGCACGGCGCTGGTCGAGGGTGACCATCTGCAGGTTGGAGCCGAGCCGCACCCGCCCCGCGTCCGGTTCCAGGGCGCCGGTGAGCAGGTTGATGAGGGTCGTCTTGCCTGCCCCATTCGGCCCGATGATGCCCAGGCGGTCGCCGCGCAGGACGCGCAGGGACAGGTTCGTCACGATGGGACGGTCGCCGTAGGACTTCGAGATGCCCTCCGCTTCCACCACGAGGGTGCCGGATTGCTCGGCCTCGGCGAGGCTCAAATTGACTGTGCCGACGGCGCGCTGACGGTCCCGATATTGCTGGCGCATGGCGTGGAGATTGCCGAGGCGACGCACATTGCGCTTGCGCCGGGCGGTTACCCCATAACGCAGCCAGTCGGCTTCGGCCACGAGCTTGCGTCCAAGCTTGTGGTGCTCGGCCTCTTCCTGCTCCAGGACCTGATCGCGCCATTCCTCGAAATGAGCAAAGCCCCGGTCCATGCGGCGGGTCCTGCCCCGGTCGAGCCAGATTGTGGCCTGAGACAGGCTCTCCAGGAAGCGGCGGTCGTGGCTGATCAGTACAAGGGCGGACCGCAGGCTCTTCAGTTCGCCTTCCAGCCACTCGATGACTGGAAGGTCGAGATGGTTCGTCGGCTCGTCGAGAAGCAGGATGTCGGGCTGGGGGGCCAGCACATGGGCCAAGGCCGCACGTCGGGCCTCACCGCCGGAGAGATCTGCGGTCTTCTCCTCCCCGGTCAGCCCCAGTTGCTCCACCAGGTAGCGCGCCCGGTAGGGGTCGTCGCCCGGCCCAAGTCCCGCCTCCACATAGGCGAGCGTCGTGGGGTAAGCCGACAGATCGGGCTCCTGCGCCAGATAACGCACGGTCGCGCCTGGTTGCACGAAGCGCTTGCCACGGTCGGCCTCGATGAGGCCTGCGGCGATTTTGAGCAGGGTGGACTTGCCCGAGCCGTTACGGCCGACGAGGCAGGCCCGCTCGCCCGGGGAGACGGACAGTTCGGCGCTCTCGATCAGCGGCGTGCCGCCGAAGGTGAGAGCGATATCCTGAAGGAGAAGAAGAGGAGGAAGCGCCATTCCCGCTCACGTGACACCTCTTCGTCGCAGATGCAAGACCAGTCCCGTTCGATCCGATGCTTCCCTTAGGTCAAGAACATCGTTCCAGCGGAAAACCGGCGCAAGTTTTACGCACGATGCGCTAGAAGGGTGGACGGTCGTTGCCATTTATGGTCCCCTTCCGATGTAAAGCTGAGCGTTTTCATGACACTGACGAGGCGTCTGCTTCTTCTTGCTGTGATTTCGGTTCTTCCCGCGATCGTCATCTGGACTTACACGGAAGTCTCGCTGCGCCGCGCCCGGGAAGCCGAGGTGAGCGAACTCGCCATCAGGCAGGCGCAACTGGTGGACGCGGAGATCGAGCGGATCTTCGATGGGATCCATAGCCTTCTGTTGGCCGTGGACGAGTCTCCGTCCATCCGCTCCTTCGACACGGCGGCGTGCAGCTCCTACATGAAGGCCATTCAGGAGAAGGTGCCCTATGTGCTGTCCTTCGTAGCGATGGACATCAGTGGACACGTTCGCTGCCGCCCGACGGGGACCGTCGACACAAAGCACTATTTTGCCGACCGCTCCTATTTCCATCAAGCTCTGGGAGAGAAAGATCTGGTTGTCGGAGACTATACTCCGGTCTTCGAGGAAGGCGCCCTCGCTCCTCATCCCGTGCTCCCCCTCGCCCTGCCGATCTGGAACGACCGGGGCGACGTGGTTGGAGTCCTGGCCGCGGCGCTCGATCTCAAGTGGCTCGGCCAGAAGCTGAAGGAGCGCACCGTCCCGGGTGACGGCTCCCTGACGGTGGCCGACCGAAGAGGTATCGTTATCGTGCAGAATCCCAACCCGGAGCGCCTGATCGGGAAACTCCTGCCTCCGGAATATATGCGCCAAGCCAAGGCGAAGGGTCTAGGGACAGAGGAAATCACGAGCTTCGACGGAATCCGCCGCATCATCGGCTATATCCCGATCGCCATGCCGCCTCACGACATCTACATCAATGTGGGCCTGTCGACGAAAACCGCCTTCGCGTCCATCAACCAGGCGGCACGGCGTGGCTTCATGCTAATCGCGGCCGCGCTCGTCCTGGCCCTGTCCCTGTCCGCCCTCCTCAGCCGGGCCTTCATCACCAAGCCGTTCGAACTCGTGACCGACGGCATCCGGGCCTGGCGGCAAGGCGATTACCAGGCGCGCATCGACCTGCCGGGAAAATCCGGGGAATTCGGTATCCTGGCACGGGCGTTCAACGATCTGATGGACGACGTGGCCGAGCGCCAGAAGGCCCTTCAGGCCAGCGAGGAGCGCGCGCGCCTCGCTCTGGAAGCCGGGCACATGGGAACCTGGTGGTTCGACCCCAACAAGAATGTCGGCGGCTGGTCCACACAGGCGGCGACGATGCTCGGGCTGGCTCATCACACTGAGACAATGGACAACAAGTACTGGCTGGAAATCCTCCATCCCGAGGACTTGGATCGGGTCATCCAGAAATGGTACGATGCCGTCAAGGACCACGGTGACTACCAGGACGAGTACCGGATCCGGCTCCCGAACGGCAGCTTGCGCTGGATCAACTCCAAGGGACGCGTCTTCTACGATATCCAGAGAAGGCCCGCCTACTTCATCGGCATCTTCCAGGATATCACCGAGCAGAAGCACGCCGAGGAGCAGCAGCGCTTCTTCCTGGACGAGCTGAACCACCGGGTGAAGAACACCCTGACCACGGTGCAATCGATCGCCTCGCAGACCCTTCGCACGACGGAGAGCCCCACCCAGTTCAAGGAGGCCTTCGAGGGTCGCCTGCTCGCGTTGTCGAAGACGCATAACCTGCTGACCCGTAAATCGTGGAGAGAGGCGGAGCTGCGCGACGTAGCGGAGCAGGAACTGGCGCCCTATCGCAAGCAGGGCGACGACCGCGTCGTGCTGACAGGGCCCGATGTCAGGCTTCCGGCGCGCTATGCCATCAATCTCGGATTGGTCCTGCACGAATTGGTGACGAATGCGGCCAAATACGGGGCGCTCTCAACCAATTCGGGGCTTCTGGATGTGAGCTGGTCGGTCGTCGAGAACGAGGGGCATCCGGATCAATTGCGCATCTCCTGGACGGAACGCGGCGGACCTGCCGTGGCGCCGCCGAAACGCCAGGGCTTCGGTTCGCGCCTGATCCGCCGCAGCATCGAGGGCGAGCTCGGCGGCCTCATGGTGCTCAACTTCGCGGAAGGCGGCGTCTCCTACGACATCTCCGTCCCGCTGGCGCATACCTCTAGCGCAGCAGCATAGACAGGAGGCGGTTCATGCGGCCGCCATAGGGCGGCTTCGTCATGCCGGCGCCGTTGAAGCGTGCCTGCCGGAAAACGGACCTCGCATGGCTGAAGGTCCGGAAACCGGCCTCGCCATGGTAGGCGCCCATGCCGCTCGGTCCCACGCCACCAAAGGGCAGCTCCTCCTGCACGCAATGGAGGAGCGTGTCATTGACAGTCACGCCGCCGGAGACGGTCCGCTCGAGGATCCGGTCGATGGTTTTCCGGTCTTGGCTGAAAGGATAAAGCGCGAGCGGATGCGGCCGGGCCGCGATGAAGCGACAGGCCTCATCGAGGTCGTCATAGGGCACGACCGGCAGCAACGGACCGAAGATCTCCTCACGCATGACGAGCGCGTTTTCCGGCACGTCGGTCAGGACCACGGGCGCCATCTTTCGTCTTGTCAGATCGAACGCCTCCCCGCCGGGATTGATCTCGTGCACCCGGGCACCGCAGACCCGGGCATCCGCGACGAGGTGCCGAAGGCGCTCGAAGTGGCGCTCGTTGACGATCGCAGTGTAATCGGGATTGTCCACAAGTGTCGGATAAAGCCGCGCCGCCGCATCGCGAAAGGCTGCGATGAACGCGTCTTCCCTGTCGCGCGGCACGAGAACGTAATCGGGTGCGATGCACGTCTGCCCCGCATTGAACAGCTTGCCCACGGCAATCCGCTCGGCCGCCTTCTCAATCGGATAATCGGCCGCCACCAGGGCGGGGGATTTTCCTCCCAGCTCCAGCGTCACCGGCACGAGGTTCTCGGCGGCGGCCTGCATGACCTGGCGTCCGACCTCCGTGGAGCCGGTGAAGAACAGATGGTCGAGCGTCAGGCGCGCGAAAGCCTTCGCCACGTCCGGCCCACCCTGCACCACGGCGACCTCCGAGGAATCGAACACCTCGCCGATCACCTGTTCCAGAAGGGCGGAGGTCCGCGGCGTGCTTTCGGACGGCTTGATCATGATCCGGTTCCCCGCCGCCAGTGCCCCGGCGAGCGGGGAGAGCGTGAGCTGGACCGGGTAGTTCCAGGGGCTGACGATGCCGACGACACCAAGAGGCTGGTAAAGGACCTGGCCACGCCCCGACTGGAACATGAGCGCGATCGGCTGCCGCCGCGGCTTCATCCAGGCGCGGAAGTGTTTCCGCGCGTGGCGCAGGGCGGCTACCACCGGGTAGATGTCGGCGAGCTTCGTCTCATGGAAGGAGCGGTGCCCGAAATCGGCTGCGATGGCGCTCGCGAAATCATCGGCGCGGCGAAGGATGGCCCGCGCCAGCCCGTCGAGGCCCTGGGCCCGGCGCTCGGGTGTCAGAGGTCCATTTTGGGCCAAGGCGGCGCGCTGTGCATCGAGACAGGCCTGCAGCCTGTCCGTCACCGGGTTTGGAACGACGTCGTGCACGGGGTCGGGGCTCCTCCTGATGAGGGTGATGATATGGCGGAGCCGGCAGCATTCTCAACATGATGCGGGACAAGACGGATTGACGAAGCGGCAGAGATCGCAAGGATGAGCGTCCCTTCTCAGCGGAGCATGATGTTGAGCCCTCCCTCCCCCGTGCTGTCGATCCAGAACCTCTCCATAGGCCTTCCTGCCCTGGCCGACCGGCAGCATGCGATCAGGGACCTGTCGCTCTCCATCGCCCCGGGCGAGACGCTGTGTGTGGTGGGAGAATCCGGATCCGGCAAGTCGATGACCGCCATGGCGACCATCGGGCTTCTGCCGCCGGGCGTTGCGGTCCTGTCCGGTTCGATCGCGCTCGGCGGACGCGATCTCCTGACCCTCGATGAGACCGGCTGGTGCGACGTGCGCGGCCGGGAGGTCGGCACCGTGTTCCAGGAGCCGATGACCTCCCTCAACCCGGTGATGCGGGTGGCGGACCAGATCGCGGAAACCTTCCGGGCCCACGGCCTTTTGAACACGGCCGAACGCGAGAAGCGCGTCCTCGACCTGCTCACCGAGGTCAACCTGCCGAACCCGGAGCTGATCGCGAAAGCCTATCCGCACGAACTCTCAGGCGGCCAGCGCCAGCGGGTGATGATCGCCATGGCCCTCGCCCTGGAGCCGAAGCTCCTGATCGCCGACGAGCCCACGACCGCCCTCGACGTGACCACCCAGGCCCAGGTCCTGAAACTCATCGACAACCTCCGCAGGAAGAAGGGCACGGCGGTCCTTTTCATCACCCACGATTTCGGCGTCGTGGCCGAGATCGCCGATCGGGTCGCCGTGCTTCAGCAGGGCGAACTCGTCGAGCAGGGCTCGGCCGAAGAGGTGCTGACGCGCCCGCAGCATCCCTACACGAAGCGCCTTCTGGCCGCCGTCCCCTCGCTGACGCCGCCTGCCCCGAAGCAGTTTGCCGGACAGCCCATCACCTTGAAGGTCGACAGGCTTACGAAGACCTATGGCGGACGCGGGTTCTTCCGCAGGAGCCGCGAGGTTCAGGCCGCCGATGCGGTGAGCTTCGACATCAGGCGCGGCGAGACCCTGGGCCTCGTGGGCGAGTCCGGCTCCGGCAAATCGACCGTCGGGCGCTGCGTGCTGCGCCTGATCGAGCCGGACGGCGGCGCCATCGCGATCGGCGACGTGAATTTCAGCTCCCTGTCCCAGCGTGAGCTGCGGCCATTCCGCCGCAGGATCCAGATGGTGTTCCAGGATCCCTTCGCCTCCCTCAACCCGCGCCGGACGGTCGGTCGCATCATTGCCGAAGGGCCGATTACCCAAGGGGAAGATCCGACCAAGGCCTTGGAGCAGGCGCGCGTTCTCCTGGAGAAGGTCGGGCTGCCCGCCAAGGCCGTGGAACGTTATCCGCACGAGTTCTCCGGCGGCCAGCGCCAGCGCATCGGCATCGCCCGGGCGCTCGCCATGAAGCCGGACGTACTGGTGGCCGACGAGGCCGTCTCGGCCCTCGATGTCTCGGTCCAGGCGGAGATTCTCAAGCTGATCCGGGGACTTCAGGAAGAACTCGGCCTGGCCATTCTCTTCATCACCCACGATCTGCGGGTCGCCGCCCAGATCTGCGACCGCGTGGCAGTTATGCAAAAAGGCCGGATTGTGGAAATGGCCGAAACCGCGCAACTCTTCGCGCATCCGCGGGCCGCGTATACGCGCCAGCTCCTGGCCGCCGTGCCGGGCATGAACAAGATGATTTAGGGAGACGATATCCGTGAACGATCAGGTCAGCGCGCCCCTCGCGCCCAACATGGTGTTCCAGAACCTCATCGGAGGCCAGGAGCGCCCGGCTTCCGACGGATCGACCCTCGACGTGCTCTCGCCCGTGGACGGCTCGCTCCTCGCCCGGATCGCGGCCGGCACCGCCCACGACATCGACGAGGCCGTGAAGGCCGCCCGCGCGGCCTTCGAAGGCGCCTGGGGTCAGCTGACCGCGACGGAACGCGGGCGCCTGCTCATGAAGCTCGCGGCCGCCGTCGAGGCCCGTGCCGACGAACTCGCCATCCTGGAGAGCCGCGACAACGGCAAGCCCCTGCGCCAGTCCCGCGCCGACGCCATCGCGCTCGCCCGCTATTTCGAGTTCTACGGCAGCGCCGCCGATAAGCTGCACGGGGACGTGATTCCCTATCTCAATACCCATTTCATCGGCGTCGAGCGGGTGCCGCACGGGGTGACCGGCCATATCGTGCCGTGGAACTACCCGATGCAGATCTTCGGCCGCTCCGTCGGCGCCGCGCTCGCGGCCGGCAACGCGACCGTCGTCAAGCCGGCCGAGGACGCCTCGCTGACGATCCTGCGGGTGTCGGCGCTCGCTCGCGAAGTCGGCTTCCCGGACGGCGCGCTCAATGTGGTGACGGGACTGGGCCGCACGGCGGGTGCGGCGCTCGCCGGCCATCCGGGCATCGACTTCCTGTCCTTCACCGGCAGCCCGGAGACCGGAACCGCTGTCCAAACCGCGGCAGCCCGGAACCATGTGGGTGTCACCCTCGAACTCGGCGGCAAGTCGGCCCAGCTCGTCTTCGACGACGCGGACCTCGAACGCGCCCTCCCCGCCCTCGTGAACGCCATCATCCAGAACGGCGGCCAGACCTGCTCGGCCGGCAGTCGCCTGCTGATCCAGCGCGGCATCTTCCAGGACGTGGTCGACGCTGTCGCCGAACGCTTCCGGACGCTCCGCGCCGGACATCCCGAGCGCGAGCCCGATCTCGGACCGATGATCAATCAGGCCCAGCAGCGGCGCGTCCTCGGGTACCTGGAGCGGGGTCGCAACGAGGGTCTCGAGATCATCGGAGAAGGCGTGGTGGCGCTCGATGCCCCGACCGGCGGCTATTACGTGGCGCCCGCCTTCCTGGCGCCGGTTCCGCATGAAAGCCTCCTGTCCCAGGAAGAGGTCTTCGGCCCCGTCCTGGTGGCGACGCCCTTTGACGACGAGGCCGACGCGACCCGGCTCGCCAACGGCACGCCCTACGGCCTTGCCGCGGGCGTGTGGACGCGCGACGCCATGCGCTCGACCCGGGTCGCCCGCGCCATTCGGGCGGGTCAGGTCTTCGTGAACTGCTATGGCGCCGGCGGCGGCATCGAGCTGCCCTTCGGCGGCTTCGGGCGCTCGGGCCATGGCCGCGAGAAGGGCTTCGAGGGCCTGGTCGAGTTCACGACGACCAAGACGCTCGTCATCGCGCATGGGTAGGCGGACACGGCTCGTCCCTCCCACGTCACCGGCCTTGTGCCGGTGATCTCGATGGATTGAAGCGACGCGCCTCATCGCATCGAGAGGGCCGGCGCAAGGCCGGCCATGACGTCGTGAAACGATTCGTCCGCTTCGTTACCCCCCACAAACGGGGAAAAGCACATATTGAAAGGGAAGAAACATGAATCGCCTTGAAGGCAAGGTGGCGCTGGTCACGGGCGCCGGCTCCGGTTTTGGTCTGGGCATCGCTGAAACCTTCGCCCGAGAGGGCGCGAAGGTCGCGATCATCGATATCAACGAGGCGGCCGCCAAAGCCGCCGCGGAGAAGATCGGCTCGTCGGCGATCGGCCTTGCCGCCGACGTCTCCAAGGCCGCCGACGTGAATGATGCCGTGGAGAAGACCGTCGCGGCCTTCGGCAAGCTCGATATCGTGGTCAACAACGCGGGCATCAGCCACCGCAACCGACCGATGCTTGAAGTGGAGGAAGACGAGTTCGACCGGGTCTTCGCGGTCAACGTGAAGTCGATCTATCTCTTTGCCAGGGCCGCCGTGCCGCTGATGCAGAAGCAGGGCGGCGGCGCGATCATCAATGTGGGCTCGACCGCAGGCCTGCGCCCGCGTCCTGGTCTCACTTGGTACAACAGCACCAAGGGTGCCGTGCACACCATGACCAAATCCATGGCCGTGGAACTCGCCCCCAGCAAGGTCCGCGTCTGCGCCCTCGCCCCCGTGGCTGGCGAGACGCCGCTGCTCGCCACCTTCATGGGAGAGGACACGCCCCAGAAGCGCGAGCTCTTCGTCAACTCGATCCCGCTCGGCCGCTTCTCGACCCCCCAGGACATCGCCAACGCGGCCCTCTACCTTGCGTCTGACGAGGCGAGCATGATCACCGGCGTGGTGCTGGAGGTCGACGGCGGGCGGTGCATCTAGCACCCCTCCGACCTCATCACCGGCCTTCTGCCGGTGATCTCGATTGTTTGAAGCGTTGAGCCTCACCGTATCGGGATGGCCGGGTCAAGCCCGGCCATGACATAGAGAACCTCTGCCACAAACCAGTCTCATTAAGCCTTCCACTCGAACGGCAGCGGAGCCTCCTTGAAAGCGAAGCGGTCCAAGTGGGACGCGACGACACCTTTTATCCGCTGAAGCGTCTCGTCGTCCTCGGCTTCCAAGCTTACCGTCAGGCTATCGGGAGAAGCCGTCATCGTCGCGACGGCGGCGGGGAAGCGGACGATCCCCTCGTTCTCCGAGAGCTGAACGTCCAGCTTGTGGCTCCAGTGCTTGCAGATCTGCTGAAGGTATCGGGCACCGTGCGCGGTAGGCACCCGTGCGGTCTCAAGAGCCATGGCAAAGCCTTTCATTCCGCCCGGTATCATGAAACGGGCAGCCCCGGCGGATCTCTTCGACCTGATGCTTAAGTCTCAGAGCCGCCGAAGTTAAGTGAAGAATCGGTAATGAGCATCTTCCATCCGGCGCGGTCCTGCGTAAGCTGAGGCCACCGCGACCTGTCGCATCTCCCACTGGATGGAGTTCAAGCCCTGATGACGAAGCGCCTCCTGACTGCCGCTCTCCTTCTCACCGTCAGCGTCATCCCGGCCTTTGCCGCCAAAACCTCCCTCGTGGTGGGAATGCCCATCGAGCCGCCGGGACTGGATCCGACGATCGCCGCTCCCGTGGCCATCCGCGAAGTGACGTGGGTCAACCTCTACGAGGGCCTGGTGCGCATCGACCGGGCCGGCAAGATTCAGCCGCTGCTGGCGAAGAGCTGGGAGGTCACGCCGGACGGGCTGACCTATACGTTCCACCTTCAGGAAGGCGTGAAATTCCATGACGGTTCGGCTTTCGATTCGGCCGATGTGAAATTCGCCTTCGACCGCGCCCGCGATCCGAAATCGACCAACGCGCAGAAGCAGATCTTTGCGCCGATCACCTCCATCGAAACGCCCGATCCGGCGACCGTGGTGATCAAGCTCAAGGAGACTTCGGGCAACTTCCTCTATTATCTCGGCTGGGGCGACGCGGTGATCGTGGCGCCCGAAAGCGCGGCGAACAATGCCGCCAATCCGGTCGGCACCGGACCCTTCAAGTTCAAGTCCTGGACGCGCGGCGACCGGGTGGATCTCGTGCGCAACCCGGATTACTGGCAGAAGGACAAGACCAAGCTCGAGAGCGTCACCTTCCGTTTCATCAGTGACGCGCAGGCCCAGGTGGCGGCTCTCAAGGCCGGCGATGTGGATGCCTTCCCCAATCTCGGCGCGCCGGAACTCTTCGCCGAGTTTCAGAAGGATTCGCGCTTCAAGGCCGTGGCGGGCAATACGGAGGGCGAGATCGTCGCCGGCATGAACAATGCCAAGAAGCCCTTCGACGACGTGCGCGTACGCCGCGCCCTGATGCATGCGGTGGATCGCAAGGCGCTGATCGAGGGCGCCTATTCGGGCTTCGGACAGCCCATCGGCAGCTTCTTCTCTCCCAACAATCCGGCCTTCGTGGATATGACGGGCGTCGTTCCCTACGACCCCGAGAAGGCGAAGGCCCTTCTGAAGGAGGCGGGATTCGGCAACGGCCTGTCGATCTCCATCAAGAGCCCGCAGATGGCCTATGCCAGCCGCTCGGCGGAATTACTCTCCGCGATGCTGTCAGAAGTCGGGGTCGATCTGAAGATCATCCCGACGGAATTCCCGGCAAAATGGATCGAGGAGGTGTTCAAGGCCAAGGACTACGACATGACCATCGTGGCCCATACGGAACCGCTCGACATCGATATCTTCGCCCGCGACAACTATTACTTCAATTACAAGAACGACACGTTCAAGGCGCTGGTGGCGGACGCAGCCAAGACCACCGACGAGAAGGCGCGCTACGCGAAATATGCCGAAGCGCAGAAGATCCTGGCCGAGGATGTCCCTGCCCTCTTCCTGTTCCAGCTGCCGAAGCTCGGCGTATGGAACGCGAAAGTGCAGGGCCTGTGGGAGAACTCGCCGATCCCGTCGAACGACGTGACGGATGTTTCGTGGACGGAGTGACGCGACGCAGGGTCTTGCGCCAATTCCTGTGAAAACCCCTAGCACGCCATGGCCGTGCCCGGACTTGATCCGGGGACGGCCATCCCGATTGGAAGAACGCCTCGCTCTTCGGATCGGGATCACCGGCCCAAGGACGGTGACGATGCCATGGGTTACCCTCGATCAGCCCACCCATCTCACCCGCACTCCTGAAGGGTGGGAACGGACAGTACCTGAATGATGCTGCGTCTCATCACCTCGCGCCTCGTCTCGCTGGCGGTCACGCTGCTGGCCGTCTCGCTGGCGATCTTTCTCATCCTGGAAGTGCTCCCCGGCGATCCGGCGGCCATCATGCTCGGCACGGCCGCCCGTGAGGACACGCTCGCAGCCTTGAGGCAGGAGCTCGGCCTCGATCAGCCGGCGCTCGTGCGCTACCTGCACTGGATCGGCGGGATCCTGCACGGCGATCTTGGACAGTCGATCACCTACAAGATGCCGGTATCGACGCTCGTGGCCGAGCGCATGAACGTGACGCTGCCGCTGAGCCTGCTCGCAATCCTGATCTCCACCGCGCTCGCCTTGCCGCTGGGCGTCGCGGCCGCGGCGCGACGCGATGGGATCGTGGACCGTGCCGTGCTCGTGTTCAGCCAGCTCGGCGTAGCAGTGCCGAATTTCTGGATCGGCCTTCTGTTCATTCTCTTCTTCTCGACTTGGCTGGGCTGGTTTCCCGCTGGCGGCTTCCCTGGCTGGAGCGCTGGAGTGTGGCCGGCCCTCCAGGCGCTTCTTCTCCCGGCCGTGGCGCTCGCCCTGCCGCAGGCTGCCGTGCTCACGCGCGTCACGCGGTCGGCGACGCTCGAGGTGATCGGCGCAGATTTCGTGCGCACCGCCCGTGCCAAAGGGGTCGACAGAGGCGGTACCTTGCGCAGGCACGTGGTGCCGAATGCGCTCATTCCCGTCACGACGATCCTCGGCCTGCAGCTCTCGTTCTTCTTCGGCGGCGCGATCCTGGTCGAGAACGTGTTCAATCTGCCCGGCCTCGGACGGCTCGCCTATCAGGCGCTCAACCAGCGCGACCTCGTGGTGATCAAGGACATCGTGCTGATCTTTTCCGGACTTGTGATCGTCGTGAACTTCATCGTCGATATCGGCTATGCCATCCTCGACCCGCGCCTGAGAGGCCGGGCATGATCAAGCGTTCCCGCATCCCGCTGAACTCCGCCCTTGTCATCGGAGGCATCCTCACGGCGCTCCTGATCATCACCGCCCTCGTGTCGCTGGTCTGGACACCGGAAGTGCCGACGCGCGTCCGCATCGCCATGCGCCTGAAGGCTCCGGGAGAGGTCGGCATCCTCGGCACCGATCATTTCGGACGTGACGTCGCTTCGCTCCTCATGGTCGGAGCATGGAACTCGCTCGCCATCGCGTGGCCGGCGGTTCTACTGGGAGCGGCCATCGGTACCGCCATCGGCTGCGCGGCCGCCGCCTGGAAGGGCATCGCCGACGAGGTTGCCATGCGTGTCTCGGACGTGGTCTTCGCCTTTCCCGCCGTGCTCTCCGCCATCATGATCGGCGCCCTGGTGGGCTCCGGCCCGCTCGCGGCGATCCTGGCGATCGCAGTGTTCAACATCCCCGTCTTCGCCCGCGTCACGCGCGGCGTCGCGCTTCAGGTCTGGACGCTCGACTACATCGCGGCGGCTCGCGCCATCGGCAAGCATCCGCTGCGGATCACCTGGGAAGACGTGATGCCCAATATCGCGGGCGCGCTGATCGTCCAGGTGACGATTCAGCTGGCGCTGGCCATCCTAACGGAAGCGGGCCTGAGCTATCTGGGCCTGGGCGTACGCCCACCCAATCCGAGCTGGGGCCGCATGCTGAGCGATGCGCAGACCTATCTCTCGCAGGCTCCCCACCTCGCCATCGCGCCGGGCATCGCCATCGCACTCTCGGTATTGGGGCTGAACCTCCTGGGGGACGGTTTGCGCGATGCGCTCGATCCGACACTGAAGGGGCGTGGCGCGGCGGCTTAGGGAACGGCACCTTCCACACCCACTTACATGTCATCACCGGCCTTGTGCCGGTGATCCCGATAGCTCGAAACGCTGAGCTTCACCGTATCGAGATGGCCGGCACAAGACCGGCCATGACGGAAAGAGCTTACGCCGCCTTCTTCATCCCCTTGTGGACCTCGCTGAGAATCTCATAAGAGCGCAGGCGCTTGGAATGGTCGTAGATCGCGGCCGCGACCATCACTTCATCGGCGCCCGTCTGCGCGATGAAACCCTCCAGGCCTTCCTGCACCGTTCTGGCCGAGCCGACGAAGGAGCAAGATAGCATGTTCATGGCCTGCGCCTTCTCGTGCGGCGCCCAATAGCTCTCGATGTCGTCGATGGGCGGCTGGAGCTTGCCGCGGGCGCCGCGGAACAGGTTGGTGAAGGATTGTTGCGCCGAGGTAAAGAGATGGCGTGCCTCCTCGTCCGTGTCGGCAGCGATCACGTTGACGCCCACCATGGCATAGGGCCTGTCGAGCTGGGCCGAGGGCTGGAAGCGCTCGCGATAGACCTGGAGCGCCTGCATCAGGGCGCCGGGCGCGAAATGCGACGCGAAGGCATAAGGCAGGCCCAGCATGGCTGCGAGCTGCGCACCGAACAGGCTTGAGCCGAGAATCCAAATCGGCACGTTCGAACCCGCTCCTGGCACAGCCTGGATCACCTGATCCGCCTGGACGGGGCCGAGAAGCGCCTGCAGTTCGAGCACGTCCTGCGGGAAGGTATCGGCCGATGTGGGATCCCGGCGCAGCGCGCGCAGGGTGCGCTGGTCCGTACCCGGAGCGCGGCCGACGCCGAGATCGATACGCCCCGGGAACAGGGCGTCGAGAGTGCCGAACTGCTCGGCGATCACCAGGGGCGAATGGTTCGGCAACATGATGCCGCCCGCGCCGATCCGCATCGTCTTCGTGCCGCCCGCCACGTGCGCGATCACGACACTCGTCGCGGCGCTCGCGATGCCGACCATGTTGTGATGCTCGGCGAGCCAATAGCGATTGTAACCCCAGGCTTCAGCATGCTGCGCCAGGTCGAGCGTGTTACGCAAGGCATCGGAGGGCGTGAAGCCCTCGGGAACGGGCGCGAGATCGAGGACCGAAAAGGGAGGCATGAATCATCTTTCTAGTGCGGTTCAAAGCCGAACAAGGGTTGCCATGAGATCATCATTCCATCGGCCGGATGCAACCCTGCAGCCCCCCGTTTGAGGCACACCAGCCCTGCAACGGAAAAACCGGGCGCCTGGGCGCCGGGTTTTTCACTGAAATAATCGCTTCGACCTCAGCCGCGGGTGCGTGCGCGGATCATGTAGGTGTCGAAGGCGTATTCGGCGACTTGGAACCAAAGATATTCCTCGTTGCGGAAGGCGCGGAGCGAGTCGATCATCTTCTTGAAATCCGCGTTCTGCGCGGAGATCTCCGCATAGACCTCGTTCGTCGCCTTGTAGGCGGCGTCGAGGATCTCCTGCGAGAAGGGACGCAGCTGGGCGCCGGCGCCGACCAAGCTGCGCAGGGCGGCCGGGTTCTTGGCGTCGTACTTGGCCAGCATGTCCATGTTGGCGGCCATGCAGCCTGCCTGAAGGATCGCCTGATAGTTCTTCGGCAAGGATTCCCACTTGCCCTTGTTGAAGAGGAAGTGGAGCGTCAGACCGCCTTCCCAGAAACCCGGATAGTAGTAATACGGCGCAACTTTCTGGAAGCCGAGCTTCTCGTCGTCATAGGGGCCGATCCACTCGGCCGCATCGATGGTGCCGCGCTCCAGGGACGGGTAGATGTCGCCTCCCGCGACCTGCTGCGGGATGACGCCGAGCTTCGCCATCACCTGGCCGGCGATGCCCGCGATGCGCATCTTGAGGCCCTTCAGGTCCTCGACGGTCTTGATCTCCTTGCGGAACCAGCCACCCATCTGTGTGCCCGTGTTGCCGCCCGGCAGGGCATAGAGGTTGTGCTTCGCCATGAAGTCGTTGACGAGGCCGATGCCGCCACCGTGGTACTGCCAGGCATTGAGCTGGCGGGCATTGAGCGTGAACGGCACCGCAGCGGCTGCCGCGAAGGTCGGATCCTTGCCGACGTAGTAGTAGGCGGCCGTGTGGGCCATCTCGACCGTGCCGGCAGAGACGGCGTCCGCCGCCTGGAAGGTGCCGACAATCTCACCGGCGGAGAAGGGCTGGATCTGGAACTTGCCTTCCGTCGCTTCCGAGACGTACTTCGCCAGGAAGTCGGCTCCGCCATAGATGGTGTCGAGCGACTTCGGGAAGCCCGACGTCAGACGCCACCGGATTTCTGGGTTGGACTGGGCAATGGCGGGCTTGGCCACCGCGCCGGCAGCAAGGCCTGCGCCGGCGGTTGCGAGAAAATGACGGCGTTTCATCGGAGCCTACTCCAGTTCGAGGGCTGTCGCGCTTTGAGGAAGAGTCGGTAACAAGGGAAGGCTGATCCCGAGTAAAGTTAGACTAAAGATGAATTATGCATAGCGACCGAGCAGCCAGACGGATGCCGCACTGCCCGGGCCCTCAACAATTTAACACGCAACCTGTTGATATGTTGGGGATGTTGCGGAAAGTGACGGACCCGACAAATCAGAGAACAAGATTTCAAAAGCGTGTAGGCATGAATTCAATGCAAGGGCCGCCTGCCAAGTTTGCATAGACCGCATGGCGGATCGATAGAAGCCAGAGATTGGCTCGATTTCCGCTCCGCCTCTCCCCGCGCCGCCCAACTTCAACATGATATATAGTAAGTGAAATTAATCATCTTTTCGATAGAAGGTTCTCATCGAGTAAATAACATCTATCTGTAAAAATTACTTAAGAATGCATCAGTATCACCAAATGATACCTCTTACGAGGCATGCGTTTACTGTCCAAAAAACACATATTTGCCACATTCTTTAATTGAGCTTTACCCAAGCAAGGGGAAGAGCCAGCGTGCTCTTATAGGCCGATGAACAGAACGCTCGTTTTGCTTGGAGCTTCCATCGTTACGCTCGGAATTATTTCCAGCAGCGCGGAGGCCAGGTTGGTCCGCTACGAGATCAACGGAAAGCACTATTCCTACAGCACGAACAATCGCGCCCAGGTGGTCGAGGCCAGGAAGCGGATTGCAGCGGCAAAGGCGGCGGAAGTCGCAAAGGCCAAGGCCGAAGCGGAAAAGGCCAAGAATCCGCTTGTGGCGGCCTTCGGCTCGGCGACACAGAAGGAAGCCACGGAGGCCCATGAGCGCCTTCAGAAAATCCTGTCCGGTCCGACGGAGTACATGGCGGTCTCCCAGACCGCACGCGATTCCGATAGGAAGCCCCAGGAGAAGCAGCCCACACAGGCCTCCGCCGCCAAGCCTCAGCAGCCTGTGACAGTCGTTCGCGTCCCAGCCAAGCCGATCCTGGCCTCTGCTTCGACCGCCGTGGCCTCCCTCGTGATCGCCGAACCGGTCGACCCGCAGCGCCGGACGAAGGTGAAGTCCGTTTCCTTCGACGTCCAGAGCGGGATCAAGACGACGATCATGATCGACGGTACCATCGAAGAGGAGCCGTTCGACAGCAGCGCCCTCACCTTCCTGGCTCCCGAGCCCGAGAAGGTAAGCAGCCTCATGGCCTTCGTGAACCAGTTGCGCAGGACGGCGCCAGAGGACACGACCGGCTCGATCAGAACCAGCGTGGCCGAGCCCGAAAATACGAGCCTGATCCGCCATCGGTAGAAGCCGAAGCCATTGACTCTCGGTTCCATCGCCCAAAGAAAACGGCGCCGCGACATGCGGCGCCGCTCGTCTTACAACTCGGTGCGGGAGCTTAGAAGTCCATGCCGCCGGCCGGCATGGCGGGGGCGGCCTCCTTCTTGGGCTTCTCGGCAATCATGGCCTCGGTGGTGATGAGAAGGCCCGCGACGGAAGCGGCATCCTCGAGGGCGACACGCACGACCTTCGCCGGATCGATGATGCCGAATTTGTAGAGGTCGCCGTACTCGCCGGTCTGGGCGTTCCAGCCGGCGGCGTAATCGGACGCTTCCGCCACCTTGCCGACGATCACGGACCCGTCCTCGCCCGCGTTCAGAGCGATCTGGCGCGCCGGAGCCTGGAGAGCGCGGCGCACGATCTCGACGCCGGTCTTTTGGTCGGCGTTGGCCGGCTTCACCGTTTCGAGGGCCTTGAGGGCGCGCAGCAGTGCGACGCCGCCGCCGGGCAGGATACCCTCTTCGACGGCCGCCTTGGTGGCATGCATGGCGTCGTCCACGCGGTCCTTCTTCTCCTTCACCTCGACCTCGGTCGCGCCGCCGACGCGGATCA
>NZ_JALJRK010000040.1 GCF_024519725.1 Microvirga sp. Mcv34 | reverse complement strand
GCGCTCCGACCTCGTCCTTGCGCTCCGTGCCGGACACGGTCACCGACAGGTCGCCCTCCGCCAGCTGCCCCATGGAGCCGGTCACATGATTCAGCGGACGCGTAATGGCCATCACGACGATGGCTCCGAGCAGGGCGATGGCGATGCTCAGGCCGATCGCCGACGACACGATGAGCGACGTGGAAGTACTGGACGCCAAGGCTTCCGATGCCTCCGACGAGTCATCGAGCGCCTTCTGGTTGATGGCGATGCGCTCGGTCAGGAGGTTGCGGACCTTCATGCGAAGATCGCGCCCTTCGCCGTTGGAAATCTGGAGGGCGGAGAAATCGTCGTCCTGCATGCTGTGGGCGACGCTCTTGTCCATAAGGGCGAAATATTGGACGAGGGTCGCCTTGATGTTCTCGTTAATGGTGCGGCGTTCCGCAGAATCGGAAAAGGCGATCAGCTCGTCGGCGTGCTGCAAGGCCAGCTTCTTGTATTCCTGATAGACGGACTCCGCACTCTTGAGCCGGTCCTGCTCTGTCGAGGAAAGCAGGATTATGTTCTTTTCCTGGATGCTGGCCTCGTTCACTTCCGCGTTGATGTTGAGAATGGTGATCAGCCGGGCGGACTCGACATTGACCAGTTTCTTGGTGTCGGCACTGAGGGTATCCAAGCCGTTCTTTGCAATTGCAATCAACCCGATGGTGATCGCGACAAAGATGGCTGTCGGAATCGCCAGTTTGAAGATCAATTTCAAGTTATTCAGAAAACGCATGGTCCCTCGACGACCTGCCCACAACCCCGCGGGAGGCGCACGCCCCCACGACGCGCTGACAACAGGTCCTATATTTATAAACGCCACCTACCGCGCACCGCATTACGTGAAATTACTTAGAATTGGCAGTTTTTATAATAAAACTTCATCATTTTCGTAGATTATATTAATGGTATTTTCATAATTGAAGAGTGCCGCCCGGTGAAAGAAATCCTTCAGCTTGATATCATCCCTACGAAAGTGGCAACGCCGTAAGCCCCGTCGGAATAACCCGGCTTGGACCGCGGTTACTCTGACGTAGGGCCAAGAAGACGTTGCTATAGACGTCCGTTAGTGACCTGTTCCGACCCCGGCTTCCTCGAAGGTGAACAGGCCGAGGCACGCGCGGAGTTCATCCAGGGTCGCTTGGGTCCGCTCGCGGGCCGTCGCGGTGCCTGCTCGGAGAAGATTGAGAACATGGCCCGGGTCGCGCCCGAAGGCCGCACGGCGCTCCCGAATGGGCGCGAGAAGGGTCTGAAGGACATCTTCCAGGCGGCGCTTGACGAGGGCGTCCCCGAGACCACCATGGCGATACCGTGCCTTCAGGTCTTCGACGGTTGCATGATCGTCGTCGAAGGCGTCGAGATAGGTGAAGACGACGTTGCCTTCCACGGTGCCGGGATCGGAGGCGCGCAGATGATGGGGGTCCGTGTACATGCGCCGCACGGCATCGCGGATTTCGTCGGGGGTAGCGGATAGGGAAATGGCATTGCCCTGGGACTTGCTCATCTTCGCCTTACCGTCGACGCCGGGCAGGCGTCCGACGGCTGGGATCAGGGCCAGTGCTTCGGGAAGCACATCGCGACCGGCCTGACGGTTGAGACGGCGCACGATCTCGTTGGTCTGTTCGATCAGCGGAGCCTGATCCTCACCCACGGGCACCACATTCGCCTTGAATCCGGTGATGTCGGCCGCCTGCGCGGCCGGATAGCACAGGAAGCCCGCGGGAATATCGCGCCCGAAACCGCGCGCCTGAATCTCATCCTTGATCGTCGGATTGCGCTCGAGGCGCGCGACGGTGACGAAGTTGAGATAGAGCAGGGTCAGTTCGGCAAGCGCCGGCAGGCCCGATTGCAGGCAGATCGTCGTCTGGCCCGGGTCGATCCCGACCGCCAGATAATCGAGCGCAACCTCCAGCACGTTCCGGCGCACCTTGGCGGGGTCGGACGCATTGTCGGTGAGGGCCTGCGTATCGGCCAGAAGCAGATATTGCCGGTGGGTGTGCTGAAGGGCGACCCGGTTCTTCAGTGATCCGACATAATGGCCGAGATGAAGCGGGCCGGTGGTCCGGTCTCCGGTCAGTATGACGGGGCGGTGGTCGATGTCGACGGGCATGGGGCTTCTCCAGATGGAAGCCGCCGCGACGTAGGACCAGATCGGAAAATGACGAACGATGCCTGCCGTACCCGGCGGCTACGTTCGTTGCGAAAAACATGACGACGTGCCGCTCCTGTCAGGAGCGCCACCAAAGGATTGCGGTCGGGGTCGCACGGTCGTTCATGGGTGAAGAAATGCCACGGGAGCGGCACTCATGCAAGAGCCCCGGAAATCTCAGAGCACCACGATGCCTGCGTGCTTGGCCTTGTTGTCGGGCTCCACATGGATCGTGATGAGCGCGTCCTTCACGTCCTCCTTGAGGGCGCGTTCCAGGCGGTCGCAGATGTCGTGGGCATCTGTCACGCTCATCTGGCCCGGCACCACGAGGTGGAAATCGATGAAGGTCATCCGGCCCGCGTGGCGTGTGCGCAGGTCGTGGGCCTCGATGGCGCCTTGCGCATTGACGGCGATGATCTCGCGAACACGGCTGAGCGTGGCCTCGGGGAGCGCCTCGTCCATGAGGCCGCCGATGCTTTCCTTCATCAGGCCCCAGCCTGACCAGAGAATGTTGACCGCCACCAGGGCCGCGAGGGCGGAATCGAGCCAGTGCCACCCGGTGAAGGGAACGAGGAGAAGGCCGATCAGGACGCCCGCCGAGGTCATCACGTCCGTGAAGAGATGGCGTCCGTCGGCCACGAGGGCGGGCGAGCGCATGCGCCGTCCGCGGTTGATCAGCAGCCAGGACCAGAAGGCATTGACGACGCCGGCGATTGCGTTGATCGCAAGGCCCTCCATGGGGGCATCGATCATCTTCGGCGACAGGAATCCGTAATAGGCCTCCCGCAGGATGGCCAGCGCCGCCACGATGATCAGCACGCCTTCGAGAACGGCGGAGAAATATTCCACCTTGTGATGTCCGTAGGGGTGGTTCGCATCGGCCGGCGTGGCGCTCACGCGCACGGCCAGGAACGCCGCAACCGCCGTCACCACGTTGATGACGCTCTCCAGCGCATCCGAATAGAGCGCAATGCTGCCCGTGATGTAATAGGCGGCATATTTCAGAACGAAAACAAGGGTTCCGACGAATATGCTGCCGAGGGCAAGTTTCTGAATCTTGTCCATGGCGCGATACTTAAACGAGAGTGCGGCGGGAAACGAGGCGCCCTTATAGACGGAGTCCCAGGAGTGGCAAGACTTTGTTTTTACTTGCAATTCGTTTGCAAGATCATGTCGGAGCGGGAGTGTTTACCGCGCAAGTCAAGCCTGAACGCGAGCGGCGACACGAGAGACCCATCACGGCCGCGGCCGACCGATCATTCGGGGATGGCCGTCGCCTTGAGCAGAAGCTTCCCGTAATAGGCCGACAGGGCGGGGGCGAGCGCCTGGCAGCGCCGGACGAGGTCGAGGGCCTCCACCCGCCGGCCGGCACGGATGCTGTCGAGCAGCACGGGATGCAGATCCATCAGCTCCGTCAAAGCCGGAGCCTGGCGCTGCGCGGCGGGCGCTACGATGGTGAAGATCGCGGTTTTCTCGGCGCGTCCCTTCACGGCGATGCGGTCGAGCTCGATCAGCACGAAATGGTCCCGCAGCGCCTTCGCGGTCGCGGGCCCGAGGACGATGGAGACGCCGTATTCCTTGGACAGGCTCTCCAGGCGCGATGCGAGGTTCACCGTATCGCCGAGGACCGAATAATCGTAGCGCCAGCGCGAGCCGACATTGCCGACTACGCAATCGCCGGTATTGATGCCGACGCCGATGGCGAAGGAGGGAGCATCCTCGCCCTGTTCTCGCCGCAGCTCGGCATTCAGGGCTTTGACCGCGTCCAGCATGCCCATGGCCGCGCGGGCGGCGCACAATGGATGGTCCGGACTCGGCAGCGGGGCGTTCCAGAACGCCATGACGCAATCGCCGATATACTTGTCGATGGTGCCGCCTTCCGCCAGCACGGCGGCGGACAGCGGATCGAGCAGGCGATTGATCAACGTGGTCAGCCGCTCCGGCTCGTCCTTCAGCTTCTCCGACAGGGTCGTGAAGCCTCGCACGTCGCAGAACAGGATCGAGAGATTGCGGCGCTCGCCTCCGAGCTTCAGGGCCCCGGGATCGCGGGCGAGCTGCGCCACGAGATCCGGCGAGAGATAGCGCGAAAAGGCTTCCGACACGGTGCGGCGCAGGTGGCGCTCGCGGGCATAATCGAGGCCGAACCGCGCACCGAATACCGCCAGCGCCGCCGCCGCCGGCATGGCAGGTGGCATCCAAACCCGGCCGAAGCGGAGCACGACCCAGGATCCGGCGATGAAGAAGGCGAGCAGGAAGGCCGCCGCGAGCCCAGTCCGCCAGGAAACGCCATGGGCCGAGAAGGCGGCGGCGAGCAAGGCCCCGGCGATGACCAGGAGCGCCATGACGAGCCGAGGCGCGGGCAGCACGTAGAGGTTATGGCGGAGATTGTCGAGGATCGTGGCCTGGACCTCCACGCCGGCCGTGAGGGTGCCCTCGGTCAACGTGTAGGGCGTCGGGAAAGTATCGGGCGCGCCGATATCCGCGGAGGTTGCCTGCTTCAGGCTCAGGCCCACCAGAACGACCTGACCCTTGAAGAAGCCCGGCGGCAGAAAATTCCCCGGATCGAGGGCCTGGTAATAGGAGGCCGTCGGGTAGGAGCGGGCGGGGCCGAAGAACTGAATCAGCGCACCCTCGGGAGCGACCGCCTGCGGTTCGCCCTTCAGGCGCAGCGCCTCGGCGGCCAGGCTGTCCTGCATCCGCGGCATGCGGCGCAGATAGGCATCCCCGTCGAGATCCACCGAGGCCACGCCGGTTGCTGCACCGGCATCGAGGAAGGGATCGAGCGGGCTGACTCGGGTCACCTGGACGCCTTGCGGCAGGAGCGTCGTCACGTCGTCGGCGGCCAGCACCACGTCCGGGCCGAGCATCTTTGCGAAAGCGGTATCGGCTTCCTCCGAGCTGGGATCGGCGAAGATGATGTCGAAGGCGATCACCTTCGCGCCCGCGGCCCGCAGGCTCTCGACCAGTCTGGCGTGAAGCTCCCGGGACCATGGCCAGCGTTGGCCGATCTCCCCGATGGACGGCTCGTCGATAGCCACGATCACGGCGCCAGGCCGCGCCGGCAGGGGGGGCGATACGACCGAGAGAATATCGTAGAGCCGCGCCTCGATGAGATGGAAGGGCGGGAAATAGAGGACCGGCACCAGCAGGGCCGCGATGAGCCCTGCCATGATAAAATGGCGCCAGAGAGGCTCGCGCCCTTGATCGACCGCTGCCGGCCTTTCGCCGCTCACCCTAGAACCGAGCCTTGACGGAGGCCGCGACCGTGCGACCGGGAGCCGGAATGTCGAAGCCGAAATCGTAGCGCTGGTCGAACAGGTTGAGCGCCGTCACGCCGAACTGGAAGCGCCGGTCCGGCGTCTCCCAGGTAATCGCGGCATCGGTCGTCCAATAGGCTTCCAGCCGGTCGTTGTAATAGGAGCCGGAACGTTCGCCGATATAGTTCTGGGTCAGCGTGAAACGCAGGCGGCTCGGATGCACGAACGTCATCCCGAAGCGCGCGAAACGCTCCGGAACATAGGGCACGGGCTCTCCCACCGCTCCGTCCACGTCCGCCGAGGTCGCGAGAATTTTCGAGGTCGCTCCGCCGATTGTGCCGAAGACGCCGATGCCATGGCCCAGCCAGACATTCACCGTCGCGGCGAGCCATTCGGCTCGGGCCTTCTCGATGTCATTAAAACTCTCCAGCGTGTTGATTCTCGGAACGGAGAGGTCGCTCAAGGTCTGCCGCTGATATTCCAGCGCTGTGAAGATGTGCGGCGTCCATTCCGCGTCCCAACGTAGAACAATACTCTTCGTCGGTCCGCTCGCGGGCGTGTCGTTCGGGATCAGCCCGACCGTGGTCGTAGGTGCGAGAGAGTAGCTCAGGTACGTGTCGGCATTCTCGATATAGGCTGCGCGCAGCCATTGCCCTTCCAGCGGCGACACGCCGACGCCGAAGCGAGGCGACACCCAGACATCGGGATCGGCGTTCTTCACGTCGAGGAAGGTGCGATGGATGCCAGCCTGAGCCTCGAACCGATCGTTCGGGCGCCACGACAGATCGGCATAGGCACGGCCGCCGCGGAACGGACTGTCGAAGCTCGGTGCGTCCTGCAGAGACTCCTCCGGTCCCGAGAACCAATATTGGTAGCTCCTACTAATTCCATTGTAGCGCAGCTGGCCTGCCTGAGCTTCCAGGCCGTAGCGCAGATTGAAGTCGCCGATCCCGATGGCGTGGCTGACCGCTCCGACCACACCGTCGACGCGCTGCTTCTCCTGCCAGAGGGTATGGGTGGTCGGGAACGCGCTGTAATCCCACAGGTCCCCACGGTCGAGCGTATCGTTCCGGGTTGCGAAGATCGCGGTCGAGAGAACGTTGCGATAGCCGAAAGTATGGCTCCAGCCGGCGACACCGAAGAGAGTCGTCTCGTCCCGCTCGATACGCTGCGTGCGGTCGAAGCGGTCGACATCCGTCAGGCCCGGCTTGCCCTCGGTCGCCCATCCCATGACCATGAATCGGTCGGCGGCGCTCGGAGCCGAACCGATGCTGAGCGTCATGCCTTTCGCTCTTTCGTTGTCGGCCGTCAGGTTGCCTTTGGCCTCGCCGGCGCTCGCGGACAGGCTGAAGCTCGTCGGCACAGGCTCGTTGGAGAAGCCGTTGACCAGCACGCCTGCATCCCAGCCGACCTTGCCGCCGCGCACGACCGGGCCGCCACCGATCTCAGTATCGAGGAACGGCCGGCGAATGGGATCGAAGCGCCCGATGCGGCCCGATACGGCCAGGGGATCGAGGAGCAGACCCTGGATGGACAGGTTCAGGGCCGCACTGTTGAGATCCGTGCCTTCCGCGGCATCGAGGGTCGGCTCCGTTGGGAACAAGCCCGGCCTGCTGGTGATCGCCTGGTCGAAATAGCCCTGCGCCTCGAACGGATCGAAGGTCCGGTCGGCGTAGAAGCGCGCCCAGTCATGCAGGTTGATGAAGCGGTAGGCTTCCACCGGGTATGAGCCGGTCTGCTTCGTGACCGATAGGCCCGCATAATCCCCGCCGCGATCCCGGTAGCGCCGCAGGGCCTCGCGCGCGGCAAGGATGGCCTCGTCGGCCATGTAGAGATCGAGCGCGAAGGCCGTGCGCAGGATGGGCACGATAGGCGCCCTGGGATCGAGCCGGTCGGCATTGTCGAGGGTCTGCCAGGCGAGCTCGTAATCACCGTTCTGGAAATACGCGTCGGCCAGGATGAGCTGATCGTTCGACCGGGCCGGATTGACCGCGGAACCGGCCAGCAGCGACTCGATGGCCTGGGCCATCTTGCCCTTCTGCAGGAGATAGCGCCCGCGGGCCGAGTAGGCTGTGGGCGGATCGAGCGCCAGCGCCTTGTCGATCAGAACGCCCGCCTCTTCCACCCTGCTCTGATCGAGGAGAAGGATAGCCAGGTTGACGTAAGGAATCGGGTTCTGCGGCTCCATCTCGATGGCCTGCCGGAAGGCGGCTTCAGCCTCGATGGTGGCGCCCCGGCCCTGCTCGAGCAGGCCGATCTGGTTGAGAAGCGAGAAATTCGGCTCGGTCTTCACAACCCTGTAGAGATCGGCAAGAGCCCCGTCGATGTCACGGGCATAATCCGCCTTGATCGTCGCCCCGAAGGCCACCACGTCCGGATCGGTGGGATCGATGGCCTTGGCCCGTTCATAGGCCGCATACATGTCCTCGCGGTGGTCGAGATCCTGCGCGAGGGTGGCCGAGAGAATGGCGAGCCCGGCATCCTGCGGAAATAGTCTCTCGGATGCTGCGGCCTCGGCGGCGGCGGCTTTGAGATCCTGTCGGAAACCTGTGAGATAGGCGTTGATTTCCGCCGTCCTGGGATCCTTCAGCGGAACCTTTGGGGGCGGCTGCACCCGCTTGGGATCCGCCAGGGAAGCGGCCGCATAGCGGCCGTACTCGGCCCAGCCGCGCCGCCGCGGATCGAGGCCCGGCTTCGCGCGATCAAACAGCCTGATCGCATCCTGCCAGCGGCGGTCCGCGCCGGCCATGAGGGCTTCGAGGTAATCGGCGCGCGCTCGCTGCGCCCTGCTCATTGGGCGACGGCGGGCTTCCGCAAGAGGCGCCGCCGCGGCGCGCCTGTTGCCGGCATTCATGAGGCTCTCGGCAAGGACGAGCCAGTCCTCCGTCGTCCGGGTTTCGGGCGTCAGCGCCTCGATCCTGGAGCTCTCGGCTTCGAAATGCTTGTTGTCCAGGGTTGTCGTCGGCAGGTTGATGAACACCTCGCGCATCGACATGTAGAAGAGCATCTGCTCGCGGTCGTTCGGGCTCACGAGAACGAATTTCGTCGGCGCCTGGCCGACGGCCGCCACGGCTCCCTCGCCCTGTCGGACCGTCACAGCGCCTTGCGGGTTCTTGAGCTCGACGACGCCTTCGAGCACGACCAGGGAGGTCTTACCCGCGCCGTCCACCGCCAGCGACCAGTCGGTACCACGGATGGCCGCGACCGCCGCCGGCGTCTTGACGTCGACGCCCGAGCCGCCGCGGGCCGCGCGGGCCCAGATGTTGCCGCCCTGCAGACTGAGTTGGGTCGCATCGGCTGGCCCGCGCGCCACATCGTTGACGGTCAGGGTCGAGTTGCGCCCGACGCGGATCTGGGTCTGGTCGTTGAACAGGATCGCCAGGTTGCCGATGGCGTTGGTGCGCAGGGTGTCGCCACCGACGAGGCTCTGCTGCAGCTGGGCGGCCCGCCAGAGATCCTCGCGCACGAAGCGCATCTCCTCGCCGCCCTTGGCCGCCACGATGGCACCCGCGGCGGGTGCTTGGCGCGGCACGGGGACTTGAGCCTGCGCGGCAGCAAAGGAAAGCGCCAGGACGCTTGTGGCGGCCAGAAGCCTGACTGATCGGAAAGACATGGAGAACGGGCTCGATCGAAGGGTTACCTGCTCTAACGTTACTGGAGCTTAGCAGGAAGTCCCCGGGAACAAAGCCGATTCACAGCATGAATGATGTGTTTTGCAGCACAGCGTAAACGATTGCGGCATTCACGCCACAGGTTCAGGCGCCCTACCGACGACGGAAAGCCGATCAGGCGGCCTTGCCGCAGGCGATCAGCAGTTTCTGCTTCAGGTCGTGCTGGGCGAAAGGCTTCTGCAGGACCGGACGGTCGCGGAAGGCGTCGCGGATCCCGGCGCTGCCGTAGCCGGTCGAGAAGACGAACGGGATCGAACGCTGGGCCAGGGCCTCGGCCACCGGATAGATCGGCTCGCCCGCGACATTCACGTCGAGAATCGCCAGATCGACCTGTTCGCGCGCCACCGCGTCCAGGGCTGCCGACAGCCTGGCTGCCGGTCCGATCACCTCGCAGCCGAAATCGAGAAGCATGTCTTCGAGGAGCAGAGAGATCGCGGCTTCGTCCTCGACCACAAGGATACGCAGGCCGTTGAGATCTCCATCGCTCGTTACGCTGTCGGTCACGGGATCACTTTCTTTCACGCCGGGATGCTGGCCGATCGTCCAGCAAAACACGGAACAAGATGAGCCGGATCGTCCGGACTTCAAGGCTGGAATCAGGTGGTTCTATCACTTTTGCGTATCTGTGCAAAAGTCGGGGTGACGCGTGATATCGTTCCCGTGGGATCATAGAGCGATGGTCCGCTTTTGCCTAGATATCTCCCGGCTAAGGAATTGCGACGATGCGGGCCGGCGATGCCTCTTGCGGAGAAGGCATCTTATCCCGAATAATCGGCTTATGTTCTCGCGTGTTTGCCCCTGTACCATCATGATCGCCTCCGCATCGGATCGAAACCATGCCTAGGCGGCCCCCCAAAGCACCCGTTCTCATCGTCCTGCATCAGGAGCACTCGACCCCAGGCCGGGTCGGGCGCCTGCTCCTGGAGCGCGGCTACCGTCTCGACATCCGTCGGCCCCGGTTCGGCGACCCGCTGCCCGAGACGCTCGCCGAGCATACGGGAGCGGTGATCTTCGGCGGCCCGATGAGCGCCAACGACCCGGACGATTTCCTCAAGACCGAGATCGACTGGATCCAGGTGCCGCTCAAGGAGAGCAAGCCCTATCTCGGCCTGTGCCTGGGTGCCCAGATGATGGCGAAGCATCTCGGCGCCCGCGTCTGGGCCCATCCCGAGGGCCGGGCCGAGATCGGCTATTATCCCCTGCTGCCGACGACGGCCGGGGAAGCCCTGAGCGAGGATTGGGGCGTGCCCTGGCCGAGCCATGTCTATCATTGGCACCGGGAAGGCTTCGACTGTCCTGCCGGGGCCGAGACCCTGGCGACGGGCGACGACTTCCCAACCCAGGCGATCCGGGTCGGCGAGAAGGCGTTCGGCCTCCAGTTCCACCCGGAGGTCACCCACGCCATGATGTGCCGCTGGACGGTCGTGGCCGAGGAGCGGCTGGCCATGCCGGGCGCGCAGGACCGGGTCCGCCAGCTCGCCGGGCGCTTCCAGCACGACCCTCACGTCTCCCGCTGGCTCGACCGGTTTCTCGACCATTGGCTCGATGACAGAGTGTAAGAGTTCCGATGATGAAGACCCCTGTTTTGGCGAGTGAACGCCTGTGCTTCTACGAATGGGAGCCCGAGGACTTTCCTCTTCTGGTCACCCTTCATGATGATCCGGAGGTGCAGCACTTTCTGCAGATGGGCGATCCGCCCTGGGATGACATGTTTCTCCAGGCGAAGTTCGAAGGTTTTCGCACGGATTACGCGGTCCATGGTTGGACCAAATTTAAGGTTACTGACCGGCAGGGGATGTTTATCGGCCGGGCTGGATTCGGGAGATTTGAGAAAACCCAGGAACTTGAACTCGGCTACACCTTCATGCGGTCGCTCTGGGGCCAGGGTTATGCGACGGAGGCTGCCAAGGCCTTGCTAGAGTGGATTTACAGAGTCGAAACTCTCGATCACGTCATTGGGTTCGCGGTGGCCGAGCATAGAGCTTCCCGCAAGGTTCTGGAAAAGGTCGGGATGGTGTTCACCGGCATTCATGACGTGGATGGCATCGCCAATGCGTTCTACCGCCACAACCGTCCGGTCTGAGCATTTCAAGCCGCTTAAATCCCGAGCTCTAGGTCGCGTCGAATTCGAAGGGCGAGACGCCGCGCTTCATTTCGTCGACGATCAGGGCGTGCATGAGGGGCGGGGCAGCGCGTTGCGGGCAGGCGGCGCGCTCGCACAGGCGGCAGTTGATACCGATGGGGGTCGCATCCGCCGAGGACAGGTCGAGGCCCCGCGCATAGACCAGGCGGTGGGCGTATTTCAGCTCGCAGCCGAGGCCCACGACGAATTGGGGATCGGGCGCTCCCCAGGGGTTGAAGGCACGCTTTACTGTGCGGGCGATGGAGAACCAGCGCGAGGAATCCGGCAGTTCGATCACTTGCGTGGCTACCTGTCCCGGGGTCCGGAAGGTGGAATGCAGGTTCCAGAGCGGGCAGGTGCCGCCGAACTGGGAGAACGGGAACCGGCCTGAGGAAAAGCGCTTCGAGACGTTGCCGGCTGAATCCACCCGCACCAGGAAGAACGGGATGCCCCGGGCGCCGGGGCGGGCCAGCGTCGTGAGCCGGTGCGCCACCTGCTCGAAGCTCGCGCCGAAGCGGGCGCCCAGCACCTCCACGTCGTAGCCGAGCGCTTCCGCGGCCGCGTGGAACCGGCCGTAGGGCATCATGAGGGCGCCGGCGAAGTAATTGCCGAAGGAGACGCGCAGCAGGCGCCGGGCGGGCCCGTCCACCGGCTCGAGACGGATCGCGAGCGCATCGATGGTCTCGCGCATCTCGGCGAAAGCCAATTGGTAGGCGGCCTGGAAGGTCCTTCCAGAGGGATCGACAAGTTCGGATATCAGGAGCTGGCGCCGGTGATGGTCGTAGCGGCGGAGTGAATCCGGCATCACGTCGATGGGCATGACGCGCACGCGGATCCCGTGCCGGGCATGCAGGCGCTCGGCGATGGCGAAGAAGGGCTCGTGGCCGGTCAGGGCGAGATCCGACGCCAGAGCCTCGGCGGCCTCGTCCAGCTCGGCGAAATGGTTCCTGGCCTCGTGGATCAGCTCCCGGACCCGGTCGACCGGATTGACCTGAGGGGCATCCTCGGCCCGGTCCCGATCGCTGAGGCTCGGGGTCACGGCCTCGCGGGCCCCGCGCAGGGCCTGATAGGCCCGGTAGAGCCGGTTGATGGCGTCGACCAGGGAGGGTGCGCTCTCCACGGTCTCGCGCAGTTCGAGCCGGGCCACCGGGGTGGAGCGGAACAGCGGGTCGGCGAAGACCTCCTCCAGCTCCGAGACGGTGCGCTCGTGATCGTCGTTGGCGAATTCGCGCGGGTCGAGCTGATAGGCGTGGGCGAGCCGGATCAGCACCTGGGCGGTGATCGGGCGCTGGTTGCGCTCCATCAGGTTCAGGTAGCTGGGGGAGAGCCCGAGCTCCTCGGCCATGCGGGACTGGCTCATGTTGAGCTCCCGCCTCAGCCGCTTGAGGCGGGGACCTACGAAAAGCTTTCTGCTCTCATCCATATTGTAAATCTTTTTACAAGTTTACACGACCAGCCGAGTCAAAGCTTTACAAGGCGACTTTTCTTTTGAAATCCGACGTTGAAACAAACGCTTCTTCGCGGATTATACCGTCAAGACGTCCTGCTGCTCTGCAACAATTCTGGCCTGCAGGAGAGTTTTGTCAAGAAATGTAAAAGAAAGGATCGCCATGACCAGCCAGCCGAACCCGGGTTCCCTGCAGGACCTGATCCCCGCCGCTCCCGAGGGGCGCTTCGACGGCATCCGCAGGCCCTACTCGGCCGAGGACGTTGCCCGGCTGCGCGGATCCTTCCCCATCGTCCATACCTTGGCCGAGCGCGGGGCCCAGCGCCTGTGGCAGCTCCTGCACGAGCGCCCCTATGTCCATTCGCTCGGCGCCATGACGGGCAACCAGGCCATGCAGATGGCGCGTGCCGGACTCGAGGCGATCTACCTCTCGGGCTGGCAGGTGGCGGCGGATTCGAACGTGGCCGGGGCCATGTATCCCGACCAGTCGCTCTACCCGGCCAATTCCGGCCCCGAACTGTGCCGGCGCATCAACCGCACCTTCCAGCGGGCCGACCAGATCGAGCATGCGGAGGGCGGCGCCAAGCGCGACTGGTTCCTGCCCATCGTGGCGGACGCGGAGGCCGGCTTCGGCGGACCGCTCAACACCTTCGAGATCATGAAGGCCTATATCGAGGCCGGCGCCGCGGGCGTGCATTTCGAGGACCAGCTCGCCTCGGAGAAGAAATGCGGCCATCTCGGCGGTAAGGTGCTGATCCCGACCTCCGCCCATGAGCGCAACCTCATCGCCGCGCGGCTCGCCGCCGACGTGATGGGCACCTCGACCCTGATCATGGCCCGCACCGACGCGGAATCGGCCAAGCTCATCACCTCCGACGTGGACGAGCGCGACCGGCCCTTCATCGAGCCCGACAGCCGCACCCCGGAAGGTTTTTATCGCCTCAAGGACGGCACCGGACTCGACCATTGCATCGCCCGTGGCCTTGCCTATGCGGAATTGGCCGACCTGCTGTGGTGGGAGACCTCGCATCCCGATCTCGACGATGCGCGCAAGTTCGCGGAAGCCGTCCACAAGCGCTACCCGGGCAAGCTCCTGGCCTATAACTGCTCGCCGTCCTTCAACTGGAAGAAGAAGCTCGACGACGCCACCATCGCCAAGTTCCAGCGCGAGCTTGGCGCCATGGGCTACCGGTTCCAGTTCGTGACGCTCGCCGGCTTCCACCAGCTCAATTACGGCATGTTCGATCTGGCGAGCGGCTACCGCGACCGGGGCATGGGCGCCTATTCCGAGCTCCAGGCCCGCGAATTCGCCGCCGAGGCCGACGGCTACACGGCCACCCGCCACCAGCGCGAGGTCGGCACCGGCTATTTCGACCAGGTCTCGGTGGTCATCACCGGCGGCAAGTCCTCCACGACGGCGATGGCGGAATCCACCGAGACCGCGCAGTTCCAGAATCCGGCCAAGCTCCAGGCGGCCGAGTAACGCAACACCTCGAACCCTTTGCACCAATGGAGACCGATATGATGAAGTCACGTTTCTGGGTGGTCGGCGGCGAGTACACCTCCTGCGACTGCGAAACCATCGTCCAGGGCACCGAGCGGGTCGTCGGCCCCTTCGACAGCCGCACCGAGGCCGAGCGCACCTGGCGCACCCTGTCCGAGGACCATCGCCCGCAGGCTCAGGTCCGCTTCACCATCGCCCAGGAGCCTCCGTCGACCCTGAGCGCCTGAAGAGGCCCAAGCATCGGACCCAAAAGTGGACTTGCACTTTTGGGATCCATCCGATGCTGCTTTTAGCTGGGCGTATCGTCTGGAGCGGAAAACCGGCACCACTTTTCCGCACGATACGCCCGGGCCGCTGAAACGGTCGCCCCGCCGGAGGACGAAAATTCCTTCGGCGGGATCTTTTGCCGTCACACGAAGTTTTTGTGCTCCGGCCTCATTCTTCCGGAGCCACCCCCCTGCCGAAACGGCTCGACTGTCCTAAAAACAGCCGGGCAAGGTTTCTCAAGGGGTTCCGCATGAAGACCGTCCTCACATCGCTCACCTTTGCCGCCGCGCTGGCGCTCGCCGGGGCGGGCGCCGCCAGAGCCGACGTGGTCGTCTCGTCGAAGATCGACACGGAAGGCTCGGTCCTGGGCAACATCATCCTGCTGACCCTTGAGGCCAACGGCATCAAGACGCAGGACCGGATCCAGCTCGGGGCGACCCCAGTGGTGCGCAAGGCGATCACGTCGGGCGAGATCGACATCTATCCCGAATATACCGGCAATGCGGGTTTCTTCTTCAACAAGGCGGACGATCCGGTCTGGAAGGACGCGGCCAAGGGCTTCGAGACAGCCAAGAAGCTCGATTACGACGCCAACAAGATCGTCTGGCTCGATCCCTCGCCGGCCAACAACACCTGGGCCATCGCGCTGCGCAAGGACGTGGCCGATTCCAACAAGCTGAAGACCCTGTCCGAATTCGGCCAGTGGGTCACGAAGGGCGGCAAGGTGGTGCTGGCGGCCTCCGCCGAGTTCGTGAATTCGGACGCGGCCCTGCCGGCCTTCCAGAAGACCTACAACTTCAAGATGAAGCCGGAACAGCTCATCGTGCTCTCCGGCGGCGACACGGCCGCGACCATCAAGGCGGCCGCCGAGCAGACCAACGGCGCCAACGCGGCCATGGTCTATGGCACCGACGGCGGCATCGCCCCGTCGGGTCTCACGGTGCTCGAGGACGATAAGAACGTGCAGCCGGTCTACGCTCCGGCGCCGATCATCCGCGAATCCGTCCTGAAGGAGAACCCGAAGATCGCCGAGATCCTGAAGCCCGTCTTCGCCTCCCTCGACCTCACCACGCTCCAGGGCCTCAACGCCCGCGTCCAGGTCGGCGGCGAGCCCGCCAAGGCGGTGGCGACGGATTACCTGAAGTCCAAGGGTTTCCTGAAGTGATCTGAGGTTCCGGTTTTGGAGACGGCTATCAACCTCTGACCTCATCCTGAGGAGCCTGCGCAGCAGGCGTCTCGAAGGATCATCCAGCACGCACTGGAAGCGCCCTCGTCCTTCGAGACACCGCCTCCGGCGGCCCTCAGGATGAGGGCTCAGGGACGAGCCTGCTTATGAACCAGACTTTCAGGATGAGGACTCGGCAAGCAGAAGGATGAACCGTATCCTCATGACCCAGACGGTGCGATAAGGGCCGGAAATTTTGTGACGACGTTTTCTTCCCGAACCATCGCGCCCGGCATGTCCTCGTTGCGTTCTTCCCTGTCCCTGGATCGGCTCGGGAGCGTGATCGCCGTCCTGATCGGCGCCGCGCTCTTCGCCTCACCGTTCGTCATCTACCGGGCCAACCGCATCGTGGCCGGCGAGGGCCGGATGCTGGCCGATGCGCTGCCGCCTTCAGGCTCCGTCGGCGTGATGGTCCTGGCCCTCGCCGTAGCAGGGTGCGCAGCCCTTGTCCGCGCGCCGCTGATCCGCCTCGCGGCCGCATCCATCGGCCTGTGCGCGATCTTTCCCGCGGTCGGCTGGTCGGCGGGATTCATCACCCCGCCCGGCAACACCTTCGCACGCGTCTCGCCCGCCCTGGGCTTCTGGCTCCTGGCCCTGGCCTTCGCGCTGCTGGCCGCCGATGCGCTGACGCGGCTGCGTCTCTCTCCCTGGGCGCGGCTTGCCGCCCTCGCGGTGGCGGCGGGCGCGGTCGCGCTGCTGCTCGTCTCGGGCGCCTGGAACGATCTCTCCCTGCTCAAGGAATATGCCGGCCGGGCGGACACCTTCTGGCGCGAGGCGCGCCAGCACCTGTGGCTGGCGTTCGGCTCGATGGCGGCCGCCTGCCTCGTCGGGCTGCCGCTGGGCATTCTCGGCCATCGCGTCCCGCGCCTGCGCAATGCGATCCTCCAGGTTCTCAACGTCGTCCAGACCGTTCCGAGCATCGCGCTCTTCGGCATCCTGATCGCGCCGCTCGGCTATCTCGCCGCCCATGTGCCGCTGGCGGCCGCCTTGGGGATTCGCGGCATCGGGGCCGCGCCCGCCTTCATCGCGCTGTTTCTCTATTCCCTGCTGCCGGTGGTCGCCAACACGGTCACCGGATTGAGGCAGGTGCCGGCGGCCGTCATCGATGCGGCGCGCGGCATGGGATTGTCCGCGCGCCAGCGCCTGTGGCAGGTGGAACTGCCCCTGGCGCCGCCGGTCATCCTCACCGGCATCCGCATCGTGCTGGTGCAGAATCTCGGATTGGCCACGGTGGCGGCGCTGATCGGGGGCGGGGGCTTCGGCACCTTCGTGTTCCAGGGCATCGGCCAGACGGCCATCGACCTCGTGCTCCTGGGGGCGATTCCCACCGTCGCCCTGTCGTTCGCCGCCGCCATCATTCTCGATGCGATCATCGATCTGACCAGACGAGGCTCTCCATGATCGAGATCGAACATCTCTCCAAGCGCTATGCCGAAACAATCGTGGTCGACGACGTGTCCCTCCGAATGGACGAGGGAACGATCACCGTGGTGGTCGGCACGTCGGGCGCGGGCAAGTCGACCCTGCTGCGCATGATCAACCGGCTCGTGGAGCCGAGCGAAGGCCGCGTGCTCATCGACGGCCAGGATACCATGGCGATCCCGGAGGATCAGCTGCGCCACCGGATCGGGTACGTGATCCAGGGCTACGGATTGTTTCCTCACCGCAATGTCGCGGAGAACATCGCCACCGTGCCGCGCCTGCTCGGTTGGGACAAACGGCAAATCGCGGCCCGCGTCGACGAGCTGCTCGACCTGTTCCAGCTCGACCCGGCGGAATTCGCCAACAAATTCCCGCACGAGCTCTCTGGTGGGCAGCAGCAGCGCGTCGGCGTCGCGCGCGCCTTGGCGGCGAAGCCCGCGGTGCTGCTGATGGACGAGCCGTTCGGCGCGCTCGATCCGGTCATCCGCAGCAAGGCGCAGGACGATCTCGTCGCCATCCAGCGCCGTCTCGGCACCACGGTGGTGCTCGTCACGCACGACATGAACGAAGCATTCCAGCTGGGCGACAGGATCGCCGTGATGGATCAGGCGCGGCTCCTGCAATACGCGACGCCCGCCGAGCTGCTCACGCGCCCGGCGGAGGCCTTCGTCGAGCAGCTCGTGGGAACGGCGGAAAGGCCCTTCCGTCTCCTGTCTTTGCTGAAGGTGCGCGAGGCCATCGAGCCCGGACCGGCCGAGGGCGAGCCCGTGTCCGTCACCGATACCCTGCGCGATGCCCTCTCGCGGCTGATCTGGACCGGCCGGGAAGCCTTGCCCGTCGCCGATGCATCGGGCGCCCTCGTCGGTCGCGTCAGCGTGAAGGGCATCGTGGCGCACGGGCGGTCCGCTCCATGAGCGCGCCCTCGCTTCTTTGGCGCGGGGCGGCGCTGGTCCTGCTGCTGCTCTTCATCACGGCGCCGCAGCTTTTCGCCTTCGCGTTCGAGCCGCTGACCGTGAACGGCGCGCCGGCGATCTACAACCAGGGCAGCCTGCTCTCCCTGACGCTGTCGCACTTGCGCATCGTGTTCCTCGCGACGCTGGCGAGCACGATCCTCGCGCTCGGGCTCGGCATCTTCGTCACGCGTCCTTCGGGACGCGAGTTCCTGCCGCTGTCGCGCAGCCTGGTGAATATCGGCCAGACTTTCCCGCCGGTCGCCGTTCTGGCGATCGCCGTGCCGCTCGTCGGCTTCGGCGAGAAACCGACTTTCATCGCGCTGTTTCTCTACGGACTCCTGCCGATTTTCGAGAACACGCTCACGGGTCTGATGGAAGTCTCGCCGCAGACGCTCGACGCCGCCAAAGGCATGGGCATGAACCCGCGCCAGCGGCTGTTCCAGGTGGAGCTGCCGCTCGCGCTTCCTGTGATCCTCGCGGGGATCCGCCTCTCGGTGATCATCAGCCTCGGCACCGCCACCATCGGGTCGACGGTGGCGGCCAAGGGGTTGGGCGAGGTCATCATCGCGGGCCTCCAATCCAACAACGTTGCATTCGTGCTGCAGGGCGGTTTGGTGGTTGCGCTGCTCGCCGTTCTGATCCACGACGGATTGGGAATGGCCGAGCGGCGCGTGTCCGCGAAGCTGGGTCGCGCTGCCGACGAGGTGTCATGACGCTTCTCGAACGACTGAAGATCGAAACCCGTGACGCTCACGACCGGATCGAGGCCGCCATGGATCTCGACAGCCGGATCGCGTCGCGAGAGGCCTATACGGACCTGCTGATCCGCTTCCATGGATTCCACGCGGCCTGGGAAAGCGCGGCCGCCGATCGGGCGCCCGACCGGGCCTTCTTCGAAAGCCGCTGCAAGACCCGTCTTCTCGCCCGGGATCTCGAGGCGCTAGGACTAAAATCTGAGGACATCATCGGTTTGCCACAATGCCGTCCTCTCATGCCCCTGCCGGCGCCCGAGGCGGTGCTGGGCAGCATGTATGTGGTCGAGGGCTCCACGCTCGGCGGCGCGATCATCGCGCGCGAAGTGGAGAACCGGCTTGGACTGACGGCGGAAACGGGCTGCGCCTATTTCCGCAGCTATGGACGAAATGTTGCAGCCATGTGGAAGTCGTTCGGCGCAGTGCTCCTGGAAGCCTCGTCGCCGGAGGCCGACGATCTGATCGTCGGGGCCGCACGAGACACCTTCACCGTAATGCATGATTGGCTGTGCGAGACCCCATGACTGAGCAATTGCAAGATATCGACCTGACCGCCTGCGAGCGGGAGCCGATCCACATTCCGGGCAGCATCCAGCCGCATGGAATTCTTCTCGCGATCAACCTGTCAGACAGGACGATCGCCTATGCGAGCGCCAATGTCGCGGAGATCTTCGGCTTTCAGGCGGCCGATGTGCTCGGCCGGCCCTTCACCCAGGTTCTGCCGGCCCTGAGCGCCGAGTTCGACGCGCAGCTCGCCGATCCGCCGACGGCGGGAAACACCCGCTTCGTCCGCACCATCCGGGTCAGGACGACGCAGGACGAGCGCGTCTTCGAGACGGCGGTCTCCCGCTCGGGCGATTGCGCGATCCTCGAACTGGAGGAGCCTCCCGTCGATGCGGTCTCCAGCATCGACGCGCTCTATCCCACCCTGCGCCGTTTCGTGGAGCAGCTGCAGGGGGCATCCACCATCGAGGTTCTGTGCGGACTGGCCGCGCAGGACATCCGCCGCATGACCAGCTTCGACCGGGTGCTGATCTACCGCTTCGACGAGCAGTGGAACGGCACCGTCGTGGCCGAGGACCGCAACGAAGTGCTGCCGTCCTATCTCGACCTGCGCTTCCCGGCCTCCGACATCCCGGCCCAGGCGCGCGAGCTCTACCGGCGCAACCGCCTGCGCATCATTCCCGATGCCGGCTACACGCCCGTGCCCATCCAGTCGCGCGATCCAGCGCCGCTCGACCTGGGCGACTCGGTGCTGCGCAGCGTTTCGCCCGTGCATCTCGAATACATGCGCAACATGGGGACGCTCGCCTCCATGTCGATCTCGATCCTGCGCGACGGCGAATTGTGGGGTCTGATTTCTTGCCACAACAAGGAGCCGAAGCGGGTCTCGCTCCAGGTGCGCAACGCCTGCGACTTCCTCACGCAGATCTTCTCGCTGCAACTGGAGGCGCGGGAGAACACGATGCTGGCCGAGGACCGCGTGCGCCTCGGCGCCGTGCAGACGCGGCTTCTCGCCCATATGGCGGCCGAGGAGCATTTCATCGCGGGCCTCGTGAACCACCCGGGTGACCTGATGATGCTCGCCGGCGCGCAGGGCGCGGCCGTCGTGACGCAGGACCATTGCTGGTGCCTCGGCCGGGCTCCCGACAAGGACCAGGTCAGGGCGCTCTTCCATTGGCTCTCCGAACACCAGCAGGCGGACGTCTTCGCCACCGACGACCTGTCGGAGGTCTATCCGGCGGCGAAGGCTTTCGTCGACAAGGCGAGCGGGCTTCTCTCCATCTCGATCTCGAAGGTGCATTCGAGCTACGTGCTTTGGTTCCGCCCGGAGGTCGTGCAGACGGTGAAATGGGGCGGCAATCCGCAGAAGCCCGTCCAGGAGGAGGCCGGATCCTTAAGGCTTCATCCCCGGCGCTCCTTCGAGATCTGGAAGGAGACGGTGCGGGACCGCTCCCTGGCCTGGGACCGGAGCGAGGTCGAGGCGGTCAAGGAGCTGCGCAACGCCATCGTGGGCATCGTGCTGCGCCGTGCCGAGGAGATGGCGTCGCTGACGGAGGAGCTGCGCCGCAGCAACAAGGAGTTGGAGGCCTTCTCCTATTCGGTGTCCCACGACCTGCGGGCCCCGTTCCGCCACATCGTCGGCTATTCCGAGCTTTTGAAGAAGCAGGAAGCGGGCGGGATGTCCGAGAAGGGCCAGCGCTACGTCGACACGATCATCGAGGCCGCCTACACGGCCGGAACCCTGGTGGACAACCTGCTGCGCTTCTCCCATATGGGCCGCACGGCCCTGAAGCCCCGGCCGGTGGATGTGGGCCGCCTGGTCGACGAGATCAGGCAGAAGCTCTCGGCCGAACAGGGCGACCGCCGGATCCAGTGGGTCGTCGGGGACCTGGCTCCCGTGAACGCCGATCCGGTGCTGATCCGGCTGGTCTTCGAGAACCTGCTCGACAATGCGGTCAAGTACACCCGCCCCCGGGACAAAGCGCGCATCGAGATCGGCTCCGTCCGCAAGGATGGGGAGACCGTCTATTTCGTACGCGACAACGGCGTCGGGTTCGATATGAAGTACATCGACAAGCTGTTCGGCGTGTTCCAGCGCCTGCATCGCATGGAAGAATTCGAAGGAACCGGGATCGGGCTGGCCAATGTCCGCCGGATCGTCGAAAGACATGGAGGCCGGGCCTGGGCCGAAGGGGCGCTCGACAAGGGAGCGACCTTTTCCATCGCCCTGCCGGATCAGAACGAAGGAGCCGCGTGAATGGCGGAGCTGAAACCGATTCTTCTGGTTGAGGACAACCCGAAGGATCTCGAACTGACGCTGGCCGCTCTGGAGCAGAGCCAGCTCGCCAATGAGGTCGTCGTGGTGCGCGACGGCGAGGAGGCGCTCGACTTCCTCTATCGCCGCGGCGCCCATGAGAGCCGCAACACCAGCGACCCGGCCGTGGTCCTGCTCGACCTCAAGCTGCCGAAGGTCGACGGGCTCGAGGTGCTGGAGAAGGTCAAGGCGGATCCGCACCTGCGGCAGACGCCGGTCGTCATGCTCACCTCCTCGCGGGAGGAGAGCGATCTCGTGCGCAGCTACGAGCTCGGCGTGAACGCCTTCGTGGTGAAGCCCGTGGGCTTCCGCGAATTCTTCGATGCGATCCAGGACCTCGGCGTGTTCTGGGCGATCCTCAACGAGCCGCCGCCGCGGCGCAACGGCGCTTAAAGGCTGCCGATGGACAAGACTTCCGTCATCCCATCCGACCGGGTGCTGCGCATCCTCCTCCTGGAGGACAGCGCGCTCGATGCCGAGTTGGTGGCGGAAACCCTGGCCGATGCCCAATTGCCCGTCTCGATCGAGCGCGTGGTCTCGGCGGACGATTTCACCAGGGCCGTCCGCGACGGGACCTGGGACCTCATTCTCGCCGATTACCTCCTGCCCGCCTTCAACGGTCTGCACGCGCTCGAGATCGCCCGGGAGATGTCCCGGGCCACGCCGTTCGTCTTCGTCTCCGGCGCCCTCGGCGAAGAGGTCGCCGTCGAGGCCCTGAAGCGTGGGGCGACGGATTACGTCCTCAAGGACAAGCTCGACCGGCTGCCCGCCACCGTCCTGCGCGCTCTCGCCGAGGCCCGGGAACGCGGCGAGAAGAAGCGGGCGCAGGATGCCCTGCAGCAGATGCTCGACCAGCGCACGGCGCTCCTGCACGAGCTCGACCACCGGGTGAAGAACAATCTCCAGCTGCTTCTCTCCCTGATCGGTATCGAGTTCCGCCAGACCGAGGACGGGCCCGCGCGCCAGGCTCTCGGGCGCATGAAGGAGCGCATGCAGGCGCTCGCCGCCGCGCATCGGGACCTCTACGACGGGCAGGGATCGACGCGGTTCGACGTGTCGCGTTTCGCGAAAGGCTTGTGCGAGGAACTCACCGAATCCATTCCGGGCGTGAGGATCACGCCGGAATTCGAGATCGACACAGTGGAGGTCGAAGCGTCGAAGGCCGCTTCCATAGCGCTCCTGTTCAACGAGATCGTCGTCAATGCGCTCACCCATGCCTACAAGGAGCGCAAGGGCAAGCTGAAGCTCCTGTTGCGGATCCTGGACGGCAGGCTGGTCTTCCAGGTCGCCGACGACGCCTTCAGCCTGGAGGAGAAGCAGCACGCGAAAGACAGCGCCTCCGGGACCATTCTCAAGGCTCTTGCCCGCCAGCTCGATGCGGACGTGGAATGGCCGCTCGACGATCCCGCCGTCCTGGTGCGTGTCGCCATGCCGGTTCAGGATGGCGGCTAGATGATCGGGCGAAGATCATATTCCGTGAAAGCGGCCCGGGACCTGTCCCAGGGCGCCCGGACCTCGTTGCGCCAGGTGCTGTGGGGATTGGTGCTGGTGCTCGCCCTGCCGACCATGCTGGTGGCGGCGGCGGGCCTCTACTCGGCCTACCGTTCCGAGCGGCGGGCCATCGACCTGCGCATGCAGGAGACGGCGCGCGCGCTGAGCCTGTCGCTCGATCGCGAGATCGAGAAATTCGTGGTCGCCCTGCAGGTTCTGTCCCGGGCGCCCAGCCTCGCCCGGGGCGAGTTCGACGTCTTCTACCGCTTGGCGGAAAGCACCAATCTCGCGGACCCCTCCTGGGTCGCGCTCTCCGAACCCGGCGGCCGCATCATCCTCAACACCCGCGTGCCTTACGGGGTCATTCTGGCGGACAGCAAGCGCCCGGACGTGCTGCGGCGCGTCGCGGAAACCCGCAAGCCCTATGTGTCGGATCTCTATGTAGGGTCGCTGACGGGACAGCGGCTCATCACCATCGATGTGCCGGTGATGGTCGACGACCGCGTCGCCTACGTCCTCTCGCTCGGGATCACGCCGGACGTCTTCCAGAACATCATCCGCGACCAGAGGGTCGCGGACCACTGGAACGCCGCCGTGCTCGACCGGAGCCGGATTCTCGTGGCGCGCTCGCGGGCGCCGGAGCGCTTCGTCGGGCAGCCGGCCAGCGCCAATGTCCAGGAGGCCCTGGCGGCCCAGCCGGAAGGTCTTCTGCGGAGCGTGACGCTCGACGGCATTCCGGTGCGCACCTATTTCAGCCAGTCGCCGACCTACGGCTGGTCCTTCGTCATCAGCATCCCGGAAACGGAGCTGGCGAAATCGGCCCAGCGCTCGCTCTTCTGGCTCACGATTCTCGGAGCGGTCATCCTCGGCGGCATCCTCCTGGCCGTCCTGCTCTCGCGCTCCATCTCGAAGCCGGTCGACCGGCTCGTGACGGCGGCCCAGTCCCTCGGCCGCGGCAGCGAAATCACCGATCGGGCCACCACGCGCGTGCTCGAATTCGACACGATCAAGAAGGCGCTCGTGGAAGCGGCCACGGGCATCCGCAAGCACGAGCGGGAGCGGGAAGAGGTTCTCGCCCACATGGCCGAGAGCGAGGCGCGCCTGCGCCTGGCGCTCAATGCGGGGCATCTCGGCTCCTGGGAGCTGGTCCCGTCCACGGGAGTGTTCACCACATCGGCGATCTGCCGCGCGAACTTCGGGCGCGGGCCTGACGAGCCTTTCTCCTATGCGGATCTCGTTGCATCGATTCATCCCGCCGACCGCGCCGGGCAAGCCGAAGCGGTCGCACAGGCGCTTGCGAACCGTGCGGATCTTCACATGGAGTATCGCGTGCTCTGGCCCGACAGCAGCGAGCATTGGATCCGCGTGAGTGGCCGGATGAGGAACGGTCCGGATGGACAGCTGTCCATCGTCGGCGTGTCTCAGGACATCACCGAGCGCCGTCTGGCGGAAGAGCGGCAGGCGCTTCTGCTGCACGAGCTCAACCACCGGGTCAAGAACACGCTGGCGACCGTCCAGTCGATCGCCTCGCTGACCCGACGCTCTGCCGACAACAGCGATCCCGCCGCGTGGAACGCCTTCATGGACCGGCTGCACGGCATGGCGAAGACCCACGATCTGCTCACGGCTACCCATTGGCAGGGTGCGCTCCTGGAAGACGTGCTGAAGAACGAGCTGGAGCCCTATCAGGACGGCATGCGGCAGCGCATCCGCCTGCGCGGCCCGCGCATCAATCTGCAGCCGGGCGCCGTCCTCGCCCTGGGGCTCGCCGTGCACGAACTGGCGACGAACGCCGTCAAATACGGCTCTCTCTCGGTCCCGGACGGCAAGGTGCATGTGATGTGGGCCGTCACGTCGGGGAGCGGACAGCCGGCGCTTCTCGTGGAATGGGTCGAAAGCGGCGGCCCGCTGGTGAAGAAGCCCGAGCGCCAGGGCTTCGGCTCCAAGCTGATCCAGCGCGGTCTCGCGCAGCAGCTCGGCGGCGAGATCAAGCTCGATTTCGCCCCCGCGGGCATCCGCTGCGTCATCACCTTCCCGATCTCGACCATGACGTCGGACCAGACTGGCCCGGGCGAGGCCCAGGAGCGCTATGCGTCGTGAAGGATAAGGCTTCTGCCGTGTCATCCTCAGGCCAAGTGAAGTGAGGGAAGGGGATCCACGTGCACTTCGACGCAACGGCCCTCCCCCGCACAACGTTCGACGGGGATGACAGGGTTGCGTTAAAGTGCCATCCCGGCTCAACCCTGGAACTAATCTCCTCTCATCCGGTGCCCTCATGACGACGACCCGCGACAAGCTCGAATCCATTCTGGCGCGCCTGGACGCGCGCAGGGACGACGAACGGGTGTTTCTGCGCGTCTACGAGGATGCGGCGCGGATCGCCGCCGATGCGGCCGATGCGCGGCGTCGCGCGGGTCTCTCGCTTGGTCCGCTCGACGGCGCCATCGTGTCGATCAAGGACCTGTTCGACGTGGCGGGCGAGACGACCCTCGCGGGCTCGATCGCCCTGCGCGACGCGCCTCCCGCCGACAAGGACGCGATCATCGTGCGCCGCCTGCGTCGGGCGGGCGCCGTCATCCTGGGCAAGACCAACATGGTCGAGTTCGCGTTCTCCGGAATCGGCCTCAATCCCCATTACGGTACGCCCGGCAATGCGACGGACCCCTCGCGCATTCCGGGCGGCTCGTCCTCGGGAGCGGGCGTCACGGTGGCGGAGGGCACGAGCGAGATTTCCATCGGCAGCGATACCGGCGGCTCGGTGCGCATTCCGGCGGCCCTCAACGGCGTCGTCGGGTTCAAGCCCACCGCGCATCGCGTTCCGCTCGACGGCGCGTTTCCGCTCGCACCCAGTCTCGATTCGATCGGGCCGCTCGCGCGCGATGTGCAGGCCTGCGCCTTCACGGACGCCGTCATGGCGGGCGAGGAACCGCGCCTCTTGACTCCCCATTCCCTGGCGGGCCTTCGGATCGGCGTACCGCGCGGGCGCCTGTTCGGGCAGACGGAGCCCCTGGTGGAGCAGGCCTTCGAGGCCGCGTTGGCGCGCCTGTCCGGAGCCGGGGCGCGGATCGTCGATCACGGCATCGAGGATCTGCTCGACGCCATGAAGGACAACACCGTCACGTCCTCGATCGCGTCCATCGAAGCGTCCGAGGTTCACGCGGATTGGCTCGAGGCCAAGGTCGCCGAGATCGACCCGCGCGTGCATTGGTGGATCGCGCGCAGCGGCAAGGTGCCTGCGCCGATCTATATCCGCATGCTGCGCCGCCGGCGCGCGCTCATCGCCGCCATAGACGAGCGCCTGTCACCTCTCGACGTGCTGGTGCTGCCGGCCACCGCCATTTCGGCCCCTCTGATCGCCCCGCTCGAGGCCGACACCAAGCTCTACAACAAGACCGATGATCTGATCCTGCGCAACACCACGTTCGGAAACCAGTTCGACCTCACCGGCATCTCCCTGCCGATCCCCGGCACGGAGCGGCCGGTCGGGCTCATGCTGGTGGCGCGCCACGGCCATGACCGGCGTCTCCTCGACATCGCCGCAAGCGTCGAGACCCTGCTGGGTCAGGGGGTGTGAGCGGCACGAAACCGGAGAACGGCGCGTTATGCCCATTCCGATCCGTCCGGCGAGAGACACGACGATGCGCCTCTTCTTCCTCTGCCTCGGCTATGCGAGTCTCGCGCTCGGCATCATCGGCATCTTCCTGCCGGTCCTGCCGACGACGCCGTTCGTGCTCCTGGCGGTCTGGTGCTTCGCGCGCTCCAATCCGGCCTTGGCCGAGAGGCTCTACAACCATCCTCGCTTCGGCCCTCTCCTGACCACGTGGCGCGATCAAAGGGCCATCCCGCGTCACGCCAAGATCTATGCGCTGACGACGCTCGCCCTGTCCTATGCGCTGATTCTGTGGCTGACGGAAAGTCGCGTTCTTCCCGTTGTGCTCGCGGCTATCATGGGCAGCGTCGCGCTCTATATCGCGACGCGCCCGACGCCGCGGGATCGTGCCGGCGTCCTGGTCACGGACGCTCCCGATCGTTAGAGCAACGCACGTGAAACCGCACTCACGTCCGATGCTCTCATGTTTTGGTTTGACGCATCTTTCGACGCAAAACCGGTTCTCACTTTTGCGCTCGGTGCTTTAGGATTTCATGCGATTTTCGACAGAAAAACCAGGTGCTGCAAGGCTATATAAGAGCTTTATCTATGCAGAGCTTCTCATGTTTGGCCAAGGTTGTGCCATGTTGCGGCCCAGGTTCCGGTTACGCTGCAAGCTGCACGATTGAAGGAGCCAGATCATGCGCAGTCTCAGCCTGTCGGTTTTCCTGCTCGCTTCCGCCGCAATGCTTGCGCCGCTTCTGATCGCCATGGCCTATGCTGTCAGTATTCTGGCTTCAGCTTTGATGTTTCCTTGATCTAAGGCCACGTATCCCGTTTTCATTGAACCATTGCCGACAGTCATACCGTTTCTTGTTTGGAACCGCGTTTTATGGGCGGGCGTTGGAATGCGATTGTTGAATAGGACATTATCTGATGCGAAAAATCGTTTTCCTGGCCATTGCCACATTGGGTTCTAGCCTTCTCGTCTCTTCTCCCTCCTTGGCCCAGCCGCAGCTCCAGTTCGGAATCGGGCCCGATGGTCGTCCGCAGATCGGCGTGCGCGATCCCGAGCAGGAGCGCTATGAACGTCGCGAGCGCTGGCGCGAGCGTCGGGAGGAGGATCGCAACCGCGCCTATGAGGCGGGCCGTCGGGACGCGCTGCGTGAGGGACGCCGCTACGGCTATGAGAGCCGCTGCCGCAACATCATCATCCGCGAAGAGGACGATTGGGGACGCACTGTCACGCGGCGGGTCCGCCGCTGCGACTAACGGTCAGTCCGATTATCCGGCGCTGATACATGGGCGATGCCCACATGGGCAATGTCATGCGCGGGGATTTGCGATTTCCGCCGTGAGCTTGGGAAGCTCCTTGGTCATCCACTCCACCATCTGATCGCTGGTCTTCAGATGCGCCGGCATGGGGATGAACGGGCCATGGGATTCGTAGATCGCCACCGGATCGCGTGCGCCCAGGATGGGATCGAGATCATCGTCGATTTCCGGCGTGATGGTTCTGCCGCCGAACCACGTGAGCAGCAGCAGGAGCATCCCGATGGCGCCAGCCAGAACGACGAGCAAGGATATTGCCAAGTCTGCCACTGCTGGTTCTTTCCCTGAACTCCGAAGCGCGTCTTGCTTGAGGGAGAAGCCTACCACCGAAAGACCCGCGCTCCAATGTCGTAAAGCACGTGGCAAAAAGGTGCATTCGCGCGGTTTTTCGCAGGTGCGAGGAACCGGGTTGAAGACCTTGAGGTTGAACTTGCAATCGCCTCACGGCCGCTTATCGCCATGAGGAATGCGCAGCGATTCCTGTCGGATGGGAGGCGCTCATGAGAACCTATTACGTGTTCCGGTCCAAGATGACCCCCGAGCTGCGCGGCTTCGCCGACAACGAGGCGGGCGAGACCTTGCCCGCCGACCAAGGCCCCTGGGAACTCGACCGCCGGATCGGCCCCGACGACGAGTGGAATCTCGACGTGAGCCGGGCCGTCGTGGCAGCGGGTATCATCGAGAACGGCTCCTATCTCTGGGGGCCCATCAACCGGACGGCCGCCTGGCACCCGGTGATCGAGAGCGACCGCGTGGAAGGCACCGCCGTCTACGACCCACGGGGCACGCAGATCGGCACCATCAAGCGCCTGCTGATCGAGAAGGTGAGCGGCAAGGTTCTCTACGTCGACATGATCTTCGGCGGCTTCCTGGGCATCGGGGTGCATCACCATACGATTCCATGGGACAAGCTGTCCTACGACAAGGACCTCGAAGGCTACCGCACCGACGTGACCGAGGCCCAGGTCCAGGGCGCGCCCGCCTTCTACGGCGACGACCAGGTCTGGCCGGACCGCAAGCGCGAGCAGGAGCTGCGGGATTACTGGCACGACATTCCGAGAGGGCCGATCTGACAAACGCGCCGCCAGCGTGTATTCGTCCGCAGTGCCGATTACCGATTATAGTTGTTTTCGAGCCTGCCTTGGTTTTGCCCTGAGAACCGAGCGTCGAGATCTTTATGAATTCATTCCATGAAACGTAAATCGAAGTAACGCGTTTGTCTCCCAACGACAATACGTGGAGATGGAATGATGAAGAAGTCCGTTTGGCTCCTGGCGGCCGCATTGATCGGTTCGAGTGTCGTCGTCTCGACGCCTTCATCTGCTCAAGTACAGTTCGGCATCGGCCCTGACGGCCCGAGCGTCCGCGTCGGTCCGGATCGCGACCGCCACGAGCGCCGCTATATCGAGCACCGGCGCGTCTACGACCGGGACGACCTGTCGACCGGCAGCATCGATCGTTGCCGGACCGTGGTGATCCGCGAGGAGAACGACGACGGCGATACCGTCACGCGCCGCATCCGCCGCTGCCGTTAAGCCTCACGATCCCATCCAACCAAGGTCCGGGAGGAGCCTGAGCCTCTCGGACCTTTTTCATGATCGCGTGAGGGCGCTAAAACATCGAACGCAAGAGTGGAAACCGGTTCTGCGTGGAAAGATGCGCCAAACCAAAAACTTAGCGCATCGGACGTGAGTTCGAATTCACGTCCGATGCGCTAGGCTGCCTGCGCATGCGGCGCCCGCTCGAGCTCCACCTCGGATGTGATTGCAGGCGTCGCCATGCGCCCACAGCTGATCAGGGCCACGACATTGGCGGCCAGCGCCAAAGCCGGCCGGTCCGACCGTCGGAGCTGCAGGTAGGAGACGTAGAGCCGCATCAGCTCGACCGTGACATAGTGGAAGGCGACCTCCGACCCGCGCGCCAGCTTCATCCGCCGCGAGGCCGTCGTCAGCTTATCGAGATAGACGGATTGCTCGATGGCCGGCTCCGCCAGAAAGCCGCTCAGGCCTCCGAACATATGCTCGAAATGGTCCCACAGGAGTGCGAGGTTCCGGGCCGCCTTGTCCTGCTGGTCGGGAGCGAGCGCCTGAAACTCGGCGAGGATTTCCCAGGCCGGATCGGCGGCCAGCACATCGTCCTCTTCGCTGGCAAGAGGAAGGAACGGCCGCAGCGCTCGCGCGTGGGAGACCAGAGCGGGACGAAGCCTGTCCCAGCCGGCCATCACTTTGGGTACGACGATCAAAGCCGTGGCGAGCATCGTCTGGTCGAGCACGGCGCCGGCCTGTGTGAGTCTGGGACGCGCCGCCTGCCGGCATGCTTCGAGGAAGCGCCAGCGCAGAAGGCTCAGCCTGTAGAATCGCTCGAGTTTTTCGATGAGGTTGTTTTGCGGTTGTTGATCGACCGACCAGGGAAAGGTGAAGTCACTTCCATGCTGAGGCGGGCTGCTCATGAGGCTGATGATCCGATCCGCAAATCGTTTGAGACGGTGTTCAGGTCATACAGGGCCAATCCAGGCAACTTTGAGGCTTGGGCGTAAGGGCGGGAAAGTACCTTTGGTCGCAGGGGAATCTTGTCTCCCGAGTCAGGCGGCCTTGAACGCCGGTCTGCCATGCTTAAATCCTGGAGCGTCCCTGATCCGGGCCCCTCTGACGCGAGCCGTGCCGGCCCTTGCGTGATGTCGGATCTCTTCGATCCGACCGCCGGCTCAGAGGTGAAGAATGCTTCAGGAACTCCTGGCTGCCGTCGTCAGCGTGCTGATCGTCGATCCGCTTCAGGCGGAGATGAACGAACGCCTGTCCCAAATCCGCGCCCCTCAGGCCGTCATCACCGACATGCGCAGCTGCGCGGAGGCTTCCCTGCCGAGGCTGGCCGATCGGGCGGTCGCCGACCCGTTCTGGGCCGTCAGGGCCACGTTCGACGTCTGGACCGGACGCACCGCGCCCGAAGACATCCTCGGCGGCACCTCGACCCAATGTGACGCCGCCATCAAGGCCGCGAGACTCTACCTGGAGAGTCGCGGAGCGTAAGCGGGATACCGGGCGGATCCCGGATCTCAGGCTCAATGCGGCGGGTGAGATGTGGCGTGAGCCGGCACGCAGGCCGTGGCAACGGACGAGCGAGCCTTCACGCCGGTCAGCGCGCAGCGCCCCAGCCGAGGGTTCAAGCCGGCTGGAGCGTCCGCATGCGTCTCGGACTGGTTCTGCGTTCGATGCGTTAGGTCACCAGAATGTCCAGGTGGGTCATTTTCAAGCCTGCGGAGAGCTTGGCCACCACCACCTGCTGGGCCGCGCCGGTGCCATCCTGGTCGTAATAGAGGACGCCGTTGGCACGGTCGTAGATGACACGGTCGGTCGCATCATGGGCCTCAGTTCCCGTCCAGAAGGCCGAGGACTTCAATGGGCGTTCGCTCCCCAGGCCCGTGAACGCCTTGTTGTTCAGCCAAAACGTGTCGTGGGCCACCGAGAAGTCCCGGATGGTGTCCACGTCCGCAGAGCTTTTCGGAACCGTGTTGTAGACGAAGGCGTCCTTGCCCGAGCCGCCGCGAAGAATGTCGGCCCCTGACTCGCCATAGAGGCGGTCGTTGCCGCTGCCGCCGTTCAGGACGTCGTCGCCATAGCTGCCATAGAGCCGGTCGTTCCCGCTCCCGCCATCGATTCGGTCGTTGCCGGCGCCGCCGTCCAGATTGTCATTGCCGCTCCCGCCGCTCAGAACATCGTCACCATTGCCGCCGAGAAGACGATCGTTGCCGTCTTCTCCATAGAGGCGGTCGTTGCCGTCCCGACCGTAAAGCCGGTCGTTTCCGACACCACCCAGGATCCAGTCGTTGCCCGCCGTTCCGAAGAGCGCGTCATCCACGTTCATGTACTTGAGCTGGCCATAGAGCGGAACTTCGGATCGGCTGACGTCGCCCGGGAGGCTCGTGCTGAAATCCAGGCCAACCGAATGAAGCACGGAGGCAACGACGGAGTTGCTGTTCAGATCATATCCGGGAAGGCTCTTGGTAATGTCATAGCTGTAGCGCAGCCCGGCCTTGTCGATATCGGCTGCATGCTGAACCATGATCTGCCAGACCTCGTTGGCATCCCTCCCACCGAGATCGAGCACCTTGCGATGCCGCTCCTCGGGGGTGTCGGAGCCACGCCGGTCCGGGGAGGACGCGAGGTCGGCGCCGGCAATCGTTCGAAGGTCATCGTTGTTCTTGACGGAGCCCCGGATCACCTTCTCGGAGATGACGTTGCCCTGGTTGTCGGTCTCGGTCTTGACGAGGTAGAGGTGGAGAAAGTTGCTGTCGACCTTCTCGAAATCGACCGGCTTTGCTTCAATGGCGATGACGGTGGGCATGACGTGATTCCCTGAACAACTCGGCGAACCCGAGGCCGCGAGAGAGGCGGCGAAACCATCAACATCGTTGATCGCCTTACGGTTCCATGGACGATGATCGAAGGATCCGGAGACAGGGCTTCTGGCAAGGGGGGCACCACGGCGCAGTCTCCGTGCCGGGACTCGCGCAAGAGGCAGGGAAGGGCTCGGCGCGGGAACCGTGAGAATGTCCCGCCGGGCTGCCGGCCCGGTTTTCCTGTCAAGGTTAACCGCGGGTTAGCTTTCTGGCTGCAGTCTTGAGGCCGACATCCAAAGGAGCCTCGCCATGCAAACCCTCAAGACGTCCCTGGGCCTCGCTTTGGTCGCGACAGTGCTCGTCCCGTTCGTCACCCTGTCGGCCTATGCGGCCACTATCGTGGCCGCTGCCATGATAGCCCCCTGATGCCTCGCCTGCCCGGGTCGCCGACGATGGGTGATGCCGGTCAGGAGAGCCGTCTCACCACGTGTCATCCCACCCGTGTCATCCAGCGAAAGTAGTCTCGCGACCAGCAGACGCCCATCCCGCGATCGCAGGTTCGCTTGTCTACCACTCAGGGAAGATCGCCTCGGCCGGCAAACATCATTGATGTCAGAGGCTTGGAACTTGGTGGAGCTGAGGGGATTCGAACCCCTGACCTCTGCAGTGCGATTGCAGCGCTCTCCCATCTGAGCTACAGCCCCGGTCGATTGAATCGAGCCAAGTGGGCGACGTTTTAGGCCTCTCGGCTTCGGTCTGTCAATCGGCCCGTGCGGGGCAGGGGACGGGTTTCCGACGGGATCCGGCCGCCGGCCGAAGCGGTTATGGGTTGTTCAGCCCCGCTTCAATCGCTACATGAACGAAGCCGATCCCCCGACAGGTTTCCCATGCGCGCGCTCCTGAACGTCATTCTGCTGGCCCTGCAGCTCTATACCTATCTCATTGTCGCCTCGGCGATCCTGAGCTGGCTGGTGGCCTTCAACGTGGTCAACACCCGCAACGATGTGGTCCGGTCGATCTGGAATTTCCTCGATGCGGTGACCGAGCCGGCCCTGAGGCCGATCCGGAACATCCTGCCCAATCTCGGGGGCGTGGACATTTCCCCCATCATCCTGATTCTGCTGATCATTTTCATCCAGAACCTGATCGTCGACTACCTGATGCCCATCGCTTTCTGACAAGGAGCCTGGTTTGGCCTCGAGTGCGGCCTGGAGCATCCGTCCCGATGGGCTCGACATCTGGGTGCGCGTGACGCCCCGGGGCGGGCGTGACGCCATCGAGGGCATCGATGTCCTCTCGGACGGAAGGCGGGTGCTGAAGGTCCGGGTCCGGGCCGTGCCGGAGGATGGGGCCGCCAACGAGGGCGTCCGGCGCCTGCTGGCGAAGGCCCTGAAGGTTCCGGCCTCGGCCGTGAGCCTTGCGGCGGGAGCCACGGCCCGGCTGAAGACCTTTTCGATCTCGGGCGAGGGGGAGGCTCTGGCCGCCGTCCTCGCCGCATTGACAGGACGGACCCATTCATGAGCGCCACGATCATCGACGGAAAAGCCTATGCCGAGGGGTTGCGGTCCCGCATCGCCGGAGCGGTCGGAACCCTGGCCGCGCAGGGCGTCACCCCCGGCCTCGCGGTGGTCATCGTCGGAGAGGATCCCGCGAGCCAGCTCTATGTGAAGAATAAGGCGCGCCAGACCGTCGAGGTCGGCATGCGCTCCTTCGAGCACAAGCTGCCGGCCTCCACCCCTGAGGCGGAGCTGCTCGACCTCGTCGCAAGGCTCAATGCCGATCCTGCGGTGGACGGCATCCTGGTGCAGCTGCCCCTGCCAAAGCAGATCGACGCGCAGAAGGTGATCGAGGCCATCGATCCGGCCAAGGACGTGGACGGCTTCCACCCCATCAATGCCGGGCGTCTGATGACCGGCGTGCCCGGCCTCGTCTCCTGCACGCCGCTCGGCTGCCTTCTGCTCGCGCAATCCGTACGGCGCGATCTCGCCGGGCTCAACGCCGTGGTGCTCGGGCGCTCCAACATCGTCGGCAAGCCCATGGCGCAGCTGCTCATCGCCCAGAGCTGCACGGTGACGGTGGCCCATTCGAAGACCCGCGACTTGGCCGACGTGTGCCGTAACGCGGACCTCCTCGTGGCCGCCGTCGGGCGTCCCGAAATAGTGCGCGGCGATTGGATCAAGCCCGGCGCCATCGTGATCGACGTGGGCATCAACCGGGTCCCGAATCCGGCGGCCGGCGAGGGCAAGACCAAGGTGGTCGGCGACGTGGCCTATACGGAGGCGGCTCAGGTCGCATCCGCCATCACGCCGGTGCCGGGCGGCGTCGGCCCCATGACAATCGCGTGCCTGCTGCGCAACACGCTCGAGGCCGCCTGCCTCCGGCGCGGGCTCCCGATGCCGGCGGTGGATTTCGCCACCCCGTGAGTGAGATGCTCTTAAGGCCTCATCGCTGCGGGAGGTTCGAGAGGCCGCGAGTCAGATGTCCGAGCGTGATCGGCCACCCTTTCCGGCTCCCTTGAATTAGACTACAAAGATGCAATGAGATCTCGTTGCCGTGAGATATACAAAGACTGGAGACCGCAGCCTGCTCCGGGTTGGCACGACCGTCTGATCCTCATCGACGGCGTTTGCGTCCTCTGTTCGTCCTGGGCCCAGTTCGTAATCAGGCGGGATGAGACCTTCCGCTTCCTGCGCATTCAATCACCGCAAGGCCGGCATCTCGCCGAGAGCTTCGGCATCGACCCGGATGAGCCGCAAACCAATGTCGCCATCGTCGGAGGCACCGCCTATTTCAAGTCCGATGCCGCTCTGATGGTCGCCCGTCACCTGCGCGGATGGGCATGGACGCGCATCCTGCGGATCGTCCCGCGGTCCTTGCGCAATCCGCTCTATGATCGGGTCGCCCGGAACCGCTACACTTGGTTCGGGCGTGACGAGGTTTGCCTGCGCCCCACGCAGGAGATGCGGATGCGATGCCTCGATGAGGTCGCCCTGACGGGCGTCTCATGACGTCCCCTATTCTTGTTGTGGGTGGGGCGGGCGCGTTTGGGCGGAGACTGGTCGAGGGGTTGCTCGCCACCACGGATGTCGCTGTGCTGGTCGGTGGACGCAATCCGCGACGTCATGCGGACCTTATTAGAAGCCTCAAAGCCCGTTATGGGGATCCGCGGATCGACATGATCTCGATCGATCGGGATGCACCGCTCGAAATCCTTCGCAAGGTAAAGCCCTTTTGTGTCGTCGATGCTGCGGGCCCGTTTCAGGGAGCGGAGCCTCATCTGGCGCGGGCGGCAATCTTGACGGGCTGCCACTATGTGGATTTGGCGGATGCGCGCGACTTCGTGGCCCGCTTCTCGGCACTGAACGAGGTCGCGCTTGAAGCAGGTATCCTGGCCGTGACGGGGGCAAGCTCAACGCCTGCGTTGTCCGGTGCGGCGGTGGCGGTTCTGACGCAAGATTGGCGGCAGGTCGATGCGATTGCGGTCGCCATCTCACCTGGCAATCGCGCGCCGCGTGGCCTGTCCGTGGTTGAGGCGATTCTCGCCTATGCCGGACAGCCCGTCCGCGTTTGGCTCGGTGGTCGCTGGACGATGCGCCCCGGATGGGGTGAGCTGATCAGACAAGACATGCCTGGTCTCGGTCCCCGCTGGCTCTCCCTATGCGAGACGCCGGATCTCGACATTTTGCCGGCACGCTATCCGTCCACTCGCAGCGTGATTTTCCGCGCAGGCCTTGAGCTGCCCATCCTGCATCTTGGTCTTTGGCTGTTCGCGCTTCCGATCCGCCTGAAGCTCCTGCGTTCTCTTCGCCCCTTAGCATCCGCCCTGCAAAATATCGCATTGTGGTTAGAGCCTTTCGGCACAGATCGGGGCGGAATGAGCGTAGCGACTTCGGGACAAGATCAGGAAGGACATTCTATCCAGGCCATATGGTCCGTCGTGGCGGAAGCAGGTGACGGGCCGAACATTCCCACGCTGCCAGCGCTTGCTCTCATTCGAGGCCTGCTCGATGGCAGCATCATGACAAGAGGCGCGAGGATCGCGAGTGATCTTCTGGCCCTTAATGCGATCGAGAATGAGTTCCGCCGCTTCCGGATCGATGTGCGGCGGGCTTCCTGCTGGCCTGAAGGCAAAACCCTGTTCGAGAAAGCTCTCGGCCCCGATATCGCACGTCTCCCGCCGCTGGTGCGACAGATTCATACAAGCGCTCCTCTCCATCTGACAGGCCGCGCCATGATCGACGGCGCAGAGCATTGGGCGGCAAGGATCGTCGCAAAGCTGTTCGGATTTCCTGCAAGTGCATCGGATGAGGTCGCCGATGTCTTCCTAAAACGGCACGGCAACAAGGAAATCTGGATCCGTCGCTTCGGACGCTCGACCTTTCGCAGCACGCTTAGAGCCGGCCCTGCGCCCCGACGCCTTTATGAACGTTTCGGTCCCTTCGATTTCGAGCTCGAAATGACGCCGGACGAGACCGGCTTCATGCTCGACATGGCGGCCTGGCGCATAGGTCCTGTGAGATTGCCGATGGTTCTGGCACCGCGCACGCCGGCACGAGCCTTCGTGGACGAACATGGCCGCTACAGCTTCGACGTAGCGATCGCGCTGCCCTTCATCGGGAAGCTCGTGCGCTATCAGGGCTGGCTGGTGCCTGACGAGCGATAAAGATCCGCCCGCGAGGGCGGCAGGCCTGACGGGCCGCGGGTGCGTTTGGACACGAGGGTCTGGTTCACACCCACGGCCGCGCGCTCGAAGGCGAGCGAGCAGCCGGCGAGGTAGAGCAGCCACATGCGGGTCTTTTCCGGCCCGACGAGCGTCTCGGCCTCGGCCCGGCGGGCGTTGAGGCTCTCCCACCAGAGGCGGGTCGTGCGCTGGTAATGCTCGCGCCAGGCCTCCACGTCGTGCACCTCGAAGCCATGGCGTTCGAGATTGGCCACCGACATGCCGAGGTGATCGAGCTCGCCGCCCGGGAAGATGTAGCGGGTGAGCGCCTTGTATTCGGGCTTGAGCCTGCGGAAGGCCCTGTCGCTCTTCTTGGCGCGTCTCGCGATGGTATGGTGCAGGTAGAGCCCGCGCGGCCTGAGCAGGCGATGCACGGCGCTGAAATAGGCCGGGTGGTTCCGGATCCCCACATGTTCGAACATGCCGATGGAGGAGATCTTGTCGAACTCGCCCCCCATTTGCGTGAAGTCCTTCACCAGCACCTCGACCCGGTCCTGCAGGCCCAAGCGCTGCACTTTCTCCCGCGCCAGCGCGGCCTGCTCCTCAGCGAGCGTCACGCCTGTGGCCTTCACGCCGTAATGCTGCGCCGCATGGCAGATGAGCGCCCCCCAGCCGCAGCCGATGTCGAGCAGGCGCTCGCCGGGTTTGAGCCGCAGCTTGCGGCAGATCATGTCGAGCTTGTCCCGCTGCGCGCGGGCGAGGTCGTCGTGCCAGTCCGGCTGGAAATACGCGCAGGTATAGACCATCTCCGGGTCGAGGAAGAGCTCGTAGAACGCGTTCGACACGTCGTAATGGTAGGCGACGTTCTGCTTGTTGGTCTGAGGATTCCCGTCGCGCGAGTCCGGCTTGTCCTCGACCCGGGCGAGCGGCCGCGGCATGTCGGCGGGAGCGCGCAGGAAGTGATAGGCGGTTTTCAGCGCCTTGAGCTTGCTCAGGCTCTTCAGGCGCCGGCCGGCCTTCTGCGGACGCTGGGAGGCGAGATCGAAGATGGTGCCGTTCTTGAGGTCCAGCAGGCCGGCCACATAGGCGTTGAGCGCGGTATCGAGATTGGGGCGGCGCAGGAGGGCCGCGATCACGCTTTCACGCCGGATGACCAGGCGCATGGCATAGGACGGCAGGTCGGCCGGGACCGTCGAGCCGTCCCACAATTCGAAGCCGAACTGGAGGTCCAGCGCGCGATGCGCGTCGCCTAACAGATCCCGGAACATTTCCAGCCGCGCGGTCTCGCCCATCCCAGCCATGAGCCCTCCCTTATCAGCGCAAGGTAGCGGGAGGGCGGCACGGGAACAACCGGTGCTTTCGCGGTCCGGCCCTCCTTCAACGCTTAATTCGCCAAGGTCCAAGTCACCGAGGTTCAGTTCGCCAAGCCGGCCAGGTGGCGGAGCTTCTCGGGATTGCGCACGATATAGACCCCAACGATGCGGCCGTCCTCGATTTCGAGGGTCGTGGTCTGCACGATGCCGTCCTTCTCGAGCGTGACGAAGCCGGGCAGGCCGTTGATCAGCCCGTTGTAAAGGACGGGGGGCAGCCGGCCGTCATCCTTGCGCGCCACGCCCATGAAGAGGCCCGATACCCTGCGGAAGCCGAAGAGCGGGTTGAGGGCCGCGTTCCGGACGCCGCCGCCATCCGTGTAGGCGACGACGTTCTCCGACAGGAGATTCTGCAAGGCCGTCAGGTCGCCGCTGCGCGAGGCGGCGAAGAAGGCATCGGTCATCCGGCGGCCTTCCTCCCGGTCGACAGGATAGCGCGGCCGGTCGGCGCGCACGTTCCTGCGCGCCCGGGCGGCCAGCTGGCGGCAGGCGGCGGGATCCCGGTCGAGGGTCGCCGCGACCTCCTCGAAGCCGAGGCCGAACACGTCGTGCAGGAGAAAGGCTGCGCGTTCCAGCGGCGAGAGCCGCTCCAGGGCCATCATCAGGGTCAGCGACAGGTCCTCGCTCATGTCCTCGTCCCCGGCGGTTTCCAGGACCGGCTCGGGCAGCCAGGGCCCGATATAGGTCTCGCGCCTGACCCGCGCCGATTTCAGGATGTCGAGGCACAGCCGCGTGACCGTCCTGGACAGGAAGGCGCCCGGCTCGCGGATCAGGGTGCGGTCCGTCTGGTGCCAGCGGATATAGGCCTCCTGCACCACGTCCTCGGCCTCCGCGAGGGAGCCGAGCATGCGATAGGCGAGGCGGACCAGCCCCGGCCTGAGGGGCTGGAACCGGTCCGCCGCGTCGCCGTCAGGCGGCCGCACGGCCCGCCTCGACCGGATGGATGGACCGGAAGCCGATGGCCAGCCGGTTCCAGGTGTTGATCGCGCCGATCAGAAGGGTCAGGTTGACCTGTTCTGCGGGCGTGAAGTGACGGGCGAGCTCCTCATAATCCTCATCCGGAGCATGGGTCTCGGCCACCAGGGTCAGGGCCTCGGTCCAGGCGAGGGCTGCCCGCTCGCGTTCGTTGTAGAGGGGCGATTCCCGCCAGCCGTTGAGGAGATAAAGCCGCTCCTCCGTTTCTCCGCTCGCCCGCGCATCCTTGGTATGCATGTGGAGGCAGAAGGCGCAGCCGTTGATCTGCGAGGCGCGGGTCTTCACCAGCTCGATCAGGCTGTGCTCCAGCCCGCTGTTCTTCAGGAGCTTCTCCAGCTCCACCATGGGTTTCAGGGAGCCGGGAGCGACTTCGAAGGGCATCAACCGGGCTTTCAACATCGTCTTGGTCCTCGTGTCTCGTGTTGCTGACAATGCCAAGACGAGGCGGCGATGCCGAATGTGACATGAGGCCGAAATTTTTTCAGCTCTCCGGGTTCGACGCGGCGCCGACGGATCTCCCCAAAATGCTCAAAAGCCGAGGAACAGGAGATCAAGCGCTCGCTTGATGGTGTCTTGATCGGCCGCGAGGGAGCCGACGGGGTGCTGCAACTCGCGGACAGGAATGGATGCCAGGAGCGGGATCATCACGACGAGCTCGCGTCCGTCGAGACGTACCAACGGGGTCAGTTCGGTGAGGACCGGCGCTTCGCTCCTGGGAAAGAGCGGCGCGACGATGCGGGTGGCGATGGGCGCCAGGATGTCCGATTGCAGGTCGACCACGAGCCGGTTCGAGCGGCCGACGCCGGCGAAGACGTCGAATTGGCTCATCAGAACTGCCGGAACTCGTCCAGGGGCAAGCCGTCCTGTTCGATCATTCCGTTGTAGGTGTCGATGGCGTCCCTGTTGTCCTCCCGCCAGCGGGCTTTCCGAGCCTCCGCCACCGAACGGGCCAAGCCGCTTTCGCAGGCTTGGGACAGGTTTATGTTCAGCGCTTTGGCCTCAGCCACGAGCTCGACTGGAAGGGTGACATTGGTCGGACGCCGCTCCCGCGCTGCTCCAGAAAGCTTTGGCATTGCACCATCTCCAAAAACATATGCACATAGTCTATGCGCATATGAGGTGCGCGTAAAGCCGACTCCTGCGTCAACTCTACAAACCCGAAGAGACCATGGTCTCAAAAATCGCTCGCGATGCCCTTCACTTCCCAGTCCTCGTAGCGGACGGGCTCGAGGCCGCCGCGGCCCTGGAGTTCCTTCTGCTTCGCGATCTCGGCCGCGCGGGCATCGATGTCGAGGCGGCGTTGGGCGGCCTCTTCCAGGGCCCGCCGGGCGGCGGGGGAGAGGTTCTTGCCGGGGGCCGCGCCTTCGGCGGGTGGGGACTGAGGGATGTTGTCGTTCGTGCTCATGACAGGCCTTATGCCAGATTATCCTCTTGGGAGGGAGCTGGACCGTTCCCACATAGGGTTCAACATGGATTTTGCGTTGACCCCGAGGTGGAGACCCCGATGAACACCGTCAAGACCGGAATGCTGCTGGCGGGCCTGATGGCCCTGTTCGGCGTCGTCGGCTATTTCCTGGGCGGCGGCACCGGCATGATGATCGCCCTTGGGTTCGGCCTGGCGACCAACCTCTTCGCCTATTGGAACTCGGACCGGCTGGCGCTCGCGGCCCATCACGCCGTCGAGGTGGATGAGCGCACCGCGCCGGAACTGGTCCGGATGGTGCGCGATCTCAGCCAGCGCGCCGGCCTGCCCATGCCGCGGGTCTATCTCATCGACAATCCGCAGCCCAACGCCTTCGCCACCGGGCGCAACCCGGAGAACGCGGCGGTGGCCGCCACCACGGGCCTCCTCCAGATGCTCTCCCATGACGAGGTGGCGGGCGTGATGGCGCACGAATTGGCCCATATCAAGAACCGCGACACGCTCATCATGACCGTGAGCGCCACCATCGCCGGCGCCATCGCGACCCTGGCGCAGTTCGGCTTCCTCTTCGGCGGCCGGGGCGACAACCGGCCGAACCCCATCGTGATGCTGGCCACGGCCCTCCTGGCGCCGCTCGCCGCCATGATCATCCAGATGGCGATCAGCCGCTCGCGGGAATACGACGCCGACCGGATGGGCGCCCAGATCTGCGGCCAGCCGCTGTCGCTCGCCTCGGCGCTGGCCCGCATCGCCGGCGGCGTGGCGCAGATCCCGAACCCCGACGCGGAGAGCCGTCCCGCCACCGCATCGCTCTTCATCATCAACCCGCTCTCGGGCCAAGGGGTGGACAACCTGTTCTCGACCCATCCCGCGACGGAAAACCGGATTGCGGCCCTGCACGCTTTGGCGCAGGAGATGGGTGCGTCGGCTGAGCCTCCCGGCTTCTTCGCGCAGAGTTCATCAAGCCCGTGGGGTTCCGTCAGGGGCCCTGGCGGCAGCCCGACCGGCACCCGCCGCGGGCCTTGGGGTTAAGATTTTGGATCAAATGAGCGAACAGGCGGGCCTCGGGCCCCGCCGCCTGGCCTGGATGGCGGTGACCGAGACCCTGAAGCGGCGCGTGCCGCTCGACGACGTCATGGAGGAGCTGTCACGGGCGGAAAACCTCTCCGCCCGCGACGAGGCGCTGGCCCGGGCCATCGCCATCGTGACCTTCCGGCGCCTCGGCACCCTCGGGCACGCGTTGCGCGAGCGGCTCAACAAGCCGCCCAAGGACGAGCGCCTGATGCATCTCCTCGCCATCGGGGCGGCGCAGATCCTGTTCCTCGACGTGCCGGACCATGCGGCGGTCGACAGTGCCGTGGAACTCGCCCAGGGCGACCCCAAGCTCCATCACGCCGGCGGCTTCATCAACGCCGTCCTGCGCCGCGTCGCTCGCGAGCGCGAGCAGATCCTGGCCGAGAACGATCCTTGGCTCGACACGCCCACCTGGCTGGAGGAGCGCTGGATCACCCAGTATGGCGAGCCGCTGGCGACCAGGATCGCCGAGGCGCATCGGTCGCTCGCCTCCGTCGACCTGACGGTGAAGGGCGAGCCGGAAGCCTGGGCCGAGCGCCTCGGGGGCGTTCTCCTGCCCACCGGCAGCATCCGGCTCAAGGAGCGCACCGCCATCCGCGAGCTGCCCGGCTTCGAGGACGGCGAATGGTGGGTGCAGGACGCGGCCGCCGCCCTCCCGGCCCGGCTGCTTCAGGCGAAGCCCGGCGAGCACATCGCTGATCTCTGCGCCGCGCCCGGCGGCAAGACCGCGCAGCTCGCCGCCGCGGGCGCCGAAGTCCTCGCCGTGGACCGCTCGGCCAAGCGGCTGGAGCGGCTCGAGGAGAATTTGGCCCGTCTGAAGCTCAAGGCCGAGACCCGCGCGCTCGACGCGGAAAAGCTCGACGCGGAGCCGTTCGACGCCATCCTGCTCGATGCCCCATGCTCGGCCACCGGCACCATCCGGCGCCATCCGGACGTAGCCTGGACCAAGAGCGAGGAGGATATCCGCAAGCTCTCGGGGCTTCAGGCCCGTCTCCTCGACAAGGCGGCGACCCTGCTGAAACCCGGCGGACGGCTGGTCTATTGCACCTGCTCGCTGGAGGCCGAGGAAGGCGAGCGTCAGGCGGAGGCCTTCCTCGCCCGCCATCCCGCATTCACCCGCAAGCCCATTACGTCCGATGAGATCGGCGGCCTGACCGAGTGCATCACCCCGCAGGGCGACCTTCGCACCCTGCCGAGTCAGCTTGCCGTTACGGAACACGATCGCAGCGGCCTTGACGGCTTCTTTGTCGCACGATTTGTGCACAAGGGATCGTCAACAGGGTGAACGATCCCTTACCTGTTGTTAACCGGTCAGCAGGAACTCCTCACCTAAGTTGGCTGAGATTTGAGCGAACAAGGGGAGCACCACGGGTGGAATTCGGGCCGGATCGCTGGCGACTGTACGGGCTTGCCGCACGCGAGGCAGGCCGTGCCGTGCGCGAAAGCGCGGTCTGGAGCCTGTCGAAGCTCTCCAGCGCGCCCGTGCCGACGCGGCTGCTCTTCGCCCCGCAGGACCTGCGCACGGCCGATCCCACCATCGCGACGGATATCTATTCCGGCTTCTTCGCCTTTTCCGGCCGCGCCATCACCACCGGCGGGCGCTCGCCCTTCGCGTTCGCGCCGCCGAGCCGGGCCTGGGGCCAAGCCCTCTACGGCTTCGGCTGGCTGCGCCACCTGCGCGCGGCCGGCACGGCGCTCGCCCAGGCCAATGCCCGCTCCCTGGTGGACGAGTTCGTCACCTCCAAGCTCGGGGACAAGCGCCTCGCCTGCTGCCCGGAGATCACGGCGCGCCGGCTCATGTCCTTCATCAGCCAGTCGCCGTTGATCCTGGAAGGCGCCGACCACGCCTTCTATCAGCGCTTCCTGAAGCTCATCGGCCAGCATGTGCGCACCCTGGAGCGCCAGGTCCGCGCGGGCTGCCTGCCGTTCCAGCAGCTCATGGCGGCCATCGCGCTCTGCTATGCGGGCCTGTGCTGCGAGGGCCTCGACCGCAACCTGCGCCGCGCGAGCCGCCTGCTCGCCCGCGAGCTCGAACGGCAGATCCTGGCCGATGGCGGGCATGTGAGCCGCAACCCGCGCATCATGGTCGATCTCCTGTTCGATCTCCTGCCCTTGCGTCAGATGTTCGCCAGCCGCGAGGTCGATACGCCCGACGCCCTGCTCCATGCCGTCGACCGGATGCTCCCGATGGTGCGCCTGTTCCGGCACGGGGACGGCACGCTCTCCCATTTCAACGGCATGGGCGTGACGGCCGCCGACCATCTGGCGACGCTGCTCACCTATGACGACATGCGCAGCCAGCCGATCCACCACGCGCCCCATTCCGGCTACGAGCGCCTGGAGGCCGGGCGCACCTTGCTCGTGGCCGATGTCGGCGCCCCGCCGCCGCGCCCGCTCTCGCAGGATGCGGGCGCCGGCTGCCTGTCCTTCGAGTTCTCGAGCGCCGCGCAGCGCATCGTGGTCAATTGCGGGACGCCCTACATCGCGGGCGATCCGATCATCCAGGCCTCGCGCTCGACGGTGGCGCATTCCACCGCCTCCATCGACGACGTCTCGTCGTGCCAGATCGTCGACAAGAAGGGCAATTGGCTGCAACGCCGGATGTCGGCTTGGATCCTGCGCCGGGTCGGCCCCGTGGTCCTCAGCGGGCCCGAGCGGGTGACGGCGGAGCGGAGCGAGCGCGAGCACGTTCAGATCCTCGGCGCCAGCCATGACGGCTACAAGGCCCGATTCGGCATCACCCACGAGCGGCGCTGGCAGCTTGCGCCCAAGGGCAACGTGCTGGAGGGCGAGGACAATTTCTGGAGCCAGGGGGGCAATGCCGGCACCGCGCAAGCCGTCATCCGCTTCCATCTGGCGCCGGGAATCAAGGCGAGCCGCGCGCAGAACGGCCGCGTGGTGATGCTGGTCCTGCCCAACCGCGAGGCCTGGCAGTTCTCGGCCGCTCCTGTCGAGGCGGAGCTGGAGGACAGCGTGTTCCTCGCTACCGCCGAAGGCATGCGCCGCACAGAGCAGATCGTGCTCACCGTCCAGCCCGGCGAGATGCCCTCCGTGCGCTGGCGCTTCGAGCGCCTGGCGCGCAGCTACAGCGCGGAACAGCCGGCCGAGCAGGGAGCGGAGCTGATCTGACCCTTCACTCGTTCGCCTCGGGCGGCAGGAAGTCGACCTCGTGCTCGGCGGAGAGCTGCAAAATCCGGGGGATGTCGTTCAAATCGTGCAGGGCGTCGAACAGGGCCTCCAGCCTGCCCGCGGGAGACACCCAGAACAAGGCGCGCGCGGGCGTGTCGGATTTGTTGAAATAGCCATGCGGAACGCCCCGCGGCATGCGAACGAGATCGCCCACCTTCGCCTTGCTCCAGACGCCATCGAGCTTCAGGTCGAGCTCGCCTTCGAGCACCAGAATGAACTCGTCCTGCGTGGGGTGGATATGAACGGGCACATATTGCCCCGGATCGCTGTTGGTTTCGAAGGCGAAGGACGAGTCGCAGGAGGCTTTCGGAAAATACAGTTGGCCCAGAATGTTCCAGGATTTGCCCCTGTATCCTTCGCCAGCCCGCGTGATGCCCTTCTCAAGGTCGCTCATCCTTGTCCCCTGTTTGCCTGACACTTGTGGTCCGGCAGCATGACCGGACCGTGTTTGCGCACGCAAATGGGCATCCGGGGTAAGATCGTCCCGGCCGCGCCGGGTAATCTCCGCAAGAGCACTGAGAAAGTCCCACGCCGATCTGCTAAGATCCGGCAGCGTTGCGTTCCGATCCCTCGAAGCGATTGGAGCCGAACATGTCCTCCAAGTTCCATGCGAAAAGTGCCGAGGCCTATGAACAGCTCATGGGCCGCTGGAGCCGAAGGCTGGCCCGGCCGTTCCTCGACTTTGCCGGACTCGAAGCGGGCGAGCGGGTGCTCGATGTCGGGTGCGGCACGGGCAGCCTGACCTTCACGCTGCCCCAGGTCGCGGATGTCGGCCGCATCGACGCCATCGATTATTCCGAGGTTTATGTGGAAGCAGCAAAGGAGCGGAACGCCGATCCCCGGATCGCTATCGCCCAGGGGGATGTCTGCGCCCTGCCGTTCGAGGATGGCGTCTTCGATCGGACGCTGGCTCTCCTGGTCCTCCATTTCGTTCCGGAATCGGAGCAGGCCCTGCGCGAAATGAGCCGGGTGACGAAGGCTGGCGGAACCGTTGCGGCTGCCGTCTGGGACAGCTTTGGCGGCGTGCCGGTCCAGCGCATGTTCTGGGACACCGCGGCCGCCCTCGATCCCTCCGCGGCGGCGATCCGCGGCGAAAATTACTTTAAGCCGCTCACGAGGCCCGGCCAGATGGAAGCGCTCTGGGCTGACAGCGGCCTCGTCGACGTCGCCGAAATCCCGCTCATGATCCGCATGGAGTTCCGGAACTTCGCGGATTTCTGGAGCCCCATCGCGGCCGGCGAGTCGCCGCTCGGCAAATACGTGACCGGGCTCGACGACGACAATCGCGCGGCCTTCGAGGGTGGGCTGCGCGCCGCCTACGAGGGGGGCAGGCCTGACGGGCCGCGATCCTTCGCGGCTGTCGCCCTGGCCTGTCGCGGCACCGTGCCGGCGGAGCGGCATCGGCGGTGAGGCGGCCATGCAGGTGAGGCAGGTTCCCATCCCTGGCCCGCCGTGGTATCGCGCCCGCATCTTTTCCCTTGAATGGAGCGGCCGCCATGCCGAGCGACCTGAAGCGCGTGTCCCGCGCTCTGCTTTCCGTATCCGACAAGACGGGTCTCGTGGACTTCGCCCGCGCGCTCTCCGAGCGGGGCATCGAGCTGGTGTCCACCGGCGGCACGCACAGGACCTTGAGCGAGGCGGGCCTGCCCGTGAAGGACGTGAGCGAGGTCACGGGCTTCCCCGAGATGATGGACGGGCGCGTGAAGACGCTGCATCCGTCGGTCCATGGCGGCCTGCTCGGCATCCGTGAGAATCCCGAGCATCAGGCGGCCATGCTCGCCCACGGCATCCAGCCCATCGACCTCCTGGTGGTGAACCTCTACCCGTTCGAGGCGACGGTCGCGGCCGGCAAGCCCTATGACGATTGCATCGAGAACATCGACATCGGCGGTCCGGCGATGATCCGCGCGGCGGCCAAGAACCACGGCGACGTGGCCGTGGTGGTGGACGGTGCCGATTACGCTGCCGTGCTCGACGATCTCGCTCGGCATGCCGGCTCCGTCACCCTGACCCTGCGCCGCCGCCTCGCCCAGAAGGCCTATGCCCGCACGGCCGCCTACGATGCGGCGATCTCCAACTGGTTCGCCGCCGAGATCGGCGAGGCGACCCCGCCCTTCCGGGCGCTCGGCGGCTCCATTGCCGAGGTGCTGCGCTACGGCGAGAACCCGCACCAGAACGCCGCTTTCTACCGCACGCCGGAACAGCGCCCCGGCGTCGCCACCGCCCGGCAGGTGCAGGGCAAGCAGCTCTCCTACAACAACATCAACGACACCGATGCCGCCTACGAGGCCGTGGCCGAGTTCCTTCCTGAGCGCTCCGCCGCCATCGTCATCGTGAAGCATGCCAATCCCTGCGGCGTCGCAGAGGGCGCGTCCCTGCGCGAGGCTTACGAGAAGGCCCTGCGCTGCGATCCGGTTTCGGCCTTCGGCGGCATCGTGGCCATGAACCGTCCGCTCGACGCGGAGGCTGCGAAGGCCATCACCGAGATCTTCACCGAGGTGATCATCGCGCCCGACGCGACCGAGGAGGCCATCGCCATCGTGGCGGCCAAGAAGAACCTGCGCCTGCTGCTCGCCGGCGGCCTGCCCGATCCGCGCCAGGAGGGCCTGACCCTGCGCACGGTCGCGGGCGGCTTCCTGGCCCAGAACCGGGACAACGCGGTGGTCGATTCCATGGACCTGAAGGTGGTCACGAAGCGCGCCCCCACGGACCGGGAGCTGGAGGACCTGCGCTTCGCCTTCCGTGTCGCCAAGCATGTGAAGTCGAACGCCATCGTCTATGCCAGGGACCTGGCGACCGTCGGTGTCGGCGCCGGCCAGATGAGCCGGGTCGATTCCTCCCGCATCGCCGCCTGGAAGGCCGCCGAGGCGGCCAAGGCCGCAGGCCTCCCTGAGACCCTCGCGAAGGGTTCGGTGGTCGCCTCCGATGCCTTCTTCCCCTTCGCGGACGGCCTTCTGGCCGCC